>NZ_DAMBMM010000009.1:0-214094 GCF_032065005.1 Sphingobacterium sp.
ACAACAAACCCAAATTTATTTAAAAACAACAAAAAAGTATTGCTTCACGGGTTGCATTGGCGTACAGGTCCTTTACCTTCGGTAAAGAATGACAGGGTCGTAGAGTGGAGGACCGTACAGATTCCTCACTGATCGTTCAGAATAAAAATGCGCTAAAAAGGGATTCAGAGTGAAGCGAAGAATCTATTGTTGTTTTTTTATGAAGATGTTGGTCATTGCCAATCGTAAGATGAGGAAATCATTTCAAATGAAGTAAGTATTTTTCCGAGACCCTTCGGGGGTGCCCTCAGGGTGACACAGAAAGGGTATTGAAAAACATTTCACCCACGCTGTGGGTTCACCTTTTCAAACACCCAATTTCTACAATTATGTCATCCCTGTTGGGCAATGTCATTAAGTTAATGTTTTAAGGGGAATACTGAGGTTCATGCTATTATCTACCCATATATATCTCTAAAATCAAAACATTATCTTTTACATTGGCGTATAGGTCCCTTACCTTCGGTTTCCACCTTCAAGTCATTCTGACGAAGGAAGAATCTCGGAAAACAACAAACCCAAATTTATTTAAAAACAACAAAAAAGTATTGCTTCACGGGTTGCATTGGCGTACAGGTCCTTTACCTTCGGTAAAGAATGACAGGGTCGTAGAGTGGAGGACCGTACAGATTCCTCACTGATCGTTCAGAATAAAAATGCGCTAAAAAGGGATTCAGAGTGAAGCGAAGAATCTATTGTTGTTTTTTTATGAAGATGTTGGTCATTGCCAATCGTAAGATGAGGAAATCATTTCAAATGAAGTAAGTATTTTTCCGAGACCCTTCGGGGGTGCCCTCAGGGTGACACAGAAAGGGTATTGAAAAACATTTCACCCACGCTGTGGGTTCAAAAAATGATCTTGGTCTATCCTCTCATCCTCGGATGGCGAGCGGAGTCGAGCCACATCCTGGTTCAAATCCCCCAATCCCAGCTATCTATAATTTGTGCAAATTTTTCACTAAATTAGCGACCTTTAAAAATCAGAATTAGATTACGTGATGTACAAGGAATATAAGCAGTTAAATCTTTCAGAAATAGGCAAAGAAGTATTGAAACGTTGGGAGACTGACGACATCTTTGCGAAGAGTATCTCCAACCGTCCAGCCAGCAAGCCCTATACTTTCTACGAGGGACCTCCATCAGCGAATGGAATGCCTGGTATCCACCATGTTATGGCGAGGACGATCAAGGATATTTTTTGCCGTTATAAGACTTTGAAAGGTTTTCAGGTTAAACGTAAAGGTGGTTGGGATACCCATGGTTTGCCGATTGAATTAGCTGTTGAAAAGACTTTAGGTATCACAAAAGAAGATATCGGTAAGAAAATTTCCGTGAAGGACTATAATGATGCCTGCCGTAAAGAAGTCATGAAATATACGGATGTATGGAACGACCTGACCCAGAAGATGGGCTATTGGGTAGACCTGGAACATCCTTATATCACTTACCAAAATGAATATATCGAGACGCTATGGTTCTTATTGAAGGATCTTTATAAAAAAGGATTGCTTTATAAGGGCTATACGATCCAACCTTACTCTCCTGCTGCAGGAACGGGCTTGAGCTCGCACGAACTGAACCAACCTGGAACCTATAAGGACGTTAAGGACACTACGATTGTTGCTGAATTCCGTTTGGACAAACAACAGATCCACCCCATGATGGACCGTTTGGTGGAAAACCAAGATGAGGACGTGGCTTTCTTGGCATGGACGACCACACCTTGGACCTTACCTGGAAACAGTGCCTTGACAGTGGGTAAAAACATTGACTATGTCAAAGTAAAAACCTTCAACCAATACACTGGAACGGCAGTTTCGGTTATCTTGGCAAAAAACCTGATATCAAAGCACTTTAAAGCAGATGGTCAGCAGGTTTCCTTCCAAGACTATAAATTTGGTGATAAGGTTATCCCTTGGGAAATCGTAGAGGAATTTAAAGGAGCAGAAATCGAAGGATTACGCTATCATCAATTGATGCCTTATGTGACTTCTGAAGAGCTAAGGGAAAAAGCTTTCCGTGTCATCTTAGGGGACTTTGTGACCACGGAAGATGGTACTGGTATCGTGCATACTTCACCAACCTATGGTGCAGATGACTTTAGGGTAGCTCGTGAGAATGGTATTCCATCCATCATGGTTCTTGATGAAAACGGCAAGGAAGTTCCCACCGTGGACAAGACCGGTAAATTCGTAAAAGAAATCACTGATTTTGCTGGCCGTTTTGTAAAAGAAGAATATTATTCCAATGAAGAGCGTGCGGACAAAGATTTCCGTCCTACGGATGTTTTGATCGCCATCAAACTTAAGGAAGAGAACAAAGCATTTGATGTTAAGAAATATGAGCACACCTATCCGCACTGCTGGAGAACGGACAAACCGGTCCTATACTATCCATTGGATAGCTGGTTTATCAAAACAACAGCGGTCAAGGAAGAAATGGTGGCTTTGAATAAAACCATTAACTGGAAGCCAGAGGCAACAGGAACTGGCCGCTTTGGTAACTGGTTGGAAAACCTGGTTGACTGGAACCTTTCCCGTTCAAGATATTGGGGAACTCCCCTACCGATCTGGAGAAGTGAAGATGAAAATGAGGAGATCTGCATAGGTTCAATGCCTGAGCTGAAATCTTACCTTGAAGCTTCATTAAATTCAGATGTCCTTACTGAAGACGAAAAAGCAACCAACAGATCCTATCTGGATAAATTTGGAACCGATGAATTAGACCTACATAGACCTTATGTGGATGATATCATCTTGGTTTCCGATGGCGGGCAGAAGTTATTCCGTGAACCGGACTTGATCGACGTATGGTTTGATTCAGGAGCGATGCCATATGCGCAATGGGGACTGGATTACGATAAATTGGAAAAAGGTGAAGCGCTTCCATTCAAGGATGAATACTTCTCGGCTTTCCCTGCTGATTTCATCGCAGAAGGTGTTGACCAAACACGCGGATGGTTTTTTACCTTGCATGCTATTTCAACCATGGTCCGCGGATCGATTGCCTTCAAGAACGTAGTGTCGAATGGATTGGTGCTTGACAAGAATGGCAACAAGATGTCCAAGCGCCTAGGAAATGGCGTGGATCCATTTGCTACGATCGACAAATATTCAGCAGATGCAACCCGTTGGTACATGATCAGCAATGCAGCACCATGGGATAACCTAAAATTCAATGTAGAGGGGCTAGATGAAGTTCGTCGTAAATTCTTCGGCACCTTATACAATACCTATGCATTCTTTGCGCTTTATGCCAATATTGACAAATTCAATTATGCAGAGCCTGAGATTCCATTAAAACACCGTCCGGAAATTGATCGTTGGATCCTTTCTTTATTGAACAGTTTGAGTAAGGAAGTAGATGGATTCTATGCAGATTATGAGCCTACTAAGGCTGCACGTGCGATCCAGAATTTTGTGGATGAACATTTGAGCAACTGGTATGTTCGTTTATGCCGTCGCCGTTTCTGGAAAGGGGAATATTCACAAGATAAGATCTCGGCTTACCAAACTTTATATACCTGTTTGGATACCATTGCAAAATTAATTGCACCGATCTCACCATTCTTTGCAGACCAATTGTATTTGGACTTGAATGCAGCAACAGGCAAGGAAAAATATGAATCGGTTCACTTGGCAGACTATCCAGCTTACCATGAGGACTTGGTAGATATAGAATTGGAAGAACGTATGGCCTTGGCCCAAGATATATCATCCTTGACTCTTTCGTTGAGAAAGAAAACAGGAATCAATGTTAGACAACCATTGAGCAAGATTTTGGTGCCTGTACTGGACAGTTCGTTCCAAGAGAAAGTAGAAAAGGTAAAAGACCTGATCCTTTCAGAAACAAATATCAAGGATATTGAATTTATTACTGACACCACCGGTATCATTAAGAAAAAGGTAAAACCTAACTTCAAAGTCCTTGGTGCTAAGGTAGGTAAGGATATGAAAGTGGTAGCCAGTGCGATCCAAAGTATGGATGCTGCCCAGATCCAAGCACTAGAAAATCAAGGGTCCATCCAGTTAACTGGCACGGAATATGTAATTAGCAGCGAAGATGTAGAAATCATAGCAGAGGACGTAGAAGGATGGCAAGTTGCTAATTTAGGACGTTTAACGGTAGCTTTAGACGTTAATATTTCTGCAGAGTTAAAGGAAGAAGGGATGGCAAGAGAGCTTATTAACCGCATCCAAAATCTCAGAAAAGATAAAGGATTTGAAGTTACTGACCGAATAAATGTGACCTTAAGTCAAAATACTGAAATTCAACAAGCTGTAGATAATAATTTCTCGTATATTTGTACGGAAATTTTGGCCGACAGTCTGAAATTCGATAGTGCCCTGGCAAATGGCGATGCTATCGAAATTGACGGAGAGAATTTATTGCTATCAATAGAAAAAATTTAAAGTATGGGAAACACAGAGAAAACACGGTACAGTGATGCTGAATTACAGGAATTTAAAGCAATAATTCTTGAGAAGTTGCGCATAGCGAGAGAGGAATTAACCTCTTTGACTACTTCTTTAAGTAATAGCAATGCGAATGGAACTGACGATACAGCAGGTACCTACAAGACATTAGAAGATGGCTCTGCAACATTGGAGAAGGAACAAATCAACCAATTAGCAGCTCGTCAAAAGAAATTTATCGACAATCTTGAAGCAGCCTTAGTGCGCATTGAGAACAAGACTTACGGAATCTGCAGAGAGACTGGTAAGTTGATTCAAAAAGAAAGATTGAAAGCTGTACCTCATACCACCTTGAGTATTGAGGCAAAAAACAAACAATATTAAGCAAAAGATTAAATAAATGGTCTTTGTTATCAACAGCAAAGACCATTTTTATATGCTATGAAAGGATACTCCAAGCCCGTTCTACTGATTATTATCATTTTATTGGTTGACCAAATCTCGAAGTTTTGGGTCAAATTAAACATGACCATCGGTCAGGATTTCAAAGTTTTAGGTGATAAGTTCTTGATTCACTTCATTGAAAATCCGGGCATGGCCTATGGTATGGAATTCGGTGGCGAATATGGCAAGCTTTTCCTGAGTGTGTTCCGTATCATTGCTGTAATGGGCATTGGTTATGGACTTCACTATATGGTCAAGAACAAGTATAACCGTGGCTTTATCCTGAATGTAGCTTTGATATTTGCTGGCGCGTTAGGCAATATCATTGACAGTGCCTTTTATGGATTGATCTTTAGTGAGAGTACTCCATTCTCCAAAGCAGTCCTGTTTCCAGATGGGGGTGGTTACGCCTCTTTCCTACATGGTAAGGTCGTAGACATGCTTTATTTTCCACTCATCAGTGGGACCTTCCCTACTTGGTTCCCAATCTGGGGCGGCGAGGACTTCTTGTTCTTCCGGCCAGTTTTCAATATTGCCGATTCGGCTATATCCGTGGGAGTTTTCTTGATCCTGATCTTCCAAAAACGTTATTTCAAGGAAGAACATGATGAAAAATCACATGCCAACAGTGAAATCGTAGAGGATTAAACTTTCCGATTTAACAAAGCTAATTACAACACTTTTCGCTTATTCCGTATATTTGGACATGAAAAATCTCCGAGTACTATTTTCTATTGCCCTATGTCTGGCAATTTTAGGTTCAGCAAACTTGGCAATCGCACAAGTCAACCCTAAGAATCTGAAGAAACATATCAAATATCTTTCTGCAGACAAAATGCTTGGGCGAGAAACGGGGATGAAAGGTTCTTCAAAAGCCGCTGACTACGTTGAGAAATACTTCAAGAAATATAAGTTGGAACCTAAAGGGGAAAAAGGCTATCGACAAAACTTCCCTGCTAAAGTGACCAAGGTTAAGATAGAAAATGCCGAAAGAAGATCGGACAACATAATAGGTTTCCTAGATAATGCCGCTCCCTATACCATTGTTATAGGTGCGCATTATGATCACTTAGGTAAAGGTGAGATCGGAGGTTCTAAAGATTCACTAGGTGTTGGAAAAATCCATAATGGAGCGGACGACAATGCTTCCGGCGTAGCTGGGTTGTTGGAGTTGGCAAGACATTATGCAACAAATGACATTAAAGAACCTTTTAATTTCTTATTTATCGGCTTTGGCGCGGAAGAATTGGGATTGATAGGCTCCAAATATTTCACCGAAAACCCAACCATTCCTTTAGCATCCATCCAATGGATGTTGAACATGGATATGATCGGCCGATATAATCCAGACAATGGTCTGGCAGTCATTGGTTATGGGACGAGTTCAGCATTCCCAAAGATCTTTGAAGGTATAAGCAGTAGCATTAAATTCAATAAGAGCCGTGATGGAAATGGCGGTTCAGATCAAACCTCATTTTACAGAAAGAATATTCCAGTTCTTTTCTTCCATACAGGTGGACATGATGATTACCACAAACCTACCGATGATGAAGAAAGGATAGACTACAAAGCAATGGAGGCAATCCTTAAATTGGAAATTGATGTGCTGGACAATTCCATGAAACAACCTAAGATGGACTTTCAATGGACCAACTAAGTTCAAATATCAGGGTCCTGATCACGGGATCGAATGGTTTTCTGGGACAGAAATTAACTGATTTTATCTTGAAAGAGACGGACTATAGCCTATGCTGTACCTCTCATTCGGAAAACAGGAATCCCAATAATCAAGGCTATCAATTTATACAATTGGACCTATTGGATTCAGAAGGCCTTGTCCAACTTTTAGGCTCATTTAACCCTACGCATATTGTCCATACCGCAGCCATGACCAGTGTTGAAGCTTGCGAACAAGACCCTGAGACCTGCAACAAGCTCAATGTCGAGGTAGTCAAATTGCTTTCAGAGCAATGCAAAGCGAAGGACATCCACCTGACCTTCCTGTCTACAGATTTTGTTTTCGATGGGAAAAATGGTCCATATGATGAGCTTGCCGAAACCAATCCATGCAATGCATATGGACAGAGCAAACTGGATGCGGAACAAGCAGTACTCCATTCAGGCTGCCGTGCGGCAATTTTGAGGACCATTCTAGTTTATGGGATTATTGCGGATCGGAACCGATCCAATCTGGTCCTATGGGCAAAATCAAAACTGGAAGCCCAAGAAGCGATCAAAGTGGTCAGCGACCAATGGCGAATGCCAACCTGGGTAGATGATCTGGCGAATGCCTGTTTGCGCTGTATTGAAAGGAATGCTGAGGGCATCTACCATATATCAAGCGACAAAATGTTCACAGTCCTGGAAGCAGTTGAGGAATTAGCCGATTATTGGAGTTTCGACAAATCCTTGATCAGTCCTATCCACGCCGCTGAAATTGGGCAAGCCGAAAACCGACCGCGAAAAACTGGGTTTATTTTAGATAAAGCGATACGCGAACTGGGTTTTAAACCAACACCCTTCCGCGAGTCGCTCACTTATATCGATCAACAATATACATTCTTTAGAAAATAACTATGCAAGATAAATACGCAAGGGAATCCTATACCGAAATGAACGAGTTGGTACTTCCCAATGACACCAATACATTCGGAAACCTCATGGGGGGAAGACTTCTTTATTGGATGGATATCTGTTCGGCTATGGCTGCGCAGAAACATTGCAATAACCAAGTGGTAACCGTTTCGGTAGATAATGTGTCTTTCAAACGTTCTATCAAGTTAGGCGAAGTGGTGACCATTGAGGCGCAAGTAACCCGTGCTTTTAACACTTCTGTTGAAGTGAGAATGGAAATCTTTGCGCAAAACCTCCCTCAGGGCACTAAAGTTAAGTCCAACGAGGCATACTATACCTTTGTGTCCATCGACGAGTCTGACCGTCCGAAAGCTATCCCTAAGTTGATTCCAGAATCTGATAAGGAGAAGACCTTATATGACGAGGCCATGCAACGTAGGGAATTAAGGTTGCTATTGGCTGGTAAATTAAAACCAGAAAATGCCACAGAGATCAAGAATTTGGTCAATCTTTTTGAGCATAAGGGATAAGGGAGGTTGTGATTGTTCGGTTGAACCAGGATGTGGCTCGACTCTCCATCGGCTTCGCTCAGGGAAAGCTCGCCATCCGGGGATTAGAGGATATATCAGGATCGAGATCCATATTCCTCTTGAAAGACAATAATTTTCGGGGCGAATTGAATTCGCCCGCCGAATGCATATCCTTAAATATCATCCCTTTTTAGGCTTAATTTACAAAGCTCTTATGCCTCCATTCGATCGGTCTTTGATGGCAGTGTTATGCATACTATGGTGGTAAATACGGAATCCTCATCCCCCTGATTAATCTGTAGGGATGCAAAGGGCGTCGGATAGTAGCTATTGATGATATTTATCCTTTCCTGTACACCCTTTATTCCGAAGGAGCTTTGTTTGAATGCAGATGATTTATTTTCGGCATTCTGATTAAAACCTATTCCATTATCCATAATCTGAATGATAATTTTCTGGTCCTCTTCAGCCATGGATATCCGGATCAAGCCTTTTTTAGATTTCAAATGTCGGACACCATGGTGCACGGCGTTTTCAACAATGGGTTGGATCAGCATAGAAGGGATTTTCTTATCCTTCTTGGTCAATCCTTTTTGAATCTCAAGTTCAAAATCGAAGGCATGGTTAAAGCGTTCCTGTTCCAGTTCTAGGTAAAGTTTCAATAATTGTATTTCAGAACTCAGGCTGACAATGGAATATTGAGAATTCTCTAAAACCAAGCGGCTAATGCTGGCGAACTTTTGGATTAGATCACTGGCACTTTTACTATCCTTCTCCACGACATAAGCCTCAATGGAATTCAGCACGTTAAAAATAAAATGCGGGTTCATCTGGGAACGGATTGCCTTTAATTCACTTTCATAGAGTTTTTGCTTAAAATCATTTTCCAATCGTTCCTGTTTCTCTTTTTCTATATCGGCGGCTTGCTCCTTGATCTTCGTTTCATTCATCATCAATTCCTGTTGGAGCTTAAGGTTGTATTCGGCCTGAAGTCGGTTGATGTTCTTATGTTCTTGTAGCCGATAGAAATAAAAGAACGTAACAGCGGAGAGAAATAAGACCACAAACAATAGCTTGAACCAAACCGTAGCATACCAGTGTGAAGCCAAGTTAATGTCAATTGAAGCAAACTGGGTAGACCAATTTCCAAACTGGTCTCCTACCCTGACCTGAAATTGATAATCATCTCCTTCCAAATTATTATATACCGCAATCTGCTCTTCGGAACTTTCCACCCATTGGGGATCAAATCCAATCAATTGAAATTGAAACCTAAGTCCTTGCTCCAAGAGTTGCTCGGCTGCAGAGAAGTTGAAGGTGAAATTGTTTTCATCGGGTCGTAATTCGATTATCTTTTTGAATAGGTCCTCTGATCTATCTTGATGTTGAACGAAAAACTTATTGATCAAAGGCTTAAAATTGATCGTCTTATCTGGATGAAAAACGGGCAAATCCCCCTTGACCAACCCCCAATTGGTACACCAGAACAGTTCATTCCCACGGACAAAAAAACTGTAGGTGATGTACTCCTCAGGCGGGAAAATCCCTGCAGATTCATTGAGATGGAAGAATAGCTTGGAAGCTGGCTGGAAAAACATGGTGCCATCAAGGGACTTCATCCAAATAAGTCCATTTTGATCTGCTTGCATCTTGACCGAGTATAACCAGGGTTGCGTATTACTTTCCGGATATTGGATAAACTCATATTCTGCCCTATTATTTTTCTTGATTTCAGCAATTCCTGAACTGGCATTACTGAACCAAAACCGTTTGTCCTGATCCAACAGAAAGGAGAATACCGTATTGGATTGGGGGGTCTTTGGGTTTTGTTTATTATGGGTGAATTGTTTGAATTGAGGTTCGAGCTTGTTTTCTAACAGGACCAATCCATAGCCATCCATTCCTAACCAAATTGATCCAAAGGCATCTTTACCGACACAGATAACCTTTGGGTCTGGTAGGCCATCCTTTTCCGCAAACAGGTCGATCTGCTTGGTATTTAAATGGTATCTATATAAGCCCGAGCTCCAGGATCCAATCCATAGTATGGGTTCGTTGGCTATGGTATCCACGATAATGCTATTGCAATCGGATTTTCTAAAACCATAATCCTCATTACTGATTTCCAATGGAACCAACCCTCTTTTAGGATCCTTAAATTCATAAACTCCTTGATCGATGGTTGAGATATAAATGGCCTCATCTGTTGTCATTAGGTTTCCAATCTTGAGTTCTTTTAAGGAATATTTTGACATTCTAAAATCCTGATTCGCATCCAGTTCACCAAAATCAGTTTCAGTCCTGTACCAAACTTTTCCTTTCCAATTGAACAATTCTACGATTGGATCGGCGTAGCGATCTTCAATCAGGCTATTTATTCGGTTGAGTTTGGAAGAATAGTAAAACAGGCCTGAATTAGTTGCCAGCCAATAACCATCCTTTACAATACAAAAATCAAAGATTCGTGTTGCCTTCGGTGTAATCGGCATTAAGGTTTCTAAAGAAATATACTCGATCTTTTTGGATTCAGGCTGATAAGTATAGATGCCATTGGAGACATGCCCGATGAGGATTTTATTTTCAGTTGGCCAAAAGGCAATGGAACTGATGCTATTGTCGTAAAAGTTGATGCTTTTGTCCCAGCCCAGAATAGAGGAAATGGTATTTTTGAAGGTATAATCTGCAGCGATAAGATCATGGTCATAATATCCGGCATAGATACGATCTGGACGCAACACAATACCATCTACCGCATTTTCCCCTTCATTTTCTAGATTAATCTGTTTTGCGGTATGTTTTATTGGATTATAGCATATCAAACCATCATAACGGGTCCCCATCCAGATATTCCCCAAAGAGTCCTCGTCCAAGGAAAAGATAGAAAGGTAATTTTTACTCACTATCCCCGGCATAGAGATCTGTTTTATTTCACCCGTTTCAGGATCTAGGGATTGTAGGTCTGTCTCTTGCCCTGAAAAATAAATCATACCCGATTTAGAAGCCAGTACATCATAAAGATTCTTTTTTACCAAGCCTTTGTTGCTCACTTTTGCAGTATATGAACTCAGGTTTTTCCCTATGGGTTTATTTCGATCATAGCAGATCAGTCCATGGCTATTACTGGTAATCCAAATTCTATTTTTCTGGTCAATAGCCATGCTACCGAGGTAATTGAGCATCACCCCGTTTGTATGTTCAAATTTCACATCGGTAAACTTCTGGCCATCAAAATAGGAAAGTCCACGTTTACCACTAATCCAGATCAATCCATTGCTGTCTTGCTCAATCCCTTCCACCTCATTGCTGGAAAGCCCTTCCTTCTCGGTGAAATGGAGAAAGTTATAGATCCGTCTTTGTCCATAAGTAATAGAACAGGTTAAGCATACAGCAAGGACAAAAGATAGAATAATCCTCAAATTCATTGGGTTTAGAAGGCTGTAAACAACCTATCCATCAATTGCTTCTTTTTATTTGGAGAGACTTCGATCTCCGAACCATCGACTAATTCCAAGGTCCCTCCTTCTCCTTTTTTATATTTTACGACGTAATCTAAATTGACGATGACACTTCTATTGACACGAAAGAGCTGCGTATTCTCCAATAACATTTCAAATTCCTTTAATGTTCTGGAAACAATGATTTTCGAGAGGTTATTCAGGAAGAAGATGCTGTAATTGCTCATGGCTTCGATACGGATTACATCATCCTTTTTCACTAGATGTATGCCTTCGGCGGTTGGCAATGCTAATCTTCCCATCACTGGGCGATTTTCCTTTAAGTCCACGTTTTTCAACTTTTCGCGCTGGGTGATACGCAGTTCAAGTTTGACCATGGCTTTCTTGAGTTCCTCATTGTTTACTGGCTTTAGGAGGTAATCGAGTGCATTTGCCTTCAAGGCATCCAAGGTGTAGATGTTGTAGGCAGTGACAAATATGACTTCAAATTCGAATTGCCCCAGTTTTTCGAGGAATTGAAATCCGTTCATAAAAGGCATTTCAACATCGAGAAAAAGGACATCACATTCCATGTTGGGCATTTGAAGCAAGGCTTCCTGGGGGTCATTGAATACGGCCGTTATGGACAATAGCTCCTGGAACTGTTGCAGCTTATGTTGCAATAATCCGGAACCACGAATTTCATCATCCAAAATAACTGCCTTTATCATATGTCTGTTAATTGGTTATTAATGAGTCAGCTGATATAAAGTTATTTGAAATTTTTGAATTAAAGAGGAAGAATGAGCAAAGTGGGGATTTTAGCTGTTGAAAGCGGATGGATAATGAGAAAATAAAAAACTCCCCAGTTTGGGGAGTTTCAATGTCTTTAGTCGGTATTTCCGAGTTGAACGATCCGATCAAATTCTTCAGCTTTAAGGGGCATCACGGATAGCCTACCTTGTCTGACCAATGCAACATCTTGAAGCAATGGATCTGCCTTGATTGTTTCCAAGGTAACTGGATGTTTGAAAGTTTCCACTGGAGCTAGATCCACCACTACCCAACGTTCATCTTCTGTGGTTGGATCTTGGTAGAACTCTTTCACGACTTTTGCCAAACCTACAACTTCCTTACCCTCATTGCTATGGTAATAAAGTACGAGGTCACCTTTTTTCATTGCTTTAAGGTTGTTTCGAGCTTGATCGTTGCGTACGCCATCCCAAAAGGTCTCCCCATCTTTATTAAATTGTTCCCAACTGTATTTAAATGGTTCAGATTTCACCAAAAAGTAATTCATATCTGCATATTGATTAGCCAACGAACCTGTTGGCAGATTCCAAATTCAATTAGTTCTGTTGTTCCAAGATTTCCATCTTATCAGCGTAGTGTGCACAATAGTCACGTAAATCGCCAATAATTTTCTCAGCCATTGGATCACCACCTGAAGACCTTAGGAAAGAGTCGCCTAATGTCTGCAAAGTTTCATAGAAGAAACGTTTCATTTCATCATAAGGCATATCTTTTGTCCAAAGGTCAATTCTTAATGAATTTTTATACTGGGCATCCCATAGCGCTAAGAACATAGCTTTTGCTGGTAATTCTTCTGTATTCTGCCCATCTGTAGAACTCCATTGGATGGAATCTGGAACATTGGAATCATCTAACTCGATCTGGAGTTTGATTTCTGCTTTCTTCATATCTAAAACTGTAATTTTATTAACATTGAAATGATACCCACCACCAAGATAAAACCTATCTGCATGATCCATAAGCGTTGTGTATTCTTGGTCCATAAGCGGAACAGGATATCCACAACGATGAGCACGATAGAAAGGATAAGGAGCCAAGCCCAGGAAAACAATGGCTTTTCTACCGAACCCATTTCAGATATTGCCCATACCAGGATACAAGCCAAGGTAATATTCAATGGGGTTAACTTCATCTTTTCTTGCTTGGTTTGCTATTTCCCTTTTTTACTGGCTTACCTTTACCACGAGCCGTTCTTTTTGAGTTATTTGCCTTAATGGCATACTTTTTCTCGTGGAATGCACCTTTGAAATCGGGGTTATCTTTTTTCTTCTGATTATCAATTTCCCTAGCGATATCCTGTTTTTCGTCGAAAGGTGTCTTTTCAATAACCACATCCGCAGGCAATTCCTTCACAGGAATGGTCTGTCTGATCAGCTTTTCAATTTTTGCCACATAATATTCTTCTGCTGGATTACAGAAGGTAATCGCATCACCTGTCTGGAAGGCACGGCCTGTTCTACCGATACGGTGTACATAGTCCTCGATAACGATGGGTACATCGAAATTGATCACATGGCTCACTTGCGACACATCTAATCCGCGAGCAGCTACATCCGTAGCAACCAAGATCCTAACTTCACCTTCTTTGAAGGCATTAATGGAGTTGATGCGGGTGTTCTGACCTTTGTTTGCATGGATTACGCGGACCTCCTCAGGACCATATTTCCGCTCAAGGAAGGCATATATACGATCGGCAACCACTTTTGTCTTGGTAAAAACGATGATTCTACTGAAGGTTTCATCGTCTTTGAAGAAATGTTGCAGTAAGTTAATCTTCGTCTTTAAGTTGGGAACATGATAAAGCTCCTGGGTCACGGTTTGTGCCGGAGTTGCCTGTTCGGTTACTTCGATAACGGTTGGGAATGCCAAGAAATCCCCTGCAATCTTGCGAACGAGTTCACTCATGGTTGCGGAGAAAAGTAGGTTCTGTCTTTTTCTAGGGACAATTTCCAGGACACGGTGGATTTTTCCAATAAAACCCATGTCCATCATCTTGTCTGCTTCATCAAGGACCAAGAATTTCAGGCTCTTGACATTGATATCACCTTCTAAATAGAGGTCGAGGAAACGGCCTGGGGTAGCAACAATGATATCACAGCCTTTGGCAAGGAGTTCCTTTTGGGTTTTTGGTCCCAAACCACCATATAATAGAACGGTTCTTAAGTCTAGGTAAGTGGAGAATTGCTTGATATGCTCTTCAATCTGCATAGCAAGTTCTCGGGTAGGGCTTAAAATCAATGCTCTTGGGTCATTACCTTGAGCATATTTCAGCTTCATGAGCATCGGCAGCACAAATGCTGCAGTTTTTCCGGTCCCTGTCTGCGCAATCCCCATCACGTCTTGCCCCGCTAGAATCGGTGTAATCGCCTTTTCTTGGATTTCAGTCGTGGTTGTATAGCCCGCTTCGGCTATTGCATTTAGGATCTGCTTATTAAATTTAAAGTCTTCAAATGACGCCATCTTGGCAAAGATAGTTAAATCCAAGGACATGCAGTGGCCTGATTTCCTTACAAATCATTTTGATTTGCGCCTAAATTCCAGCAAATTTGTCCTACCACAAAAAAGGTTGATATGAAAAAACTAGTATTACTATGTGTGCTGACGCTCGTTGGCACTTTCTCATTTGCGGATGAGGGCATGTGGTTCTTGATGCACCTAAAGCGTCTGAACGAAGCTGACATGCAAAAAAAAGGCTTAAAACTCACAGCCGAAGAAATTTACAGCATCAATAACTCCAGCTTGAAAGATGCAATCGTGCAGTTTAATGGCGGTTGTACCGCAGAGATTGTTTCAGGAAGCGGATTGGTATTCACGAACCACCACTGTGGTTATGGCGCTATCGCAGAATTATCTACTCCAGAACATGATTATCTGACCAATGGATTTTGGGCTAAAAACCATGCAGAGGAATTAAAGCCTAAATCTTTGTACGTTCGTTTCTTTGTCCGTATGGATGATGTTTCTAAACGTATCCTAGGTTTGGTAAACGATAAGATGTCGGAAAAGGAACGCGAAAAAGTGATCAATCAAGAAATTGCCAAGATCCAACAAGAAAACAGCGAAAATGGTAAATACGTAGTTTCTGTTCGCCCATTCTATAATGGAAATGAATATTACTACTTCGTTTACCAAGACTTTACAGACGTTCGTTTGGTAGGAACTCCGCCAAGCAGCATCGGTAAATTTGGAGGTGATACCGACAACTGGGAATGGCCTCGCCATACAGGTGACTTCTCTATCTTCCGTGTTTATGCTGATAAAGATGGTAATCCAGCTGAATATTCTAAGGACAACGTACCGTTGAAGCCTAAGAAATTCTTGCCAGTGAGCATCAAAGGTTTCCAAGATGGCGATTTCTCCATGATCCTAGGTTATCCAGGCCGTACAAACCGTTGGATGAATGCTGCAGGAATTGACCAAAACGTCAATTATGCGTATCCAGCATGGGTTGAAGCTTCTAAAGTGGGTATGGATGCCATGAAAAAATACATGGATAAAGACCAAGCGGTAAAATTAAACTATGCTTCTAAATATTCTGGAGTGGCAAACTACTGGAAAAATAGACAAGGGATGATCGATGCCTTGAAAAAGCACAAGACCGCAGCGGCAAAACGCAAGCAAGAGAAGAAATTCAACAAATGGGCAAACCGTCCTGAAAACAAGGAACAATATGGCAATGTCCTAGCGGTAATCAATGATTTCTACGCGAAAACAAACGATAAGGCCAGACAAGACAATTACCTGATTGGTATGTTACGTTCTTCGACTTTCGCAGCAATCCCTGCTACCTTAGGAAATGGTTTGAAACAATATGCACAAGAAAACGAAGCTAAACGCAAAGAAATGGCTCCACGCTTGGAAGCATTTATCGCGGATAACTACGAGAAAGCATATATGCCATTGGAAATTGATGTATTGGCTGATGAACTGAACCTATACGCAGCAAAAGGTGGTGAAATCGCTCCTTATGTTCGTGAAATGGCAAACAAGAACAGCGGGAACTTCCAATCGGATATCAAAACAGCTTTTGACAACAGCATCTTTGGATCACAGGCAAAATTGGCTGAATACCTTAAAAACCCTAAAGCAGAGCTGATTGATGCAGACCCTCTTTACAAACTATCATCATCTTTGATGGATAAATACCGTGAGACTTCTCCGGAGGCTGAAAAGATGAATGATGAGTTCTTGGCGGCATCCAGAAAATTCATCGCTGGAGTTTTGAAAATGGACCCTAATGGCAAATATTATCCAGATGCAAACTCTACATTGCGTTTGACTTATGGAACGATTAGAGCATTGCCTAAGGACAAAAGGAATGATGCCAAAGAAAATTATTACACAACATTGAAAGGTACCATTGCAAAATATAAACCAGGAGATGAGGAGTTCGATTTACCAAAAAGGTTAATGGAACTATATGAAAATAAGGATTTTGGACGTTATGCAGATAAAGCGGGCTATCTACCGGTTAACTTTTTAAGTGACCAAGACATCACCGGCGGTAACTCCGGATCACCTGTTTTGAACGGAAATGGCGAATTAATTGGCTTGGCTTTTGATGGAAACATTGAAGCAATGGCTGGAGACGTGATTTTTGATCCAAAATTGCAACGTACTATTTCGGTTGATATCCGATACGTTCTTTTCATAATCGACAAGTTTGCGGGTGCTCAAAACATCATCGACGAATTGAAAATAGTAGAGTAGATGCCACAAAAAAGGCGTTTATAACACAAAAAAACATTTTAAAATTCGCATTGTTTGCATTCCTTTTGTATATTTATGATATATTAGAGAATTAATTAAGAAAAACTAAAATTATATTAATTAAAAAATGGAAAACTACACTAAATTAAAAGAGCTAGTAGCTTCAATCGAAGCTGACGCAGAAAAATTCTTCAATAACGGAAACTCTGCTGCAGGAACACGCGTTCGTAAAGGGTTACAAGAGATCAAAACTTTAGCTCAAGAAATTCGTAACGATGTTACTTCTAAGAAAAACGAGAAGAAATAATTCGTTGAATTAAAGCATAAAAATCCCGGCCAGTACTGACCGGGATTTTTTTTGCAGTTGCAGCAGGATTGGGGATACTTTTGAACCAGGATTAAAGGGATGAGAGGATAGACCAAGATTAATATTCCTATATCAGTTGAATGGAATCACGACTCCTTAGGAAGGTCAGCCCCAGAGGAGTTTGAAAAAAAGTGGTTTAGGGGAATGTTATCTCCTAAACCACTCTTACTAGATTTGATGAAAATGAGAAAAGTATAAAAACGGTCAACCCTATTTAGGGATGAACCTAGGTCTAAATACTAAATACTTTCTACTAAATACTCTCTCAAAGCGAAAGAGCCGGATAAATCCAGCCCTTTGCATCATCATTAATTTTGAATTGCTTAATAAATAAGATCTTAATATGATCCTATAAGAATATGGCAGCCATAATCAGGTTGAACTGTTTGTCGGTCATCCAACGGCCAAAGATTTCCTTCATGCGGTCTTTGGTCTGTTGCCTGGTCATGGTATCGGCTTTCTTCTTAAAGATATTGGAGTTAACTGTCGTCGCTTGCATTTCCACTTTTGTGGCGTAGATATTAAAATGCTGTTCTGGAACAACCAATCCTAGGATCATTCCTGGTAAGCCATGCAGGGTACTAGGCGATCCGGCAGTCGGAATCTGATCGGTGTAGAAGGCAACTACATACACAGAGTCCAATGTGACGCCGTTAGCTCGCCTACAATCGTATCCAGCAATATTTCTGTACTCATTTGTTATCTTCCACTTAACGTTCGTCAGAGAGTCCTTAATGTTGATCAGTGAGCCTCCCATTTCCATGGTCTGTAAAGATTCGTTCTTTGCTATGTTCTGATAAATCTTGGCACCGTAATCCAAAAGTCCCATACGCAGAAGGTTTGCAATCATTTGCGGTTGGTCCTTCTCAATAGGCTCCACGGAGAATTCAGATCCACTAAAGGATAGTTTTTTATTTAATACTGCTGTCTCCGGCACTTTGGCCATCATTTCCTCAAAATACTTCTTGGAGAAATCTCCATCTTTCAGGGTTTGGATATGCCTACGCATCAGATTCTTGACGTGAACAGTTTTGTCATAGGTAATGGTTCCTTGTTCAGGGAAGAAAGCATATTGTGCATTGGCGAATCCCATGCTCAGGATGGCCAAAAGTATTGTCGATAATATATATTTCATTTTCATAATTACTCAGCTCCTTTCATTGATGTGAATTCCCAAGATAGTTTCAGCATGTAATATCTTGCGATATTGTTAAAGCGTTGTTGGGTGATCGCCTGTCCTGATTGGCTTCTGCTGAATCCAACGTTTTGATTAAATACGTCATTCACGTAGAACGATGCGATCAGACTTTCATTTTTCATGAATTTCTTGGAAATACCTGGACTGAACTTCAACCTACTGAAATCGGTAGGTAATGATTTAGTTGCCGCTTCATACTCGTAGTTCAACTCACCGGTCAATTGGATCTTCGCTGGCAGGTAGTAAGTAAATCTACCGTAAGAGTCAAAAGTGAAACCTTCAGAGTTCAACTCAGGGTTCAGGGTGGTTTTCAACACTCTATAACCTGGAGAGAAATTCAGGTAAAAGTCAAAGCCTTTGGTGGTATTTTTTTGGAAACCGATATCCGTTCCGAAGCTGTAGCTGATGTTTTTGTTTTCTTCAAAATCCTTTGGATTATTGACATCAGAAAGGTCTTTGATCTTGTTGTAATAGTTATTCAGGTTTGCGTTCAATCCGAAGTTCATCTTGATCTGCTGTTTCTTGATCAGATCAAAAAAGTAACCACCATATACATAACCATTGATCATGGCCTTATCGGTATTGACATAATAAAGGTCTCTTTTCAGGGAAGGATGGATAACCACATCGGTCTGGATCGCATTTAATGTCTGCGTCATACCAATTCCGGTGTACATATTCTTTCCTTTCAGCATGTCATACCAATAGTAGTTCAGGTTATAGTTGTTGGAAACGGATGGTTTCAAACTTTCATTCCCGAAATATTGGTTCATCTGGTCTTCGTTCTGTTTCAAAGGTTGGATCTGGAACAGAGAAGGCAATGAATTGGATCTGTTGTAAGATATATTCAACGACTTAGCCTTGGTGAAGTTATATCTGAAACGAGCTCTAGGATTGTAAGTAAGGTAATCTCTGCTCATTTCATTTCCTGCCAAGTTGTTCTTTTGGAACATATCATCATGTCTGATGTTATTGGTCAGGTTAAATTCAATTTTATCGGCTTTGTAATTGAACGAGATGTTCGCTGCGTTCCTAACTGTATTGAAATTAAAGTCATTACTGAATTCCTCATCGAAATCGGTATAGTTTCCAGAAGCATCTTTGTTGTATGCACTATTGATAGAGTGGGCCTTTGAATTGGTGTACTCATATCCAAAAGCCATATTGATCTTCTTGGAAAAAGGCTCTGTATAAGTTGCAGCAGCCATGATCGAATTAGAGTTGTTGGAATTGTCTTTAAACTGATCAACAAGGGTCTCCGTTCCTTCTACGACGTTTTTCAATGAAGAGTTCAACATCATGTCCGATTCCGTTTTACCTAGGTTCCCAGTGAATTTCAGGTTGATGGAGCGACCCTCTTTAGCAAATTTCCTTGTGAAGTTTGCATCATAGTTGAAGTTGTCATTTGAGGAATTGATATCTTGAGAACGTTCATCTTCAGATTGCAATTCACCGTTCTTAAAGCTCTTTCCGCTTCTCTGCGTATTATTCTCACTGTTCATTTTTGAAGCAGCAACACGCAAAGTCAGGGTTGTCAATGAATCAATATTTACATCATATTTGGTATTCAAGCGATGTCCTGTACTTTTGGAGATATCATCATTATCTGTTTCAGAGTTTGAGATACCCTCGGTTAAAGGAGTTTGGCTAATGGTATTGGTATTGATTTCATTTTCAGCCATACCATATTTATAGTTCAGGTTCAGCTTATGTTTCTTTTCCTTCCAAGCATCCATAAATGAAACCCCAGCGGTCAAGGCTTTTGGCTGCCCCCTATTGGTGTTGTTCAGGAATCCACCACCACCAGTGATCATGATTCCACCATCATCCAATACGGTCATATTACCGTTATCTACACCAAACTTCTCAGCTTCGCGCCAATCTAGATCGGTAGTTCCATCATTGGATGTAATGCCGTATGCAGAGATCTTTTGGGATCCTTTAAATTTATTGATAGCTGCTTTACCGAGATAATATCCAGAATTATCATCTAAACCGCCACCAGCTTCAAGCTTGCCGAACATACCGTTCTTGGCATCTTCTTTTAATTTCACGTTAATGGTTTGAACGCGGGTTCCATCGTCAACACCCGTACGTTCAGCCTCTTCAGATTTTTTCTCAAAGACCTGCACCTTATCCACCATATCCGATCGGATATTACGGGTTACCAGTTTAGGGTCATCTCCGAAAAACTCCTCCCCATCGACTAGCACCTTTTCAACGGTCTTTCCTTGGGCAGTAATCTTACCTGATGCATCGACAGAAATACCAGGGAGCACCTTTAGAAGGTCTTCTACCTTTGCATTCTTTTCAGTTACGAAACTGGATGCATCATATTCCACGGTATCTCCCTTGATGACTACGGGAATCTTACCGGTAATTAATACTTCTTCAATCAGGTTGGCAGCACTTTGCATAGTGACTTCACCAAGACTCTTGTTTCCAGAACCTTTGCTGATTGTTTCAAAGAAGTCACCAAACTTTGGGTAGCTGATGATGACTAAATAATCCGTGGTGTCGGGATTATTGAGGGAGAATTTGCCCTCTTGATTTGCTCTCGTAAAGTCTACGAGGATGGAATCTTTCGCCTGCAAAAGCATGACGGTCGCATTGATAAGCTTCGTCTTGTCCGTTTCATCAACGACAGTACCCGTAATTTTAGTTTGGGCAAAACTGGCAAGTGAAAATAAACCGAGAAATAGGCTTAAGATTACTTTGGTTAGTGGTTTCATAAAAAAGTTAAAGTTTCAAATCAAATAAAGGCAGCACTAAATTATCACTATTGTGAGAAATAACAGAAAACTAAAAGATCTTTAACAATCATTTAACACAATGCTTTAAAAAACGAGATTTCATTTATTGAAAATCTATGTAAACATATGTCGCCGGGAGAAAGAAAAAGTTACAGCTCTTGTAAAATTTATTTCATTACCTTTGTAAAAACACTTTTGAAATGCAAAAAATCAAAGACTATGTAGAAGCAAACAAAGATCGCTTCTTAGAAGAATTATTTGAATTATTGCGCTTTCCATCAGTTAGTGCTGACCCACAGTTCAAGGAAGGTGTAATCAATACAGCACAATTTGTAGCTCAAAAACTTAAGGATGCTGGTGCAGACAATGTTGAGATCTGTCCTACTGCAGGCTATCCAATCGTATATGGGGAGAAGATCATCGACCCAAGTTTACCTACAGTTTTGGTTTATGGACATTATGACGTGCAGCCGGCAGACCCAATTGAACTTTGGGAAACTCCTCCATTTGAGCCAACTGTTCGCGACGGTAAAATCTACGCTCGTGGTGCTGCTGACGACAAAGGTCAGTTCTATATGCACGTTAAAGCTTTTGAATATATGATGAAAGAAAATGAATTGGCATGTAATGTTAAATTCATGATCGAAGGAGAGGAAGAAGTAGGTTCTGCAAATCTGGGCATCTTTGTCAATGCAAACAAAGAACGCCTTAAAGCTGATGTAATCGTTATTTCGGACACATCCATGATCAGCCTCGAAAATCCTTCATTAGAAACAGGATTGCGTGGTCTTTCATACGTTGAAGTTGAAGTCACTGGCCCTAACCGCGATCTTCACTCTGGCGTGTATGGTGGTGCTGTAGCTAACCCTGCAACCATTCTTTCAAAGATGATCGCTTCGTTGCATGATGAAAACAACCATATCGCGATTCCAGGATTTTATGATGATGTATTGGAGTTGACTGATGCAGAAAGAAAAGCTTTGAACGAAGCTCCTTTTGATGTTCAGGAATACGAAAATGATTTAGGTGTTCAAGAATTATGGGGTGAGAAAGGCTTCACTACGATCGAACGCACTGGTATCCGTCCGACTTTGGAAGTAAACGGAATCTGGGGTGGTTACATCGGTGAAGGAGCTAAGACCGTATTGCCTTCAAAAGCTTTCGCGAAGATCTCCATGCGCTTGGTCCCTAATCAAAACTCAGAGCGTATCACCAAATTGTTCAAAGAACATTTTGAAAAGATCGCTCCTAAATCTGTAAAAGTAGAGGTAAAACCTCACCACGGTGGTGAACCAGTGGTTACCCCTACAGATAGCATCGCTTATAAAGCTGCTGAAAAAGCATTGGAAGAGACTTTTAATAAAAAACCAATCCCGACAAGAGGTGGTGGATCTATTCCAATCGTTGCCCTATTTGAAAAGGAATTGGGTATCAAAACAGTGCTTTTAGGCTTTGGATTGGATTCAGATAACCTGCACTCTCCAAATGAAAAGTACGGTATTGAAAACTATTTAAAAGGAATTGAAACTATTCCATTGTTCCATAAATATTATGCTGAACTAAGTAAATAAAATAAAAAGCTTCACGATTGTGAAGCTTTTTATATTTTTATACCATCAGACAAGACGTTTAAGGAAGATATGTTAATATTTTTAAAGAGAATACATAGGTTATTATATTTCATATCTGTCCTTTTTTTCTTTTCAATATGTTTTCCTTTTTTATATTTCCTTTCTAAGAACCCGAATAAACATTACTCCTCCATTGTTTGGTTCAGAAAATGGATTTCCATCCTAAGTGTCCATTTAGTAGGCATCAAGTTCAAAATAGATTATGAAGAAACTATTGATTGGAGCAAACCCTACATCATCTGCCCTAACCATACCTCCATATTAGATATTACAGCTCTTACCTACCTTTGTCCGCAGGAATTTTCTTTTATTGGAAAGGTTGAATTGTTAAAGAATCCCGTCACACGTATTTTCTTTAAATCGATCGATATCCCTGTCAACCGTCAGAGCAAGATTTCGGCTTTCAAGGCCTTCAAAAGAGCCACTGAACTTCTACATGAAGGCAAGTCGGTTGTTATCTTTCCAGAAGGAAAAATTGATGAAGAGTTCCCACCAGTATTGCACAAATTTAAGGCTGGAGCCTTTAAAATGGCGATTGAGAACAACATTCCAATACTCCCTGTTGTCATCCATAATGCATGGGAAATCTTATGGGATGATGGCGGAAGATTTGGTTCAAAACCAGGCGTCATAAAAATATCGGTACTCAAACCGATTACATATGACAGCAGTTCAAGTCAAAAATATGACTCTATTGAAATAGAAGTCTATGAAAAAATGAAAAAAGTATGGAATCAAGGGAGTTGATTTTAAGAAATGTTTCATTTTAAAACGTTGATTTTCTGAGAAATATACCTGTTAACAAAGAATTAAAGATAATTTCCTTGCATTAGTTAAATTAAATATTATTTTTGCGAAAACGTGAAACTTAATTAAAGAGATATGTATTGGACACTTGAATTAGCTTCTCATTTAGAAGACGCTCCATGGCCAGCGACAAAAGACGAATTAATTGATTATGCGATTCGCTCTGGAGCACCAGTTGAAGTAATTGAGAATCTTCAGGCGTTGGAAGATGATGGTGAACCTTATGAAAACATTGAGGAAATCTGGCCAGATTATCCAACAAAAGATGATTTCTTTTTCAACGAAGACGAATATTAAAATCGGTATAGAAAGCGCCTTGAAGAAGGGCGCTTTTTTAATATCATGGGGATTATATGTTGCAAACCTCCAAACAAATTAATCCTTTCTGCATTTTTTATGTCCATAGAACGACAATAAAATTTACTGAATGAAACATTACTTACTATATTTCTTGCTTTTTATCAGCCCAACGATCAGCTTTGCCCAGTTTGAACATGGAGATGATCGAACCGAAGAATATACTGTCAATAGCAGGGATATCGCAACAGACTTTATCTACGACCTGAATGATAATGAAATCGCTTTGGATGTAATCCTCAGCAAATGGGTCATCGTGAATGAACCTTCCGATGAACTATATGACTATTTAGAGGTCAGTTTGGAAGAAATCAGACTGAACCTAAGCAGTAAAAACATCGATCAGATCGAAATCAAAAACTACGCTGAACTTCCTCGTAAGGAGGTTCGGGATATCGATCCAGAAGATCTGGATGTAGATAATATGTTCTTCGTTTATTACAAGAACAGACTGGTTACCAGCATCTACGTAGAAGGGGATAAAATCGGATCATTTACCTTGGTATCCAAAGGGAATGAAATGGCTCACTTTGTCACTTATTAACAAAAAATCATTTTTTGAAAGGATTTCTTGCAATTCTCAAAAACATCTTGGATATTTGTTGAACTAACGATGAAAACAGTACAATTCAATACAGCTTGGTGGTGGCACAACAAATAATGTTGTGGCAGACACCTATTGGTTGAATTAAAGAACTAAATAATAGTGGGCTTGCCTTTTCGGCAAGCCCTTTTTTATTGAAAAAAATATGAAAGAAATTTTAGCGCATCTATTTGAATACAAGTCCTTCAGCAGAAAAGAGGCTTATGATATCCTGACGAACATTGCAACAGGAAAATACGATACCCATCAGATCGCTGCCTTCATGACCATCTATGGAATGCGCAGTATCCGTGTGGAGGAGCTAGGCGGTTTCCGCGACGCGATGTATGACCTGTGCAACAAAGTAGACTTCAATGGATTTGACCTGATTGACATGTGCGGAACCGGTGGTGATGGAAAAAACACTTTCAATATCTCCACACTAGCCTCTTTTGTGGTGGCAGGTGCTGGTTACCATGTTGCCAAACATGGAAATGTAGGCGTATCATCCAGCTGCGGATCCTCCAACGTCATGGAGTACTTGGGCTATAAATTTACTGCTGATAAAGATGTCCTAAAGAAACAATTAGAAACAGCCAACATCTGTTTCCTACATGCGCCATTGTTTCATCCAGCAATGAAAACCGTAGCGCCTATCCGCAAAGCTTTAGCGGTGAAGACCTTCTTCAATATGTTGGGTCCATTGACCAATCCTGCAAACCCTAAGTTCCAATCAGTTGGAGTATTTAGTCTGGAATTAGCTAGGCTCTATGCATACCTCTATCAAAACACCGACAAACAATATAGCATCATGCATGCCATGGATGGTTATGATGAAATCTCCTTGACGGGCGATTTCAAGGTTATCAATAATCAAGGGGAGAACTATTATACGGTGGACGAGCTTGGCTTTACGGCAGTAGCACCGCAAGATCTCGCAGGTGGTGAATCCATCGAAGAGGCAGCAAAGATATTCAAACAGATTATCGAGGGCGAAGGAAATGATATCCAGAACAATGTTGTCTTGACCAATGCAGCTTTTGGAATAAAAACCTTCCATCCAGAAAAAAGCTTTGCAGACTGTTATTACGAGGCTGAAGAATCCCTTTTGGGTCACAAGGCCTTAAAAAGCTTTAAAACTTTGATAAATGGCTAGGGAACTATTAGTAAAGGTCTGTGGCATGAAGGAAGAGCAAAACATTTTGCAACTCCTTGAGCTTCCAATACAGTATATTGGTCATATCTTCTATAAGAAGTCAGCACGATATGTGGGAGACCTTGTCAATATTACCATGGCAAATGATATCAAAAAAACAGGAGTTTTTGTAAATTCCGACTTTGCCGAAATCATGAATGCAACAGAAAGCTTCAACCTCAACAGCATCCAACTACATGGACATGAACCAGCTGAGCTTGCTGCAGCATTAAAGGACAAAGGCTTGGAAGTCATCAAAGCCTTTGGAATTGATGAAGATTTTGATTGGAAACAATTGGAACCTTATATTGGGCAGGTCGATTACTTCCTGTTTGACAGCAAGAGCCCAGCATATGGCGGCACTGGAGTTACCTTCAATTGGCAAAAACTAAAGGAGTACCCCTACGAAACGCCCTATTTCTTAAGTGGCGGGCTCTCCTTGGAAAACTTACAGGAAGCCATAAACTTTGAAGACAACAAACTGATCGGCCTAGATCTCAATTCAAAATTTGAAATCGAACCTGGCCTAAAAGATATAGAAAAATTAAAATTAGCATTGAAAACCATCAGAAATGAGCAAATATCAAGTAAATAATAAAGGATACTATGGACCATTCGGAGGGGCCTATATTCCTGAAATGCTTTATCCAAATGTTGAAGAATTGCAAAACCAATACTTGCAAATAATGGAAGACCCTTCCTTCAAGGAAGAATTTGAATACTTGTTACGTGATTATGTAGGCAGACCCTCTCCCCTATATCATGCTCAACGTCTTTCGGAAAAATACAATGCCAAAATATTCTTGAAACGTGAAGACCTGAACCATACTGGCGCACACAAGATCAACAATACCATCGGACAGATCTTGCTTGCCGAAAAACTAGGCAAGAAGCGCATCATTGCGGAGACAGGCGCTGGACAGCATGGCGTGGCTACAGCTACCGTATGTGCCCTGAAAGGCTTGGAATGTGTGGTTTATATGGGCGAGATCGATATCCAAAGACAGGCTCCCAATGTTGCGCGCATGAAAATGATGGGTGCAAAGGTAGTTGCAGCCACATCAGGAAGCAAAACACTGAAAGATGCTACCAATGAAGCTTTAAGAGATTGGATAAACAACCCTGTCGACACGCATTACATCATCGGCTCCGTGGTAGGGCCACATCCTTATCCGGATATGGTGGCAAGGTTTCAGTCCATTATTTCGGAGGAAACAAAAAAGCAATTATTAGAAAAAACAGGCAAGGAAACACCAGATATCGTAATGGCCTGCGTAGGTGGCGGGTCAAATGCAGCAGGCATGTTTTATCACTTTCTAGATGATGAAGATGTACAGTTAATTGCTGTTGAAGCTGCAGGTCATGGGGTAGACAGTGGAGAATCCGCCGCGACCACCGTTTTAGGAAATGAAGGCGTATTACATGGTAGCCGTTCGATCCTGATGCAAACGGAAGATGGCCAAGTCATCGAACCTTATTCCATCTCGGCCGGGCTGGATTACCCAGGGATTGGCCCCCAACATGCTTGGCTCTTCAAATCCGGTCGTGGCTCCTATGTGAGTGCGACAGATGATGAAGCCATGCAGGCAGGACTACAATTGACGAAATTAGAAGGTATCATTCCGGCTATAGAAAGTTCGCATGCATTAGCTCACCTAGAAAAAATGAACTTTAAAGGAGACGAAACTGTGGTCATCTGTCTTTCTGGACGTGGCGACAAGGATTTGGACAATTACATGAAATATTTCGGTTTATAACATGATAAAGATTAACAAACAGGCAAACGGATTGCTATCTATATATTTTACCGCTGGCTACCCAACGCTGGACAGTACCCTTGATATTGCAGAAGCACTGGAAAAAGCAGGTGCTGATTTCCTTGAAATTGGATTCCCCTACTCAGATCCGGTTGCCGATGGACCTACCATCCAACATAGTTCAGAAGTAGCCCTGGAAAATGGCATGAACCTGAAGGTTTTGTTCGAACAATTGAAGGATCTACGAAAAAGAGTCAGTATCCCAGTATTTCTTATGGGCTATGTTAATCCTGTACTTCAATATGGCGTAGAGAACTTCTGCAAAGCCTGCAAGGAGGTCGGAGTGAACGGTACGATCATCCCTGACCTTCCGATGTATGAATACGAAGAACTGTACCAAGGAATATTTGAAGAGAACCAAGTGAGCAATGTCTTTTTGGTAACCCCACAGACATCTGCCGACAGAATAAGGAAAATCGACTCACTTTCGACAAACTTTATTTATCTCCTTTCTTCGAATGCGACCACGGGAACAAAATTAAATGTTCAGGAACAATCAGAAAGCTATTTCCAGAGGATTAAGGATATGGATCTCGAGAACCCAGTCGTGATAGGATTTGGGATCCACAATCAGGACACCTTTCAAAAAGCTACAAAATATGCCAATGGCGCCATTGTAGGAACTGCATTTGTCAAGTTATTGGCAGAAGAAAACTACTTGGAGAAAATACCAGATTTCATTTCCTCCATAAAAGGATAGAAAAAAAACCTGATTCAGTTGAATCAGGTTTTTTATTTAATTAACTCTTCTCAGAATTTTGTTGAATAGGAAAATTACCAAGATTCCCGCTGATACTAGGCTTACCAAGCCCAAATACAACAGATTTGGATGTGCAGCTAAAGTTTCCATAAGTCAAAGGTTTATAAAGTAATAAGTCAATTCGAATATAATTAGTGTGAATTCTTTTGACAAGAAAAATTTACAATTAATTATCCACATATTCAGTGTTAGTTTCCTATATTTGAAACCGACATGAGAAAAATTGTAGCCATATGCTTACTATTGATTTATTCTGTATGCAGTACAGGGGCTACTATCCATATGCACCATTGTGGAAAAAGTACCATGTTCTCGGTTCTTGAGGAATCCAAAGTATCACATGACAGTTGTCCAATGTGCATCAATTTGCACGAGGACCATGAGCATGCCGACGATCTGGAAAGCAACAGCCAATGTGAAGATGACCATACCTGTCAAGACTCCAAAGTAGATTTAGAATTGACCACCGAAAGTGACCAAGTGCGTTCAAAGATGCTATTTGGCAATACTTTCGACTTTTCTCCGGCCATCGTTTTGATCCCTTGGATCATCAACCATTGGGTACAAATCATTGAAGATAAACCCGAAGAACCCAATCCTTTCAAACCCGCCCTATTCGCGGAAACCCATTCTGTATACCTTCTCAACTGCACATTCATCATTTGATTAATTAAACTTTCAAAATCAATCTAGACTTTTTGAATTTTTATTAATTACAATGAACTATGCACTTATTTAGATATTTATTAGTATTTATTTTTATAGCTGTGGGCACAGGACTGTTCGCCCAAAACAATATTAACACCGAGAAATTTGAAGTTTCTGGCAATTGTGCCATGTGTAAGAAACGGATCGAGACCGCGGGCAAAGATGCCGGCGCAAAATCCATTGAATGGGATAGCAGTACTGGTATAGCTACTGTAACCTATGATTCCAGCAAAAACTCCTTAGATAAAATTAAACAGGGAATCGCTGAAGCTGGTCATGACACCAAAGAATTCCGTGCACCTGATGCCATCTACGAAGAATTACATGAATGCTGCCTGTATCCTAGAATGGATGAAGAGAATGAGCATGATCATGAGCATGACCACGACCATGACCATGCACATGCAGAAGAAGGCCATCAGCATGAGGAAGGCCAGGAACATCAGCACGATGACGATGGCGGACATAACCACGACCATGACCATGAGGTAACCGGAGTCGTAGTTAATGAAAGTGAAAAAGGGGATTTGACCCCAATTACCGAAGTCACCATTTTCTGGTTGGACAACCCGAACAAAAAGGTTAAGACCAATGAAAATGGGGTTTTCAAGATCATGCACCAGAAGCCTTACAGAAAGTTAGTGATCTCACATGCCAGTATGCAAGGTGATACCATCGAGGTAAAAAATCTACATGAAGTCCTGGTTGTACAGGCGAAGAACAACACTTTACAGGAAATCGTGGTCACTAGAAGACAGAAATCCAATTACATTTCTAAATTGACCCCGAACCGTGTAGAGACTATCACGGCCAAAGAACTTTTCAAGGCGGCATGTTGTGATCTTAGCGAAAGTTTTGAGACCAATGCCTCCGTGGATGTAGTAAGCAGCGATGCCGTAACAGGCAGCAAACAGATCCAAATGCTCGGACTTGCTGGTATTTATACCCAACTTACCGTTGAAGGTCTACCAGGACCTAGAGGCTTTGCTTCTCCCTTAGGATTGAACAGTATTGCCGGAACTTGGATCGAAGCCATCAATATCAGCAAAGGAATTGGTTCAGTAGCCAATGGATTTGAAAACATGGCTGGCCAAATCAACGTTGAACTGAAGAAACCACATAACAGCGAGAAGTTATTTTTTAATGCCTATGCCAACAATATGGGCCGTACCGATGTCAATCTAAACCTTTCGCATCATATCAATGAGAAATGGTCAGTTGGACTATTGTTGCATGATAACTTCATGTACAACAAAAAAATGAACTTCAGTGACAATGGCTTCCGTGACATTCCAGTAGGAAACCTATTCTCAGGGGTAAACCGTTGGCATTTCGAAAACGGCAAAGGGATCATTGCTCAGTTCGGCGTCAAATTCCTTCACGATGATAGGATCGGTGGACAGATTGAATTCAACGAGAATACAGATAAATTGACGACCAATAAATATGGTCTAGGATTCAAAAACCAAAGAATTGAAGGTTTTGGTAAATTAGGTTATGTATTCCCGACCAATAAACACCGTAGTATCGGTCTTCAATTATCTGCAAGTCAATATAAACAAGAAAGCTTCTTTGGATTGAACACCTACGATAATGAACAAAACTCCTATTATGCCAACCTATTGTTCCAGGATATCATCGGAGATGTATCCCACAAATACAAGGTTGGGGCTTCTGTTCAATATGACCACTATGATGAAGATCTGAAACGCGTAAATTCCAACAACGATTATGCCTACAACTTTGGCCGTAAAGAGGCTGTATCAGGCGTATTTGCAGAATACACCTATAGCCCTAGTGAAAAGTTTGATGCTGTGTTGGGAATCCGTCAGGATTACAACAACCTTTATGGTTGGTTTACCACACCAAGAGCAGTTTTGCGTTATGAGCCTATCCTGGGAACTACCCTACGCTTGAGTTCAGGTCGCGGACAGCGCACCGCCAATATCTTTGCCGAAAACCTAGGCATCTTTGCCTCAAGCAGAGCTATTAACGGATTGGCAAACCTTGCTAATGGCGAACATGCCTATGGACTTAAACCAGAAGTATCTTGGAATACAGGATTTACTGTTGACCAAAGCTTCCAGCTTTTCGGAAGGGAATCAGGTGTGTCCGTGGAACTATTCCATAATAACTTCCAAAACCAAGTAGTCGTTGATTTTGAAAACCCTCGTGAAGTATCATTCTATAACTTAGACGGGAAATCGTACTCCAATAGCTTACAGGCTGAATTCAGATTTATGCCTGCCCCACACTTCGAGGCCAGAATGGCTTACCGTATGCTCGATGTGGAAACGGAATATAAATCTGGAAAACTACAGAAACCGCTGACTGCTAAGCACCGTGGATTCATGAACCTAGCCTACAATACCCACTCAGGCTGGCATTTTGACTATACATTGAACGTAGTGGGCAAGAAAAGATTGCCAAATACCAGCAGTAACCCAGTAGAATATCAATTGGCAAGTCAATCTGATGCCTATGTAACCATGAATGCTCAGGTGAGCAAAACATTAGGCAAGAACAAAAACTTTGATATTTATATCGGTGGGGAAAACTTAAGCAACTTCTATCAAAAAGATCCAATCTTGGCGTTTGACCAACCATTTGGTCAGCATTTTGACACGAATATGCTTTGGGGACCTATGACCGGTAGAATGTTCTACACAGGAATTAGATATCATATTAAGTAAGGTAAAATGTAAATAAAAGGGGCGGAAAATTAATTTTCCGCCCTTTATTTTAATATCTAAAGCTGGATTTATACAGCAAACATTTCCTTGAGTTCCTTTTGCAACCTGGCTGTAGGCAATCCGATCACATTTTCATAAGAACCTTCAATTCTCTCAATGCCAATTCGGCCTATCCATTCTTGAATGCCGTAAGAGCCTGCCTTATCCATGGGCTGATATCTATCGACATAATAACTGATTTCCTCTGTATCCAGCTCGTTGAACCACACCTTCGTCTCCTCAACAAATGATCTTGTCTCGCCTTGATAAGCCATGGCAACAGCAGTAAAGACCTGATGTTCCTTGCCACTTAGGCCTGCAATCACCTCCACCGCCTCGTCGGCATCCTTTGGCTTTCCTATTACCGAAGATAAATGATCTACGACGATAGTATCAGCGCAGATAATTAATTTATCATGGAAAGAAGGCTCATGGAATGCCGCCAATTTTGCTTCTGCAATATGTTGAACGACCTCTTCAGGGGACAAATTTTCATCAAAGGATTCATCGGTTTCCCGAACCTCTACCGTAAAATCTATATCCATGGACTTCAATAGCTCCTTTCTTCGGGGTGATTTAGAACCCAAGATGATTGGGATTGCTTTTAATTTCTCTTGGACTATCATTAAACACTCTTTATTTCTGTCTGTACGCCCCAACGACCTTTCAATTTCAATATTTTTTCCAAGACATCACGGACAACTCCTTCCCCTCCTTTTTTCGGCGACATATAATGCGAGATGGTCTTGATATCATCCACGGCATCACAAGGACAGACCGCGATTCCCACGACCTGCATCACCTCATAATCAGGCATGTCATCTCCTACATACATCAAATCTTCCAATTGTAATTGATGTTTTTCGGTAAGTTGGGTCATGACATCCATTTTATTTTTTACACCTAAATGAATCTCTTGAATACCTAGACCCTCCAACCTCTTTCTGACACCCTCGGAGTTTCCACCTGATATCACCCAGATATCTAAACCCATTTTTATTGCCAATTGCATGGCATATCCATCTTTCACAAAAAAAGAACGCAACTGTTCACCAGCCTCTGTCACCAAAAGTCGGCCATCTGTCAGGACTCCATCAACATCTAATACAACTGCTTTGATTGCAGCAAATTTCTTTAACACCATAATCAATTGATATTTCCAAAAATAAAGATTTTTTATAGACCAAAATCTTGAATTGTTAATTCATTTACGCCAAAGTTTTATTTGTTGCAACAGATAAATCATGGTATTGTCAGAAAATGGTTGCAAGGGAAACTTTTTATCGACATTCCTTTGTAAATGTTAATTCTCACCGTACCTTTGTTTCATAATTCGAAGGATAAGTAGAATTTATATTAAAATTGTCTTTTCATAATTTAGGTTTATAATTGGTTAGTATCAAACCCTGGCGCCCATCGTCAGGGTTTTTTCGTTTATAAACCTTTATAATGCCATAAAAAAAGCCATGATTTCAGAAAGCGCTAAACTTTCTTAATCATGGCTTTTCTTATTGATTGAGATAATTTATTTTTTATCAGGTCCTTGCGGCTTAGCTATGGATGTTCTCATATCGGTATCCGCTTGGATATTTTGCATTTTATAGTAGTCCATGATACCTAAGTTTCCATTTCTGAAAGCTTCTGCCATAGCCATTGGAACTTGCGATTCAGCTTCGATTACCTTAGCCTTAGCTTCCTGCGCTTTCGCACGCATTTCCTGTTCGGTCGCAACAGCCATCGCTCTACGCTCTTCAGCTCTTGCATTAGCAACTTTTAGGTCGGCCTCTGCCTGATCGGTCTGAAGTTTCGCACCTACGTTTTCACCTATATCGATGTCTGCAATATCAATGGATAAGATCTCAAAGGCCGTTCCGGAATCCAATCCCTTGGAAAGAACAGTTTTTGATATACGGTCTGGATTTTCCAAAACCTCCTTATGGTTAGCCGAGGAACCAATAGTTGTTACAATACCCTCACCTACACGGGCAAGAATGGTTTCTTCACCCGCACCCCCGACCAATTGATTGATATTTGCACGAACGGTTACCCTTGCCTTCGCAATCAACTGAATACCATCTTTGGCAACGGCAGCAACTGGTGGCGTATTGATAACCTGTGGATTTACGGAAAGCTGTACCGCATCAAAAACATCACGCCCCGCAAGGTCAATGGCTGTGGCCAACTTAAAATCCAAGGGAATATTTGCTTTATCCGCGGAAATCAGTGCCTTGATTACTTTATTTACATTTCCTCCCGCTAAATAGTGGGTTTCAATCTCATTGGAGGTAATCTTCAAGCCTGCTTTGGTCGAGGTAATCATGGCATTGGTCACCAAGGATGGCGGGACCTTACGCAATCTCATCAGCACTAAATTCAAAAGACTGATCTTTACATTCGACAATTGTGCCGTAAACCAAAGATTTACTGGCAACAAATACAACAGGAAAAAAATAGCTATTACTGACCCAGTAATGATTAGAACTAATTGAATCGGTGAATCCATTAATTTTTAGATTAATATTGTTTCTGACTTCTTAAAGATAAAAAAATATTCCGAACATGTCAGCTTTACCTCAATATCGATGATTTTTTAATGAAAAAAGGTTATAAAAAATTAAGAAACAATAAAAAACTATTTTTAATTTTAGATGTTACACCAATCAACCGATTGGTAAAAGGAATGTTTTCGATATTTTTTAATACTGAATTCATTCTTAAAACGCTAATTATTAATTTTTTATACCGGCAAAATTAAAATTTAAATCATTAATTTAGATTTTGTTATTTCGACAATTTTAAAGAATTGGACCAAGTAAATTATGGAAAAACAAGTGATACTAAGTATAAAACAGATATATAGTGCTAATGATTCTTATTTAGTTCATTACCTTTGTCATAATTTTCTAAAAACTAATGCGATTTAATCACATCTCTTGATTGTGGTTTCAAGTTTTAATTAGAAGGACATTATTTACATCTCTGTGCTGGATAATGAAGTTTATACTTATGAAATTTAAAGTTAATATACTATTCTAACATGAATAAGTTTAGTCAATTAAAGTGGCAATTTATAGTCAGCATCATTGTCGCTAATCTAATCATTATATTCTCCTATTGGTATTTCCTGAACAAACAACGCGAATATTCAGAGACCATAAACAATTATATAGAATTGGCGCAAAAACAATTCTACAATATCCAGGAGTGGGAACTTGACATACAGAAACTTTCCAAATACAAGAACCTGGATAATACCGCAGATCCATTGACTGTGGAACAATTAGAAGATGAAATCCAGGGCTTGATCTTACAGATCGAACGTCCAAATGAATTGCACCAGACTCCACCAAAGTCTGTGGAACATATTAAAGCCATAACGGCTTCCATTAGTGCTAACGAACACGATTTCAACACCGAATCTACGGACCAAATATTTAAGTCCCTAGCCAATGAACAAACTATAATAAATCAGGCTAGAAATTCCTTCACAAATGATGTGATTGAAGCTAGGAAAAAGCTTACTGATAAAAAATCCAAAGAACTTGCAAGTACAAGGGTGTATACCGCCGCTTTTGGTATCCTATCGCTGTTAGGGATATTCTTTGCTTTCATCCAAACGCTACGCATTCTTGAATACCTGCGCAGAAATACAAGAAAGGAAAAGGAATTAAACAACAACTTGACCAAAACATCCGAAGAACTGGAAAGTGTCAATTGGGTCCTTACCAATTCCTCCAAACTCCACAATAACATCTCAGGCGTTTCTACGGAATCTGAAATTGCCAAAACGTCCCTGAACGTGATCTCGGAAGTGACCAATTCTTTTGCTGGGGCATTTTATGTCCGAAAGATCGACTCCTATGAATTCAGGATTCGTGACTCAAAAGGCCTAGACCCTAAAGATAAAATCGAGTTATTCCGCCAAGGTGAAGGGATTTTGGGATCGGTCGTAGAATCTAAAAAACCGCAGATCCTATCCTCGATTGACGTTAGCAATAGCAAGATCAAAACTGGGGTAATCAAATCCATTGAAGCTGATGTGATTTTATTCCCAGTAGTATATGAAGATTATTGCATCGCCCTGATTGAGATTATTGGATCCTTCCCCGATTCCAAGAAAGAAAATATCATCAACTACCTAACCCGAACAAGCCGTTCTATAGGTTCAGCCTTACATAGCCGCCAAAGCCATGCCTTAGTTGAAGGCCTGCTTGAAGAAACCCAAAGACAAACGGAAGAACTAGAAGCTCAACAGGAAGAATTGAGGATAACCAATGAAGAATTGGTTTATAAGACCAATCTATTGGAAGCTTCCGAAGAAGAGCTTCGGGTACAGCAAGAAGAACTTTCCCAAGCCAATAAAGAGCTTAACGAAAAAGCCGCAGAGCTTGAGAAGCGCAATAACGACCTTAATCTTGCCCATACCGTCGTAGAACAGAAAATCACAGAAGTGGAGCAGGCAAGTAAATATAAATCCGAGTTTATGGCCAATATGAGCCACGAACTTCGCACTCCCCTCAATAGTATCTTGATCCTTGCCAAATTATTGCAGGATAACAAACATAGCAACCTTAGTGAAGAACAGGTCAAATATGCCTCTGTCATTCATAATGCCGGTTCAGACCTGTTGCAATTGATCAATGAACTCTTAGACCTTGCGAAAATTGAATCCGGAAAAGTAGAGATCCACAAGGACAGCATCGATAGCAAACATTTTGCTGCCAATCTTGAATCCCTTTTTAAAGAGGTGGCAAAAGAAAAGTCCATCCGATTCAATATCGACATTAAAAAGGCACCGGAACAATTTATTTCCGACGAATACCGCTTGGAACAAGTATTAAAGAACTTCCTTTCAAACGCATTCAAATTCACCGACCAAAATGGAGAGATCAATCTGCAGATCATCAAACAATCTGGAAACTTACACTTTGCAGTTTCCGATACTGGAAAAGGGATCTCAGAGGACAAACAAGCCTTGATATTCGAAGCTTTCCGTCAGGAAGACGGCTCCACAAGCCGCAAATATGGCGGAACAGGACTGGGATTGTCAATCTCGAAAGAGATTTCCTCTTTATTGGGCGGTAGGATTACCTTGGAAAGTGAATCTGGAAAAGGAAGTAAATTCACCTTGATCATTCCATTTACGGAATATAAAGAGGCAGCTCCTGCAAAAGAAGCAGCCGTAAAAGTAACTCCGCCAGCAATTAAGGAAACGGCAGCAGCAAAACCTGCAGCTGTTGTGCAACCTGAACCAATTGCAGAAGTCGTAAGGGAGAAGAAATCCATCCTGATTATTGAAGACGATGTTAATTTTGCGGATATCCTTAAGGAATTTGCTCTAGAATTTGGCTTCAATGTCTTAAATGCCTATGATGGTGTTGCAGGTATTCAGATGGCCAAGGAAAATATTCCTGATGCTATTATTCTGGATGTGATGCTTCCATTGGCTGATGGCTGGGAAGTCCTGAAAACCTTAAAAGCAAACGAGACGACCAAGCATATCCCGATCCACATGATGTCTGCAGCTAATTTCAACAAGAAAGATTTCCTTGAAAGTGGCGCCATTGGCTTTATGGCAAAACCGGTTACTGGAGAAAGCATTGGAGTAGCCTTTGAAAACATTAAACTCAACATCAATAAGGACCTTAAAAAGATCCTATTGATCGAAGACCAGGAATTCCAAAGTGACCTGATCAAAAAAGCTTTTGCTGAACAGAACATCAATGTCATCCAAGCCTTCACGGTAGAATCGGGATTGAAAAAACTTGAACAGGAAAAGAATCTGGACTGTATCATCTTGGATGTGAAACTGCCTGATGGAAGCGGTCTTGAAATGCTGGATGTCATCAAATCGAATCCAAAATTTGAGAAACTTCCGGTAATCATCAATACAGCATATGATTTGAGCTCAGAGCAGACCGAAAGAATCATGCGCCATACACAATCTATGGTATTAAAATCAAGTAAATCCAACAATAGATTGATCGATGAGGTAAATCTTTTCTTAAACAAGCTTTCTGCTCCGGCATATAATCCGATCAAGCATCCAGAGAAGATTGGTCCTAAAGAAAATTATGGAACAAGCACCTTGGATCATAAAACGGTGCTCATAGCAGATGACGATATGCGAAATGTATTTGCATTGACCTCGTCGCTACAGCAATATAACATGCAGATTGAGATTGCCAATAACGGCCTGGAAGCACTAAACATCATTAACGATGAGCAAAAGGAAGTCGACATCGTCCTGATGGATATCATGATGCCGGAAATGGACGGTTATGAGGCCATTCAAGAAATCAGGAAAAACAAGAAATTTAAAGACTTGCCTATTATCGCCGTTACGGCGAAGGCAATGAAGGGGGATCGGGAAAAATCCATTGAATTGGGAGCAAACGATTATGTGAGCAAACCCATCGACCTTGATAAATTAGTATCATTAATGCAAGTATGGCTGAGTTAAGAGATTCAAATGAATTGAGTTTTTCAGAAGTAGAAGAAATTGTCTTTCTATTAAAGAATGTGTCAGATTTTGATCTGTCCGGATATACTCGCTCTTCATTGAAACGCAGAATCCAACGTATCATGAACCTGGAGGACATGGATATGGTGGATTTAAAGAATGCATTGGTCAACGTTGAGGGATTCCAACAATATTTCATACAGGAAGTCACCGTAAATGTGACTGAAATGTTTCGGGACCCTGGATTCTTCAATAAACTCAACAAGGATATCATCCCCTACTTACAGACTTTCCCAAGGATAAAAATATGGAGTGCAGGTTGTTCAACCGGAGAAGAGGTTTATTCCCTGGCCATTCTGTTAAAGGAAAACAATCTAAGTGACCGTGCTTTTATATATGGAACGGACATCAACAGTAAAGTGCTCGAAGTTGCCAAAAAAGGGATCTATCCCATCAATAAATTCAAGGAATATTCTGACAACTTCAATGCATACAACTCAACAGAAAGTCTTTCAAACTATTATACGGCAAGATATGATGCCGCAATCATCAACCATGACCTGAGGCAAAACATCCTGTTCTCAACCCATAACCTGGCAACCGATCAAGTTTTTAATGAGTTCCAATTAATAACGTGCAGAAATGTACTGATTTACTTTGATCTCAAACTTCAGGAACATGTCATCAACCTGTTTTATCAATCCTTGGCCCTGTTTGGATTTTTATGCCTAGGAACAAAGGAGACTTTAATGAGACATGAAATCATGGATAATTTTAAAGTCATCGACAAGGAGTACAACATCTATCAAAAAATAAAATAGAAATGGAAAACCTGGCAAAACATATCATAGTAATCGGGGGCTCTGCAGGCGCTTATGAATTGATCGTGGAAATCCTCGATCATCTGCCTAGCAAATTCGCCGATGCTATTGTCATTGTATTGCATAGAAATTCGAAATACGAAACTAAAATCGAAACGAGTTTATCTAAAAGATTGAACCGGAATGTTATTTCGGTACGTGATAAACTGCCCATTTTGGAAAACCATATTTATTTCGCTCCCCCGGGCTACCATACACTGGTAGAACCTGACTATATATTTTCCTTGGACATTTCAGACCCAGTACAGTTTTCAAGACCATCTATCGATGTGTTTTTTGACTCTGTAGCGGCTGTTTACAACAAGGATGCGACTGCTTTTCTTCTTTCAGGAGCCAACAACGATGGATCATCCGGCCTAAAGGCCATGGTTGATCAAGGTGCAGCTTGCTATGTCCAAGACCCCAAAGAAGCCATTATTGACACCATGCCCTTGGCTGGAACACAGGTCTCTAAAAAAGTGCAAGTCATTTCAAATCAACATATCGTAGATTATTTCAGTCAATTAAAGTAATGTCACCTATGAAAACGATCAATATTCTGATATTGGATGATAAGGAAGAAAACATCATCAGTCTGCATGCGCTACTTCAGGAAGTTGACCACGTCAACATCGTGAGCTCTACAGACCCTAATGAAGCCCTGAAAATCTGTTGGAAGGATGATATCTCAATTGCCCTGGTCGATGTACAGATGCCAGAAATAAATGGATTCGAATTCGTATCCCTTTTAAAATCTAACCCCAAGACTAGCCATATCATGGCAATCATGGTCACCGCTATTTCTAAGGAAGACAAATACTTATTAAAAGGTCTGGAAAGTGGTGCAGTAGATTATTTGTACAAACCGCTGAACCCAGAGATTACCATAGCAAAGGTTAAGTCATTTGTTCAACAGATCTTGATCCAACAGGAACTTATCCAAAAGAATAAGGAACTGGAAGAATCCAAGATTGAACTGCTCAAAACTCGTGAAGAAGCCATTCAAGCCAGAAAATCCAAAGAGATATTCCTGGCCAACATGAGCCATGAAATCCGGACTCCCATTAATGGGATTATGGGAATCATGCACATGTTCAAGAGCTCGGAACTCACCGTGGAACAAAAAGATTGGTTAAAAAGGCTGGACAATGCTTCTCATTCCCTATTGCTCATCATCAATGACATCCTCGACCTGTCCAAGATCGATTCAGGGATGTTAAAGATTGAATTTGAGGATTTCAGCCTCACCAAAATGATCGAGGATATCAATAGGATATTCAAGATCAAAGCAACCCATAAGAACCTGAAATTCCATATCGAAGTGGACGAAGATGTCCCTCAGTATATTCATTACGATTCATTGAGGTTGCAACAGATCATCAGCAACTTTGTATCCAACAGTCTTAAGTTCACCGAAAAAGGCTCCATACAGCTTACCGTAAAGGTTGTCAATAAAGACTACGAACGCTTTAGGCTGCGGTTTTCCGTTAAAGACTCTGGTATCGGCATCCGTGAGGATTCCGTCGACAAGATCTTTATGGCCTTTGAACAGGCAGATGATGGTATTACCAAAAAATTCGGCGGAACGGGTTTAGGATTAGCGATCGTAAAGCGATTAGCGAAGCTATTGAACGGTGACGTAGGTGCCAGAAGTATCTATGGGGAAGGTTCTGAATTCTTTTTTGAAGGTTGGTTTGAAGAATCAGCGCAAAGTGAGGTCGAAAAAGAAAAAGAAGTACCGACCTACAACAGTTTTCCAAAATTTGAGGAGATGAAAGTCTTGGTAGCGGAAGACAATGAGCTCAACTCTTTTATGCTGGCCCATATGTTACGAAGCTGGAACTGTGCCGTGGATATCGTAAAGAACGGCAGACTGGCCCTAGAAAAAGTAGAGAACGAGCAGTACGACTTAATCTTAATGGATACGCACATGCCGATCATGAGTGGATTTGAGGCCATCAAGGAAATCAAGAACCATATAATCCCTGAAAAACATGGCATACCGATCATTACCATATCCGCATCGGTTTTAGAACATGAACAAGCAGCTGCATTCCAGGCCGGAGCCGATGGCGTAATTGGAAAACCTTTCGATCCAATCGAATTATATCAGAAAATAATTCAGGTTACCAACAAAAATAAAAACCCAAAATTGACTTCACAATGATTTAATCCTCGTTTAAATCAATAATTTATGTTAAATTCGTATAAAATTTATTAAAAATAGCTATGAAGAAATTATTTATTATTCCAGCGCTAGTTTTAGCAATTGGAATTACTTCTTGTGGCAATAACGCTGAGAAGAAAGAAGAAGGCGCTTCAACCGAAACCACTACAACTGCACCAGAAGCTACAGAAACTGCATCTACTACAACTGTAGAAGGTATTGAGAATGTAACATTGTCAAACCAATGGACAGTTGAAGCTAATGATCAAATGCAATTCAATACTACATTAATCCGTGTTAAAGCTGGTGAACCAGTAGAATTGACTTTGAAAAACGTAGGTTCAATGCCTGTTGAATCAATGGGACACAACTTGGTTGTTTTGAAACCAGGTGTTGATGTGGCTACTTTCGGTGGTGAAGCTACGGCTGCAGCGGATAACGAGTATATCCCTAAATCAGCTCTTTCATCAATCGTTGCACACACGAAATTATTAGGTCCAGGTCAAGAAGACAAAATCACGTTTACATTGGAAAAAGGAGTTTATCCTTACCTATGTAGCTTCCCTGGTCACTTTGGAATTATGCATGGTCAAATCGTTGCTGAATAATCAAAGTAATTGAACATATATAAAAGGCTCCAAATTGGAGCCTTTTATATTTATATCCCCTGTCTTCAGTTCTGAGCGAATTGCGAAGAATCTGTACGCTTTCATCCTCACTATCGCTGTCATCCTTTTGCGCAGCAAATAGGAACTGTACGCCAATACTAACTTCCATCTTCCAAAACTCAACCATTGCTCCAGCATACGAACAGTTCCTTGATCCCCACTATCCCTGTCATCCTTTTGCGCAGCAAACAGGAACTGTACGCCAATACTCACCTTCTTCACCTAATTTCAATCTTTTTTTCTGCATACTAACAGTGCACAAATGCCTTTTTCAAATCCTAATTTTTAACCATTAATCCAGCATACGAACAGTTCCTTTATCCCCACTATCGCTGTCATCCTTTTGCGAAGCAAACAGGAACTGTACGCCAATACTAACTTCCATCTTCCAAAACCCAACCTTTGCTCCAGCACACGAACAGTTCCTTAACCTTCGGTTAAGGATGACATTTTTTTTAAGGACTACAGAATCCTCCCCTAAATCATGTCATTTAAGAATTTCCATTCTTTGTTTTGAGTGTTAATTAATTCCTCTTTTCGTTTTCTTGTCCATCTCTTAATTTCCTTCTCTCGAGTTATTGCGTCCAAAACATGAGAAAAGGTCTCAAAATAAATTAGAAAATACACTTTATACCTATTGGTAAAGGAATTGTGAGATAGAGATGGTGATTTGTGAAAAGTTAATCGAACTTTTAAATCATTAGTTACACCTACATAAAGGACAGTTCGATTGGAATTTGTTAGAATATAAACGTAATACACTATATTTTAATTTTTTTACAAATAAGCATTTTACTATTAAGCCTTCGTTCCAACCATGTAAAGTTTATGTTTTTTTTATTGAATGTCAATAAATTTGATTCTGGACGAATAGCGAGAAATCTGTACGCTGTCATCCTCCCTATCGCTGTCATCTTTTTGCGAAGCAAACAAGAACTGTACGCCAATACTAACCTTCTTCTTCCAAAACCAACCATTGCTCCAGCACACGAACAGTTCTTTGATCCCCACTCTCGCTGTCATCCTTTTGCGAAGCAAACAGGAACCGTACGCCAATACTCACATTCTTCCGCCAAAACTCAACCATTGCTCCAGCACACGAACAGTTCCTTAACCTTCGGTTAAGGATGACATTCTTTTTTTAATGACTACAGATTCCTTGCTCCCCACTCTCGCTGTCATCCTTTTGCGAAGCAAACAGGAACTGTACGCCAATACTAACCTTCTTCTTCCAAAACCCAACCATTGCTCCAGCATACGAGCAGTTCCTTTCATCCTCACTCTCGCTGTCATCCTTTTGCGAAGCAAACAGGAACCGTACGCCAATACTCACATTCTTCCGCCAAAACCGAACCATTGCTCCAGCATACGAACAGTTCCTTAACCTTCGGTCAAGGATGACATTTTTTTTTAATGACTACAGATTCTTCGCTTCTCCCTCTCGCTGTCATCCTTTTGCGCAGCAAACAGGAACTGTACGCCAATACTTACTTCCATCTTCCAAAAACCAACCATTGCTCCAGCACACGAACAATTCCTTAACCTTCGGTCAAGAATGACATTCAATTTTATAAAAGACTACAGATTCCTCGCTCCTCGCTCAGAATCAGAATCCATCCCTGAAACCTCTCCTTCCTTTTGTAATCTCTCCGTCTAATTCCAAAAAACACCCAATTTTTAATCCTATTAATCTTCGCTTAATATGCATTTAAATAGTAAATTTGCCTCGTAAACAAAGAAAAATCTCTATGCAATACGACGTAATCGTAATCGGAAGTGGTCCAGGTGGTTATGTTGCCGCTATCCGTTGTGCTCAATTAGGCTTAAAAACAGCCGTAATTGAAAAATACAGCACATTTGGAGGAACCTGTCTTAATGTTGGATGTATCCCATCCAAAGCATTGTTGGATTCATCAGAACATTACCACAATGCTGCTCACAATTTTGAACAACACGGCATTAGCTTAAGTAACCTGAAGGTCGACATGAAAAAAATGATCGACAGAAAGAACAGTGTTATTGACCAAAATACTGCTGGTATTACCTTCTTATTCAAGAAAAACAAAATTGACAGCTTCCAAGGCGTAGGTTCATTCGTTGACAAAAACACCATTAAAGTGACTGCTGCAGATGGTAAAGTAGAAGAGTTAAGCGCGAAAAACGTAATTATCGCTTCGGGTTCTAAACCTTCAGCATTACCTTTCCTTCCTGTTGACAAAAAACGTATCATTACTTCTACTGAAGCATTAAACCTTACTGAAGTCCCTAAACACTTAATCGTTATCGGTGGTGGTGTTATCGGATTGGAGCTGGGTTCTGTATATGCCCGTTTAGGCGCTAAAGTATCCGTTGTAGAATATGCAAAATCTATCATCCCTACCATGGATGCTGGACTAGGAAAAGAATTACAACGCGTACTGAAGAAAAACTTAGGCGTGGAATTCTTCATGAGCCACAAAGTTACCGGAGCTACCGTAAAAGGTAAGAACGTAACGGTTACGGCGGAAGATGCTAAAGGCCAAGCGGTAGAATTGCAAGGCGATTACTGTATCGTAGCGGTTGGTAGAACAGCTTATACAGAAGGTCTAGGCCTTGAAAATATCGGCATCAAAACTGAAGAAAGAGGAAATAAGGTTCCTGTAAACGAGCATTTGGAAACTTCGGTTGCTGGTGTATACGCCATCGGTGATGTGATCAAAGGTGCTATGTTGGCTCACAAAGCTGAAGATGAAGGTATCTATGTTGCTGAACGTATCGCTGGTCAAAAACCGCATATCGACTACAACTTGATCCCTGGAGTAGTTTACACATGGCCTGAAGTTGCCTCTGTAGGTAAAACTGAAGAACAACTTAAAGAAGAAGGCAAGAAATATAAAGCTGGAAGTTTCTCATTCAAAGCGTCTGGACGTGCGAAAGCATCGGGTGACACAGATGGTTTCATCAAAGTATTGGCTGATGCCGAAACGGATGAGATCCTAGGTGTACACATGATCGGACCACGTGCCGCTGATATGATTGCAGAGGCTGTTGTAGCAATGGAATACCGTGCATCTGCTGAAGATATCGGTAGAATCTGTCACGCTCACCCTACCTTCACGGAAGCATTTAAAGAAGCTGCTCTTGCAGCAACTGCAAATAGAGCGATCCACGCTTAAAATCAAAAATATTATTTCTAGAGGCTATCTTTTCAGGTAGCCTCTTTTTTTGTTTCTGAACCTAGTGGAGCTATTGGTCTCATTCGAGACACATTCCGAATTTTCCGAATATGTCTCGAATGAGACTCGAATCAATCCCCAATAATACTTCTCAAAAATTACCCTAAAAAAAATTTTTCAGACTCAAATTTTAGCGAATTGCCATGTTCCTTTTGACTAGCATTTTTATTAAAGATAAGCCGCTCTAATGGCCTTGAATCTTTCTGGAAAATACAGAAAATGAATAAACTATTTTTTCGGATATTTGTATCATGAACTTTTATACTCGTAAATGGGTCAAACCCGAGGACCTAAACCCTAATGGATCCTTATTCGGAGGAACTCTATTGCGCTGGATAGATGAAGAAGCGGTAATCTACGCCATCGTCCAACTCGGGAATCCACATGTAGTCACTAAATACATTTCAGAAATCAACTTTGTCAGTTCGGCCAAGCAAGGTGATATCATTGAGCTCGGCATTGAAGCCATCAATTTTGGAAGGACCTCGTTAACGATGCGCTGTGTGGTCCGCAATAAAATAACAAGGATGGTGATTCTTTCGATCGACAAATTGGTATTTGTCAACCTAGATCCGGAAGGAACTCCAACCCCACATGGCAAAACGGAAATTACCTATGCCTATATGGGGATCGAGTCGGATATCAAGAAAAGGGATTAAGCAGCTTTTTGAGCTGTAATCTCTCTTTTAAGGTCTTTTTCTACCCAAAAGGAAACGATTGGGATCAAGCTAAGGAAGAAATATTTGACTACGCGGCCAATCTTCCAGTTATAGGTTTGCCAACAGGCAATCAACAGGACAACAAAAAGTACAACGAGGAAACCATGGATTGATCCGGCAACACGCACGGCTTCTGGAATACCTCCAAAATACTTCAATGGCATAGCAACAAAAAACAACAAAACGGTAGAGATTGCCTCCCAAAGGGCAACTTGCTGAAATATTCTTAACATATAAATTACTATTAGTCAGCGCAAAGAAAAGGAAATCCTTTAGGGAAATGAAATCGAGGAAAAGGATTGACCTCGATATGACATATACCGCGTAAAAATCACCCCATAGGGGAAAAGATATGTCCTGACTAAATAAAAAATGTGTATTTTTGAAGAATTGTATTTGCAAACATAACGACAATTAATATTTATGAATTACGACATTATTGTTATCGGTAGTGGTCCAGGTGGATACGTAGCCGCCATCAGAGCAGCTCAATTGGGATTCAAAACTGCCATTATCGAACGTGACGCATTAGGTGGAATTTGCCTTAACTGGGGCTGTATTCCTACCAAGGCACTATTGAAAAGTGCACAAGTATTCGAATATTTAAATCATGCTGCTGATTATGGTATCAAAGTGAACGGTGGAGAAGCCGACTTTGAAGCCATCGTAAAAAGAAGTCGTGGTGTAGCAGATGGCATGAGCAAAGGGATCCAGTTCTTGATGAAAAAGAACAAGATCGACGTGATCATGGGAACTGCAAAAATTAAAAAAGCTGGTAAGATCGAAGTGAAAGCTGCAGATGGTTCTACCAAAGAATATACAGCTAAACACACGATCCTTGCAACTGGTGCTCGCTCCAGAGAATTACCTAACCTCCCTCAGGACGGAAAGAAAATTATCGGTTACCGCCAAGCAATGAACTTGCCTAAGCAACCTAAATCTATGGTTGTCGTAGGTTCGGGAGCTATCGGTGTCGAATTTGCATATTTCTACAACGCAATCGGTACGAAAGTGACTATCGTTGAATTTATGGACCGTATCGTGCCTGTAGAAGATGAGGAAATCTCTAAACAATTAGAGAAATCCTTGAAGAAAGCTGGTATCAATATCCTTACGAAATCAGAAGTTCAATCAGTAGACACTAAAGGTGATCTGTGCAAAGTATCCATCAAAACGGAAAAAGGTACTGAAACCCTTGAAGCTGAAGTGGTTCTTTCTGCTGTAGGTATTACGCCTAACATCGAAAACCTAGGCCTTGAAGAAGTTGGTGTAAAAACAGATAAAGGACGTGTCCTTGTTGATGACTTCTACAAAACGAACATCGATGGTGTATATGCAATCGGCGATATCGTGAAAGGTCAAGCTCTAGCGCACGTGGCATCTGCTGAAGGTATCACCTGTGTGGAGAAGATCAAAGGTTTACATGTTGACCCAATCGATTATAACAACATTCCTGGATGTACTTACTGTTCACCAGAAGTTGCTTCCGTAGGTTTCACTGAAAAAGCTGCTAAAGATGCTGGTTATGAAATCAAAGTGGGTAAATTCCCATTCTCTGCTTCTGGTAAGGCTTCTGCCGCAGGTGCAAAAGATGGTTTCGTAAAAGTAATCTTCGATGCTAAATATGGTGAATTCTTAGGTGCTCACTTAATTGGTGCGAACGTAACTGAAATGATCGCTGAAGTGGTTGTAGCTCGTAAATTAGAGTCAACTGGCCATGAGATCATTAAATCGGTTCACCCACACCCGACCATGAGTGAAGCTATTATGGAAGCTGTTGCTGATGCGTACGGTGAAGTAATCCACTTATAAGATTTTAAAACATAATAACTCCTAATGGAGTTGAAAGAGGTCGGAACAAAAATCCGACCTCTTTTTTTCTGCAAACCCATATTTAAGACCAATTTGTCCTTTTTTAATATTTTTCGTAAATTACCGTGGATACAGCAATTCCAATTGTTATAAATTTTTATTATAATTAGAATGTAAAACTAGATTGGTTAATATTTTAAAGTCCAAGAAATAATTATTAAACCCTACTTTATTTATATCCTTTTTTATAGTTTTGAGTAATTAATTCATTTGTTCATGAAAACAATAATCATGGTGTTGGGCGCGCCTAATGACGAGTACGGACACCTTTCGGCTATAGCACTCGATAGGCTATATAGAGCATATGATTTAGCCATCAATAACGACTCTGCTTTGATCTTATGTACGGGTGGTCAAGGCGACCACTTTAATATTACGGACAAACCTCATACATATTATGCTCAAAATTTCCTGAGCCTCAAAGGCATTAATCCTGCTCGGTTTCTGCCAGGGATCCCTTCAAAGAACACCATTGAAGATTTTTCCCTCTCCCGAAAGGCCGTCGAAGAAATAAAACCAGACTTATTGATCATTATCACCTCTGAATTTCACATGGAAAGGGTACAGCTCATTTCTGAAACCTTAATTCCGTCAATCAATAAGTTCTTTGTTTCTGTGGCATCCTCCCTCATGGATTCAGAGTTGAAACCGTTGATCGAACATGAGAAAATTGCAGTGAATTTCTTAAAGGAAAATGGGGTAAAGTATTAATACCTCACTCCTTTTTCTTCCAGATACTTTCGGCCCAACGGCCAACAAACCAAAAGGAAACCGCCAATAACAAAAAGAAAATCGTTCTATTGATATTATCCCATAAATACTCCACAAACCGGGTATACAGATTCAGGATAAAGAATACAAAACCGATATCACGCGAGATATGGTCCTTGGTTTTCATGCCATAGATGGCCAAGCCCAGGGAAATGGCAATCCCTAAAAGTCCCCAGTAAAAAATCTCATACTGTCTGACACTGGACCATTTGTCGAAATCACTATAGTTGCCAAATATGGAAAGCAACCAAAGAGCGATCATGGTATAGAGCAGTCCAACGACAAAAGAAGTGGACCTGAAGACGGCCAATGGCTTTATTTTAGGTTGTAGCAATACCGCAAAGGCAGTCAGGATAATCCCAAAAATGGTAAATCGTAAGGGGTAATTCATCCCCCAGAACTTAAATCCCCAATTGCTATGGTATGCGGTTTCCGTTGCAAACCAAATCCCGAGGGCCACTAAGGTAAAAACCCAAAGCAACTTTGAGGTCAGCTTGACAGAAAGGATTCCGTAAATAATAATGGATAGTAGGAATAGCAGGGTGAAGTGGTTTTCATTCCGGTCCAGGACCTGTCCTAAAAATCCGATGCTAGCCGCTGTGGAAAATGCGCCGGCAAGCATCAAGGTCTCATTTGAAAAGTTCTTTTCCGGGTTTTTCGACTTATTCCGAAAACCTAGGATATAGAACAAAACAGCCAGTCCTGCAAAGCCTAAACAGAATATTACGTTTGGGGTCTCATAAAATTTCTCCACCAAGTCGGACAGATAACCATCAGAAAACAGGGAAACTACGGAGAAGATCAATGAGGCCAAAGCGATCCAGAAGGCATACCTGGCCAACATCCCCCATTCAAAGCCTTTGTCATCCAAATTCCCCTTTAATTCCTCAGATTTTTCCTGCGATATCAACTGCTCTTTTTCCCAATGATGCAATGCCTGTTCTATGATCTCGCGCTCCGATTTATTTATGTCTAGTTTCTTCAAGTTGATGTGCTTTGTAGTTTAAAGGTAATACTTTTCAATAATCCTGCCTAATAGTAGATTAGGGTTGAGCAAATAAAAATCCTTAGCTAAAAATCTGTAACTTTGCATTTTGCTAAAAGGAGAGATTAATGGCCGTAAAAAAAGCAGTAGACCTTGGGGATCAAAGCGAATTAGAAGTATTTGGTGCCCGTGTACACAACCTTAAAAACATCGATGTATCATTTCCAAGAAACCAACTTGTCGTTATCACGGGATTAAGTGGCAGCGGTAAGTCCTCTTTGGCTTTTGATACGATCTATGCCGAAGGACAAAGACGGTATATGGAGACTTTCTCTGCCTACAGCCGCCAATTTTTGGGAGGAATGGAAAGACCGGACGTAGACAAAATCTCTGGCCTGAGTCCCGTTATTTCGATTGAACAAAAAACCACTTCCAAAAACCCAAGATCCACCGTAGGGACCATAACAGAAATATATGACTTCCTGCGATTGCTATATGCAAGGATTGGGGAAGCCTATTCCTATGTGACCGGCAAAAAGATGGAACGCATGTCTGATGACGAAATCACAGACCGTATCCTCAATGAATTCAATGGAGAAGGCATCTATGTTTTAGCTCCTGTGGTGAAGGGCCGTAAAGGTCATTACCGCGAACTTTTTGAACAAATCAGGAAACAGGGCTATACCAAAGTACGTGTGGATGGAGAAATATTGGATATTGCTCCTAAAATGCAGGTTGACCGTTATAAAATCCATGATATCGAGATTGTCGTGGATCGGATCATTGTGGAGCAGGAATCTAGGAAAAGACTCTTTACCTCCATTGGCCAGGCCTTAAAAACGGCTAAAGGGATCATCAAGATTGCCAATAAAGAAAATAAGGAACAATTTTTCAGTCGCTATTTAATGGATGCGGAATCTGGGATTTCCTATGATGAACCGCAACCTAATACATTTTCCTTTAACTCCCCTTATGGAGCCTGTCCTAAATGCGATGGTTTAGGATATATCTATGAAATCGACAAAAAGATCGTTATCCCTGATAGAAGCCAAAGCATACAAAAGGGCGGAATAATCCCATTGGGGCCTGTAAAAGACTCCTGGAACTTTGCGGTACTGAAAGCAGTGGCCAAGAAATATGATTTTTCGCTAACGACACCTATCGACAAGCTATCCGAAGATCTGATCGACAACCTTCTTTTTGGAGAAGAGGAACCGATAAGCTTAACGGTTTCCTACGGTTCATATGGAGCTAGGGAATATAAGGTGCAATTCGCCGGTATCTTCAAGATGTTGGAAGAGATGAGCGCGAAATACAGCGATGATACACAAGGTTTGGATGAATTCCGTACACAGGTTGTTTGTCCGGAATGCCATGGGGCACGCTTGAAAAAAGAATCGCTACATATCAAAGTTGCGGACAAGAATATTTCGGAATTGGCAGAAATGGATATTGTAGCCTTGAATGAATGGTTTGATGGCGTTGAAGACAGGCTTTCTGAAAGACAGAACATCATAGCCACGGAAATCATCAAGGAAATCAAGACCAGGATTGGATTCCTGTTGGATGTAGGCCTGAATTACCTGACCTTAAACCGCAGCTCCAAAAGCTTATCCGGTGGAGAGGCTCAACGGATTCGCCTTGCCACACAGATCGGATCACAATTGGTCAATGTACTTTATATCTTGGACGAACCGAGTATCGGTCTGCACCAACGTGATAATGAACGCTTGATCAATGCCCTTAAAAATCTTCGTGATATCGGTAATTCCATTTTGGTCGTAGAGCATGACAAGGACATGATCCTACATTCGGACTATGTCATCGATATGGGACCGGCAGCTGGTGTTCACGGCGGGAAAGTCGTGGCTCAAGGGACGCCTAAGCAATTGATGAAGGAAAACACCTTGACGACAGATTACCTGAATGGTACCCGAGAAATCAAGATACCTGATGAAAGAAGAAAAGGAAATGGCCATACACTTACTTTAAAGGGCGCTACAGGGCACAACTTAAAGAATGTGAGTATTGATATCCCTTTGGGAGAATTGGTGCTTGTAACGGGTGTATCGGGTTCTGGTAAATCTAGTTTAATCACCAACACCTTATACCCGATATTGAACCACCATTTCTTTAGGGCAAAAGCTAAACCGCTACCTTACGCAAAAATAGAAGGCTTGGAAAACATCGATAAGGTGATTGAAATCGATCAGTCTCCAATCGGTAGGACGCCAAGGTCAAACCCTTCCACTTATACCGGTGTATTCTCCGATATCCGGGCGCTCTACGTACAATTACCAGAGGCCAAGATCAGGGGTTACAAACCGGGACGCTTTTCGTTCAACGTGAAGGGCGGAAGATGTGAAACCTGTCAAGGTGCGGGGATGAAGATCATCGAGATGAACTTTTTGCCTGATGTTCAGGTTCCCTGTGAAACCTGTAACGGAAAGCGCTATAACCGAGAGACTTTAGAGGTGAGATATCGTGGAAAATCCATTTCAGATGTACTGGACATGAGCATTGATGAAGCGGTAACCTTCTTCGAAAATATCCCTTCCATCTATCGGAAAATAAAGACCCTACAGGATGTAGGTCTAGGCTATATTACCTTGGGACAATCTTCGACCACCCTTTCTGGTGGTGAGGCCCAAAGGGTAAAATTGGCAACGGAACTTTCTAAAAAAGATACCGGAAAGACGTTCTATATCCTGGATGAACCGACGACAGGTCTACATTTCGAGGACGTCAATGTATTGCTGGGGGTTATCAATCGTTTGGTTGACCGCGGTAATACGGTTCTGATCATTGAGCATAACCTAGATGTCATCAAAGCGGCCGACTGGGTCATTGATATGGGGCCTGAAGGTGGCAAAAACGGCGGAAAAGTCCTTTTCCAAGGTACACCGGAGGAATTGATCAAACAGAAAAACTCTGAAACGGGAAGATTCCTGAAAATAGAGATGAACTACAATAAATAATAAAAGGGAGCTTTCGCTCCCTTTATTTTTATCGGTATAGTTGATTAAATAACATTTTGAATGTTCCATGGCTTTGTGCCCTGTTGGTGATCTCAGGTCCAATGGCCACTAATTTCCCTTTCCCAATCTTGGATACCAATCCAATATTGACATCCTTTAAATATTGCTGTCCATGCGCCCAGCCACTTAAAAGCGAATGATCTGAGTTAATGGAACCTAATGAATATAGGTTATCCGAATTCTGGAACTTAAAGACCGGACTGTTATTGAACACAATGTTTAGGTCTTTATCCAATCCATAGTTCTCAGGTCTGCTGATATCTGCTTCAGCCTTTAAAATACTGGTAGGAACATAAAACTTCACACTGGACAACTTCACTTTCTTGCCATCCTTGCCCACTTCCGTCAACGGATTTTCAACTGGAAGGTTGAAATGGTAAACCAGTTCTGATGCAGCACCAATAGTCACGATCTGTCCTCCATTTTCTACGAATGTTTTAAGCACAGGGATGGACTTGGCAGCTGTTACTGAACCCAACATGTGTTTATATTGATCCGGAACGATGCTCGCGTCTACCGAACGGCCTGAAGCATTGGAACCAAATGCCGGAATACCCTGACCTACGAACAACAGCACATCATAATCTTTGATGCTACTGTTGTCTATATCTTGTGGATAGAATAATTTGTAGTCAAATCCATATTGCTCCAACATCCATCTTACCCATCCTGAAGGCATGCTACCTCCATAATGGTCAAATAAGCCGATCTTGATGGCTTCAACAGGTTTCAATTGCTTTGGCTTGCTCGAAACCGCTTTGCTTTCCAAGCCTAAGGTAGATCCAAATTCCTTTACCTTAGCTGCTGCTTTTGCATCTACATAGAAATCTTTTGAATCAAGGTCACGGAATACTTTCACGCCAGCTTTCAATAGTTGGTTGATCGCCAAATAAGCATCATTTGCTTTTCCATTGATCAGATATCCACCTTTTGAAGAGGCAACCTCTCTAGCCAATGGGTTCAACAGAACACCTGTTTCTTTTTTCTCTAAAGGCGCATTGAAATCATCATATACTTTATCGTATTTTACGCCCATTTGCATGGCCAAGGTCCAACCTGCTGCATCATACGGACGGATTGGAGGGCCTCCCTCATATTCCACATCGTGTGGGTGATCCTGAGGTTCGAACATGTCCAAAACCTGCGGTCTGAAGGCTTGATTGGTTTTGACAACGATGGATCCCTTTGGATAATTCTTTCCATTTACTCTGAAGTCAGCGTTCGCTTGATAAACATAAACTCCAGATTTGATCAAGGTATTCACAAATTTAACGGCTGTTCCGAAATCTTCTTGATCGGCCGATAGGATGAAAGCTCTTGGGTCGCGTTTGGATTTATCAGCGAAAATTGCATCATAATAGCTTTTAGGGATAGTTTTTGAACGGTAGAAAGTATTGCTTTCTTCTTTCTTCACCTTACCTGCTGCTACATCTGCATCATAGGCTTTCTCAATGGACTCGGCATATTTAGGGTATTTTGTCCAATAATCCTCATTACCTCGGTCAATGGAGTTTTTACCCATCTTGTAGATGTTGTACAATAATTTATCTCCATTACGCGCAGCATAGTCTAGGATGGCGAAGTTCATCGACACGGAATAGTCAATTGATTTCTTGAAATTCCACTTTTGAGGTGCAATAGGGAAAGGCAAGCCATTTCTAGGGATCTGCCTTTCTGCTACCAATGGAATCTCCGAAGGGGTTGGATGGCCTGTAATTTCGGTCAAGATACCGATCATGTTATGGAAATATGGAGCAGTTCTCAATCCTCCATTCCACCAAGTAGAAAATCCAGATTGATCCATGCGGACATAGCCAGGCTTATCTTCTTCATTAAGACGATTGATCATCGCAAATCCAACACCATCAATTCCGGTCACCAATAACGGATCGAACACATGGTTAAATGGGTCGCGATATGGCGGGCCAGCGACAATAGTGCCATCTGGAGAGGTTTGGTGGTGGTTATAGATAATCTGAGGCAACCAATCTACATAGACTACCTTGGCCAGGTTGCTCGCTTCCTTCATGTTGAACATAAAGAAATCGCGGTTATTATCATGGCCTACATATTTCTGGTACAAGGTAGGAATGGACATGTTACGCTTTGACTTGTCCTCATATTGCATATACCAATCTGCCAATAGATCCTGACCGTCTGGATTGACATGCCACATCAGGACCACCACTTTATCCAGGTAGTTGTTGATTTCAGCATCATTACGGTTGGTCAATTGATAGAAGGTTTCAATTAATTGATGCGATCCAACCATCTCATTGGAGTGCATACCTCCATCAATCCATACCACAGGTTTTCCTGCTAGGGAAAGTTCCTTCGCTTCGGCTTCAGTGATTCCTTCGGCACGACCTAGGGTTTGGGATATCTTACGGTATTTTTCGATATTTTTCAGGTTCTCAGGGGAAGAGATAATGATCAGGTGCTGTTTCCTGCCCTCTTCTGTTAGTCCCCCGTCCTGTATAAGTACTCTGTTGGATTCCTTGGCAACTTTTAGAAAATAGCTTTCCATCTGTTTGTAGTTGGCAAGCATATAATCATCACCGATATTGAATCCAAAATGTGTTTTCGGATTGGTAACCTGTTGCGCCGTTCCATAGTTGAACTGCCCAATCAATAAGGCTACCAGAATCGATTTTATGGTATTCTTAATCATTTTTTGTTGTTTTTTACATATTTCTCTAGCCATTGATGTTGTTCCCAGAAGGTATGGAGGACGCCTTCCCTACTTCTGTAACCATGGAACTCCTTCGGCAACATCACCAAGCGCACGATTCCGCCATGCCCTTTAATCGCTGCATAAAGGCGCTCGCTCTGTATAGGGAATGTTCCTGAGTTCTCATCGTCCATTCCATGGGTCATCAATAACGGTCTCTTGATCTGTGGTGCATAGGTAAATGGCGACATGGCATCATAGGTGTCTTTGGCCTGCCAATAGGTCCTTGCCTCACCTTGGAATCCAAATGGAGTCAGGGTCCTGTTATAGGCTCCACTTCTGGCTATACCAGCGGCAAACAGATCGGTATGTGCCAATAGATTGGCCGTCATAAAAGCTCCGTAAGAGTGGCCTCCAACCCCAATTCTGTTGCGGTCAGCCACACCTAATCCTACAATATGGTCTATCAATGCACTAGCATTGTCCTTGATCTGCTCAACAAAGGTGTCGTTAGGTTCCGAAATCCCTTCACCAACGATTGGCATATCAGCTTGATCCACGACTGCGTATCCTTGGGTCACCCAGTAAACCGGAGAACGGAAGGCCAAGCGCGGGAACCTATTTGGTGATCCTTTTACCTGTCCGGCAGCCTCTTTGGTCTTAAATTCACGCGGGTATGCCCATACCAAAACAGGTAATGGCGCATCGCCTTTTTTGAAATCCGCAGGTACATATAGCGTTCCTGAAAGGTTCAATCCGTCTTTTCTTGGGTAAGACAATAAGGTTTTCTGAACATTTGCGATACTTGGGTATGGATCTGCAAAGTTTGTAATCTTTGTTTCCTTCTTGTTTTTGATATTTACCGAATAGACATTGGGAGCATCTTTTGCGGACTCCCTGGAGACATATAGCACTCCGGTATTGTTGAAGAAGATCGGCTCTTCATAATATCCACGTTTAGATTTGTACAAGGTATCCTGTTTACCATTCTGAACATTCCATTTCATCAGAAATGGGCGATCTCCTTCTGGAGAAGCTCCTAATCCTTGCGTGAAAACAGAACCTTTCCCATCTGTCAGCAACTGACCTTTTTCATTTTTCACAAAGCTTCCTGGATCGGTATAGGTATCCTCAGACTTGCGGGTTGAAAGCACTTTGACTACCTGATTGGTCTTCGGGTTGATTAATGTCAGTTTAGAGGAACGGTCCTTGCGCCAGTTTTCTGAAACGATAGCCACTCCATCTCCCCATTGGATATCCCTAACACGATAGGTACCTGAGAATATCTTATTTGATGATGAAAGATCAAATGGTGCAGCGATTTCAAATAATTCATCACGGACCTCGGTCTTCATATTAGGGTCGCCTTTATCTAATGCCTTCACATAAACCAATGAAGCATCCTTATCTTTTCGCCATTCGAAATCTCGAGGGCCTTCCAATACCGCATCAAATGAAATCGGCATTTTATCGGCTAATGGGATGGTATAGATATCTTTTACTTTAGAACCAGTTGAAGAATAAACGGTCACTTCTGCCGGAAACAGGTAGATGGGCACCAAGTAAGAATAGGGCTTAACGACCTTTTCCGTCAGGATATATTTCCCATCTGGAGAATAGGAAACAGATTTAAATATGCCCTTTATGCCGATAGGTTTGGCATTTCCCTGAAGATCGACTTCGATAAGGTCTGAAGTCAGATAATATTCCATTAGGGTTTCATCGTATCCATTTGCCAATAGGTTCTGATAGGTTCTTGAAGGGGTGATGCCGCCAAGGTTTTCCTGCACTACAGGACCTGTAGGCACTGGATTTTGGACAGGAACCGATCCTCTTGAGGCGTTCACTTGCTGGGCAAGCAAAGCTGTTCCATCTCCATTCCATTGAAAGGTACTTCCGTAGGTATCATTGACCTTACTCAACAGCTTTTTAGCTGTTTTACTGTTCAGGTCGGCAAGCCATAGTTCCGTATCATCTAATGATTTATTCAAGAAGGCAAATACACCAGGTTTGGATGACCATTTTACATCGGCAATCTGCAAGTCCTGAGGCAGCCCTTGGATGCTGAACTCTGAGCCATTGCTCAAATCACGAATCTTCAGGCCTTTGAATGTCCCCAGATTCTCTGCTACAGTGGTATTGCTAATGGGATTGATTCTCAATCCGGCAACACCTAACACAGGTTGTGAAGCTTGAATAATGGTTTGAAAACCTGGAACTTCCAGTACCAACATATACCTTCCATCTGGACTGAACTCCTCCATAGGTATCTGTGGAGCATCCACAAGATCAACGATGGATTGAGGAGGTAATTGATACTTGATTGCCTCTTGCGCATGGGTCATGGTTGAACCCGCCAAGAAAGCAATGAAAAATCCTGCTTTCAAATAATTTCGGTTAGTTTTTCTTGTAAAATTCATCTGCATCTTTATTTAGCTGTACCATGCAATCCTTCGGCATGTACACCATGTGCCCTGCCTCGTAATAGGTAAATGATACTTTCGATTTCTGTTCTGGCCTTAAATTCATATGTTTCATAACATACTCAGCAGCATGATAAGGCGTTGCCAAATCATAATAACCACCAATTACCCAAACCTTTAGGTCAGGGTTCTTAGCCATGGCTTGCCTCAATAGCTCTGAAGCATTTAAATATTTATTCTGAACATTATTGTAGTTCCATGGGGATACCCCACCGGAAAAATCATAAGGTAGTTCATTCTTGAATTTAAGTTCGGTCCTAATATAATGATTCATTGCCGAAGAAAAGGTACCTGCTGTATTTCCTGCTGGATCAAATTCGAAACGATCGCCCGAATCATCATAGTCTCGACCGATAGCACGGCTATCAAGCCTTCCCACCGTCAAACCTTCATCGCGCCTCAATTCTTTACAGAATTTATGGATATTGATCCTTAGGTTGGTTTCTTTGATATAGGCTTTGCTCAAACCGGTATACCTAGCCAATTTAGTCGCGATCTGATCATATTCTTGCTCTGTTAAGTCAGTTCCCTTGTTCAGTGCCAGGATATATTCGTTGTTTGCAAATTTCTCAACTTCATCCAGTATTGCTCTTAGGTTGCTCTGCAAGCTAGGTTCTAATTGTTTATGGTAATAGGCTGTTGCAGTATAGGTCGGCAAAAACAGATGATAAGGAAGGTCATTCCCGATCTCAAACCTTGCCGTCTGCATATTCAATATAGAACTCAACATGATGACTCCATCAAAATACATGCTGTATCGGTTCTGTAGATACTGAACCAAACCGGCTGCCCTCGGCGTACCATAGCTTTCGCCCATGATATACTTCTTGGAATTCCAGCGTTCATTCTTTGTGACATACAACCTGATGAAGTCGGCTACCGACTGAACATCCTCGACAAATCCATGGAATTGCTTGGGATCTTCGCCTTTTACCGCCCGGCTGTATCCCGTTGAGATCGGGTCAATGAACACCAGATCTGTCTTGTCCAACCAGGTCTCCGGATTATCTCCGTAGCTATATGGATAAACGGCATCTCCAGCTTCGGTCAAATTAGGCCGCTTAGGTCCCATAAATCCCATATTAACCCAAACAGAGGCCGAACCTGGGCCTCCATTGAATGCAAAAGTAACCGGACGGTCTTTCCGGTTGGTTGCAACATACGCGATAAAGAATACATTCCCTTTGGGATTGCCGTCTTCATCTTTCAACTGTATATAGCCTGACTGGGCTTTATACTCAATACTACCAGACCTCAGTTTGGCTACATGCTTGGTTTCTACCACTTCAGGAATGATGGCTGAATTGTTAGATACTACTGACGTATCAAGTTTCAATGTTTCGATGGCCTTGTTTTTACTGTATTGCGGCCCCCTTGGGATTACGGGCGCTAAACTCTGCGCCCATAGATCTCCAAAGATGAACATGAAAGCTATGAAACTAATCGTCTTAATTTTATAATCATTCATACATTATTTATTTTAGTTATTATCCATTAAATTATTCAATATCAATTCATTACTTGGAATCGGTAGAATATAAGCAGGATCATCGGTCGGCACGGCAGCAATGGCATGCTGTGATTTCGCTGGAATGGATAATCCCAATCGCATCAAGTCACCATTACGGATTCCCTCGCCTAGGAATTCAATCCTACGTTCTTCGATGATTCTATTTAAATATGCGGTTACATTGGCAAATGCCCCTGCCGTCAGGGAAGCCCCTTGATTTGACCGGCCATATACTGCGTTCAATAAGGCTAATGAGCGGGCATCTATGGTATTGGAGGATCTAGCCAAAGCCTCCGAAAGGTTCAACAAAACTTCAGAATATCGGATTACTGGTACATAATCGATATAAGGAGATGCTTGATTAAACTTCGTTAACCATGCTTTCCCAGTCTTTGTTCCTGTTTTGGTCAATTTCCTACGGGCATCAGTACCCAACCATTCCGCTGACGCATAGATTCCTTCCACTTTATTCAAGGAATATTCACCTGCTCCATTACTGGTAGATGTACCGCCGTCACCTGTGCCTGGCAAATAATATCTGGACAGGGCACTTCCGGGAGCATCATTATTTGTAAATGGCATTGAAAAAATCGACTCCGCAGAAGTGTAAGGAGACTTAAAGAGATCTTCAAAATTACCTTCCAATTTATTGGCTACCCCAGTCCCTGCACTGAAGGGTGCTGAAGCAGGAACAATCTTATTTGCTTCAGCGATTACCTTAGGATAATCTCTCATGCTCAGGTAAACTCTCGTTTTTAGAGCAATGGCGGTGTTTTTATGAGCTCTGGTGGTATTCAGGAACGCAGAGGTATAATTTGCTGGCAGGTTTTGTTCAGCAAAATCCAAGTCAGCCAATACTTGTTTATAAGTTTCTGCAACAGTACTTCGCTCCAAATCATAGTTCCCCGGTCCTGTATTTCCTTTCAAACGGAGAGGAAGTCCCGGTTTACTACCATTACCATCCCAATACGGCCTTGCATAAAATTGCAAAAGATAATAATAGGTCATCCCGCGGATCAGTCGTGCCTCTGCACGGTAGCTATTTGCTGTGGCAGCATCCAATACCGCATCACCACCATTATCTAAGCCATCCAAGAAAACGTTCAATTTGTTGATTGCCGCATAGGTCGCCACCCAAATATCATTGACATCGGAGGTTGTGGTCTGAGGCAACATGGAATACATGGTGGCACCTGTAGCAGCATTCATGTTGCTACAGTGAAATTCACCCGTCCTGACATCAGAAATCAATATGTACCAACTCCCTAGGTAGCTTGAAGCCTTCATGCTTGCATACAAGCCATTAACTTGACTCAGGATACGCTCTGGCGTACTAAACGCGGTAACATCGGTGATCAATGTTTTGGGTTGTGGATTCAACCACTCTTCTTTCCTACAACTGCTAAATAATAAGGTCAGTCCAGTTGCACATAATATGATAGATTTACTCGATTTCATTGTGATAAGTTTTTAATTGTCCTTAAAATCCAACGTTTAATCCAAATGTGAATGTTCTTGCATTTGGAGCTTGGTTCTTGTCAATACCTTGTCTGATTGCATTGTTACCATTGGTAGTAACATCTGGGTCATACCCAGTGTACTTGGTCCATAATGCTAGGTTTTGGCCACTGACATACACACGAATGTTATTCAGCTTCATTTTGCTCACCAAAGTATTTGGTATGCTGTATGAAAGCATCACATTCTTTAAGCGCAAGTAATCTGTCGAAGAAATATTATGTATTAAAGGCAATGTATTACCATTGGACACATTATCATTATTTACGACCCTTGGAATATCGGTCTGGTCTCCTGGATTCTGCCATCTACGCATCATATCCGCGGAATTGTTCCAGAACCTTAGGTCACGCATTGTTCCTTGGTTACCATTCATCATATAGCCGCCCAATTGGTAGGTCAATAGCACTGTCAGGTCAACACCTTTATAGTTAAAGCTGTTGGTCCATCCTCCAAACAGCTTAGGAGCAGTTGGCTTATATGGTTTTGCATCATCCGACGGAGTGATAGCTCTAGCTCTGGTTCCATCCTCATATTCCCATTGGTATTTGACAGCATTGATCCCTGAAACATTCTGTTGATAGAATACTTTCTTGCCATCGCCATCAATGAAGATCCTTCTACCTGTCTCAGGGTCCACACCAGCAGTTTCAATCGCATAGAGCATACCGGCAGGTTGTCCAGGTAAAGTAATCGTCATACCATCCAAAGAACCTGAAATGATACTCGGTACACCATTCGCCAATGTCAATACTTCATTATGATTGGTAGTAAGGTTAAATGAACTATTCCATCTGAAATCCTCCTTACGGACTGGAGCACCTCCAATGGTAAATTCAAAACCTCTGTTGTACATCTCACCTACGTTCTGCAAAATACTGTTTGAGGTACCATTAGGAATACCTACTGAAGGAGGTAGTGGCACCGCGAAGATCAAACCGTCGATAGAGTTTTTATAATAACCGATCTCCCCAGTGATGGCTGAATTGAATAAGGCAAAATCCAAGCCTACATCAAATTTCTTACTGGTTTCCCATTTAAGGTCAGGGTTTCCAGTTACCGAATAGGTTAAACCCGGTTGACCTCCATATAAGGTAGCAGAATAAGTATTGATCGCTCCAAAGTCTCCAAGTCCACCCACATTACCCACTTTACCATAACTGCTTCTCAACTTAAAGGCATTGATCTTTTGTCCCCATGAACTTGCAGACCAAAAAGCTTCCTTAGCGATGTCCCATCCACCGGAAACTCCCCAGAAGGTACCTTTCTTATTGTTCAGTCCTAAAGCAGAATATTCATCCTGTCTTAAGTTGGCAGTAAAGAAGTATTTCTTCTGATAGTCATATTGCAAACGGGAAAACAAAGAGAACAGATAGTTATTGATTTCTTGGTTATCAGTTCTATAGTCAAAAACGTTTTGCCATCCTCCCTGTATATTGGTGTAGTATGGGTCGGTCTGTCCAGTTCGCTGCAAACCAAACATAGAACCTGTAGTTCTTTGTTGTTCTTGACCTAACAATAGGTTGAAGCTATGCTTATCATAGTTACGATCGAATGTCAAGGTATTTGTCCACACCCAACGCTGACGTTTCGAACTCACACTACTTGCAGAACCGTTGCTAGCTAACCCTTCCCCAGAAAGTGGTGAATAATAATTGTTATAATCTACGTTTCTATAATCGATTCCGTAAACAGATTTATAGGTAATCCATTTCAGGGGTTTAATCTGCACATAAGCATTGGATTGCACATTATTTCCTGTATTATTCGAATAATTGTTCAGCAATGAAATCACTGGGTTGTAGAAACCTAGTCTGGATTGATTCAAATGCCCTGTATTGTCCATTAATCCCAAGAAACCATTTGAAGTCACGTTAAAGCTTCCGTCATTGTTATATGGACCGATGATAGGCGCTGAAATCAAAGCCAATCGTGCCATCGCACCAGAAGATGAAGAAGACTGAAAACCACCTTGGCCACCTGCACCGGTAGACATTGCCGCCAGGTTGTTTTCATTGACATAGTTCAACTTAACGCCCAACTTTAACCAATCGGTAGTCGTATTGTCAATATTGAACATCGCTGACTTTCTATTGAAACCATTTTTCTGGAAGATACCCTCTTGATCGGTATAGGCTGCAGAACCAAAATAATTGGTTTTTTCGGTTGCTCCAGAAATATTGATGTTATGAGAATGGGAAGTTCCAGTTTGATAGATGTAATCATACCAGCGGGTGTCAATGGTATTTCCATTGGCATCCTTACTCAACCCGTAAAAGTTTTTAGTGTCATTAAAGGTTCCGTCGTTCCTTAATGCTTCGTTCTTGATTTCCACATATTGGGCAGCATTCAACAACTCCGGCAAACGGTTAGCGGTGGTATAACCCAACCAACCTTCATAATTAACTTTGGCAGAACCTCTTTTCCCTTTTTTAGTGGTGATAAAAACCACTCCATTGGCAGCTCGCGAACCGTAAATACTGGTTGCAGCAGCATCCTTAGCGATATCTATACTCTCAATATCGGCTGGGTTGATTGCAGATAATGGATTGGAGGCCGCATAACTTGGTCCTGAATCGTCATTATCATTGAAGGCTGGAACCCCATCGATCACGACCAAAGGATATGTACTTAATGATAAGGAGTTCGTTCCCCTAATCTTGAAAACTGGAGCTTGATTCAGAACACCTGAACTGGTATTTACCTGAACCCCAGATGACCTTCCGGCCAAGGAAGCATCAAAACTCTGAACGGGCAAGTTCCCCACATCGTCCCCCTTTACAGATGTTAAACTTCCGGTCGTCTCCTTACGGCTTTGCGTTCCATAACCGATTACAACGACCTCGTCCAACTCTTCATTGGACTCTGTCATCGTCAAATTGATTGGATTGGAATTCAATACGGCATGCTCAATAGAGCTGTACCCCATTGAAGTCACTACCAAAACTGAGTTTTTTGGAACCCGGAAAGTGAAATTTCCATTGGCATCTGTTGATGTACTGATGCTTTTGCCCTTAATGGTAATGGATACCCCAGCGATGGGAGCACCATTTTTGTCAGTAATTTTCCCCTTAATTTCAATTTCTTCCTGAAAAGAAATTACATCGCTATTTATTCGCGCAAATGTATGCTCTGGATACACAAATAACGACAGGCATGTAAAGCCCATTAATGTCCATTTACTGGTAAACAGCAATGGTTTTGTCCAATTTTTTGGACAAGTGGTTAGTTTCATAATTGAAATAATTTAGGTGCTAATTTTCATGATAGATTAATTCTAGAGAAGAATTAGCCATCAAATTGGAGGTCTTTTCATATGCAGTAATTTCATAATTTGGTTTGTCAAATTTAATATTTATTAAAAAATTACCAATAAAATAAATGACAAAGTGCAATAATTAATGTAAAGATGCTTTTACAGTAATTTAACTATTACTACAATATTATTATTAGGAATATGCTAATAAGTTTTAGCTAGGATTAGTATTCATCAAGGATCGCAACGATCGGCTGCCTAATCCGAGTGCGGACTGGCTTATCATCCTTTATGGCTGCTTTCCATTTCGGAGATTTCTTGATGAGACGCATGGTTTCTCGCGCAAATGAAGGACTGATTTTGGACTTGTTGACGATGTCTATATCGCATAACTCTCCATCCTCACAGACTGTAAACTCCAAGATGGCAGTCTGACGGAGACCATACTTCACATATTCTGTGCTGTCCATGTCCCTGAATACTCCGGAAAGGTTTAAGTTATTTTCCAAAAAGCGTTGCCATCCTATAGCTCCGCCAACAAACTGAGGGATAACATCCACTTCCCGAACGACACTGCTGTCCACAACCACTTCATTTTGGGCCTTTAAACTCCCAAAACCAGAAAGGAATAGGATAACGATCGTGAGAAATGTCTTCATAAGAATCTTAAAATCAATACCTAAAAGATATGAAAAATTCAAGAATAACAGAAATTACTTTGCTAGATCAATATCGGAAAGAAACTCACCTTGATCATCCGTAATAAAGCTCATAGGATTCTCAGGGTCCTTGATGATTTCAAAAAGGGTATAGCCCCAGGGTTTCCAAAAACTTTCCAATACCTGTCCATAGGTTTTAGCCGTCCATTGATCAAAAATAGGCTTGAGGGTCCAATCATTCAAGGGCATTGGCTCCACGAAAACCTTCTCTGGAACTTCCATATAGGTATATTCGGGCAACCTGTTAAATAAATAAGCAGAATAGAAAAAACGAGCACAGATCTCTTCAAATTGAACAGGGTGCAAAACCATCCCCTTTATTTTTGCCAAAACCTCATCATGATAGATTTCATGCACACCATTATCTTGCATGGTCGCTATGATGGCAAAATCCTTCATACGGATCGAAAAGATCAAGGTATTGATCTCATCACGGTACATAAAGGTTTCAGGGGTACTGTCAACAGGGAACACCAAAATGGTAAAGGGGTTTTTATGTTCAAACTCCATCGGGGTGATCAGAGATTGCAACATAAAATGCAGGTTCTTGAACTTATGAACCAATGCTTGGGAAAAATTCAACTGCTCTCCGGAAAGGAAAGCCTGCCTAATCCCAACCTGGATCTCGTTAAACACCACACCGTACAGGATTTTCCCAACCCATTGAAAAAGGGTCAGCTGATCCAGCTCTTTTAAAGCCGTATAGCCAATGTTCACTGCATCCTCAACCTTTTTCTCTACCTCTGCAATGACTGCCGCCACTTCAGCCGAACATGGCAATTGCAACTGCTTGTAAGTCACCAAACTCTCATCCAACAACTTAAACGGCTTATCTTCCAAATCAAAGATGCGCATCATCCAGACAGGGAATACCTGAATCTTTTCATCTTCCGACTCCAATGCTTTTCCTGACAAGAAGCAAGTTTTGTTATCAAATTTAAAATCCAAAAAGGGATTATAGAGTTTATTTGCCATAAGCTGCAAAGGTAACACAAAACTCATAGATGGAAAACCATGCTGCTACAATTGACCGCAACATGACTTTGAGGAAATCAGCACAATTAAAGGAGAAAATTTCGAATGGGAAAATTGAGTTCAGCAGCTTTATTCCAAACCATAAAATGCCCGCCCCCTTTTACCCGAATGCTATAGTCTACATTCTGGATTGGAATCAATCGATCTTTGTCACCATGGATATGCAGACAGTTCACAGGAACATGACTGTTCTCCCAATTGACGATTTTGTCCACGGCCCATTTCTGAAAGTCCGGATCTGAATCAGCCAACATCGTATCAAACAGGAATTGCTCTTCATCTGACTTCAGTCCAAAGAGCCAATACAGAACTTTGGAATTCGCAAATCTCGATTGGTTTCCAGAAAACAATTTGTGCAGGGAAAGGAATTTGGAAACGCCCAAGACCTTCGGTAATTCATCCTTGGTCTTCGCAGATGAAATTAAAATGGTTTTCTTGAAATCATAGTATTTTGAGAGCTCAGCAATGCACATTCCACCAAAAGAAAGTCCCAGTACATTTGCTCCCTGTTTGGGAATCTGATAATGCTCGGCAAGCCTGAACACATAACTTTCCAATGCTTCTGCAGGTCTTGGTTTTAACCAGTCCACATAAACCACCTGCATCCCTGAAAAATCAAGTTTTTCAAAGACCCGACGATCTGCACCTAAACCAGAGAAAACATAGATAGTGTCCATCTATCTAAGTTAAGGAAATCAACCAATATTTACTTTAAAGTTTTCGAAAAGCAAGGGCGCGGAAACAACCTGCCCATCCTGTCCCTTCAGCCCTTTTAATACCGAAGTTTTCCCTTTCTCCAACAGGTTCTTCATCTCCTTTTCATCGAGGAAAACACCATTTAGCGTACGCCAAATCTTAAAGTCACATCCCCTCGCATAATGGTCACACTGGGCAACCTTATCATACAGTTGCACCTGACCAGGCTTACATTTAGGGCATTTGATCTTTCCTTTTTGCAAAGGTTTCAGTTCCTCATGGGCAATGGCTACACGCAGTTGCAAAAGCTCTTTCGTGATCTTCTCCGTATAATCTTTGATATGTTTCATGAACACGTCATAGCTCACCTTGTTCGCTCGCATTTCTTCCAGCTTCTGTTCCCATTTACCAGTCAGGGTAACTTTCGCAATGGAGCGATCCTTGATCAGGAAATAAACCGAAAGACCTTTCTCCGTAGGGATCAATTTTTTCTTGTCCCTTTTGATATAATCCCGTTGAAACAAGGTCTCGATGGTTGCAGCACGGGTTGCAGGCGTACCCAAACCACAGTCTTTCATAGCTTGGCGCATTTCTTCATCCTCGATTTCCTTGCCCGATGTTTCCATCGCTTTCAACAAAGAGGCTTCCGTATGGATAGGTCTGGCCTTGGTAAATCGCTCAGCCAACTCCAAGGTCAATACTTCAAGCATTTCCTCTATGCTCAATTTTGGTAATTGCGCATTTTCATTGTCTTGGTCATCCGTGTTCTTATCCTCATCTGGCAATTCAACCTGATCTGCAGATAATCGCCAACCATATTGCCTGATCACGGTTCCCTTGGCAATCAATTCTACCCCTGCAGCGTCTATTGTCACCGTGGTGATATCCTTTAGACAGACCTCCGAGAAACTTTCTACCATACGTTTAGCAATCATATTGTAGATGTTCTGCTGGTCCATAGGCATTGGTCCCGGTTTTTCATCGGTTACCAATAACGCATGGTGATCCGTCACCTTTTTATCATCTACCGACCGCTTGTTCAGCTTGGCGCCTATCAAGTTCTTACTGATGACGGCAATCTGTTCCTGTGCGGTATCCGCTAAATGCTGGAAGAGTTCCTCAATTTTCTCAAAAACATCTTCACCGATATATCTGGAACCCGTCCGTGGATAGGTAATCACTTTTTTCTCGTATAGAGTCTGGGCAATACTCAAGGTTTGGTCGGCCGAATAGCCGTATTTCTTATTGGCATCCTGCTGAAGGGAAGTCAAATCAAACAACAGTGGTGGTTGTTCCTTCGTTTCCTTGGCCTCTACATTCTTGACCATCGCCTGCATCCCAACCTGTAGTTTGGCAACAGTTTCTTCGGCCACTTCCTTTTTATCGATTTTATTCGAGGTAGCTTTAAACTGAATGCCCTCTTTTTCAAAACCAGCCTGAATTTTATAGAAAGCCTGTGGCTTAAAATCTTTGTTCTCCAGATATCGCGAACAGATCATCGCAAGGGTTGGGGTCTGCACCCTTCCTAAAGATAGGAGCCCTCTATTCCCTGCAGCTAATGTCAATGCTTGGGTTGCATTGATCCCGATCAACCAATCCGATTCGGACCTTGACCTTGCCGACATATATAAACTGTCGTATTCTACACCCTCCTTCAGGTTGGCAAAACCTTCTTTGATGGCCTTATCCGTCTGCGAGGAAATCCACAGCCTTTTAAAAGGCACATTGGACCTCAAGTAATAATAGATATTCCTGAAAATCAATTCTCCTTCTCGCCCAGCATCCGTTGCCACGATGATCTCTTCGGCTTGGGCCAACAAAGCCTTGATGGTATTCAACTGCTTCAAGGCACCCAAATCATCCATTTGCTTGCCATCTCTCTTGACTTTCTTCACCTCCAGGGCAAATTGCTCGGGAATGATCGGCAAGTTGGAAATGGACCAGTTATGGAAGCCATAGGCTTGCGGAGTACACAGTTGCACCAAATGGCCAAATGCATAAGTAAAGGCATAGCCATTCCCCGAAATATATCCATCCTTAACCTCTTTCGCGCCCATCACCCTGGCCAAATCTCTCGCTACAGAAGGTTTTTCAGCTATTACTACTTTCATTCAATACTTTATATTGGCCTTCAATCGAAAGCCATATCACATCTTAAATCTAACGAAAAATGAAATTATTATTCCAAGGAAGCTATAGAAATCCCTTGGATCTTACGGTACAGTTCCACTGCATATACATCCGTCATCCCGGAAACAAAATCAAGGACTGCACGGATCTTGGAATAGGTGTCATCCTTATCCGTATGGAACTGCTCAGGAATCATCGCCACCAACTTTTTGTCAAACATGGATTTGTTAGACTTCAGGTAGGCTGGCACAAACTCTTCCAATAAGGCATTCATCACCTTAAAACCTGCGATTTCAATCTGGACAACCGTCGGTGCATTGTAAATACGTGCAACGGAAATCTTGGAGATTACCTTCATATGCTGCACGATTTCCGGATCCAAGGCATCCATCAGGGGTTTCTCAAAAGTACCCTTCAAGAATTGCTCTTGGTTTTCCACAAAAACCTTTGCACATGCCCAAATCAGGGTATTGATAGCTTTTGCCCTCAATAATGAAACCCGACTTGCGGTATCGGCCAGTGAATCCAATCTCTCCCTTAAGTCTTCCCCAGCACAAAGCGGCAGGAGCAATTCCTCCACTTCCTTGTACGAAAGAATCTTCAGGTGATGGGCATCCTCCAGGTCAATGATATTATAACAGATATCATCAGCTGCCTCAACCAGATAAACCAATGGATGGCGCAAATAGCCATTCGGATTTGAAGGATCCCTTTCCAATCCTAATTCCGAGGCAATCTTTTCAAAACTCGCTTTTTCAGAATCGAAAAAGCCATATTTCTTTCTATGGTGAGAGCCTTTCACATGTCCATCAATTGCTAAACATGGGTATTTAACGATGGAAGCCAAGCTGGTATAGGTCAGGGCAAATCCCTTGGGGTCTTTCCCATTGAATGCATGGGTCAAAATCCGCAAGGCATTGGCATTTCCTTCAAAATGAATCAAATCTTCCCACTGCTCCTTGCTGACCATCTCTTTGTACTTCTGCCCTTTCCCTTCGGTAAAGAAGGTGGAAATAGCAGCTTCCCCAGAGTGTCCAAATGCAGGGTTCCCTAAATCATGCGACAGACATGCTGCCGACACAATATTCCCTACCTCCTGCAAAAAAGGTGCTTCATCATCAATATTGGGATTCTCCTGTTTCAGCATGTTGTAAAACAAACGTCCTAAGGATCTTCCGACCGATGCAACCTCCAAACTATGGGTCAAGCGGTTATGAACAAAAACAGCTCCCGGCAAAGGGAATACCTGCGTCTTGTTCTGAAGCCTACGAAATGGTGAAGAAAAGATCAAACGATCATAATCCCGCTGAAATTCAGAACGAGCATCAAATTGATCATTGTTCGCACGACTTTCATAGCCCCAGCGCTTTGCCGATATCAGTTGTTTCCAATTCATGTAAAATCTCAGATTTTGAATGGCAAATATACCATTTTAAAAATTTCAAGGACCCTATGTAGATGGATTAGTCCTCAATTATTACAGCCAATAATTCGTAGGTATAGTTTATTATCAGTCCAAATCCTCACTGCTCCTATTTCGCGTCATGATTCCGAACAACAGATTCAGGACATACACAAATTGCATGACCAGCAACATAATAAAAGAGCCTACGTAAAACTGTTGGATCTTGTAAAACCGCTCTACCTCAGCCAAGTTTGAGGCTTTACCGGAAACCTGGGATTCTATATTCCCAAAATAAACCCTTTCCACAAACCCCCAGGTCCATAAATTAACTATGAGACATAAGAAACTGATCAAATGCATGATGCTCCAGGTTTTGGAATAGAGCATCTGCTCCGTAAAATAGTATAAACCGGCAAAAATAAGCCCCAATAAACCCAAAAACTTAAAAAGCGATATAGATGAGATTATAAAGAAGGTATCGTAGATATTTATCGTAATGGAGGAGTCCTTGGCCGGCACAAATACCGCAAAGGCAAGAACCAAAATTCCGACAGCAAGAAATAATAACGAAACCTTAAACATAACACTGATTTCCAACAAAATAATAAAATCTCAGCGATTTTTAAAATACCAATATCAACTAAGAATTAAATAATAAATGATTCGCTGGGAACCAAAAGACCATCAATGAACAGGTATTTACCATTCCTTTTCCTTAGTTCTTTGGAACGCCCCCCTTTATTATTATCTTTAACAGAAGCAATTAAAACATAATGACGACTTATAAACTCCCTCTTCCTAAAGACTTTGAAGGTAAATTGAATGGCAAAAACACCCATCTCATCACTCTTACCAACCGAGCTGGAATGCAAATCGCGTTGACCGATTATGGTGCTAGACTGGTAAGCGCATTGGTTCCCGACAAAAATGGCGACCTGATCGATGTGATATTAGGGTTTGACAGTATTCAAGGCTACCTTCAGGCAAAGCAGTTTTACCATGGAGCTACAGTTGGCAGATTCTGCAACCGGATTGCCAACGGAAAATTCTCCATCGATGGGAAGGAATACAGTTTAGCGCAGAACAATGGCAGCAACTGCCTGCATGGAGGAGTCGACGGTTTCCACAACCGTGTATGGGACAGGCAGGTGAGCTTCAACAAATTAGTCGACTTCTATTATGTTTCTCCTGATGGCGAAGAAGGCTTCCCCGGGGAGCTAAAAACAACCGTCTCCTACGAGTTGAGCAATGAGAATGAAATCATCATCAAGTATAGGGCTACAACAAATGCCCCTACGGTCCTCAACTTGACCAACCATGCTTACTTCAATTTAAATGGCGAAGGAAACGGGGATACCCTGAACCATGAAATCAGCATTCTTTCGGATGAGTTTCTTCCCCTCAATGAAAACCAGATCCCAACGGGTGATATCTATCCAGTAGAAGGTACTGCTTTCGACTTCCGCCAACCCAAACTTTTGGCAACAGATATCAATAGCCCCGAGGAACAGATCCAGATCGCCAATGGTTATGACCATAGCTTCATCAATAAGCAACCCATCAGTGAGCCTATTGCAAAAGCCTTCTCGAAAGAGTCCGGCATAGAACTCCAAGTTTTCAGCACAGAACCCAGCCTGCACCTCTACAGCGGAAACTTCCTAGACGATGACAAAGGGAAATCCGGCAAAAAGTACCTGCGCTATGGTGGTCTTTGCTTCGAAACCCAACATTATCCCGATAGTCCAAACCAAGAAAAATTTCCTTCGGTGAAACTTAATCCAGGAGATGTTTTCGAAAGCGAAACAAGATATAAGTTCTGTATTAAAAAGTCATGAGACTTTTTATTAGACATAAGACTTTTTAATAGACATAAGACAATAAACACAAGACATAAGACCTACTGGCGTCCTATTTTTATGACAGGGTTTGAACCAGGATTCAAGGGATAAGAGGATGGACCAAGATCCGGATTTCAACTCAGCTTATTAACAAAAAAAGACATTAAACCTGTCTAGGTCTAATGTCTTGTGTCTTATGTCTAGTGTCTTAAGTTTAGTGTCTTATGTCTAGTGTCTTAAGTTTAGTGTCTCTTATCTACTGCGCCAAAAGGCTATCTAGGGCAGCATCTACTTTTTCGAAGCCAAAATCAGCTTTCACTTCTTTAAACATTCTTTGGATCTGATCATTGCAAAGGTTACCGATACTTCCTTCATGGGTATGGTTAACCTCTTTTGCTGGCTGGAATTTTCCTTCTTCGATATCCAGACCGATTTTGCGGTAGGCTTCGCGGAAAGGAACTCCGTTCAACACTTCATTATTTACGACTTCAACCGAGAATAAATAATCGTATTTCGGATCATCCAGGATATTATCCTTGATCGTAATATTCTCCAGCATATATTTAGCGATAGCCAAGCAATCATTCAGGGATTGGAATGCAGGAAAAAGGTTTTCTTTTAACAGCTGCAGATCACGATGGTATCCAACGGGAAGGTTGGTGGTCATCATGGCAATTTCATTTGGCAATGCCTGGATCTTATTGCAACGGGAGCGGATCAACTCGAACACATCGGGATTCTTTTTATGCGGCATAATAGAAGAACCTGTTGTCAGGTGTGCCGGAAAGGAGATAAACCCAAAATTCTGATTGATAAAAAGGGTGACATCCATGGCAAATTTCGCCAAGGTTGCGGCAATCGAACTCATGGCCTGCGCCAAGATCCGTTCGGTTTTCCCCCTGCCCATCTGCGCATAGACCACATTGTAGTTAAGGTCTTCAAAGCCAAGCAAGTTGGTGGTCATCGTTCTGTTCAATGGAAAAGACGAGCCATAGCCCGCTGCTGAACCCAATGGGTTTTTATTGCAGACGTTCCAAGCCGCTTTCAACAGTTGCAGATCATCCACTAGGCTTTCCGCATAGGCTCCAAACCATAGACCAAAGGAAGATGGCATGGCAATCTGCAGGTGCGTATAGCCCGGCATCAGTACCGATTTGTATTGATTGCTTAAACTGATTAACTGATCGAACAGTTCTTCTGTATTCTTAAAGATGCTCTCGATTTCAGACCTGAAATATAATTTTAGGTCCACCAAGACTTGGTCATTTCTGGAACGGCCAGAATGGATCTTTTTCCCGGCCTCACCGATGCGTTCGGTCAGCATCATTTCTACTTGGGAATGCACATCTTCGACGCTATCCTCAATTTTGAAATTTCCGGCCAATATTTCTCTGTAGATATTCTTGAGTTCTTTTTGCACATCCTCCAAGTCTTGGTCGGTCATCAATCCAATGCTGTTCAGCATTTTGGTATGGGCCAAGGAACCAAGAACATCGGCGGCTGCCAGGTTCATGTCCATTTCACGGTCTTGTCCTACGGTAAAGGTTTCCACAAAGGAATCTACATCAATATTTTTTTGCCAAATCTTCATGTTCAAAATCTTGTCGAACAAAAGTACCAATATATAGGGAAAATGCAAGGCAACAAGGGACTGGCCTGATTAGTAATTTCCAGAATTATTACAAACATTTATCCATTTCCGCCAATTATTTTTTTTGACATTCAATAATTTTTTTAGAATTATGCATGAATTTTCTGTGCTTTTTTGGTTAATTTTTGGAGAACTGTGCTAGGATTTCCCCAAAAACCAAAATGTTAAATTTTGTTAAAGCTTTTCCGTTTTAGCACACTAAAAAACAAGCATTTAACTTTTGACGAGCTTTTAATTTTTGGGTTTAATTTATTAAGAAACGATGAATAAATCATGAAGAAATAGGACAAAAAATAGCTTTTGTCAATTAAGTAATTACTTACTTTTTTTTAAAAAACATCTTGTCACATCGTAATTAAAGCTCTATGTTTGTGATGTAAAGGGGAATGAATGATATTAATAAGTGAGCTTCCACTCACGTTTAATAGCCAACTACAAATTACTAAACATGATAGACCGGAAAGTCTTAAAACTACGAAAAGAATTATTCTATCCAATTATAAACTAATTTTGATTAAAGACTTGTCACCATGCCCACGACAAGTCTTTTTTTATGCCTTTTTTGCCGAATTTTTCGAGTGAAAAATTCGGGACAGGACTTGCTCTTATTCGAGACATATTCGGGAAATCCATAGACTGGATTCGGTACATTTTGCGAAAATTCGGAATGTGTCTCGAATGAGGTCAATATTATAGCTCATATACATCTTCTAACTTTCTTCCAAGCTGGAAGATGTGCTGAAAAATATTTCACCCCCGCTAGGGGTTCACCAATTCAATCAATCAATTTCTACAAATATTTCACCCACGCTGTGGGTTTCTCAAAACAAACAAGATCCTGCCGGAGGATGACCTTTAGCCCTCTGTTCATTTCCAGTAGCGGAAAAAGGGAAAGAATACCAATACCCTGTGCAAAGTTTAGCCTCGAATCCATTTAATCCTAGTTCAAAAAAGTCCTCACAACACATCCTCCCCTTGATCGCCAAAGGTTCTTCCTAACATATATTAGTTCATAGAAAAGCCCTATATTTGTATTAGGAAATGCAATGCAGCTTTCCGCAATCAAATCAAAAGATGGGAACAGAAAGTAAAAGACAACAACGATTTGCTGGAGTAATACAACAAGATCTTGCAGAAATGTTTCAACGTGAGGGCAACTCTTGGGCTCCCGGTGCTTTTATTACCGTTACCAGGGTACGTGTCACTCCTGACTTGGCCATTGCTAGGGTTTATTTGAGCTTCTTGAACACCAAAACTGCCAAGGCAGACATCGACAGCATCAAATCAAAAACTAACGAGATACGCTATAAATTGGGGGCACGGATCAAGAACCAAGCCCGCATCGTTCCACAGTTGGAATTCTTCCTAGATGATACCAACGAATACGTTGAACATATGGACAAGATCTTTGATGAGATCAGCAAGGAACCAAGACAGCCTGAATAGGCAAATCGCTATAGCATGCCCTACTTGTTGGATGAAAACAGATTGGTTTTCCCCCACCCTTCACTAGCCGATGAAGACGGCCTTCTGGCAATAGGTGGCGACCTCAGTATTGATAGATTGATGCTGGCCTATGAAAACGGCATCTTTCCATGGTACAATGAGGACAGTCCCATATTATGGTATGCGCCATTGGAAAGGTTTGTTTTAAGGCCTTCGGAAATGAAGGTTTCCAAAAGCTTGAAGCAGGTCATCAGGTCAAACAGATTTAAGGTCAGCTATAATTCGGATTTTAAAGCTGTCATCGAGACCTGTGCCGATATCCCCAGAAAGGATCAGGATGGAACCTGGATCGTTTCAGATATGCAGAAAGCCTATCTACAGTTGCATGAAGAAGGTTATGCACATAGCGTGGAAGTTTGGCAAGATGATAATTTGGTAGGTGGATTATATGGCGTGAAAATTGGCCATGTTTTCTGCGGAGAAAGTATGTTCTCCTTGGTCCCAAATGCCTCAAAGGTTGCCTTATTTCACTTAGCCAAAAATTTTGGGCTTGAATTAATCGATTGTCAGATCCCCTCAGATCATTTGTGCAAAATGGGGGCAGAAATGATCAGTCAACAAGAATATTTATCCATTCTAGACGAACAAGAAATTTTGCCTTATGACTTTGAAGGAACACTTTAACCTTCCAAATGATGTTGTTTATCTCAATACACCCGGCAATGGATTGTTGCCGAAGGTGACCTTGGATTGGAGGAAGACCTGGGAACAGGAATTCTTTGATATCAATTCCAACCTAAGGGATGAACAGCCGGAATTTATCAATGGAGTACGGGAGACCGTTGCGGATTTTTTCGGAACACAAGCAGCGAACACCTTCTTGACCCCTAATTTCTCATTTGGATTTTCCACCTTGGTGGACCTGCTACCGAAGGACCTGAGCTATTTGGTCCTGGAAGATGAATATCCATCCCTGCAATACCCCATAGTCAACAGAAAGTTGAAATATACCTCTGTTGCTGTATCGGCGAATGTGGAAGATGAGCTTCAAAAAGCTGTGGAGAAGCACAATCCGGATGTTTTGATCCTGAGCTTGGTGCAGTACATATCAGGACTGATGATAGACTTAGATTTTATCAAAAGGATAAAGGCTGAATACCCTAATCTCTGGATCATTGCAGATGGCACCCAATTTTTAGGAACAGGTCCTTTTAATTTCCAGGATTCTGGGATTGATGCCCTAGGAGCTTCTGGTTATAAGTGGCTCTTGTCAGGATTTGGGAATGGTTTTATGCTGATCAGCGATAGCTTGAAACTGATGCTGGAGGACCTGAAAGCTGAGGTTCCACTGCCAGAGGTAGCAATGTGGAAACACAAGAGCATCTTGGACACCTTTTTTGAACCTGGTCATCAAGATACCCTAAGCCATGGAACTTTGAAGAGCAGTCTAACGTTCTTGAAAGCACAAGGACTGGAAAATATTCAGCGACACATCACGGAACTATCGGATGAGGCATACCGACTGTTATTGGAAAGGGATTTGATCCTACCTTATATAGCAGAGCGCTCGGTTCGTTCATCCTTGATCAACGTGCAGCTTCCACAGGAGCTTTACCCAAACCTGATGAACATGGGGGTGAAATGTTTTCCCCGTGGAACAGGGATTAGAATAGGAATACACCTTTATAATGACATAAAGGATATTCATAATTTTGTTAATATTATTGAGAGTTTACGATGAATTTTAAAATAGGAGATTTAGTCAGGTTTGTAGATGAACCCATTGAGGGCCATATTACCGCTTTTTTGAGCAACGGATTGGTTGGGGTTACGGATGACACAGGCTTTGAGATTCCGGTGATGCAAGATAAGATCACCTTAGTCCATGGCAACATGCGCATGGAGGAGGATGAGGAACCAACCCAGGTAGTTCAGACGGGGAAATTTATCGAAAAGGGCATATACTTAGCCCTGACCGGTGAACAGAAGGAAGGATTGGTCAAGTTCTTTATTGTCAATGAGACCTCCTTTGAATTGTTGGTTACAGTATCTGAATCTGTAGGAAACAAAAGAACAGGGATATTCGCCAATATCGTTCCTGCACGCGAATACAACCAGTTCTATACCGGCAATTTCTCCGCCATCAACAAATGGCCTAATCTGGAATTCCAGATCTTAAGGACCTCGAGAAGACAACACAACGCGTTCCCTCCCATCGAAAAGTCAATCAAGGTAAAACCTCTTGACCTGATCAATTCAAAAGAGAACCTGGAAGTTTTGCCCGAAAAAGCATGGATCTATGAACTGGACAAAGTGGAGGAAAATATTGGACTCGATAAATTGAAGCAACATTTTATCTCGCATAGGCCGGGTTAGATAGGAGAAATAAAGACATAAGACCCTCGCGCATTAGAAGGTTGATTCTTTATCCTAGGTCGTTGAAGCGGAATATCGAATGGGTTTGAACCAGGATTGAAGGGATGGGAGGATAGACCAAGATTAAAAATAAATCTTTTATTTTTCTCTATTTCTGCTGTCCTTCTGAGAATAAAAAATTTGGGTTAAATTTATTGGAAGGTGATGACAGCATGTTGGCAATGAAAATAAATTAGCTCTTTTATTTAAAAAATAAAGAACCCCCTTTGGGGTTCCACTATTTTAGCTGGCATGGCACGTTAGCCTGGAAGTCGCGCAAAAACGATGTTCGATTAATCGAACATCGTTTTTGCATTAACCTTATATTGTTTACCATCCATGCTAAAATAATTAATCCCCGCAGGGGATGTATGACGGATAAAAATATTCTTCAGATAAATAAAAACGGTCAACCCTATTTAGGGATGGACAATGGACATATGTCTGTTGTCTACTGTCTTATGTCTATAGTCTTCTTCTTCCCTACAGAAAACAGAATCAACAGGGCTCCGAACAGCAACACTCCCCATCCCCATTTGATATTAAGGGTTTTGGAAAGCAGGCCATCGATTAATTTTAGGCCTAGGTAATTGTTGATCTGGAAAAATACCAATATAAAAGAAAGGACGATCCATCCGATGAGCACCAAGGCAGCGATTCGGAAGGGACTTAATTTACGCATAAAGAAAAGCAGGACACATAGGCCGAGCAAACCATTTGTGATCATGAACAAGGCGGTATCAACTTGATAAAGATTCCAATTTGCCTGTAGTGGAACTTTCAGGAACGGGCAGAATATTGCAGAAAAAAACACCACAAAAAATCCTATTAATGCCAAAGGTTTGTTTAAACTTCTCATGATAAAATTTATAGTTCAAAGATGAGCATTTGATGGGATTTAGGAAAGAAAATTTGGGATTTAAACTGAATAAAGGCCGAAAAAATGCATGATTTATCGATATTCGTTAAGTATAAACTGTAATTAATGTCATTTATTGCCAGCATTAGAAATGATTGTCATCACAATATTAGCGCTTTAACAAACCTATAACACTGCATATCAGGTTATTAACATATTTTTAACACTATTTATAATCGTTCTAAATTCACTGTATTGACACATTCTTGACAATAGCAACGCTGTTTTAATCTACATTTGCAGTACAAAATTATTGGAGAAATAATTAGGCTTTGAAGAATTTAAAAGTTATAGCGTTTACCCATAAACATGTCGATCTAAAAGATTTGGGGAATCTGGTGATATGCAATGAAGAATTGGATAGTCGCCTTATTAACCTAAAAAACAATTTAGACATTCCTGAGATATTCTATATCGGTACTTGTAACCGAGTGGAATTTGTGTTCTATGGCGCGCATGAGTTGAACGATGATTTTGTAGTGCAGTTTTTGGACAGCATGAATTTCTGTGTTCCAGCGGAGCGTATGCAATGTTATTTGGGACAGGTCAACAGATATTCAGGTCTTGACGCCTTGAACCACCTATTCCGCACTTCATGTTCCATGGAGAGTTTGGTAGTTGGCGAAAAAGAAATCTTAGCTCAGATCCGTCGTGCTTATGACCGTTGCAAAGCGGCAGGGTTTACGGGAGATTTCCTGAGACTGATGATGGACCGCTTGGTAAAAACCGCAAAAGAAGTCTATACCTATACCAATATTTCACGCAACCCTATTTCGGTAGTTTCCCTAGCTTATCGCAAGCTTCGTGAAGTGAAATTAAAGGACAACCCTAGGATCTTGGTCATTGGATCTGGGGAGACCAACCAAAATTTAGCAAAATACCTTAAAAAACATAAGTACAGTAATTTCACTATTTTCAATAGAACAGTGGCCAATGCGCAGGCATTAGCTGAAGAATTGCAGGCACCTGTTTATCCTTTGAGCGAATTGAAGAATTACAAAAAGGGATTTGATATGATGATCACCTGTACTGGTGCCCCTGAAGCCATTATCCATGAAGATCTTTACGAGTCTTTACTGAATGGCGAGGAGGATAAAAAGGTAATTGTTGACTTAGCCATTCCAAATGATATTGATGCAGCTGTGATTGCAAAACACCAAATCCACTACATCGAAGTAAGCAGCTTGCAACAGATCGCGGAGAAGAATATTCAAGAGCGTTATGCGGAGCTGGATAATGCTGAAAAAATCATTGAGCAAAACATCAAAGAATTCTTACCGATCCTGAAACAACGTCGTGTTGAGGTTGCCATGAAGGAGGTTCCTGAGAAAATCAAGGAAATCAAAGCGATGGCTTTATCGGAGGTATTTGCCAATGAAGTTGAGCAACTGGACCCACAAGCACGTGAAGTGCTGAACAAGGTCATCAACTATATGGAAAAGAAATATATCAAAGTTCCTATGGTGATGGCGAAAGAGATCTTGGTTAAATCTGCCGAATCAGAAAGCAATTAATATTAAATTTTCTTAAAAATATTCTGATTCTGACATTTAATCATCAGAATAAAGAGGCTATTTCCTTAAATTTGCCTCCGGATTATTCATTTGTAAATCTTTGAACGTGAACAGAAAACTAATTATCGGTACCCGTGGAAGTGAATTGGCACTATGGCAAGCAAACTTTGTAAAGGATCGATTAGCCGAAATATCAATCGAAGCTGAATTAAAAATCATCAAAACCCAAGGGGATATTGTTCAGCATTTAAGACTAGACAAACTTGAAGGAAAAGGATTCTTCACGAAAGAGTTAGAAGAAGAATTGTTGTCTGGCCAAATTGATCTGGCAGTTCATTCGCATAAAGATTTACCCACGGTAAATCCTCCAGGATTGATCATTGCGGCAGTTTCAGAACGTGAAGACCCATCGGAATTATTGATTATCCACAAAGATTGTGTCGATATTACCAAGCGTCTTTCCTTAAAACATAATGCTTCAGTTGGAACTTCTTCTAACAGAAGAAAAGCACAGCTCCTATCGCTACGTCCGGACCTTGAATTTGAAGACCTTCGTGGAAACCTTCAAACACGTGTACAGAAATTACGTGATGAGAAATATGATGCTATTGTTTTGGCTAAGGCTGGGATTGCAAGGATCAACATGGAGCTTTCGGATTTCCATTTGGAAGAGATCGCACCAGTTGAGGTTGTGCCTGCACCTGCTCAAGGGGTATTGGCCATTCAGATTCGTGAAAGTGACCAAGAACTGTTCGATATCTTGCAACAAATCAACGATAAAGAAGTAGCTGAAGCAATTTCAGTAGAACGCAAAGTATTGAATTTGTTCGATGCGGGTTGTCATGCTCCTCTAGGCAGCTATTGCCGTAAGAAAGATGGTGTATTCCAATCTTGGACTTCCATTGCAGATACCAACGAAGACTTTCCTGACCGTGTGTTCTTGGAGTCGGAGACGACAGAGGGAATGGCAGAGAAGATTTTTGCAAAATACCAAAAGGATAGAAAATTACCTTCTTCGGTATTTATTACCAGGGATCTTGCTGAAAACTCATATTTAGCCCGTTTCTTAAAGAAACATGATATTCAGGTGGATGCAAGGTCATTGATCCGCATTTTCCCGACCATCAATAAATTAGACTCCTTCATTTTGAAGCGAGCAGATTGGATCTTCTTCAATTCCAAAAATGCCATTGAGCATTTCTTCAAATTGGAACCTTGGATCTTGAAGAAAACAAAGATCGGTGTGCTAGGAAGAGGATCGGAAGATACTTTGCGCAAATTCAACCGTATTGCTGATTTTTCAGGTGATAACTTAGGTATCGATACGGAAGGAATAGCACAGGAGTTTGCGAAGTTGGTGGATGGTCAGACGGTATTGATCCCACGCGCTGAAGGTTCTTTGCAAACGATCCAGAAAGCATTGACGGAAAACACCAAAATCATCGATATGCCAATCTACGAATCGGTAATCGAGGAAGAAGTGGATAAGAGCAATGCTCAAGTATTGATCTTTACCAGCCCAAGCAATGTGGAAGCTTATTTCCGTGAGAACTTGGCGGATCCTGATCAAAAGATTATCTGTATCGGTTATTCAACAGCCAAAGCTATTGAAGCATTAGGCCTAAAATATACCCTTCCATTCACGCCAGACGAAATTGGATTGGCGGAAGCTGTATTCGGATTAGATTATTAGAAAAAATATAGCGAAGGGGGAATTATCCCCCTTTGCTCTTACATAAAAAAACAAAAACATGTTACACCGTCCTAGAAGAAACAGAAAATCAGCTGTAATTCGCGACATGGTTCAAGAGAACCATCTGTTTGCTGCCAACTTGATTTTCCCATTGTTTATTGTAGATGGAGACAACCAAAAAGTTGAAGTATCCTCCATGCCTGGTATCTACCGCTATTCGATCGATAATTTATTGCGTGAGGTAGAAAGCTGTATGAATTTAGGCTTGAAAGCCTTCGATCTATTCCCAGCTGTGGAAGAATCCCTGAAAGATAAATATGCTACAGAAAGCTACAGAAAAGGTACGTTATACTTAAAAGCTATTGAAGCGGTTAAGAAAAACTTCCCTGAAGCTTGTGTGGTTACCGATGTGGCGATGGACCCTTATAGTTCGGATGGTCATGACGGCATCGTTGAAAATGGAGAGATCCTGAACGACGAAACTTTAGAAGTATTGGGTAAAATGGCCTTGGCACATGCAGAAAGTGGTGCCGATATCATTGCTCCATCGGATATGATGGACGGAAGAATTGGGTACCTACGTAATATTTTGGACGAGAACGGATTCAGCAATGTATCATTGATGTCCTATACGGCAAAATATGCATCGGCATACTATGGTCCTTTCCGGGATGCCTTAGGTTCTGCCCCTAAAAAAGGGGATAAAAAAACCTATCAGATGAACCCTGCGAACAGCAAAGAGGCCTTGATCGAAGCGCAGTTGGATACCCAAGAGGGTGCTGATTTCTTGATGGTAAAGCCAGGATTGCCTTATTTGGACGTTATCAAGTTATTGAGCGATAATTTTGATCTGCCGATTGCAGCGTACAATGTTTCTGGTGAATATGCCATGCTGAAAGCTGCCATCGCAAATGGTTGGTTGAGCGAGCAGGTTATCTTGGAAACCCTAATGAGTTTCAAGCGAGCTGGAGCGACATCGATCTTGACCTATCATGCAAAAGAAGTTATTGAAAAAGGCTGGGTAAAATAGACCATAAATCAATTATTTGGCTATTTTTGTAAGCCTATAAAGCGACCATTAAAATATTTTTTCTACAAAATGGAACATACACGAATTAAAGAATTATTAAAATCAGAGGATTTCGGAAAAGAAGTTATTGTTAAAGGATGGGTTCGTACCTTTCGTAACAATCAATTTATAGCTATCAATGACGGATCTTCAATCAATAATATTCAAGCGGTCATTGATTTTGAAAATACATCGGATGCAATCCTAAAAAGGATTACCACCGGTGCGGCTGTGCGTGTAAAAGGAAATTTGGTAGAATCATTGGGTAAAGGGCAGAAAGTAGAGATCAAAGCAACCGATGTTTCTATCATTGGTGACTCGGATCCTGAAAAATATCCTTTGCAACCGAAGAAGCACAGTTTGGAATTCCTTCGTGAGATTGCACATTTGCGTTTCCGTACCGGAACTTTCAATGCTATCTTCAAAGTACGTAATGCCCTGGCATTTGCAGTGAACAAGTTCTTCCAGGAGCGTGACTTCGTTTATATGCATACGCCAATCATTACAGGTTCGGATGCTGAAGGCGCTGGGGAAATGTTCCGTGTTACAACTTTGGACCTGAACAATATTCCGCGTACAGAAAACGGTGATGTCGATTTTAAAGAAGATTTCTTCGGAAAATCTACTAACCTGACTGTTTCTGGACAGCTTGAAGGGGAGCTGGCGGCATTGGCTTTTGGAAATATCTATACCTTCGGCCCTACTTTTAGAGCTGAAAACTCCAATACTACCCGTCACTTGGCTGAATTCTGGATGATCGAGCCGGAAATGGCTTTCTATGAATTGGAAGACAACATGGATCTTGCTGAAGATCTATTGAAATATGTTATCCGTTATGCCTTGGATCAATGTCCGGAAGAGATTGAATTCTTGAACAACCGTTTATTGGAGGAGGAGAAATCTAAACCTCAGAACGAACGCTCTGAATTGAACCTGATCGAGAAATTAAACTTTGTCATCAACAATGATTTTGAGCGCGTGACTTATACGGAAGCCATCGAGATCTTGTTGAGAAGCAAGCCTAACCAGAAGAAACAATTCAAATACCTTATTGAAAGTTGGGGTGCCGACCTTCAGTCGGAGCATGAGCGTTTCTTGGTTGAAAAGCATTTCAAAAAACCTGTCATCCTTACTGATTACCCAAGAGAGATCAAATCTTTCTATATGAAACAGAACCCAGTAGATGCTAACGGAAGACAAACCGTTCGCGCCATGGATATCTTGTTCCCAGGAATCGGTGAAATGGTTGGCGGTTCACAACGTGAAGAAAACTTGGAGAAACTGATCACCAGAATGGGTGAAGTTGGAATTCCTACGGAAGAGATGGAGTGGTTCTTGGATACCCGCCGTTTTGGCTCGGTTCCTCACTCTGGCTTTGGAGTTGGATTTGAAAGGTTGGTATTATTTACCACTGGAATGACCAATATCCGTGATGTTATCCCTTTCCCAAGGACACCAAATAACGCAGAGTTTTAAAAACTAGATAAATTTAAAAAACCGTCAAAACAAACATTATTTTGACGGTTTTTGTTTATTCAGTAATATTGAAACAATTTAATAAACTAATCCATGTTACTAAAAATCTACAATGACAATCCGAATCCAAAGGCTATCGAAGAGGCTGTGGAGATATTAAGAAAAGGAGGCGTGATTATCTATCCAACAGATACGGTATATGGTATTGGTTGCGACATTACAAACCAGAAGGCCATAGAGCGCGTGTGCTCTATCCGCGGACTGAAACCGGACAAGGCTAACCTTTCCTTTATCTGTTATGACCTGACGGATATTTCGCAATACACCAAACCTTTTGACACTACCGTTTTTAGGGTATTGAAGAAAGCATTGCCTGGTCCATTTACCTTTATCTTCAATGCGAGCTCCCAAGTCCCTAAACTGCTGAGCTCTAAAAAGAAAACTGTAGGTATCCGTGTTCCGGACAACAATATTGTCCGTGATATCGTCAAGGAATTGGGTAACCCAATCGTCACTACTTCCATCCATGATGATGATGAGATCATCGAATATTCTACCGACCCTGAATTGATCTATGAGAAATTCGAGGAAAAGGTAGATTTAGTAATCGACGGTGGGTATGGCGACAACGTTCCTTCGACAGTAGTTGATGTGACCTCTGGCGACTTTGAAATCATCCGTGAAGGTAAAGGGGATCTAGAACAATATCTATAGCCTAGACTCCACCCTTTCTTTAATGGCGGCATTGAAGAGTTCAAAACCCTTCTTGGTATTTCCATGAATCATTTTCCTGAAGAGTGGCACCAGTATGCCTGAAAACTTTTCCCCTTGGATAAGCTGGGTTTGATCGTTTGAGATCCTGTTCAGGATAAAATAATGCTCGCCATCAAATATTCCATTGATTAAAAGCTTTCCTTTCCAACGAAGTTCCTGATTGCTTTCTATCTTTAAAAAGACAGGATTCATCTTCATGCTCGTACCGCCCGGTTGGGTTAGCAGGACCTGGGTCCGTTTGCCAACTTGAGGGGTTCCATAAAATTCAGCGATGCTTGGACTCCATTCCGGATAAGCTTGGAAATCGGATAATATAGCCCATACAGCTTCTGCAGGAGCATTTATGATAATCTGTGATTCAATCTGTTCTTTCATACCTCAAAGTTAGCCTTGAGGCAGTCAGAAGCACTTGACATTTATCAAGAAGATAATTTATTCCGGATGCGGCTTAAGGTTTCTGGGCTCATGCCCAATACGGAGGCAATGTATTGTAAGGGAACTTGATTGAACAGTTGTTTATTCTGTTCGAAATACTTTTGATAGCGTTCTTCGGCAGATAAAGCAATAAAATCGAAGACACGATGTTCGATCTGCATAAAACATTTCGCGATGAATCTTTTTTCGATCACATTCCAATTGGGTATGGACTGCTGTATATCGAAGTAATCAGATTTATTTAAGGTCCAAAGCTTGGTAGGTGTCAATGCCTCAATGGACCAATTGGAAGGGTTGTCGAAAAAGAAGGAAGCTAGATCAGTGATAAAATAGCCCTCTCCGCCGATCCATTGGGTTACTTCCTTAGTATCTGTCCATTTGAAAACCCTAAATATTCCCTCTTCGATAAAACTCAGTTTTTTACAGGATTTTCCTGTTTCCAGGAACAATTCATTCTTGCTGAGCTCCTCGGGGACAAACCTAGAGATAATCAATTCGGCTTGTTCATCAGAGAGTTCGAACATCTGTAATAACTGCTGTTTAAATATCATGAGCCTTCCATTTTAAGTTGAGTCTGACGTCTTCTTTCATAAATATAGGCAATATTAAAAATGACTACAGCTATAAATATCATCCCAAAGGCTATAATTTGAGCCGTGTTGATGGACTCCTTGTAATATAGAACAGCCAGAAAGAAACTGATGATCGGGTTAAGGTACAGCAATATGCCCACTACAGAAGAGTCTAACCCCTTCAGGGCATAGATATTCAAGAACAGTGGAATAATGGTATATCCAATGGCAATGATGAGGATATAGGTGTAAAACTCATCGGTCTTGGGAACGGAGCTGTCCACAACATAAAGAATTGGCAGCAATAAAATAGTGCTGACCAAAATATGGATGGTCAGGGTAAAGAATTTATCAAGCTTGAATTTATTCTTTTGAAGGACAAGATAGCCTGCATAGGAAAGTGCGATGATGAAGCTATAGAAAAGGTCAAGAAAATGCCCATAAGCCAATAGGATACAACTCACGATACTGAGGCCTACAGCAAACCATTGTCCTTTGTTGAGTCGTTCCTTGAGGAAAATACTGGCCAATACGGTTGTCAATATGGGGCAAATGAGATAGGCCAAGGAGGTTGCATTGACGCTGACTGCATTCATCACATAAATAAACAGGAACCAGTTCATCCCCAAGAGGACGGCACTTGCCAGTACATTTACAAGGAGTTGCTTTCTTTCTGTGGAATTGCTGGTTTTAAGGTATTGTATACTGGCTAGGGTCTGTTTTCTTCGGAAGATAAAACAGGCCAATAGTATGCAGACTGAGGCAAATAGGACACGGTGGATTAATATATCGAGGGCTCCATAGTCACTGAGAGGCTTCAAGACCAAGGCGAATGTTCCCCAGATGATAAAGCCTGTCAATGCTGACAGGTAATATTTCATATTATAGATAAAGAGTAAAAGCCTTAAAGAATAACGAACTCTTCGATGACCACCTTTCCAACGTATTCATTGACACGTCCGATAATCTGTCTGCGCATCATGGCCAGTTCATTCTTGATGACCGCTGATTCTACGCGTACAAACAATTTCTTATCTCTAATATAAATCTGTTGGGTTCGGTTGGCGATTGCACTTCCAATAAGCTCAGGCCAGGCGGTAACAATAGAGGTTTCATCGAATTTACGTCTGAGACGGTATACATCCAATAACTTCTCCACTGCTTGCTTGATGGTTACATCATCACTTCTCCTAAATGCATCATCATTATACTTCGCCATTGATCTGACCTCCTTGTATGTCAAAGATACGAATTGGCTTTCCTATTTCTTGAAATATTTTCCTTATTCTGTCGGAGTCCGTATCAGTCAGGAATATCTGTCCAAATTCGTCTTCAGAGACCAATTGCATCAGTTTTTTGGTCCGCTGTTCATCCAGTTTATCAAAGATATCATCCAGCAACAGGAGTGGCTTATATTGCTTCCTGTTTTTCAGAAAAGCATATTGAGCTAACTTCAGAGCGATCAAGAAAGACTTTTGCTGCCCTTGGGAGCCAAATTTCTTTAAAGGCATCCCTTCATGTATGCTAAACTGTAGATCGTCCTTGTGTATCCCTACGGTCGTGCGCTCCAAAGCTCTATCCTTTTCTAATTGCTTGTTGAGAAGGTCCAAGAAATCTTGGTCTTGGAGTTGAGATTCATAGACTAGGTCCACCTGCTCGACGTCATCGGAAAGAAATTGATAGTAGCGACGGAATTCCGGAAGGAACTCTTCCATAAACTTCTGTCTGCGTGAAAATATCTTTTCCCCAGCTTCCACAAGCTGTAAGTTGAGAACTTCCAATAGTCCTTTGTCAAAAACGCCAGTTTCACGGATGTTCTTCAAGATGATATTGCGGTTCAATAGAATCCTATTGTAGGTAATCAGGATGTCTAGATATTGATTGTCGGTTTGCGATATCACATTATCGACAAACTTCCTTCGCTCCTCACTCCCATCCATGATAATAAAGCTATCATTAGGCGAGATCATGACCAAAGGAAACTGTCCAATATGATCGGCTAAACGACCGTATTCTTTCTTGTTCTTCTTGAACTGCTTTTTCTGATTTCTTTTGATGCTACAGGAAACGGCATCCAAAACTGTTTCCTTATCAAATTGCCCCTGTACCATAAACCAATCCTCTCCCTTTTTGATATGCTGGGAGTCAATGGGATTAAAATAGGATTTGCAAAGTGATAGATAGTGAATAGCATCCAAAAGATTAGTCTTCCCCGAACCATTCTGCCCTGTAAAGGCATTGGTGTCTGGCAGAAAATCTAATGAAGATTCAGTGTAGTTCTTAAAATTTAAAACGGATAGATGTTTTAGCCACATAGCAATACAAAGATATGCTTTTTCGTCGGGCTATGCTTTATTTTACCTCTTCAAAGTCAATAAACTCACCTGCAGTTTCAGTACCCTTTCTGGAATTGTTTTCTTTAGGTGGAGTATATTCCACACGAACTTTTCCGTCAGGACGTTGTTGTTGCTTAAACTGTGAAAAAGGATCGTTATAGTTTTGTTGATTTGGACCTTGATTAGCATATTGTCCTTGAGCGCCATTCATGATTTTCTCTGCCACCTTCTTCATAAAGAAAGGCATCAGAAGACGCATACCAATTTTAAATAGGTAGTAAAATATAACTGCTGATATAAGGAAATATATAAATGTCATTTTTAAATGCTTTTCATCAAATTTAACAAATAATCGAAATGAAAGTTTAAGAGATTGTCAAGTAAATCTCAGTTAACATTTTTTTACTTTTCTGCTTTAGCTTTCAAAACAGCCTGAAGAAGCTGGGTAGGATGCTGTGAACCAATTACATAGACCAATCCGTCGTTATCTGTAAGCCATAAGGCTTCCTTACCACCTGAATAGAACCTGATTTTGCCATTCTTGTGCAGGTTATAAACTGGGTTGTTAAAAAAGAAGGTGGAATACCTATCCTTTTCAATCTTTTTGATTGAGTTAAGATCAATCTTGACCAAACTGGTGGTCCATAGTCCGCTTAAAATGATATGAGTCTTGGTAACTGTGGTCCGATAACTGACCATATAGAGCATGATGATGGAAACGATCAGGATTCCAACCCCCACGATAAAGAACAGTTGTTGAGAGACAACATGTTCCCAGTTGATGTAATAGGCAACAAAGCAAAACAATGCTAAGATCAATCGTACGCTAATCCAAGTCCAATCTCTTCCTAGATATTGTTTTTCTTGAAATAAGATTTGTTCTTCTTCCATATTTGCTATTTGTATACTAAAGTAAGTACTTTCTTTGTATTTTCTGTCACTTTAAAGCGATTATCTAAGCGCATACCCACTATCCAAATCAATTGCCCATCGGCATTGACCAAAATTGGGACATCCTCCTTTTGAAAGCGGTTCAGCTTTTTTTGGATGAAATAATCACTTAGCTTTTTAGAACCTTCCATTCCCAATGGTTTGAAGGTATCCCCTATTTGCCATGGCCTTAATACCAATGGAAACTTGATCAAATCCGCATCGACTTGGACTTGGTTTTCATCTCGCTCAATTTCCATTCCTAGTGATTCGACAATGTAAAAGTGCCTTTGGTTATAATTCACCTTCGCGTTAAGGTCTTCAATGGCAATAGCTACAAGACTGTCAATGACCTTCTCCCTAAGGATTAACATATCTCGATCCAAAAGAAGTTCATGACTAGGGGATTCAAATATCTGCCCCATCCTCTTATCAAGTACTTTGATTAAATCATTGGTTACATTTCTTTGGAAATTATAAGGCTTGAATAGTTCAAAGATGAGAAAGGGATCGTTAGCATGGCCTTGCAGGGCCCCAATTTGGATCTTTATTTGAGATCCTTCATTTTGGAACATCAGCTTTCGGATAGCATCCACCTGATTCTGTATAAAGCGTTGGCTTTCCTCAAAATGTTTGATGTCCTGTTCTAGGATAGCTTCAAAGTCTGGTTGGATTTCCTTAAACTTAGGAATGATCTCCAACCTTATTTTGTTCCTCGCATATTTGGTTGAGAAATTGGACTGATCGTCTCTATACGGAACTTGCAGGTTTTGAACTTCAGCAGCAACTTCACTAGCAGAAAGAAATAGAAGTGGACGAATAATAGGCCCTCGCTTAGCTTGAATACCTAAAAGCCCTTGGATTCCGGTTGATCGTGTTAAATTAAACAACATGGTTTCCAGATGGTCATTGGCATGCTGTGCAATGGCAATCTTTTGACAATTCTGTTCAGCTCGCAGTTCCTCAAACCATTGATACCGTAGCTCTCGAGCAGCCATTTGAATGGAGACTTTATGTTGAGTGGCATAGTCATCCGTTTCAAATTTCCTTACAAATAATGGATAGCCTAATTCTTTTGCATAATCTAAAACTAAAGCCTCATCCTTGTCAGACTCCTCCCCCCGCAATTGAAAATTACAGTGGGCTATTATGCAGTTCATCTTTAAATCATGAAACAACCTAGCCATCAACATGGAATCCTTACCGCCACTGACGGCCAAGAGAATCTTATCATTCCTGTCAAGGAGTTCCTTTTCGATGATAAACTGTTTTAATCTTTCTGAAACTGACATAGTCCAAAATTACAGATTATAAATAATCTTGTGTTAGAGGCATTAAAATTTATTGTTTAACAATTTTTTGCTAATTAATTCTATATTTTTGCGCTTGTGAGATACCTATTAGTACTATTAATAAGCATGATATGCCTGTCTGCCTATGCACAGGACGAGTTTACACCCGTGAATGCTGGCGCGGACAATGCCCCCATGCGCTTGGTATCTTCATCCAGCAGTAGATTTATCAACCAGAAAATATTAAGGAGTTACAACGCTGTATATGAGCACAAGGGCTCAACCTTGGCCGCTGACAGTGGTGATCTTTATAAAGATGATATTGGAAATGAATTCTTTGAAGCCCATGGAAATATCGTCATTACCCAGCCTTCGGGTACTGTAATCCAAGGTACGCATCTTCATTACGATGCTTCTTCACAACATGCCGTGCTGACCAAAAACGTGAAAATGGTTGATGACCAGAGTACACTGACCACCAACTACCTGACTTACAACCTAAGAAGCCAGCAAGGAACTTATACCGGTGGCGGTAGGATTGTTGGGCAAGGTGACACCATCACTTCCCAAAGGGCTTATTACTTTGAAAATACAAAGGATGCCTATTTCAACAACAAAGTCGTTGTGAGAAATGAAAGCACCATTATCTATACGGACTCCATGCAGTATAATACCATGTACAGAGATGCTTTTTTCTTTGGACCAACGACTATCAATGGTAGAAAAGGCGAAAAACTTTACACGGAAAAAGGAACCTACAATACGGCTTTTGGAGTTGCAAAATTCAACAAGAACAATCTTTATACGGAAGGTAGCCGGTTCTTAAAAGGGGATAGTTTGTTTTACGATAGAGACAAAGGTCATGGTGAAGCTTTTCGAAATGTACTGTTTGTTGACACCTTAGATAAGTTCTATGCCAGCGGGGAATACGGAAAATACCTAGAGAGCGACCAATCTATCCTGATGACCAATAAGCCATTGATCAAATACGTGGTCAGGACAGATTCTACGGATAATTCCCAAGACTCTGTACAGGTCGACACGGTCAATAGGGAGAACTTATCAAGAAGAGAACTTAGGAAACTTGAAAAGGCAGAAGAGAAGGAACGCGAGAAAATAGAAGAAGCCGAGAAGGAAAAACAAGAGGATTTAAAAAATGCGGCAATAAAACCGGTGGAAACCGATAGTATAGCCCCTCCTCCAGTCCGACAGACAAGTAAAATTGATACTGCATATATGACGGCGGACACCTTGTTTTCTAAAGTTATCTTTGTCAGGGATTATAAACCTCTGGACCTTAAGCTAGATAGGGATGGTGGCCAATTGGAAGATACTACGGAAGTAGATTATGGCGACATCGATCAGGTTGATCTATTTGAAACCGGTGATTCTACCGAAGTTGGCAATGTGGGGACGAAGAAATTGACGAAAGTTGACCCTGTTAAAAAAGAATCTACGGACAATAAACAGGGAGCAAAGAAACCTGCCAATAAACCTGCAGCAAAACCAAAGCCTGTGGATGCCGCAACTATCCAAGCCACCAGTAAGGCCGATAGCGTATTGCGTAGAAATGCCGTCATGCCAACGGGACAAGAACAAGATAGCCTGATGCGGAAAGCCTTGCAATCCGCCCAAACTGCTGACACATTATTGAAGGACTCGACAGAAATCTATGCTGATACGGCAAGAACCAGAATTGTAAAGGCTTATTATAATGTGCGGGTATTCAAATCTGACTTACAAGCTGTAGCAGACTCTGTGTACTATGGAATGGTAGACTCCATGTTCCGATTTATGGGCTCACCGATGATCTGGTCAGAGGGATCACAGATCAATGCTGACACCATCTATATGCAGATCAAGAACAATAAAATGGACAATGCCCTATTAAAGGACAATGCTTTTATGGTGAATGCGGTGTTGGATACTTTGAAATTCAACCAGCTTAAGGGAAGAAAAATCACGGCCTTCTTTGCCAATAATAATATTGACCGCCTTTTCGTTGACGGGAATGCGGAAAACTTGGTCTTTACCACCAACGACAAAACCAATACGATTACGGAGATGTTCCATGACCGAAGTAGCCGGATCAAGGTCAAGATGGAGGGCAAAAAGGTAATTGACTATGTATCTATCCGTAAAGTAGACCAAAAAGTCTATCCATTTAGGTTAGTCACCCAAGAAATAGAAGTATTACCAGGGTTCCAATGGAAGCCTGAGGATCGACCGAAATCTGTAGAAGATATGTTGAACCGCAAGAGGACCAAAGCAGCCCCTGTCTCCGATCAAAAAGGAAGTCCTGAAGAGAATAGCACCCCTAATGAGGATTCTGCATCTGAGCCTGATGGAAACACAGCAACTCCAAAAACGAGTTCAGAAAAGAAACCTTTTGCCTCCTACTAAGGACTCAAAGCCAACGCTGAACCCTCAAAGCAAACCAACGACTCCCGCGGATAGTGCCTTAAAACTGAAGCCTGATAGCACCTTGAAAGTTCAACCAGATTCGGTTATTAAAGCAAAGCAAGACAGCACTATTAAAAAATAACATTCAAATAGTTTCAGATAAAGCAATGAATGTTAGCCAATATTCTATTTCATATGAAATAGAATTGCGATATTTTCAATTATTCTAACAATCTTCTCCAATTATCAACCTTATTGTTACAATTGAATCCTTCCTTTCCAGGAAAATGGAAAATAAAACATTATTCTAAATAATTTTTTAAAAAACTATTGCGTTAATTACAATTTTAACCTTATCGATTCAAATTATTTCCCCAATTTATTATAATTAACCGAAAATCAAATTGATGGGTAAAATACAAAAACCAGCAATTTATATTATTAACATCAATCACGCTATTGTTAATTATTTATTAACAACAAATGAAACTTTCCTAATTTTTACTTTATTTTCTTGAATGCACACGTTTGATTAGTTGAAATTATTAAACATCTTGAAGCCGCAGAGAAAATTCTAGAGATTCTTTGCAAACCAGTAAGTTATGGTCTGCTTGGCATTATTTACTAACTAATATTAACTAAACAAACACATGAAACAAAGATTACTTAGCATGCTTGTGCTGTGCGTGCTGCTTATTGGCAGTTCCTATGCACAAAATCGGCAGGTTACCGGTAAGGTAACGTCTGCAGCAGATGGCGCTCCGATCTCTGGAGTGTCCGTTCGAGTTGTTGGGACTTCCGCGGCAACTCAAACCAGCGGTGATGGTACGTATTCCATCGCGGTTCCTGACAACAATGGTTCCCTATCCTTTACTTACATCGGTTACCAAACTTTCCAAGTCGCTGTTGGAAGCAGATCGGTAATCAACGTAGAACTAGGCTCCGATGATGAGACCTTGGACGAGGTGGTGGTAACAGGTTACTTGGTTCAATCGAAAAAAGACTTTACAGGATCTTCTGCTAAAGTAGGTGGTGAAACCGTAGCCAACAGACCATTGCAAAGTTTTACACAAGGTCTTACCGGACAGGCTTCAGGGGTAAACATTATCCAACCTTCAGGTGTATTGAACAACCCACCGGTTGTACGTGTTCGCGGATTAAGTTCCCTTTCCTTGAACTCCTTCCCTTTGGTGGTTGTTGATGGTATTCCTATTGCAACAGGAGACGTTTCTGCAAACTCTTCAGCAAACAACCCATTGGGGGATATCAACCCCGAGGACATTGAATCCATCGACATCTTAAAAGATGCTGCTTCAACAGCTATCTATGGATCACGTGGTGCACCTGGGGTGATGATCATCACAACGAAAAAAGGTAAATCAGGTGCTGCAAAAGTTGCTTATGATGGCTGGTTTGGAACTTCCAAAGCCGTACGTCTTCCTGAACTTTTGAACGCAGCACAGTATATTGCCCATAAAAACGGTGCAATCGCAAATGCTAGGGAAATCAACCCTAAACTAGCGACAGGATCTTATCCAGTAGGTGGTGGTTTCTTCCCAACTTTAGACGAAAATGGCAATCCAGTAGATACACGCTGGTACGACTATGTATATAGAGATGGATTCTCGCACAACCACAACTTAAGTGTAAGTGGTGGTACTGAAAAAACCAAGTACTTCTTCTCAGGTAACTTATCTGACCAAGACGGTATCTTGTTCAACAACACCTTCAAACGTAAAGGTGTAAGAGCGAACCTAGATCACAGACTTAATGACTGGATCAAATTAGGAACGAACTTAACTTTCACCAACAGTGACAACAGATCACCAAACTCAGGTTCAGTTGCGGGTGCTGCCTTCAATACTTCAGGTCTTGGTCGTATCGCCATGGTACAAGCACCAAACGTTCCAGCATTCCTTCCTAATGGAGATTACAACGTTTCAGGTAGTGCCATCGGAAAAGGAGCTAATATCTTAGCCCCTAACTACCCTAACCCACTTCCTATCAGAGATTTGGACAAAAACACTTCAGAAACTAGCCGTTTCTTCGCAAATGTGAGTGCCGAAATTAAATTATTGGATGGACTGACTTTAAACAACAATTTCAACTGGGATTTAAGAAATACGACCAACCAACAATTCTGGAACCCAATCAATGGTGATGGATATAGCTACAATGGTTATGCTTACAACAACCAAGCAAAAAACAACAACTGGCTAATTTTCAACACCTTGGTTTACAACAAATCTTTTGGAAACCACAACCTTACAGCATTAGCAGGACATGAAGCGCAAAGTACACGTATCGAGAACTGGGGTGCCGTTCGCTATGACCTAACTGATGGTTTCTTTGATCAATTCCAAGGTAACTACCTGACCAACGATGCAGGGGGTAATGGAATTGGCGAACTTAATTTGGAATCTTACTTCACTTCCCTGAACTATAACTATGCTAATAAATATTTCTTCACGGCTAACTTCAGACGTGACGGTCTATCATCATTAGCACCAGGAAGAAAATGGGGTAACTTCGGTGGTGTATCCGCTGGATGGACCGTATCTGAAGAAGAATTCTTTAAATCAAGTTCTTTAAGCAATGTATTCTCTAATTTCAGATTAAGAGGAAGCTGGGGTCGCGTGGGTAACAGTGCTATCTCCAATCTTTACGGATCTTTCGATACTTATGATCCAGCAATCTATGGAAATGTAGGTGGTATGGTATTCTCACAAGCAGGTAACAGAGAACTGTCTTGGGAAACCGCCGATCAAACAAACATTGGTATAGATTTAGGATTCTGGAATAATAGAGTTTCCTTAGAAGCTAACTATTACAACAAAGACCACAATGGATTAATCCTTGCCGTTCCACAGACTCCTTCAAAAGGTATCCCAGGGAACAGCATCTTGATGAACATCGGCTCAATGTACAACAGGGGATTTGAATTTGCCCTGAACGTGAGAGCAGTAGAAAAAGAGAATTTCAAATGGACAACAACATTAAACTTCTCCACCAATAAAAACGAGGTAACAGCTTTGGATAACCAAGGCAGACCATTGATTGCTACAACTTCAGGACTTGAAACCACAAGTATCACCGAAGTTGGAAAATCTGCAGCTCAAATCTATGCCGTGCCTACCACTGGAATCAACCCAGAAAATGGTAGAAGAGTCTTTATCAATTTAGATGGTGACCAAGTACAATACTTACACAATGCGCCTAACACAGAAGGCTTCTACTCTTATAGCTATATGGACGGCACAAAAGCTGGTTCGGTAGCAGGTCATGCCGTAGCAGCAGGTAATACTTTACCTACTTATTTCGGTGGTTTCAACAACAACTTCCAATACAAAAGTTTTGATGCGACCATTAACTTCACCTTCTCTGGAGGTAACTATATCTACAATGGTTCAAGAGCTGGTTTAAGAGACCAACGTATCTGGAACAACTCAGTAGACATGTTGAATGCTTGGACCCCGACGAATAAAAACACGGATATCCCAAGAGCGATCTATGGTGACAATATTTCTAATGGTTCTGCTTTCGCAATCGGATCGAACATCGAAAAAGGTGACTTCATCAGATTACAGACCGCATCATTAGGATACCGTCTTCCAGGAACCATTTTTGGAAATTCTGGCATTTCAAGCTTAAGGATCTATGCAGCAGTAAACAACGCTTTCTTGATTACCAAATACACTGGTGTTGACCCTGAGATTTCATCAAATGGTAATGGAAACTTAAACTCAGGGGTAGAGCGTAACTCTATGCCTAATGGACGTACATTCACTTTCGGTATTAATCTAGGCTTTTAATTAATTGTGTCATGAGAAGATTTAAAATCAAAAATAAATTAGCAGCGCTATTAGTTCTAACGCCGCTGTTGTTCAGTACCGTCTCTTGTAAAAAGGACTTTTTGGAACTATCCCCTGAACTATCGATACCTAGTGAATTCGTGTTCTCTAGCGCAGACCGTATCGAATCTCAAGTAGTAGGTATATATTCATCGATCAAGAATGGTCAGTTTTATGGCGGCCGTTACTTAATCTATAATGATATCCGTTCGGAAGAATTTGTCAATCAAAGACAGAACAACGTAACGGGTTATTCGACCTATCAATTCTCCAATGATGAAACAGACAGTTATGTTTCAGACTTTTGGGTAAGAGGTTATTTGACCATCAACCGTATCAATATCTTTTTGGAAGGTGTTGAACCGATTGGTACCGATATCTTGGATGCCAACAAGAAAACACAATTGATCGCGGAGGTTAAGTTCATCCGTGCGCTGACTTATTATTCCTTGGTACAGTTATTTGCTAAGCCATATGCAGCGGACAATGGTATTTCTAGAGGAATTCCACTGCGTTTATTGGCAGAAAGGAACTCGGAAAACAATGATTTAGCAGCAAGCCCCGTAAAGGACATCTATGCCCAGATCCTAAAAGATTTGAATGAAGCGGAAGCCGCGGTTCCAGCAACTTATGGAGATGCGGAATCTCAAAGTACCCGTGCGCATAAAAACACCGTTATTGCCTTCAAAACCCGTGTCTATCTAGCCATGAAGGATTATGCAAAGGTAATTTCGGAAGCAAACAAGATCGTAAGTGCCGCAGCACCATTCAAAGCTAGCTCTGGTGTCCAACATCAATTGGCTCCTGCCATTACCGATGTGTTTTCGAACTTCACGATCAACGAACGTATCTTAAGTTTCCCTTTTGAAGCTAACAATGCCCCTGGAACACAAAACCAATTGGGTTATTACTACAATGAAGGAAATATCGAGTATTCATTGGCTGCAGATGGTATCTTTTCGAACGCTGCTTGGCCAGCAACCGATGCGCGTAAGAAAGATTTGACCGGCAAATCTTCAGATGGCAAGTTGAATATCTTAACGAAATTCTCCAGTGCATCACCTTATTTGGACTGGATTCCTGCGATCAGATATTCAGAGGTACTCTTGAACTTGGCCGAAGCTGAAGCAGAAGCTGGTTCTCAAACTAGAGCCTTGGCCTTATTGAAAGCGGTTCGTAATCGTTCTGATGCGGCTTATACCTTCCCAGCATTTGCTAACAAAGCAGCTTTGGTAGATGCCATCTTATTAGAGCGTAGAATTGAGTTCTTGGGTGAAGGTCTTCGTGTACCAGACTTACAGCGCAGAAATATGCCAATCAATTCCGAAGGTGCAGGCCGTTTGGTTCAACCTTCTGATGAGCGTTATGTTTTCCCAATTCCACTAGGCGAAACAATCACCAACCCTGGGGTAAGTAAATAATAAATATTAAGTTAATAGTAAATAAGAAGAGGCTGCATGATGCAGCCTCTTTCTTGTTATTGATCATCCTTTTTACTTATTATCTCACGATCCAGCGGTTCAACGTATTGTCTTTCCCTTCAAATACCACCTTCAACATTTTGCTGTCCTTCAATTCCTTCGGAAGCTTGACTTTCACGGCTCCAGAGCTTTGCTCATACTCACCTAAATCTATATACTTGTCAGCTCCCTTTACCCCCTGCTGCTTAAAGTTGTTCGTTCCTGTCACCAATATCTTCACCTTATCATTTCTTTGAAGACTGGTCCAGCTCAGAACCAGACTATCATCCTTCAGCATAGCCTTAGGATGGGCAATGGACACTTCACCTACAAATGGCACACCATCCAATTCATATTGCTGCTCCTTGGAAATGTTCACACCTAGATGTCTTGCCATGGAAGGTAAAATATCAACGATCTCTGGGGTATGTGCATAGAAGTGCTTGTTCAACTCCTTTTTGTTGGTCGCAATCCAGATTCCTCTTTCACGATCGGTCTGACCACCATGGCTTTCACCGGTTGCCACATCCCTACCATGATCCGTGATCACGACAAACATCCAATCCTCATTAAAATATTGCTCTCTATATTGCACTGCCGCGAACAGATCACCCACCTGACGGTCCGCTATCTGTACCGCCTTCTCCATTTCAGGACTATCCCCGAAATGGTGACCGATATCATCGGTGTACTGAAGATAGACCCAACTGAAATCAGGCGCATCTTTCCTGATGCTCTGGCTCGCTTCCTTCACTACTTCCTCATCAATATTGTTGATATATTTGGATTGTTTATCATGCGGAAAACGAACGGTATCCAATTCATAACCATCATAATGATAATCAAACTTCAATTGTTCGGTCTGCGGTAGGCCCTCACCGATCAATTTTGTCCTATTATCCAACCAAGTAGAATAAATCCCGATTTTCTTGTCCTTCTGATCATTCTTCAGAAACCTGAACATGGTCCAATAATTATAATTAGGGTCTTCCAGACCATTGTCCCAAACATTGTGCTTGTTTCCCCAGGTCCCAGTGATCATGCTGGTATAGCATACTGCAGAAATGGTGGGCGTCTGGGAATAACCCGACTTCTCGCCGCCCATGGTCGCACGGGTATAGCCACCTATTTGGCTTACGGCATCTATAAATGGCGTACTTACCTTTTCCTTAACATCCGCTGGGATACCATCCACGATGATGACGATTGCTTTTTTAGCTTTCGGAGCTTGCGCATAGATCAAGCTGATGCTACAAAGGCAAGCAAGGATCAAACTGATTTTTTTCATAATGACTCTTTTATAATTTTACCAACCAAAGATCTGTTTGAGATTGGTATTGATATCTGCATCGTTTTTAGGGATAGGTCTATAATAAAATTTAGGTTCTTCAAAACCACCAACCTTATCTACGACATCAATATATCCAGAATTTCCGTCACTTAAAAATACAGAAACATCCTGTCCTATTCTGCCGACCTTATAATATCTTAAGGTCACCCCTAAACTGTTCTTTTCTCTAACCTCTGGTAAGGACTCACTGGCTCCGATCAATTTGATATCCGCAATACCATCGCCCGTCACGTCGTGATTGCCCAATCCATTGAAATAGATTCCCTGTGGTTTTCTTTCCAAAAGTTTACCTGCTTTCCAGCGCATCAAATCATTGAAACGGAATCCCTCAAAAGCCAATTCCACCCTACGCTCCCTTCTGATTTCCAGGATCAAACTTTGCTGAGGTCCAGCAGTCTCCTTGAAATCGTTGGCCATTTTTGTATCCAACACCGGGTTCAAGGTCATATCCGGCATACCCGCTCTTTTGCGCAATAGGTTTACCGATTTATCTAAATCTGCTTGGTTGTTCAAGATTCCCAATTCAGCTTTTGCTTCTGCAAAGGTCAATAGTACCTCAGCATAGCGGTAAAGTGGGATATCTACATTGTATCTTTCTTCCTGAACACTGGTATTTAAGAAACCCTTGATCTGGTGATATCCCGAAAAGTTCTTGCTCAATTGCTGTACATATAAACCTGGTCCCTGCGAATAGGTGCTGACATATACCAGGTTCCATCCAGGTGCAGCATAGGTTTGGGCCAACCTAGGGTCCCTATCCTTAAACTCTTCCACAAAGGAAAACTTCTCATAACCCGCCTTATTGGTATAGATCGAACCATCCTTCATCAGATAACTCTGTACCATATCGCGGAGTGGATAGTATTCATAATTCCCAAACATACCGGGCCAATCCGAACGATTGATAACATTGTTGGCATAAAATCTACCTAGAATGACCTCACTGTTATTTTCAAGGTTTGGATTATTATACAAAGAGGCATAATCCGACTCGACCTTTCCCGTGTTATGGATAGCATAACCAGCATTGCTCATGATGTTTTCAGCAGTTTGATATGCAATGGTCAAGAAGTTATCCACGGTCTTGTCCAAACCTAAATATTTATGGTATTTACGATAGGTACCTTCAAATAGAGCAAAGCGGCTATATTCCTGCCCGATCACCCATTTATTCACTTTTCCAGGAACCTTGGTTGCTTCCACATTTTCAAAGGCAAACTTAAAGTCTTCCATGATTTTCTGCACCACCAATTCTCGAGGATCTCTTTTGCCAAACAAAGCTGCCTGATCTTCCACTTTAACCACCTTATCTACCCAAGGCACATCCGAAAAGCGCTGCACTTTATTTACATAGAACCTAGCCCTGAAATAACGAGCTAATCCTTCATAATGCTTGAGTTTCGCTTCTGAGATCTTTGCCTGTGAAAGATTTTCCAACATAAAGTTGATATCTCTCAGCTTCTCCCAATTCCAGCCCTCGGTAATGTTTGCTGCCGAAGCTGTTCCGAGCATGATGTTTTTGATCTCCTTATTTCCTGTGGTACTCGCATTGTCGGTAGTGGCATCCTGCTCATAAAAACCGTTGTCCAGAAAATCATAGAGGTTCAGGGCATACATGTCCAGATCGGACTCCGTCTTGAAGAAGTTCTCCTTCTGTACCATCGTTTCAGGCAATCGGTCGAGGTAACTGTCATTACACCCTGCAAACGTAAGCAAGGAGGCAGTCAATAAACTTAATTTGATATATCGTTTCATTATTTTAAAAGGTTAATTGTAGACCAGCTGAAAAACTACGTTGGAATGGATACATGGCGCCATTACCTTCCCTCGTTCTTGCTACCGTTGGATCTGTATAGGTGTTGATGTTCAAAACCTCGGGGTCAAAATATCGCTTTACTGCAGACCATTCCATCAGGTTTTCTGCACTGACATAAACCCTAAGGTTCTTCACTTTTGCTCTTTCCAACAAATGATTTGGAATGGTATAGCCTATGGTGACATTCTTGAACCGCAAATATGCCGCATTCAATAAGTATCGTGTTTGAGGAATAGCAGCCCCCTGAGCCTCATTGACACGTGTCCCTAAGTTCAGGTCCGCCAACCAAGACTGAAGGACTGGATATTTGGCATCCAGATTCTGGTCTGCCAAACCTAAGGCTAAATAGGAAGCGGAATGTTTCGCACGGTCAGCATCAGAATCATTGTTAGGACGATAGAAATCCAAGAGATGGGAATAGATATTTCCATAAGGCTGTTGGTAAACACCCCAGTATAGGTAATCCAATGGATAATAATCTCGCTTCCCGATACCTTGTAAAAATGCCCGCACATCAAATCCTTTCCAACTTGCATTCAGGTTCAGACCAAAATTGTAACGTGGAGTAGAATTACCGATAATTTTCAGGTCCTTGGTATCACCCAATACATAGCCTTTTTCAATTTTGCCATTACCATCTTGATCGACAAACTTTGGCCATCCCGGAACAATCGATAAGGCTCCCCATGGAATGATCGAGGTCTGGTCCAGCTTATTGATCTCTTCTTGATTTTGGAAGAAACCATCGCTTTCCAATCCCCAGATTTCACCCAGTTCCATGCCCTTATAGAATTGGGTAATTCGCTGGTTCGGGTTGTCAAATTTGGTAATCTTGGCGTAGGAATCCGATAGCACAAAAGTAGCCCCAAAATTCAGGATTGAGCCCGAGACATCTTTTGAATCATTATAGGACAAGGTCAATTCCCAGCCGTTGGTGGCCAGGTCAGCCGCATTTTCATTCGGCTCCTTTACACCCAGGATCTTAGGAAGCTCCTTTCCGAAGGTCAACATGCCCATGGTATTTCTACGGTAGATATCAAATGAACCATTAAACTTATTCTGCATAAACCCAAAGTCCAAACCTAAGTTGTAGGTTTTTACCTTCTCCCATGTATAATGGTTGGACACTAAACCTGGCGCTTTTATCGATGGATTCACTTTGCCGCCGATCAAATATGGAGATTCAAAAGGCTCCATGGTCGGGATATAACCAAAGTTGGATACCGCTTGGTTACCTAATTCACCATATGAACCTCTTACCTTCAATTGGCTTAACCAATTGACGTCGGACAAGAAGTTTTCCTTGTTGATCAACCATGCCACGGAACCCGATGGGAAGAACCCGAAACGGCTAGCCTTTGGAAATCTTGATGAACCATCATAACGGCCATTCAATTCCAAGATATACTTATCATCATAGATATAGTTCAAGCGGTAGAATGCGCCGCGCAGGGCATACTTGTCGATTTCCTCACCTACTTCAGCAGTACCGGTTGCCAAGGCCACCGTAGGGAAGAGATCAGAGATCAATCCTTGTCTCTCTGCAACGATATTTTCCCAACGATAATCCTCTTGGTTGAAACCTAGGACGGCAGTTACCTGATGTTTATCAAAGGTCTGATTATAGGTTCCAAAGATATTGTAGACATTATAGTAAGAGAATCCTGCCTCACGATAGGCTGATGAAATTCCTTCTTCACGGATATCATCCGGACCATAACCAATTTTATATCTGGTCGTGTATCTGTTTAAGTTCCTGGTATTCCTCTGGAACGTATAGTCTGCATTGATCTTAAACTTGCTTTCAAATAATCGCAATTCGGCATTAAAGGTTGACTGAAGATCATTACGCTTGGTCCTCATCTGTCCCCCATCGACCATTTTGGCGGCAATTCGGCCTGCACCAACATTTCGATCCACATCGGAATATGCCCAACTTCCATCCGGATTTTTCAAGGTGCTCGTTGGGAAAACATGGTAGATTTCAGCCATGGAACTGGATGAACTGTACAAGGATGGATTTACCCTTTCGTTCAATCCGATAACCGTATTGTTACCCACAGAAAGGTAATCGTTCAGCTTATAGTTTACCTTGGACCGGATACTGTATCGATCAAAATAGTCATCTGCGATTTTGATCGGTGAATTTTGACGGTTGTAGCCCGTACTGATATAATAATTGACCTTATCACTGGATCCTGATATCGAAAGGTCATGGTTATGGGTATTGTTCCAGTCGGACAGGAAATAACGGGTCCAATCTCTATTACCCATATATTCCCATTGTTTTGGGTTACTAGGGTCAATCCTGACATCAGCGATGCTAGGGTTATCCGACCTTTCCTTGGCATATTGATAATATTGCTCCGAGAAATTCACGTTATCCCAAGGGGTATTATCGGTTGATGTCTCCAGTAAACGGGAGAAAACATAGGGATCTGTAATCTTATCTGGAATGACGGTCGGCGTATTCCAGGTAAAGTTATTGCTATAGTTGATTTTTAGGGCGCCTTTACCTGATTTAGAGGTAATCAAGATAACCCCGAAAGATGCCCTAGCTCCGTAAATCGCAGCTGCAGAAGCATCTTTGATCACCGACATGGACTCTATATCCTGTGGTGATATCCTGTTCAGTTCTGCCGAACTGATAGGCACGTTGTCCAATAAGATCAAAGGGTCCCCACCATTGATGGACGTGATACCACGGATATTGATCTTTGCAGCTTCTCCAGGAGCACCAGAATTGAATTGTACATTTAAGTTGGGTACCAATCCTTGCAAACCTTGGGAAACGTTGGCAATAGGACGGCTCTCCAGTTCTTTACCACTGACATAATCAACAGCTCCAGAAAGGTTGACTTTCTTTTGGGAACCATAACCGATCACCACTAATTCCTCCAAGTTTGAAGAGTTGGAGTTCAGGGTAAAACTGTTCTGATCAGCAAGGACAAAGATCTTGCTGTCATAACCAATGGAGCTGATCTGGATGGACTCTCCTTTGGCAGCCCGCAAACTGAACTGACCATCTTCATCGGTTTGGGTAGAAATTCCAGCGTTTAGATTCTTTACAGTGGCACCTTGGATTGGGCGAGCAGATTCATCCATGACTTTGCCCGTAAAGACCTCCTGGTCCTGGACAATGGATAGAACCTCACCCATACTATGGGAGCTTGGGATTTGAAATCCTACAAGCAAAAAAGCCGCTAAATACAGCTTTGGAGCTTTAATTAATCTCATTGAAATGTGGGTTAATATTTTGCCGTAAAAGTAGCCCCGCACATTTAAGGTAACATTAACTCAATAAAAAGATTAGGTAATTAAACAATGAGAAAATTGTTAATTAGGACATAAAAAATAGGCGGATCCGCTATTTCTCCGCCTATTCTCCAACAAAAATGGATTTTGTTGCATAATTATGTTAAGAGTTTGTTACCATGTGAAAAAACCATGATGCTTAACATACCCGAAAATCGTAAATTATTTTTAAATTAATATTTATTCTTTTGAGTTTAAAAAACCAACCAGCTTAGCCACGGCTTGCGAGCGATGACTGATCTTGTTTTTCTCTTCCAGACTCATTTCCGCAAAGGTCTTTTCATAATCATCCGGAATAAAGATGGGATCATAACCGAAGCCCGCCGTTCCTGTCCTACCTGCAATGATCCTTCCCTCTACAGTGCCTTCAAAGAAATGCTGCTCTCCATCTAAGAACAGGGATATAACCGTTTTGAATCTCGCCCTGCGGTTTTCTTGGTCTTGTAGGTTTTCCAAAACCAGGTCAATGTTTTTTTCCATATCCCTAGATCCTGAGTAGCGTGCAGAATATACCCCTGGCTCCCCATTCAAGGCGTCAATTTCTAAACCCGAATCATCTCCGAAACAATCCACTTGGTATTTTTGGAATAGGTAATCTGTTTTTTGTTGGGCATTCTCCTGGAAAGTAACCCCAGTTTCGGGAATATCATCGTCACAACCTATATCAGCCAATGATTTCAAGACAAACTTATCTCCCACCATCTGTTGTACTTCTTCCAGTTTATGCGCATTGTTCGTAGCAAATACCAATTCCATAGCTCTAAATTTAAGCTTCAAAAATAACATTCTATTTAAGCAATCAAGAAAGGAAGAAAGAAAAATGGGAAAAACTAGGATTGAATAAAGGTCTTGAACTCATTCCAGAACAGTTTCTTTTTCTGGACATCAGCAAACATCTCTTCAAAGCTGAAGGTATTGAACACGGTCGCGATCTTGCCGCGCATATAGGAGTTATGGCCGATTTCAGGAAGCTTTAGCGAGGTAGGTTCCACACCTAAAAGCGTAATTTTCTTGGGTTGGAAAAACTGCATGATCTGCTTCCACTCATTGGGGTTGTGCGGGTTTGCCAGATTCAGCACCGCAACATTATCCGCATTCAATTGGAGGGCACCGATGGTTTTCAAGAATGCTTCTTCTGCCTGTGGGGAGAAGTAAGGATAGTCCGGATAACGCAGGATAAACAGCACACCGGTCGACTTGTCCCCTTGATAAACAAACTCCTCAGCAGAGGCCTCAAAATGCCCTTGCTGAGGAGATGTATGTTGGCTTCCAACGGTTTGGGTTTCTACGATGGGCATGACAGAACCTGGGATAGCAAATACCGTTTCAGACATCAAGGCCTGAATCGCTATAGGGTTATCTGTTGTAAGGTTCTTGTCCATCCTAATTCCTTGCGCCGTTGTAATTATCTTATTGACCTAATACCCAAGCAAAAATCAATGGAGCCACGATCGTTGCATCTGACTCTACGATGAACTTAGGAGATTCGGTATCCAATTTACCCCAAGTGATTTTCTCATTTGGTACAGCACCAGAATAAGAACCATAAGAAGTTGTTGAATCCGAGATTTGGCAGAAGTATGACCAGAAAGGAACATCATGCCATTCAAGATCTTGGTACATCATGGGAACCACACAGATTGGGAAGTCACCAGCGATACCACCACCGATCTGGAAGAAACCTACACCTTTACCACCTGAGTTAGCACGGTACCATTCTGTCAAATAGATCATGTATTCAATACCAGTTTTCACTGTATGTGCTTTCAATTCACCTTTGATGACATATGAAGCAAAGATATTACCTGTAGTTGAGTCTTCCCATCCCGGTACGATGATAGGAATGTTTTTTTCTGCAGCAGCCAAGATCCAAGAGTTTTTAGGATCAATTTCATAATGTTGTTCCAAAACGCCAGATAATACTACTTTGTATAAGAATTCATGTGGAAAATAGCGTTCGCCAGCAGCTTCAGCATCTTTCCATACTTTTTCAAGGTGAACTTGCAATCTTCTGAAAGCCTCTTCTTCAGGGATACAGGTGTCAGTAACACGGTTGTAATGGTTTTCTAACAATTCCCATTCGTCTTGAGGAGTAAGATCACGGTAGTTAGGAACACGTTTATAGTGTGAGTGCGCTACCAAGTTCATCACGTCCTCTTCCAGATTTGCACCAGTACAGGAAATGATAGCCACTTTGTCCTGACGGATCATTTCGGCTAATGAAATTCCAAGCTCAGCAGTACTCATCGCACCTGCTAATGAAACCAACATTTTACCACCTTCTGCTAGGTGGGTTTCATAACCTTTTGCGGCATCAACTAAGGAAGCGGCATTGAAGTGAAGATAGTTTTTCTCAATAAATTGAGAAATAGGACCTCTTTGTGTACTCATAATCTTATATTCAAATAAATGTTCACAAAGGTACTGATTTATTCAAGAATTACTGAGCGCTATGCGTGCTAAACGCCCCAAATCTCCCGCAATCAAAGAAATTTGAGCGGAAGCCATAATAATATCCATTCGATAGGCTTTCAAAAAAGCAGTTAATCCCGCTTATAAGCCTGTTTTTTAACAAATGTTAAAAAATGCTCTTAATTAGACTTGGAGGCTATGAAATGACCAAACTAAAGGCTCAAGCAAGTGGAGACAGCCCAAAACAGTAATCCCTTCTTTTCATTTGAAGTATTTTTAAATCCTAACCGGCAATGAAAATTCTGAGGTTATAAGTTGATTTTATTCGAGACATATTCCGAAAATTCGCAAAATGACCAAAACGATGGAGCTAGCAACGTGCTCCGATCTCCGAAGCTTTTTCGAATATCTCTCGAATGTGTCTCGAATGAAACCCCTAAAAAGATTAGAATTTGAACTGGAAAAATCAGCCTGCGTGATGAGCTTGATTGCGGACCGAGCTGGTCAGAAGAAAAACAGCTCCAATCATAAAGTAATTGGAGCTGTTTTTTCTTATAAAATATTGCTTGTTACTTTCTCTTTAACAGCTTGGAAAAAAGCCAAAAGAAAAAAACGACAATTACGATCAGGATAAACAAGATGATAATCTCATTTGTTCCTAGGTTCCAGGTGTCATTATTCAGCATATCGGTTCGATTTTAGGAAATTGTCCATTTATCACATTTCTCCAGAAATGAGGGGTCAATATCCGCTGCAATACCTGGTCCTTCGGTAATCTTGATGGAATAGCCATCATATTGAATTCCGCCAATAACAGGGTCCTCAAGATGTCCTACCATGCAGGTATCCAGGTCAAAGAATTTCACGTTAGGTGCAGCGTATGCAAAATGTGTCTTCGCGGCAAGTGCCAAACGGCTTTCCAACATGCCACCGATCATACATGGGATACCAAATTCTTGCGCAACCGCCTGGATCTTTAAGGATTCCGCAATGCCCGAAGATTTGGAGAACTTAATATTGATATAGTCACAACTGTCTGTCCTGCACAAGCGCTCAGCATCGTGATGGTCATAGACAGACTCATCTGCCATGATCGGAACGATGGTTTCAGACCTCAACTGGGGCAATAGATGATCGTTATAGGTACGCATGGGCTGTTCACAGAATTGGATTTTCAAAGGTTCAAGCCCTTTTAATGCTTCCAAGGCCTCTTCATAGCTCCAGCCCTGGTTGGCATCAATCCGGATAGGGATATCAAAGCCAACAGCTTGTCGGATGGCTTTAATGCGGGCAATATCATCCTGCGGTTTCTTACCCAATTTTACTTTTAAGGCAACGGCACCATGATCGTGCAGGTCCTTTGCTTTAGCCGCCATTTGTTCCGGGCTAGCGATACCAATGGTAATATCCGTTACAATCTCTCTTGGCTTTCCACCCAGGAATTGATAAAGTGGCACACCTGCTTTCTTAGCAGCTAGGTCATAAAGGGCCATATCAAAGGCCGATTTAATGGTGGCGTTTTTGGCAATGTACAGATGCAGTTCGGCCAATCGCTCTTCAATTGCCAAAGGGTCCTTACCGATCCAGATCTTTGCAAAATCCTGGGCCACAGCGATACAGGTATTTTGTGTTTCCCCAACAATCATCGGAAAGGCAGAACATTCACCCACTCCGTTAAGGCCTTCATCCGAGATAACCTTTACAAAAGTGTTCTGAGCAAACTCCATCACACCCGTTGCAATGACAAAGGGTTCCATGGGAATACTCAACCTATAAATTTCAATTTCTTTGATCAACATAATTTATTAGTTCAAATAGCAAATGTAACGAATGATATTCCATTTTTATAAGCAAATGGCGAAACAAATACAATTTCATTTATCAAACAGCGTTAAATTTATATTAACCTCAACGTTTTTGATTATTTTTTATCATTATTGCAAATATTTTATGTTTTTATTCATATATTAGCAAACTCGTTTGTTATTTTATCTAATTATCATATTACAATGCAGCAAGAAGGACTTTACAACCCAGCGTTTGAGCACGATGCCTGTGGTGTTGGATTTGTAGCCCACATCAAGGGTCAGAAGTCACATCAACAGGTTAAAGATGCACTTACCATGTTAGAGAACATGGAACACCGTGGAGCTTGTGGTTGCGATCCAGAGTCGGGCGACGGCGCGGGGATCATGATCCAGTTACCTCATGAATTTCTTTGGGAAGAATGTATTGAGTTGGGTATCCAACTTCAGGAACCAGGATATTATGGAGTAGGGATGTTGTTTCTCCCGAAGGAGGAAAGCATGAACCGAATCTGCCGTGATGTCATTGCCGAAGCTGCACATGAAAGGGGCATGGAACTATTGGGGTTCCGAGCTGTTCCGGTAAATCGAGAAGGCATAGGTCCTACCGCCTTAGGTGCAGAACCAGAAATCGTTCAGTTCTTCATCTCCAGGCCGGCAGGGGTGGCAAACACCGAAGATTTTGAACGGAAATTATTTGTCTTGAGACGCTTAATCATCCAAAAAATCAAACTTCACCAAGAGTACCCCCTTCCACTCTATATCGCTTCTCTATCTTGCAAAACCATAATTTACAAAGGACAATTAACTACTTATCAGGTAGGGTCATATTTTGAAGACCTAAGGGATCCGCGTGTGGTATCGGCATTTGGCTTGGTCCACTCTAGGTTCTCGACCAATACTTTCCCTTCATGGTCATTGGCTCAACCCTTCCGCATGATTGCGCACAATGGGGAGATCAACACCCTGACCGGAAACTTAAACTGGTTTTACGCTGGTGTAAGGGCTTATTCATCCCCATTCTTTACCGAAGAGGAGATGGAAATCCTATTGCCGGTAGTAGACCGCGGACAGTCAGACTCGGCATGTTTGGACAATGTGGTGGAGCTCTTGCTTCACAGTGGCCGCAGCTTGCCACATGTTATGTTGATGTTGGTACCAGAGGCATGGGATGGCAACGAGCAGATGGATCCACTGAAAAAAGCATTCTATGAATACCATGCGACCTTGATGGAGCCATGGGACGGTCCGGCAGCATTATGTTTTACCGATGGAAAAATCATCGGTGCGACCTTAGACCGTAACGGTCTGCGACCATTACGCTACGCAGTAACTTCAGATGACCGTGTGGTGGTCGCTTCAGAAGCTGGTGCATTGCCAATTGATGAAGCCTTGATCATCAAAAAAGGAAGACAGCAACCGGGCAAGATCTTCGTGGTAGATATGGAGGCTGGAAAGATCCGTTCGGATGAAGAGGTAAAAGGCGAACTGATCCGTCAACAACCTTATGGAGAATGGATCAACAACTATAAAATCAAATTAGAGGAATTGGCGGAACCAAGGGTAACCTTTACCTACCTGTCCAAGGAATCTGTATTCAAATATCAATTATCCTTCGGCTATTCTCGGGAGGACCTCGAAACGATACTGACCCCAATGGCCTTGACCGGCTATGAACCGATCGGTTCTATGGGAACGGACGTTCCATTGGCCGTCCTTTCTGATCAGCCACAGCATATCTCAAGTTATTTCAAGCAATTCTTTGCTCAGGTTACCAATCCACCGATCGACCCGATCCGCGAACGTTTGGTGATGAGCTTGGCAACCTTTATCGGAAACTCCGGCAATATTTTGGTGGAAGACAAGAAATTCTGCCATTGTGTAACCCTGGAACATCCGATCCTGACATCCAGTGAATTGGAGAAACTACGCTCCATCGACACCGGTGTATTCCAAGCGAAAACCATTCAGAGTTATTTCCGTGCAGACGGAAAAGAAGGTTCCCTGGAAGCTGGTCTGGAAAGGCTTTGCCGCTATGCAGACGATGCCGTTCGTGATGGGTTTGAAGTGATCATCCTGTCTGACAGGGCGATCGACTCACAGCACTGTGCCATCCCCTCTCTATTAGCGGTTTCTGCAGTACACCACCACCTGATCAAAACGGGTAACCGTGGCGCGGTAGGTTTGGTCGTTGAAGCTGGAGATGCATGGGAAGTTCATCATTTTGCCTGTCTATTGGCTTTCGGAGCTACGGCCATCAACCCATATATGGCATTGGCGAGTATCCGGACCATGAAAGAGATCGGCCATCTGGAAACTGAACTGACCTGGGATGACCTGAAAAAGAACTATGTAAAGGCGGTATGCAACGGTTTGTTGAAGATCTTCTCGAAGATGGGTATTTCAACCCTGCAGTCTTACCATGGTGCCCAGATCTTTGAGGTACTTGGTATCGACAGCCAAGTCGTGGACAGCTACTTCTGTGGCGCGGTCTCCAGGATTGGCGGCCTGAACCTGGATGATATCGCTAAGGAAGCCTTGGCAAAACATTGGCGCGGATTTGAAAACAGCAGATCGGCACCTACCCTATTGCCGGAAGGTGGTATCTACCAATGGAAAAGAAGAGGTGAAGGTCACTTATGGAATCCGCAGACCGTGCATTTGTTGCAACAGGCCTGCAGGACAGATGATTTTTCTACCTACAAGAAATATGCAACACTGATCAACAACCAAAAGGAACGTATGTTCACTTTGAGGGGATTGTTGGATTTTGCAAAACATAGAAGTCCGATTTCCATCGATCAGGTGGAACCGGCGAGCGAAATCATGAAACGCTTTGCCACTGGCGCAATGTCCTTCGGATCGATTTCGCATGAGGCCCACAGTACCTTGGCCATTGCGATGAACCGCATCGGCGGGAAGTCCAATACAGGTGAAGGTGGTGAAGATGAAATTCGCTATCAAAAATTACCGAACGGAGATTCCATGCGTTCGGCAATCAAACAGGTTGCATCAGCACGCTTTGGGGTAACATCCAATTACCTGACCCAAGCGGATGAATTACAGATAAAAATGGCACAAGGTGCAAAACCAGGAGAAGGTGGACAGCTACCGGGACATAAAGTAGATGATTGGATCGCGCGAGTGAGACACTCTACACCTGGAGTAGGCCTGATCTCCCCGCCGCCACACCATGATATCTATTCCATCGAGGATTTGGCACAATTGATTTTCGACCTGAAGAATGCCAACAGACAAGCGCGCATCAATGTAAAATTGGTGTCGAAAGCTGGTGTAGGTACCATTGCAGCAGGTGTTGCCAAAGCCCATGCCGACGTAATCCTGATAGCAGGTTATGATGGCGGAACTGGAGCCTCTCCAATCAGCTCCATCAAACATGCAGGTCTACCTTGGGAACTAGGCCTGGCCGAAGCCCATCAGACTCTTGTACTGAACAAACTGAGAAGCCGTGTGGTATTGCAAGCAGACGGACAGATGAAGACCGGTAGAGACTTGGTGATCGCCACTTTATTAGGCGCTGAAGAATGGGGCGTTGCCACTGCAGCGCTGGTAGCTGGCGGCTGTATCATGATGCGGAAATGCCATCTGAATACCTGCCCGGTAGGTGTTGCAACCCAAGATCCGGAACTGAGAAAGCTATTCACCGGAAAACCGGACGATGTCGTGAACCTATTCCGCTTTTTGGCGGAAGAAATGCGCGAGATCATGGCAGACTTAGGATTTAAATCCATCAATGAAATGGTTGGTAAAGCTCAATTCCTGAAGAAAAGAGAAAACCTAGGCCATTGGAAAGTAAATAAAATCAACTTCTCGGGCATATTACATGTAGCTCCAAACGCAAACGGAGAAACCCTGTACAATACGGAAGAACAAGACCATGGCATGAGCATGATCTTGGATTGGGGATTATTGAACCAATCAAAATTGGCGCTGGAAACTAAGACTCCAGTTTTTGGAACCTTTAAGGTGAAAAACACCGATCGAACCATCGGTACCCTATTATCCAATGAGATCTCGAAGATCTATGGTTCAGAAGGCCTTCCGGACAATACGATCAACTTTAAGTTCGAAGGGTCTGCCGGACAGTCCTTTGGCGCATTCAATACCAAGGGAATCTCCTTTGAACTGGAAGGCGAAGCTAATGACTACGTAGGGAAAGGGCTTTCAGGAGCACAGTTGGCTATATATCCTGCGAAGGAAAGTAATTTGGTACCACAGGACAATATCATTATCGGCAATGTGGCCCTGTATGGTGCGACTTCTGGCCACCTATTTATCAATGGAATGGCCGGAGAGCGTTTCGCGGTAAGAAATTCGGGAGCGACTGCTGTAGTAGAAGGAGTTGGTGACCACGGTTGTGAATACATGACCGGCGGAAGGGCCTTGATCTTAGGCGAGACCGGAAGGAACTTTGCGGCAGGAATGAGTGGCGGTATCGCATGGATCTATGACCTTGCGGGCACCTTCAAAGAAAACTGCAACAAGGAAATGGTTGACCTGGACCCATTGGAAACCGAGGATGAAACTGCCATCATCGCCTTGCTGAAGCGCCATATCCACCTGACCAAAAGTGAGCGGGCCAGCTTTATCTTGGATAATTGGGTAACGGAAAAGAACCGCTTCATCAAAGTGTACCCAAGAGAGTACAAGAATGTGGTGAACAAAAAATTAGTAACGGCATAATCAAGGAGGAACATCATCATGGGAAAACCAACAGGATTTTTAGAATTTGAAAGAGCGCTTCCTCAGAAAGATGCTGTGGAAAGCAGAAAGCAGAATTATCAAGAGTTTGTTCATTCGTTCAGCGAGGAACAGTTAAATAAACAGGCGGCACGTTGCATGAACTGCGGAATTCCATTCTGCCATTCAGGATGTCCGCTGGGGAATGTGATACCGGAATTTAACGATGCCGTCTATGATGGCAATTGGGAGGAGGCCTACCAGATCCTTTCTTCCACCAATAACTTCCCAGAATTCACTGGTAGGATCTGTCCTGCTCCTTGTGAATCGGCATGTGTATTGGGGATCAACAAAAACCCGGTAGCCATTGAGGAAATTGAGAAGCACATCATCGAGATTGCCTATAAAAAAGGCTATGTGAAACCGAACAGGAGCTATCTGAAGACCGGAAAACGTGTAGCCGTGGTTGGTTCGGGTCCTTCCGGACTTGCAGCAGCTGCACAGTTGAACAAAGCTGGGCATGATGTGGTTGTGTATGAAAGGGATGATAAAATCGGTGGTCTGTTGCGATATGGCATTCCAGATTTCAAATTGGACAAATCGGTCATCGATCGCCGTGTCGAGATCATGGAGCAGTCAGGCGTAGAATTCAGGACCAATGCCGAAGTGGGCAACAATGTCCCTGCAAGCGAGCTGGATGAGTTTGATGCCATTGTATTGGCTGGAGGTTCAACGATTCCTAGGAATCTGAATATACCTGGCAGGGAACTGAAGGGTGTTCATTACGCCATGGAATTCCTAAAACAACAGAACAAGCGCGTGGGCAGTTCTCCAATTGAAGTGGAGGAGATCCATGCCAAAGATAAAAACGTATTGGTTATCGGCGGTGGAGACACGGGTTCAGACTGTGTCGGAACTTCCAATAGACATGGAGCGAAATCAGTAACACAATTTGAGCTGATGCCAACCCCTCCTACTGCTCGTACGGAGGCCATGCCTTGGCCAAGCTATCCGATGCTGTTGAAAACCACCACTTCGCATGAGGAAGGTTGCCAACGCCATTGGAGCATCAGCACCAAGGAGTTTTTAGGGGATGAAGCAGGAAACTTAAGGGCAGCATTGATCGTTGACCTGGAATGGGAATTGGACCCTTCCGGTAGACCGCTATCCTTTAAGGAAGTGGAAGGATCAGTACGTGAAATCCCTTGCGAATTGGTGACCTTGGCCATGGGCTTCTTACATCCTCAGCATGAAGGTCTCTTGACCCAGTTGGGTGTAAAAACAACCGATAGAGGGAATGTAGAGGCTACGGAAACGGAATATAAAACCAGTGTGGACAAAGTATTTGTAGCTGGCGATATGAGAAGGGGGCAATCTTTGGTCGTATGGGCCATTTCTGAGGGCCGAGAATGCGCTAGAAAGGTTGATGAATACCTGATGGGCACATCGGTACTGGAAAGCAAGGAGGCGGTTTATGCCACAGCCTAAATAAGACACTAGACAAAAGACGTCAGACACTAGTCAACAGACATTAGACAGGAGAAATTTCAGACGTTTCAAATGGATAATGACTGGATTTTCAAAACATATAAGTGTATTTCCATTTTTTGAAGGGGCTGTTAAAAACAGCTCCTTTTTTGTGAGGTGATCTTGGTGCATCCTCCAACTCTTTTAATCCTGGTTCAAATAAAATGCAGACCAATATCAAACAATACCTCAGTCATGACCTTATACCCATGACACCGATATAACTAGACCCCAGAAAGTTCGTATGTCTTGTGTCTTGTGTCTAATGTCTAGACAAAAAAAAAGGTTCCAATCTTTCGATTGAAACCTGAGTAGTAGCGGGGACCAGACTCGAACTGATGACCTTCGGGTTATGAGCCCGACGAGCTACCAACTGCTCCACCCCGCAATGTATTTTAGAATTTCTTTTGGATTGAGCCTCGCGCTCAATCCTTTTTTGTTTTTAGTAGCGGGGACCAGACTCGAACTGATGACCTTCGGGTTATGAGCCCGACGAGCTACCAACTGCTCCACCCCGCAATATATTTTCTAGAAATCTACGTTGGTATTTGTTAAAAGTAGATTATACTATCTCCGAATTGGAGCACAAAGATATTATTTGTTTCTTTGTAAAACAAATAAAAAATCAAATAATGTCACATAAAGCAGGATTCGTGAGTATCATCGGTAAACCTAATGCGGGTAAATCGACCTTGATGAATGCCCTAGTGGGTGAAAAGATGTCCATCATAACCCCTAAGGCTCAGACAACTAGACACCGTATCATCGGAATTGTCAACGATGCAGACTATCAGATTGTTTTTTCTGATACCCCTGGGGTAATAAAACCAAATTATGACCTTCAAGAGTCCATGATGAACTTTGTTATGAGTTCATTGATCGATGCTGATGTTATTTTATTTGTTACAGATATCCACGAAAAATATGATGAAAACGACGTGCTGGAAAAATTAAGGAACACCAGTTCTCCAGTGGCGGTGATCATCAACAAAGTGGATAAATCTTCGGAAGAAGAGGTGAAAGCCAAGATTGCATTCTGGGAAGAAAAGATCAATCCGGATACGGTATTCCCTATTTCGGCTTTGCTAGGCTATAATGTGGAAGCGGTCATGGCTTATATCAAAAGTAAATTGCCGGTGCACCCACCCTATTACGAGAAAGACGAACTGACCGATAAGAGCATGCGTTTCTTTGTTTCGGAGATTATCCGTGAAAAGGTATTTAAGCTATATGACAAGGAAATCCCTTATAGTACGGAGGTCGTGGTAACTTCTTTCAAGGAAGAGGCTCATATCACCCGTATTGCAGCAGAGATCATCGTGGAGCGTGATTCGCAGAAAAACATTATCATCGGCAAGGCAGGCGCCATGATCAAGAAAGTCGGAACCTATGCCCGTCAGGATATTGAGGAGTTTATTGGCGGAAAGGTCTTCCTTGAACTTTTTGTGAAGGTGCTCCCTGATTGGAGAAGCAAGAAAAACTACCTGAAGAGGTTTGGTTATGAGGATTAAGATAAAACTATATCAATAAAAAAGACCGGCTGTGTGCCGGTCTTTTTTATGGAATAGGATTATTCGTAATTACTTCACGATAAAGTTCCAACCAAATGGATCTTCGATCTTACCGTATCTCAAATCATTTAGATACGCCAATACCTTGTTAGAGAATTCACGACCTTCTACCGGAGGAAGGGTATAGTCTTGGCCATTGAAGCCGATTCTGTCAATGTGCGTAATGGTCGCAGCGGTACCAGCAGCAAAGGCTTCTGTTACATCCCCTGCTTTGATTCCATCGATCAGCTCCTGTACAGAAACTTTTCTCTGCTCGGCCTTATAACCCCATTTCTCGGCAAGTTCCATAATGGTACGTCTGGTAACACCATGTAAGATAGTGTCTCCATGAGGCGTGATTATGGTATCACCAATACGGAAGATCAAGTTAGCCGTTCCAGCTTCCTCAATGTATTTATGTTCCAATGCATCTGTCCACATGATCTGGTCATATCCTTCGTTGTTGGCCAACTGGGTAGGATAAAGGGACAAGGCATAGTTACCGGCGTTTTTAGAGAACCCAACACCACCTTCAGCAGCACGCGTATAATGTGTTTCTACCTTTAGACTGATCGGTTTGCTGTAGTAAGCACCAACAGGACAGGTGATGATAATGAATTGGTAGGATTTAGATGGATGAACACCTAGGGCAGCCTCTGTAGCGAACATAAATGGACGGATATAAAGGGCAGTTCCTTCTTTGGATGGGATCCAGTTACGATCTACATCCAATAGCTTTTTTAAGCCGTCCATGAAGATCTCTTCAGGAACCTCAGGCATTTCAAGTCTTCTTGCAGATTTATTGAATCTCTCCCAGTTTTTATCAGGACGGAAGATACTCACGGTACCATCTTGGAATTTATAACCTTTGATACCTTCAAAGATGGCCTGTCCATAATGCAAGGCAGACATCGAAGGGCTGACACTCAGGTTTCCATAAGGCACTATCTTGACATCCTCCCATTGCCCATTGTCATAATTGGCAACCAGCATATGGTCAGACATTATTTTTCCAAAAACTAAATGATCAAAGTCTACTTGCGAAATTCTTGATTGTTGGGTAGGCTCTACTTGAATAGTGAAATTATCTATGGCACTCATATCAAAAAGAATATTTATTGCTGTGCAATTTAGGTAAAAAAAACAAAAGCTTAAATGAATTGTGGATTTATAATCGTCCAATCTCCACAAATTCAGGGCTTCCCCAGAGATTTCTTATGAATCGAGCATTTTAGCTATAATGAAATATGTATGTTTTCCTATCCATCACTGTATAGTGTTTGCTATACAGGGAATGTCCTAAAATGCTGAATTTTATTGTTTATTGGTTGTTTTCTTTCTCGGTACAGTATTTGGGATAGGGCTTATGCTTTTTAGCAAATCTTTGAAAAGGATTTCTAACCAAGAATTGTAAGTGCAAAAGATGATTTTTATTTCTGTTTTCGGACAGTCTGCTAAATTAAAATGGATGGTTTGCTAAAAATAAAAGGCATATAATTAAAGGTTTAACTAAGTAATCCGAAAATGGAAAGAGAATCGACTGATTTTAATGCTCAAGCCGCTCCGACAGTTGGAGTCTGGAAATTTATCCTAGGCTTTTTCATCTATTTGTACAAGACCGCAATTCGCCCCTGATAAATAGCTGCTCCGAATAATAATACGTTTATTATCCATCCTTCTACAGATCTGCCTATTTCAGGTAAGAATGATAAAATTATTAAGAAGCTTGGATTAACTTCAATAGTGGATCCAGGTATTCCCTGCTATTAGCCAATCGAGGAACTTTGTTCTGTCCTCCCAACTTACCCCTACTTTTCATCCAGGTATAAAAACTTCCTTTCGCTGCATTATGGATGATAGGAAAGGATAAAGCCATGTTTTTATAGCGCTTGGCGTCGTAGTCGGAGTTAATCTCTCGGAGCGTGGCGTCAAGGATTTCGCCAAATCGTTGGAAATCATCTGGCTCTTGCTCAAACTCGATAATCCATTCATGCGCACCAGCCGTCTTGTCATTGAAATAGACCGGACCAGCCGTATAATCTTGGATAGTTGCCCCAGTAGCTTTACACGCGACCTGCAATGCCTGTTCAGCATTGTCCACGATCACTTCTTCACCGAAGGTATTGATATATTGTTTTGTCCTTCCTGAGATCTGGAAACGATAAGGGGACAAAGAGGTAAATCGAATGGTATCACCAATCTTGTATCGCCAAAGCCCCGCATTAGTGGAGATGATCAAAGCATAGTTCTTGCCCAATTCCACTTCATGTAAACAAAGGGTTTTCGGACGCTCCTCATTGATCTGTTCCATTGGAAGGAATTCATAATAGATTCCATAGTCCAGCATCAACAGCAGATCTTCGGAATCGGAACGGTCCTGCAGTCCGAAATAGCCTTCGGAGGCATTATAGTTCTCCAGATAATACATGTTATCAGAAGGAACCAACTTCTTGAACTGCTCTCTATAGGGCTTGAAACTAACGCCACCATGACTGTAGAATTCCAGATTAGGCCATACTTCCAATAGATTATCCTTTCCAGTAATTTCAAGGATACGGTTTGCCATGACCATGTTCCAGGTCGGTACTCCGGCCAAGCTCGTTACATTTTCCTTGATGGTAATCTGGGCAATCTGTTCAATCTTCTCTTCGAAATTAGGGTTTAGGGTCACCTCGATGTTCGGTGTCCGCTTAAACTCAGCCCAGAAAGGGAGATTGCGGATAAGGATGGATGACAGGTCACCGTAATAGGAATCAGGGCTGAAATTGTTGATTTGCGATGAACCGCCTATGACAACGGATTTTCCGGTGAAGACCTTGTTTTCAGGTTTATTATGGCAATAGATCGAAAGCATGTCCTTACCACCTTGATAATGGCACTCCTCCAATGCTTCGATACTGACCGGAATAAATTTACTGCGATCGGAAGTCGTTCCTGAAGATTTTGCGAACCATTTGATGTCAGAAGGCCAAAGGATGTTCTGTTCACCCTTGATCATGCGGTCTACATACACCTTGATATCATCATAATCTTGGATGGGAACCCTTTCTTTAAATTCCTCGGGAGTATAAATGCTGTTATAGCCGTATTTCTTTCCCCATTCTGTTGCTTCGGCAGCAGAAATTAGGCTTTGAAACCATTCATCTTGAACGTCGTGGGGATACTTCATGAAAAGATCAATCTGATGCATCCGCTTTTTCATTATCCAAGTAAAAAGAGAATTCAATAAAGCCATAGGTTAGTTTTATGCTATATTTTATTTAGAATTTTTTACGTCTTAATTCGAAATGTCTTCCCAAATAGAACTTACGGGCAAGCTCGTTGTCGGCAATTTCTTCTGGGGTACCGGTCAACATGATCTTCCCTTCCGTTAACAGGTATGCTCTATCCGTAATGGAAAGAGTTTCCTGAACGTTGTGGTCAGTGATGAGGATTCCGATATTTCTGGTCTTTAATTTGGCTACGATCGTTTGGATTTCTTCCACTGCAATGGGGTCAACTCCTGCAAATGGCTCATCCAAAAGGATAAAGTGAGGGTTGGCAGCTAAGGCTCTGGCAATTTCAGTCCTTCTACGCTCACCACCCGACAAAAGGTCACCACGGTTCTTACGCACGCGGTGCAGACTGAACTCTGTCAATAACTCTTCTAGTTTTGCTTTGCGCTCTTCCTTATTGGGATAATGGATTTCCAATACGGCAAGGATGTTGTTTTCAACAGAAAGTTTCCTGAACACAGAAGCTTCCTGCGCTAGATAACCGATACCACGCTGCGCACGCTTGTACATGGGGTCTTGGGTAATTTCGAGATCATCTAAGAAGACATGACCATCATTTGGTTTAATCAATCCAACGATCATATAAAATGAAGTTGTCTTTCCGGCACCATTTGGACCTAAAAGACCTACGATCTCTCCCTGTTCAACATGGAAGGATACATCGTTTACTACTGTTCGCTGTTTATATTTCTTGATTAAATGTTCTGCTCTTAGAATCATGTGAATAAACCCTTATTTGCAAATATATTTTTTAAAATCGAATTGCCTTTACATTTAATTGCAAATTCTTCTTGCCTCGCCATGAGTTTTCCTCTATACTGAAGCAAATATCAAAGGCTTTTCCCGAATTGATCAGGTCTGCATACTCGCCTAGTCCGAATCCAATACATTCAAATATAGTAGAATCCTCCTGTTTTACAGAAAACTTAAGGTGCGTACTGCCTACGATATAAGCATTGTAACCCATGGTCACCCCTTTGCTGATGAAGGTTGGGGCTTCATTCTGAGGACCAAAAGGTTGGAACTGTTGCAATATCCTGTAAAATTTAGAATCAATCTCTGCCAGTCTGATTTCCTTTTCGATGGAAACCTCCTGCTGCAGCATCTCCGGTTTGATGCTTTTGCTGACCACCTCTTCAAAACGCTGTTGAAAAAGACCGATATTGTCGGTTGGCATGGTTAATCCAGCGGCATATTTATGACCTCCATATTGATCCAACAGATCACTACATTCACTCAAGGCCTCATAGAGGTCGAAACCCAGCACCGATCTTGCAGATCCCGCGATATGACCATTGGTATTCGTCAGGATAATGGTAGGTCGGTAATATCGTTCCGTCAATCGGGATGCGACGATACCGATCACTCCTTTATGCCAATCCTCTTTATATAGAACGGTGGTTTTTCTCGTTTGCAGGTGGGCGTTGTTATCCAACAGAGCCAATGCCTCTTCCGTAATCTTCAGGTCATAGCCCTTACGGGTATTGTTCTGATCATCAACACTGGCAGAAAACACTGCTGCTTCGGCCAATGTCTTTGCAATCAATAGTTTGACTGCATCCTTTGCATGGTCAATCCTACCGGCTGCATTGATACGCGGACCAATCTGAAACACAATATCGTTAACCGTAAAATGTCCGGATTTATGGGTAGAAAGATTGATCAGGGCCTGAAGACCGCAACAAGGGTTGCTGTTCAGCTTTTTCAGTCCGAAATGCGTCAATATTCTATTTTCTCCTGTAATGGGAACAATATCGGAGGCAATACTAACCGCCACCAAATCCAGGTATTGGTATGCCAATTCCATCGGCATGTCATTTTGCTTGATGAATGCTTGTATGATCTTGAATCCGATACCACAGCCTGAAAGTTCTTTGTAGGGATAAGGACAGTCATTTCGCTTAGGATCAAGTACCGCCACAGCATTCGGCAACACATCTCCAGGTAAGTGATGGTCACCGATAATGAAATCGATGCCCTTGGCATTCGCGTATTCAATCTTATCAACGGCTTTGATACCACAGTCCAAGGCAATGATCAACGAGAATCCATTCTCCTTTGCATAATCGATACCTCTATTGGAAATACCATATCCTTCTGCATAGCGATCCGGAATATAGAACTCCAGGCCGGTATGGAAGTCACGAAAGAAACTATAGACTACGGAAACGGCGGTGGTCCCATCGACATCATAATCACCATAGATCAAGATTTTCTCCTTATTCCCGATGGCACGCTCAATCCGGTCTATGGCGCGGTCCATATCCTTCATCAGGAAAGGGTCGTGGAGATTGTCGATAGAAGGGCGGAAAAAGTCTTTCGCTTGGTCAAAGGTTTCGACCTCACGGTTTATTAAAAGTTCTGCAATTATATGGTTTACACCCAGCTCCTGTTGTAGCTTCTTCGCTTGCTCTACGTTCTTTTTAGGTTTCAGCACCCACCTTTTTTGCATATCTTTGCCTTCTAATAAACGTGTAAAGATACATTAAATCAGGGGACTTACCTAATGAGGAGCCCGATGTAAAATGATATGCACACATAACTGTCAAGATAACAAACAAATACAAATGGCTCGAGCGCATTCACTATTTGAAGGTTCCTACTCTGTAGATATAAGCAAGCAATTTATCCCCTTCGACCCAAAAAAAGATGATCCAAAAGATAGACCCGGATCGCTGTTCATTCATGTCCACCCCTTTTTAATTGAAACAAAAGACGGCCTTATCGTCCTTGATACCGGTCTAGGATTACGCAATGAAAACAACGAGTTGGTCATCCATGAGAACATCAAAAAACTAGGCTTTTCTATTGATGACGTGCGATATGTACTGATGTCGCATCTTCATAAGGACCATGCTAGCGGCATGGTGGACATCAAGGATGGCGTAAAACGCTTGGCATTCCCCAATGCTGAATATGTCATCCAGGAACAAGAATGGGAAGCAGCATACAGTTCCGAATCCCCTTCCTACCGTACTGAAGTTTTTGATGTACTTCAAAGAAGCGGAAATATCCTGTTTGTGAATGGCGACGGACAATTGACTCCTGAGATACGATATGAACTATCAGGCGGTCACAGCGAGTTCCATCAGGTATTTCATGTGGAGACCGAAGGTGAACATTTTTTCTTTGGGGGAGATGAATTACCAGAACCAGAGGAAATCTTCAGGAGCTTTATCGCCAAATACGATTTTGATGGCCGGAGAGCAAGAGACCTGAGAGCAGAATACTGGGCTGCAGGCGCTCCAGAGGGATGGGTATTTTTATTTTACCATTCAAAAAATATCGCGGTAGGACGACCAGAACAGAAGCCAGATGGCAGTTATAAGATCGTTAATGCCGAATAATCCATTCAGAATCGATATATTTGAGGATAACGAAAAATAATTTTTCTAATTTTTAATTAAATAAAAGGAAATCATGTCGATAGTTAGAGAAAGTGACCTAATTGGTATCGGAAAGAAATACCAAATTGAAACTGATGCTGGCGACAATATGGTGGTTGTCATCCACGATGACGGACGGAGAGAGTTATACCGCCATGAGGATGAAGATAACGAAACCCACTGTGTGATGACATTGTCGGATGAAGAGTCTCGTCAGGTTGCCGGAATCTTAGGAGGGCTATCCTATAAACCCAAGGCATTGGAAACCATTGAGGTGGCATTGGACGACCTTCGCATTGAATGGTACAAGGTTGGCGAGTCTAACGACGGAGTCAACAAGAGTATCGGTCAATTGGAAGTTAGGCAACGCACCGGAGCTTCCATTATCGCCGCTATCCGCGAAGAGGAAACCGTTATTAACCCAGGACCCGACTATGTTATTACTCCGGGAACCACCCTGGTAATCGCCGGAAAGCAGAAAAACATCAAACTTTTAAAGGAAATATTACTATAAGAATTATATGCACAGTAACCTCATCATAGAAATAGGAATCGCAGTATTATTGGTAGCTTCAGTTGGCCTACTTGCCAATAGACTAAAATTCTCGGTGATCCCCTTTTTTATTGTGATCGGAATGGTACTGGGCAACCAATCTTATCCAAAATTCGTAGCAGACTTCCTGGCGAGTATCAACAACGAGAGCTTAACCTCAGCTGTCGACTCAGTTTGGTCCTTTCTGACCTTCACCGAAAGTAAACCCTTTATAGACTTTATGGGGCGCTTGGGTGTGCTATTTCTCCTATTTTATTTAGGGTTAGAGTTTTCGGTCGGTAGGCTCATCAAATCAGGGAAATCCATTGTTGCAGGAGGTAGCATCTATGTCGTCCTCAACTTTTTTTCTGGCCTCTTGGTGGGTTGGATGATGAACCTTCCTTTTAAGGAAATGATGGTCCTTTGTGGTATCATGACCAGTTCCTCTACGGCCATTGTAGCCAAGGTACTGACAGACCTGAAACGGACGGCCAATCCTGAAACCGAAGTAATCATGGGGATGATCATGTTTGATGACCTGTTTATCGCCATGCATATTTCCTTCCTCTCAGGGTTGATCCTAACCGGTGGCGGATCGTTCTGGACCGTTGCTGGGACTTCCCTATTGGCCTTAGGATTTATCTTATCCTTCCTGATTCTAGGGAGAAAGCTTGTCCCATTCATTGACAAGCTCCTTCAGGAGAAATCCTCGGAGTTATTTATCTTGATCATCTTCAGCTTGCTGTTTGTCATTGCGGGCTTCTCTGAAACCATACATGTGGCAGAAGCCATCGGAGCCTTGATGGCAGGATTGGTTTTTGCAGACTCCAAATACCTCAAGAAAATCGAAGGAATGGTCTTGCCATTCAAAGACTTCTTTGGTGCCATGTTCTTCTTCAGCTTTGGTCTTTCCATTGATATGTACAGCCTTGGAGGTGCAGTAGGCTGGGCAACATTTGCCGCTGCCATCACCATTGTGGGCAACGTGGCTTCTGGTTATTTTGCTAGCCGCTTCTCCGGATTGAAACCCAAAAACTCAGTGGACATCGGCTTTACCCTATCTGCAAGGGGAGAATTCTCCATTATCATGGCCAACATCGGTAAAGCAGGTAAGCTACTGCCCGTGATTCAATCCTTTGTGGTCGTCTATGTCCTGATACTTTCCATTATTTCGCCCTTATTGACCAAAGAGTCTAGAAACATCTGGAACAAGCTTGCCGGCCAAGATGATACCGTCAAGAAGCCGAAGAAAAAGCTCAGCGATCTCGAAGCCAGTATTCAGGAGAAAAATTAACCCGCAGTCTACATCTTGGCATCCATCAGCTTCTCAGACTTTGTTTCAGGAGCTCCCATTTCCATCTTAATGACAAATGCTCGCTCTGATTTAAAATCATCTGGAATAATCACATCGTAGTAGGTATTCTTATCCAGATCAAGCCCAATATCCGCATGCTTGACCTGCAGCTTCTGTCCATTGGAGAGCAATACTGCTGATACCGGAACTTCTGTAGCCTTTTTGGGGATAGCAATCCTTGCAATATTGTTAACCGGCCTATTGAATACCGTTAGATATAAATGCTTATCCTTTTGCGTTAAATAGCCCAATTTTGTTTTTGGAAGGTCTACATGTCTCACCCCGTAAACGGCCTCAGCATTCACCTTCATCCATTCCCCCAGTTCCTTTGCAATCTTATCTTCTTCAGGATGCATCAACCCTTGACCATCAGGTCCAAAATTCAATACAAAATTACCGTTCATGGAGACCGTATGCATTAACATGTCCAACAGGTCATCCGTGGTCTTGGTATAGATACCAGACCAATCCTTCATATATCCCCAACCATTCGGAGGAATGGTCATCACCGCATCCCAATCATTGCCATCGAGCCATTCAAATTCCTGTGGCAACTTCCTTTCCCAGCCCTGTTCATAATCACCAAGGATCTTCCCATTGCTATCAAAATGCCTTTTGCCATGTTCATCATTTCTAAATCGAGACCCGATAATCAAACCTGGATGCTTTGCCCGCATTTCCTTTTCCAGATTGTAGGTGAAGTCATAAGCCTTGACCCAGGATTGATCCCAAGTACCATCAAACCAGAAACCCTTAATCTGGGGATAGTTTGCCAACAGTTCCAACAGTTGATTTTTAGTGTACTGTAGGAAACGATCGTATCTCTTCTTTTCTTCCTCTGTCTTGGGCTCCTTGGAAAGATAGTCCGGATTGTTCCATTCCAGAATGGAGAAATACAGATATACATCGATTCCTTCAGCTGTATAGGCATCCACGACTTCCTTTACGATATCCTTCTTATAGGGTGATTTGCTGATATTGTACCCTGAATACTTGGTTGGCCACAAAGCAAAACCATCGTGGTGCTTGGTGGTAAAGATCATGTATTTTGCCCCCATATACTTAGCTTGCTTGGCCCATTTCTTGGCATCGAAGTCCTTGGGATCAAGCTTTTTATAGAGGTTATCATAGGTTTCTTTCCAATTCTTTGGCGCAGTAGGTCCAGACCAGGTCCTGATCCATTCCGAGGCAGCCGCACCCTTTCTGGCGCTCACCCCTTCCCATTCATTCCCTGGAATGGCATATAATCCCCAATGGATAAATTGGCCAAGCCCATAGTTACGGAAGGCTTCCATATCGGCATCCGTACGGTGCTCAGGTGTCAGGGAGCCATATTTCACTTCGGTATGCGCTGTGGGTTTAACCTTTGGCCCTGTCCATTGAGCATAGGAATGTTGACTAAAAGCCAGGTTTAATGCTGCAAAGAATATCGGTTTTAGTATTCTGTTCATTGGTATAGATCAATTCACGATTTAGTTTTATATGAATCTAATATACTGAATTCATATAGCCCTCAAGCTATCAATCGATTGCATGAATAGCGAAATGGTTTTCGTAACAAAGTCAGTAAGTAGAATTACCCGAATACAGGTATTTACCCTTTTTTCATTAAGCAATACCTTTGAAACATCACATAAAATCAATCCTGTAAAAAACATGAAAAAGAAAATCAGCATGCCATTTGTCGTATTATTATCCTTAGTATTAGCTTTCGCAGTAAGCTCCTGCAGCAAAGACGACAAAGACAATGACAAAGAAATTGTAGAGGATAAACCCGGAAAGATACCAGGACTTGGGAATACAGAGGGCGAGCCTACTGGTCAAAAATATAGCCTACCTGAAGGCATCGAACTGCAAGGGGAAATCACTGGATACGAAGGCGATATAAATACGACAGCCAGAGCTAGATCAAAAAAAGCGATGGTAGCAAAGAATTCATCCGAATTAAAAGCGGAAGTCCCTGCAGATCTTTCTCCTGATTTCTCACGTGGAAGCGGTTATTTTGTCAGATTGGGAATCAAATTAAAAAACAGCACCTCCACGACTAAAAAACTGGAACTACCAGCCGGCCTGATTATCAAATCCAGATCTGGAGACTATCAAAATGGTGTGCTTTTGAAAAAAGTGAGCATCGATATCCCTGCAAACAAGACTATTTATCTGGATTTACATATGTACTGTGGAAATGAAAGAAAATCAGCTTCTTCAGAATATGAAAAATACGACTTGGCTGTTATCTCCAATTCCTCCAGCCTTCATGATCTGATCAATAGACTAAAGAACAAGAAAATCAATATTGAACAATATTACAAGGATAATAGGGTGGATCAAAGTTATAATGCTTTAGTGGGCAAACTTCAGGATATTCTTTGGACCATCACCGATTCGGAAGATGGACTGAATGAAGATGACATCAAATACATCAATGAATACTTACCGAACGACTAATACATCTAAAACTAGAAGCATAAACTATATTTGAAAATAGCCCTCTCTGGGCTATTTTTATTATATAAAGCTTTTTAAGAAAATAATTAACCTTCTTGCTTTAACCTTTGCTCAAGATATGAGATCACCTCTTCCTTAGCCTGAGGCTCAAACCAAACGGTATTACCATATTTCTTAAACCAGGTAATCTGCCTCTTGGCATACCTTCTGGAATTCTGCTTGATCTGCGAAACTGCATCTTCCAAACTGATGTTTCCATCCAGATAATCAAAGATTTCAGCATAGCCTACGGTCAACAGGGCAGGTTTATTCCTGAACGGCAATAAGGATTTCACTTCCTCCAACAATCCCGCCTCCATCATCAGGTCCACCCTTTGATTAATACGGTCATAGAGCCACTCCCGATCAGTATTTAAACCAATCGTAATAACCTGAAAAGGTCTTTCCGCCTTCTGATTGGTCATAAAATAAGAGATTGGTTTCCCAGAAGCCTCAAAAACCTCAATGGCACGGATCACACGTTGCGGATTGTCAATGTCCGCCTTCTCATAATAAACCGGATCGATCTTTTTTAATCGCTCTTTCAAAGGCTCCAAGCCATCCCTTCGAAACCATTCATTCAGGCTTTCACGGATATCATCCCCTGCTTTTGGGAGGTCATCCAAGCCCTCCGTCAGTGCCCGCACAAATAGTCCAGAACCACCGACCGCGATCACCACATCCCTGCTCTTGAACAAGACCGCCAAACGAATCAAAGCTTCCCGCTCAAAATCACCGGCCGTATAGTCATCAGCAATGGAATGGGAATTAATAAAATAATGGGATGCTTGGGCTAATTCCTCAGCATTGGGTTTTGCCGTCCCTATGCTCATTTCATGGTAAAACTGCCTGGAGTCTGCAGAGATGATGGATGTTTTAAAATGATTAGCCAATTGGATTGCCAAAGCAGTTTTTCCTACAGCAGTAGGCCCAACGACTACGATCAATGTTTTTTGCCTATTCAATTCAGTGGACATCCTTTTTACTTATTTACAGAATAAAAAAAATAGATGATAGAAGCTCTATCATCTATTTAAAATCTTATCGTCGAATACTCCTAATATTCGTCTTCATTAGACTTGTTTGATTCACCTTCAGACTCTTCGCCTTCCTCATCATCAAACATATCATAATCATCCTCCTCATCTACACCATATTCCTCTGCATCTTCTGGCACAAAATCGTCATCGTCTTCATCATCCGCCGTAACAGGGAAATTTGCAGCAGTCAAGTTTCTTGGTGCTTCACCCACTTTCTTGAATAGGGCAGGATATTCTTTTCCCTCCTCTTCTTTCAAGATCTTGATCAATTCCACATGAAAATCATACGGACGGTCAAAGTTATAGGTGTAGTAAAACTTTTGATGTGGATCATCAATAAATTTACTCAAACGAACATCTTCCACGATCAACACGCCAGCAGCTTTCTTCCTATCGTTCGGCAAGTAGGCAATCTCCGTACCTTTTTTCCATTGGTCATTGCTCACATAGAACGAAGAGGAACGCTCTTGGTCGTAGCCAGTACTTTTTTGAATCTGTGTGTGTAAATCTAAGAAAGTACTTTTTGAAGGCATGTCAATCTCTCTGTAAACATCTTCGTAGTCTTCAAAAGTTACTCTAAATCTATAAATCGCCATATTCGTAAAATGTATTAATTTGGATAAGCTCTATTTCAAGCTTTAAAATTACATATTTTTTTAAAAAATCAATCCGTTCAAACTTTGGTTAGGCCCAATGTTTTCCCTTTTTCTATCATCAATGATAGCGCTTCTTGTCTGGAATTTGGAATTTCACCTTCCAAAATCGCCTCACGGATAGCCTTCTTGATAATTCCGACATGTTTTCCAGGTCCGATACCAAAGGTTTTCATGATATCATCACCATCCACCGGAGGTTGCCAGTTTCTCAGGTGGTCCCGTTCTTCAACATCTTTCAGTTTCTGTTTTACGAGCTCAAAATTGTCCCTGTACTTCCTCTTTTTATATTCATTTTTGGTGGTAACATCCGCATGGCACAACAACATCAGATCATCGATATCATCAGCAGCCTCAAACAACAGGCGGCGAACCGCTGAATCTGTCACGATATCTTTGGCCAAGACAATCGGTCTGAGATGAAGCATCACCAATTTCTGCACAAACTTCATCTTTTCATTCAAAGGAAGTTTCAGGTCTGCAAACAATTTGGGAACCATCTTCGCCCCACGGTCCTCGTGTCCATGGAAGGTCCATCCTACTTTTTTATCAAAGCGCTTGGTGGCAGGCTTGGCAATATCATGCATGATCGCTGCCCAACGAAGCCAAAGATCATTAGACATTTCCGCCACATTGTCCAATACTTCCAAGGTATGGTAGAAATTGTCCTTATGCCCTTTACCATCCACATATTCCACACCGTACAATTGATACATGGCAGGAAATATCCTTTCCAGAAGGCCCGTATCAAATAAATACTTGAAACCGATGGAAGGTTTTTCAGCCAGGATAATTTTATTGAGTTCGTCAGTGATCCGTTCTTTGGAGATGATCTGGATACGGTCTGCGTTTTCACTGATGGCATTCAGGGCAGTTGAGTCGATCCTAAAGTTTAACTGGGTAGCAAAACGAATGGCACGCATCATTCTCAATGGATCATCTGAAAAGGTGATGTCCGGAGACAATGGTGTTCTTATCAATCTGTTTTGGATATCGTTCAATCCTTGGAAGGGATCGATGAGTTCGCCATAATTTGCTTCATTCAGCGAAAAAGCCATGGCATTGATGGTAAAGTCACGACGATTTTGGTCATCCTCAAGGGTACCGTCCTCTACGATAGGCTTTCTGGAATCCTTTCGGTAAGATTCCTTTCTTGCACCAACAAACTCAACCTGAAGGCCTTCATAGACCAACATCGCTGTTCCAAATGATTTATAGACAGCAACTTTCGTATGTAGTTTTTCTCCTAGTTTATTGGCGAAATCAATCCCGCTCCCCAAAACAAGGATATCGATATCATCCTTGAATGGACGGCCCATGATTCTATCACGGACATAGCCTCCGATAACAAAACAGGAAACTCCCTCCTGATGGGCTAATTCTCTTATTATGGAAAAAATGGGATGACTTAAATTCTCACTCATAGCAACAAAGTGCAAAAGTAATGAAATTTATAGACAACAGGTGTTAGCCTTTATAAAATCCCGCCTTTACTTAGTCACGATCTTTCGACAGCCTACGGAACGCTAATGGATTTTCAGTCAGAACCTCTTGTTCTCTACGTCTATTTACAATATGAACAGCTTCAAAAATCGCTTCTAAGAAAGATGCATGTGAGGCCATATTTTTTCCAGCGATGTCATATCCGGTTCCATGATCTGGGGAGGTACGCACAACTGGAAGACCTGCCGTAAAATTAATTCCATTACGCGCAGCGATATGCTTAAATGGAATCAAACCTTGGTCATGGTACATGGTTAGGACCGCATCAAACTTGGTATAGGCATCAGCAGCAAAGAAACCATCAGCTGGGAATGGGCCAAAACAGAAGATATCTTCTTCATTAGCTTTCTCAATAGCTGGTTTTATGATATCCCGATCTTCGGTACCGATCAGGCCATCATCACCGGCATGTGGATTTAAGCCAAGGACCGCAATCTTTGGTTTTTGAATCCAGAAATCTTTCTTCAGGCTTTCGTTCATCATCCTCAATTTATGCAGGATACCCTCCTCCGTAATGGAAGCCGCAACTTCCTTCACAGGAATATGCCCCGTAACCACGCCAACGCGCAGGTCATCGCTCACCATGAACATCAAGACATCCTTGGCATCAAATGCATCCTGTAGGTATTCGGTATGTCCAGGAAAGTTGAAGCCTTCTTGCTGTATATTATGTTTGTTGATCGGCGCAGTGACCAAAGCATCAATCAAACCTGCCTTCAGGTCCTCTGTAGCTTTTTGCAAAGAAATAAAGGCATACTTCCCACCAATTTCGTTTTGCTCGCCCAAACTGATTTTTACATCCTCTTGCCAGCAATTGATCATATTGGGACGCTTAGCGTTTGCCTGATCCGCTGAGTTGATCACATTGAAACTGAAGTCATTCACTCCAATCGCCTTTCGATGGAAGGAGGCAACTTTGGTATTGCCATAAACTATGGGCGTAAAGAAATCCAGAACACGGTTATCCATCAAGGATTTAATAATAACCTCTAAACCGATTCCGTTAATATCTCCTACTGAAATGCCTATTTTTAGTTTCTCACTCATCTTCAATGCTATTAGATATAGTCAAAAATAGCAAAAAAACATAAACATTAAGGTTCAAATGCCATTAACATGCAAATGCAACATACAATTCAAATCCTGCTCACCTAAAAAACACTATCTTTGTAGCAAATAATTCCTATGGGTTCAGTACGCGCAAAAAAACATTTAGGTCAGCATTTCCTTAACGATAAAAATGCAGCACAACGGATCGTTGATGCTTTAACTCCTTCTCTTGGCTTCAACCAGGTCTTGGAAGTTGGACCTGGAATGGGCGTTCTCTCCGATTTCCTGCTTCAAAATGAGGCCTATGAAACCTTCTTGATTGATGTCGATGATGAATCCATTGAATATTTAGCAGACAAATACCCTGAACTTGGCAACCGTCTGATCCATGGCGATTTCCTAAACCTGGACTTCAGCCAATATTTTGGTGAAAAGATGGCCGTTATCGGAAACTTTCCCTACAATATTTCTTCCCAAATCCTTTTTAAGGTCCTGGAAGAAAGAAACCGTGTGGTCGAAATGGTGGGGATGTTCCAAAAGGAAGTAGCCGAACGTTGTGTGGCCAAACCGGGAAACAAGGAATACGGAATCCTGAGTGTTTTTCTGCAGGCATACTATGATGTTTCTTATCTCTTTACCGTAAAAGCTGGCGCATTCAATCCGCCGCCAAAGGTACTTTCCGGCGTGATGCGCATGGTCCGCAACAATCGGGTGACCTTGGACTGTGATGAGAAATTATTCTGGCGCGTTGTAAAGGCAGGCTTCAACCAAAGACGTAAAACCTTGAGGAATGCCCTATCAGCTGTAGTCCCTAAAGATAGGATGAGTGACAATCCGCTCTATGAATTAAGGGCAGAACGCCTGTCTGTTCAAGATTTTGAAACCTTGACCAACGAAATATCAAAAAGTCTCTGACATGGATGTACAAAGTGAATTTACCATTATTGGAGCCGGGGTCGCCGGACTGACCGCTGCCATTGCTCTACAAAACCTAAACCGTGAATTCACTCTTTTTGAACAAGCCAAAGAAATCAAAGGTATCGGGGCGGGGTTTGGCCTAGCAGCCAATGCCATGCAAGCCCTAGAATATATCGGAATCCGTGAGGAAGTCGAAAAGATCGGCTATTACCTAGATTCTTTTGCCATCCTTGACCAGAAAGGCAATATCCTCGTCAACCCAAACACCAGTAAATTATCCGATAAATACGCGCAAAAGAATTTTGCCATCCATCGCGCCGATCTACACTTATACCTCTTATCAAAAGTAAATCAGGATCACATTGCTCTTGGCAAGAGAGCACGTCAAATTACCCAAAAAGAGGATTATGTGGAAATACAGTTTGAAGATGGAAGTTCGCACAGGAGCAAATACCTCATCATTGCTGATGGTGTCAAATCTCCCTTGCGACAACAGCTCGTCCCAACATCAAAACCCAGATATGCTGGTTATAGCTGTTGGCGAGCGACGATAGACAACACGGAACTCAACCTGAACAGAGGATCGGAGACTTGGGGAAATAAAGGCCGATTTGGCCTAACACCACTTGTCAATAAACGCATCTATTGGTATGCCTGTATCAATGGCCCACAGCAAAACCCAACTTTCAGGGATTACGGCGTACAGGAACTGAAGCGTCAGTTCGGAAATTACCACCAACCTATACAAGAAGTACTGGAGAGAACCTTGGATTCCGATTTGATCTGGTCCGATATCATTGATATCAAACCGTTAAAGAACTTTGCCTTTGGCAATATCCTGATCATTGGTGATGCCGCACATGCCTGCACCCCCAATATGGGCCAAGGGGCATGCCAAGCCATGGAAGATGTCGCGGTACTCCATCAGGAACTTCAAAAGGATCAGTCCGTATGGCAAGCCTTCCTATCTTTTGAAAAGCGAAGATTATCCCGGACCAAGTATATCACAGATACTTCAAAATTGATCGGTGATGTTGCTCAATGGGAGAATAAATTCTTAATTTCAGTCCGAAATAACCTCATGAAGATCATGCCCGACAGCATGAACCAAAAAGCTTTGATCAAGCTGTTCAAGGAAGATTTCATGAAATAATGCATAATATGAATATTTTAATAGTCGACGATATACATGAAGTTCTGTTGCAGAAACTAAGTCGCGCTGCAATTGCCTATTCTTACCAACCCGACATCAGCAGAGCGGAAGCTGAAAAAGCTATCCCTGATTTTGATGGCCTTATCATCCGTTCGAAATTCCAAGTGGACAAAGAATTTATTGACCTCAACCCCAACCTCAAGATGATCGGTAGAGCCGGAGCGGGAATGGACAATATTGATGAAGTATACGCTAGCAGCAAGGGTATCAAATTGATCCCCGCCAATGAAGGCAATCGCGATGCTGTAGGGGAACACATGATCGGAATGCTTCTGAGCCTGATGAACAACCTGAACCGTGGAGATCGGGAGGTTCGATCTGGCGAATGGAAAAGAGAAGAAAACAGAGGCTATGAGCTGAAAGGAAAGACCGTGGCGCTCATCGGATATGGCCATAATGGTCAAGCCATGGCGAAGAAACTATCTGGATTCGACGTAAAAGTCATTGCTTATGACAAGTATAAAACTGGTTTTTCCGACCTCTATGCCACCGAGGTCTCTATGGAAGAAGTCGTGCGGAGAGCCGATGTATTGAGTTTCCATATCCCTTTAACACGTGAGACCCGAGGTATGGTGGATGACGAATACCTATTCCATTTCAGGAAACCCATCTTCTTTTTGATGGGTGCCCGCGGGGGAATCGTTAAAGTTCCAGCGGTATTAAAGAAAATGGATGAAGGTAAGATTATTGCCGCGGCATTTGATGTGCTGCCCGTTGAGAAATTCCCAGCTTTGGCCGAAGAGCCTTGGTATCAGGACCTGATCCAAAGGGAAAATGTACTATTGAGCCCACATGTTGCCGGTTGGACATTCGAAAGTTATTATAAGCTATCCGAAGTATTAGCCGATAAGGTTATTGCTTACGAGTATCAATAGCCATACAAAGAACCATTGAAGCACTAAAGCTAGGTCTAGCAGATAGACATGGTGATAGTGCTTTTCCTTTGAAAAGATAATGATCCTGAACATGGCCAAGATGAGGATTGTCGTCAACAACAAACCTATTTTAACGGCCCAGGTATTTGGGGACAAAAGGATTAGGACCAAATGGAAGACCCCTATTCCATAGGATAAATTAATGGCCTTTTCTTTTCCCAACAAGATCGGCACTGTTTTCAGGTTATACAAACTATCCTGTTCATAATCCCGGATATCAAAAGGGAGTGTACAAAGCACTAGGAACACAATTTTTACTAGTCCTAAGTAATTGGCAAAGTACCAATCTATTTGCTCGCCATTGGCAAACAGCTCCACTACGGGAAGTCCCACACTACTTAGGGACCAGACCAAGGCGATATAAAAAACCTTCAGACCAGGGACCTGCCTCATCCCTACCCATTTATTATTGACCTTGACCAGCGGAACGGCATAGGCCAAACTGATCACACCAATAAAGCCCAGAAAAAACAAGGTCAAGATATGCACATGTAACAAGGCCCAAACCGTGATCAAAACTGACAGGCCACTCAATAACCAAAAAAGCCACATGTTCTTCCCGATCCATCGGGTTCGTTGAAAAGGTGATTTGCTGGGATCTTTCGGCAAGGACAGGTACAGGCTCAGGTTATAGAGAAGCAAGGTGGTAGCGCCTTCAATGATCAGGATATCATTGTTGACCGGAAACTGTAGGATATAATAGGTCAAGGCACATTGGGCCACCGCTGCCAAGGCAATCAGTAGATTCGTATGAACCAAAAAATAATATATCCTTTTCAAAATGCCTGTCATGGTAACCTAACAATTGCTCTCAATATTTGTTCCTAGCCTACAAAAATTAGTATTTCAATCGAAAAAAAATTAAATTAGCTATACAGGTCCTTGTTTTTTCCGCATTCAATAACTAATTGACCGAATTAAATAATTTCCTGATGTAAAGATAATGTAGACCTATAATTTTTTAAAAAAAGATGAATTTTCAGCTTAAATCTTTTGAGGAGTATCAAGAAGCTTACAAAAGGAGTGTAGAAGAACCCGAAGCGTTTTGGAGTGATGTGGCAGACCATTTCTTTTGGAAAAGAAAATGGAACAATGTGTTGAACTGGAACTTTAAAGATCCAGACATCAAGTGGTTTGAAGGCGCGAAACTTAATATTACAGAGAACTGTTTAGATCGTCATATCTATAAATTAGGAGATCAACCTGCCATTATCTGGGAACCTAACGACCCCAATGAGGCACACCGTATCCTGACCTATAAACAATTATTGCAAAAAGTTGAGCAGTTTGCGAATGTCCTAAAGAACAACAATATCCGCAAAGGCGACCGGGTATGCATTTATTTACCGATGGTACCTGAATTGGTCATTGCTGTCTTGGCTTGTGCTCGTATCGGCGCGATCCACAATGTGGTATTCGGCGGTTTCTCCGCTCGCTCTATCGCTGATCGCATCAACGATGCAGACTGTAAATTGGTCATTACCTCCGACGGTGGTTTCCGTGGCCAAAAAATATTGGAACTGAAATCTATTGTGGATGATGCCTTGATGCAATGTGATTCTGTTGAAAAAGTAATCGTTTTGACCCGTACCCGTACTCCAGTTTCCATGATCAAAGGCCGTGATGTATGGTGGGAAGATGAGATCAAGAAAGTGGAAACCCAAGGTAATCCTGCATGTCCTGCTGAAGAGATGGACGCTGAAGACACCTTGTTCATCCTGTACACTTCCGGATCAACCGGGAAACCGAAAGGCGTGGTTCATACTACAGCTGGATACATGGTTTATACAGGATACACCTTTGCAAACACCTTCCAATATCAACCGGGCGAAGTTTACTTCTGTACAGCTGATATCGGTTGGATTACCGGACACAGCTATATCGTCTATGGTCCGCTTTCTCAAGGAGCAACCTCCTTGATGTTTGAAGGAATCCCGACCTACCCGAATGCAAGTAGATTCTGGGATATTGTCGATAAATATAAAGTGAATATCTTATACACCGCTCCTACCGCTATCCGTTCATTGATGGCCTTTGGCGATGAGTTCCTAGAAGGAAAAGATCTTTCTTCGCTACGTGTTTTAGGTACTGTAGGTGAGCCGATCAATGAGGAAGCATGGAACTGGTACCACGATAAAGTCGGCCATGGCAAATGTCCAATCGTAGATACCTGGTGGCAAACTGAAAACGGAGGACACCTCATTACCCCGATTGCAGGCATCACGAAAGAGATCCCTGGCTATGCGATGTTGCCACTACCGGGAGTTCAACCATGCTTAATGGATGAAAACGGTGAAGAAATCCAAGGCAACGATGTGACGGGCAACCTATGTATCAAGTTCCCTTGGCCAGGCATGTTGCGGACGACTTGGGGCGATCATGAGCGTTGTAGACAAACCTATTTCTCTACTTATCAAGATATGTACTTCACTGGCGATGGTTGTTACCGCAGTCCTGAAGGCTACTACCGCATTACCGGTCGTGTGGATGATGTATTGAACGTATCCGGACACCGTATCGGCACTGCTGAGGTTGAAAATGCAATCAATATGCACTCGGATGTTGTGGAGTCAGCAATCGTAGGTTACCCTCACCCTGTTAAAGGGCAAGGTATCTATGCATACGTCATTGCCAACCACCATATCGACGCCGAAAAAACAAGACAAGATATCCTGCAAACGGTGACCCGTATTATCGGAGCCATTGCAAAACCAGATATTATCCAATTCGTTACGGACCTTCCTAAAACTAGGTCTGGAAAAATCATGCGTAGGATCCTGCGTAAGATTGCCGAAGGCGAATTAAATAATCTAGGTGATACCTCGACCCTTCAAGATCCAAACGTAGTGGAAGCTATTATTGAAGGTTCCAAGGAAATGAAGAAATAATCGCACAGGATTTAAAAAAAATATTCCATAAAAAAATGGAGCCTACAGTATAAGTGGGCTCCATTTTTTTATGTCCTGTTTTGCCGTTTTGATCTGGAAAAATGTTATGGCTAGTTTTTTAGAAATTTCCTAGTTTATATTTTGACCTCATTCGAGACACATTCCGAATTTTCCGAATATGTCTCGAATGAGGTCAAAGCAAGACCCGAAGCCAATTGGTCAGGAAAATCGAATCAATCCTCCAATGAAAATTGAAATTCCTGGTTTTTTTCAGTCTTGTATGCTAGGTTCTGGGTTGCTGGGGAGATCGCAAAAAGCGGCGAAAAGGTTTTCACTTTTACGGTCTTTCCATCCGGAAGGAATTCCAAATATCTCAACCAGCCATCACCACCATTACCGAACCAGCCACCGCCCATCGCTTGGGCGTTGAAGGTCATCTGGCTAACGGTTTTTCCGGCAGCGTTCTTATCCTGTCTGAACCCGATGTGTCCGTCAAAATTATCCGGATCGCCAATATGTCCAGAGAATACCATTCGGATATTTTTAGAAGGCTTGACCAATTTTTCGAAAACCGCCGCACCATAGTTAGCATCCTCAATCTTGTAGCCTTCTTTTTGAATATGGTTGCTTTTGCTGTCCAGATAGGTATGGGTCAACAAGATCACGTCATGATTTTCATACTTCTGTTGATCCAAGGTTTTCTTTGCCCAAGCAAGCACTTCATTACGGGGTGCAAATTCAAGGACCATTACCAATAATTTCTTTGGATGAGGCGTTTCAAACTCATAGACAGCATTGACAGCCGATGAGTTGCCGTTCAGGCTTGGACCTACCTCACGCAATGCTCTTGCATTGAATCCATTTTGTTCCGGCGAGAAATACCTATCATATTGGGTAGCTCTATATTCAGCGCTCACATGGCCATAATCATGGTTACCGGTTGCCAAGACATAAGGAACACGGTTATCTAGTTTGCGAAAAGCTTCGCTGGTATTGGTCCATTGCTGTTTGCTGTTTTGGTTGGCCGCCTTGGTATCTGGGTTCAATAGATCATTCTGTTCAACCAAATCACCTGTACATAGCACAAATTGGGTATTTAAAGAGTCTGCATTTTCACGGACCCAAGAGGTCATCAGGTTTAATATCCCCACATTACGGTCGTATTTGACATAGGTTTGGGGATCAGGAATCAAAACCAAAGACCAGGATTTGCTGTTTGTAAGTTTAGGTTTGACATAGCTTTGCTGGGCAATTAACTGCTGCGAGAACAATAGCAACGCCAACAAAGTGGAGAGCACTGAAAGAGATTTAAAATTCATAATGATTAAAAGTTGATTATCTAAATTTAATAAGAAAAGGGGATTTTTATTGAAAGTATATGTTTTTATTGGGGGACAAAAATATTCATGATGGATTTTGAGGAATTGGCTTAATGCAATTATTTTTGAATTTCATCATGTTTTCTCTTAATTAAGGCGAGAAAAATGGCTGTTTTTTATTATTTTTAGCCGAATCCCATTAATTCTTTAAGAGAGCGCGCATGTTATTTACGATACTTCTAGGTTTGATTTCTTCGATTTTGCTCATTCCATTTGGCAAAAAGCTTAAATCATCCTGGAGCATCATCATTCCGCTCATTCCCACAGCTCTATTTATTTATTACATGGGATATATCCCAAAAATTGCTGCTGGATCTACCTTTTTCCAAGAAATCAGCTGGGTTCCATCGCTAGGGGTCGACTTCAACCTCAAGTTGGATGGTCTATCGCTGTTGTTTTGCCTGTTGATTACCGGAATTGGCTGCGGAATTTTCTTTTACGCCCGAACATACCTCAAAGGACACCCCTATTTTGACCGATTTTTTGGATATCTCTATCTATTTATGTCGGCCATGTTGGGTTTGGTCCTTTCGGATAATATCTTTTTGCTGTTTATCTTTTGGGAATTGACCAGTATCAGTTCTTTTTTCCTGATCGGATTTAACAATGACCAAGAGGCATCCCGAAAAAGTGCAATGACCGCGCTGACCATTACCGGTATGGGCGGTTTCTTTTTACTTGCCGGCCTTGTCTTGATAGGCAATGTAGCTGGAACCTATAGGATTTCTGAATTAATAGAATATCGGGACGTTATCTTGAACCATCCCCAATATCCATTGATCCTCTTCCTGATCTTTATTGGAGCATTTACCAAGTCGGCCCAATTCCCATTCCATTTCTGGTTGCCGGGAGCTATGAAGGCCCCTACTCCGGTGTCGGCCTATCTGCATTCTGCCACGATGGTAAAAGCGGGGATCTATCTCTTAGCTAGGTTTTTCCCGGTGCTGAGCGGAACGGAATTATGGAGCTATACCTTGATAGGTGTAGGTGGATTTACGATGTTGTATTCCGCGGTTCACTCCCTGTTCAGGATAGACCTGAAATCTATCTTGGCATACACGACCATTTCAGCCCTTGGTATGCTGGTCTTTTTGTTGGGAGTCGGCACGAAGGAAGCTGTTATTGCAGCCAGTGTATTTATCCTGGTGCATGCACTCTATAAGGCCACCCTATTTCTGGTCACAGGAATCATCGACCATGAAACTGGGACACGGGATATCACGAAACTATCTGGCTTGCGGAAAGTGTTGGGCCCAGTTGCCCTTGCCGCTGGTTTAGCCGCGTTGAGCAGTGCTGGCCTTCCGTCTACATTCGGCTTTATTGGCAAGGACCTCATTTATGAAGCGACCCTACATGCAAAGGAAAATTGGATATTGATCTTAACGATATTGGCTGTCGCAACCAATGTCTGCTTGGTGGCAGCTGGATTTATGGCAGGGATCAAGCCCTTCTTTGGCGAGCTTCCATCAGCCTATTCGAAACTGCACCTCCCCTATAAATCCATGTGGATTCCACCATTGATCCTTGCCTCTTTAGGCCTAATCTTTGGATTGATCCCCGGACTGACCGGAAACTTCCTGAGTTATCAAACTGCCAATTCCATCTTTGCTGCCGATACCGAAATGCATTTGGCAATCTGGCATGGCTTCAACACCGTGCTGATCTTAAGTTTGGCAACACTTGGGGCAGGAACCTTTGTTTATTTCATCAATAAGCCTAGCGAAGCAAAGGTAAAGCGGGTGGAAAACCTAGATAGGATTTCTCCGCAGCGGATCATAACCGGTTATGCCAATGACATCGTACGCTTTGCCGATTGGTTCAGTAACTTCTTCCATAATGGCTATCTACGGTCATACCACATGAAGATCATCCTTTTTGCGGAAGCTTTATTGATATATAAACTTTGGCAGAGTGGCCCGATCCAGATTGATTTTGACAACCTGACCCCATTGACCATTTACGAGGTGGCTGTCGTGATCATCCTTTTGGGTGCCTTGGTGATCGTTATCTCCACCCCTTCCCGATTGACATCGGTGGTGGCGATGAGTGTCATCGGATATTGTATCTGTTTGATGTATGTGTTCTACAGTGCGCCAGATTTGGCCATGACCCAATTTACCATTGACACCTTGAGTACCGTACTTTTCGTATTGGTCCTATATAAATTACCGAGTTTCCTGAACCTAGCTTCAAAGAGAGAAAGATACCGGGATAGCATCGTTGCCCTGGGCTTTGGCGCTATACTTTCCATTATCGCCTTGAAAGTGCTGTATGAGCCGATACAAACGCAAACCAGCGATTTTTACGGCGAGAACGCCTATATCTTGGCAAAAGGAAAGAATGTGGTGAACTTGATCTTGGCAGATTTCCGTGGGATTGATACCATGTTTGAAACGGTAGTCTTGGGAATTGCCGCATTAGGCGTATACAGTTTATTGAAATTGAGATTAAAATCTTCAGAAAAGGAATAAGACCATGCGCAGTATAATATTACAGACAGCTACAAGATACCTGTTACCCATCTTACTTCTATTCTCTTTCTTTCTGTTGTTGAGAGGGCATTATTATCCTGGAGGAGGATTTGTGGGTGGCCTAGTGGCCTCCATAGCTTTTGTATTGCACAGCTTTGCCAATGGTACGGAAGCGACCATGAAGATATTGGGCAGGAAACCCTTGTCCCTGATTCCCATCGGATTGGGTATCTCTGCTGTTGCCGTGGTGATGCCTACCTTTTTTGGGCTGCCTCCCATGACTGGATTGTGGTGGGAAGAAAAAATCCCGGTTATCGGGATGATCGGATCGGCTTTATTCTTTGACCTAGGGGTTTACCTAGTCGTGATAGGAGTTGTATTAACTATTTTATTCACTATTTCACTTACTAAGGATTAATAGATGGAATTACTGTTAGTACTCGTTTTAGGTTTTTTATATGCTGCCGGGGTCTATCTGATCCTTCGGAGGAGCATGGTCAAGCTATTACTGGGCATTATGCTCTTAGGGAACGGGACAAATATCCTGATCTTCCTATTAGGTTCGATCACCAAGGGTAAACCGCCTGTGATCGATTCATCGCACAATGTTTTTCAGGATATTTATGCAGACCCTATTCCACAGGCCTTGATTTTGACGGCAATTGTAATCAGTTTCGCCCTGACCGCCTTTGCCATTGTATTGTTAAAACGTGTTTATGCTTTAGTGGACACAGATGATTTAGATGATTTAAACACGCCGGAAGAAGAAGATATATGATCGACAACCATATTTTAGCCCCTGTATTCATACATCTTTTTACGGCAATCATACAATTGATTGCTTGGCGAAAGACTATTTCACAGCGCTTCTTGAGCGTTGGTGGAGCATTTATAGGTTTGCTGATTGCCATTCGTTTATTTGCAAAGGTGTACACGGAAGGTTCCTTGCACATGAATGCCTCCAATTGGGAGCCTCCCTTTGGGATTGTATTCGTTGCAGATATGCTGAGTACCACCATGGTCTTATTGACTTCCATTGCAGGCTTTGCCGTATCCATCTTTTCATCGGTTGGATTGAGCAGGCAACGGATGCTATATGGCTATTTCCCTATCTTCCATTTCCTGTTGATGGGTCTGAACGGAGCCTTTTTGACTGGTGATATCTTTAACCTGTATGTTTGGTTTGAGGTGGTAATCATTTCTTCCTTTGTATTGATGACCCTGGGGGGCAGAAAGGCGCAATTGGAAGGTGCCGTGAAGTACATGGCCATGAATATTTTGGCTTCCACCTTTTTCCTGACCGGTATTGGTATCCTATATGGAATCACCGGTTCTTTGAACATGGCTGATCTTTCCCTAAAAATCAGGGATTTTGATAATAAGGCATTGGTAGGCATTACGTCGATCTTCTTTATTCTAGGATTTGGAATCAAGTCGGCGGTATTCCCATTGTACTACTGGTTACCTTCATCCTACCATACTCCACCCTCTGCCGTTGCGGCAACTTTTGGTGGTTTATTGACTAAATTAGGGATTTACGCCATCTTAAGGGTTTTCAGTCTGATCTTTATACCCGATGAGTTCACCAGGAACCTTTTTATGGTCCTTGCTGTTTTGACGGTATTGACGGGAGCCTTTGGGGCATTGATCAAGACCAATATCAGAAGGATGTTCTCCTACCTTATCGTCTGCCATATCGGGTTTATGCTAGGAGGTATTGCCATGTTTACCAAACTCGCTTTAATGGGAACTGTATTCTACCTGATCCATGACATCATGGTCAAGACCAATATGTTCCTGATCGCTGGGTATATTCGTTTGGTAAGAGGCAGCATGGACATGAAAAAACTGGGCGGATTATATAAAGATTATCCCTTGATTTCCCTGATCATCGCCTTGGTCCTGTTTTCATTGGTGGGCATTCCACCGCTTTCAGGATTTTGGCCTAAAATTTACCTCTTCCAGGAAGCTTTCGTGGATAAGCAGTATTTCTTCATTGCGGCATTGATCATCGGAAGTTTGGTGACCATGTATGTGATTGCCAAGATGTGGGCCGATGTTTTCTGGAAGGATGTTCCAGCCGGAGTGGTTGTTGAGGACAAATTCCATGATCAGCCCTTGTTTAAGAAAATACTGTTGGTGGGACCGATCCTGATCCTGTGCTCCGTAACCCTGTACATTGGATTCAATGCGGAGAACATCATTACGGTGGTCGATAGAATTACAAATGAATTGTTGGACACGAGCCCTTACATCCGTACCGTTTTGGGCGATAAAGCTTTTGAACAATGATCAAGTTTTTTTTAATGAACCTGCTCCTATCCTTTATCTGGGTAGCTCTGACAGGCTCGCTGTACTATTCTAACTTTATCTTCGGCTATTTGCTGGGGTTCGGCGTGCTATGGATCATGAACAGGAATGAAACTGATCAGCGTTATTTCTATCGTGTACCCAAGATCATCAGTTTCTTCTTTTTCTTCCTATTTGAGTTGATCAAAGCGAATATTCAGGTGGCCTATGATGTGATCACTCCGAAATACTTCTTCAAACCGGGAATCGTGCGTTATCCTGTCAATACCACGACCGATTTTGAGATCAATATATTGGCGACTTTCATTTCCCTGACTCCGGGGACACTGATTATTGACATCAGTGATGATAAGAAAGCCATTTACATCCATGTTATGTACCTCAAGGACGAAGAACAATTTATAAGGACATTAAAAACAGGGGTTGAACGGAAATTATTGGAGATATTACGATGAGTTTAGAAACCTACTTTGATTTTGTCATATTGCCAATCTTGACCATATCGGTTTTATTGGTGTTTATCCGTTTGTTCAAGGGACCATCCGTTGTTGACCGGGTTATGGCCTTGGACCTCATCATTACCATTGGTATTGGGATCATTACGGTCTACAGTATCCGTCAGGAGCAGGAAGTGCTCTTGGATGTTGCCATTATCTTGGCACTGATCGCCTTCCTCGGTACCATTGCATTCTCTTACTATATAGAAAAACAAAAAGATGATTGAAATTATTCTAGCTATACTGAGCACTGTTGGTGCACTTTCTATCCTCTTTGCCTCCATCGGGGTACTGAGAATGCCTGATTTCTATCTGCGTTTATCCGTTACGGTAAAGGCTTCTACCCTAGGGGTCGGCTTGTTGCTGATCTGTGCAGCCATCATGTTCCCTGAGGATGTTTCCGTGACGACAAAATCCATTGCCATCATCTTCTTTTTACTGCTTACGGCACCAATTGCAGCGCATATGATCGGAAAGGCGGCTTATTTCATTGGCATTCCCCTGTGGAAAGGTACAGTCATCGATGAACTGAAAGGGATGTACAATAAAGAGACCCACTGCCTGGAAAGCGACCCTAAAAAAGCGGACCAGAATGCGCCAGACAATATCGCGGATACCGACGATGCAACAGATTAACTAAAACAGGATACAAACGGGCTTGGATGCTTTGATCCTTTTTCCCGAATCGGTTAATTTTCCCGATTTTTTATCCCTATTGAAAACGACAATTTCGTCAGTCAGCTGATTGCCAACCAAGATGAATCGCTCATCTGGACTGAAATTGAAATTTCGAGGTCCTTTCCCCTGTACTGAAATCACTTCTTTTCTTCTTAGTTTCCCATTCTTGCCAACCGCAAAGGTCGTTATGGTATTGGCATCAATTCTATCGGTGGAATATAGGAATTTCCCATCTGAGGACACTTTGATATCTGCGGCACCACTTTTTCCCTCAAACTCTGGAGAACGCATGGAGATAATCTGGTAGGAATCCCAAACGCCATCTTTCTTCTTGAAAACTTCGATATCACCGGTCATTTCCATCAGGGAATACAGGACATTGCCATTGGGATGAAAAGCGATATGTCTAGGTCCTCCGCCCAGATTGACATGGAGTTTCCCCTTTTCAACAAATTGGAATTTGCCGTTGTCAGCTTTCTGAATATCGAGTATATAAATCTTATCACCGCCTAAATCGGATACATACAGTAAATTATCGGGACCAAAAAAAGCGGAATGTATATGGGAAGCCTCTTGACGGGCTTTATCTACACTTTTTCCATGATATAGTTTGGTATCGTCCTTGGATAGGATTTCTCCTTTTGGAGACAGCTGAAATAAATCTAAAGCACCCCCCAGATAATTGGAAACTACGGCATATTCAGCATCTTTACCGATAACCACATGGCATGGTGCGGAACCGCCAGTCGCCAGTTTATTCTGAAAAGTCAAGCCCTCTTTGCCCAGTGAAAAGGAGGAAAGAGATTGACTACCGTCGGTCATTTCATTTGCAGCAAGCAGGAAATAGCCCCTTCTGTCCAAGAATGAAGGGTTAGGGGTACTCTTCTCGCGGACCAAGGTTGCATCTCCTGTTTTGGTATCAAAACTGAATTCGTAAATTCCCTTGCTTCCATTTGGGGAAGTATAGGTGCCGACATAAAGTGGAATCCGGGGATTCTGAGCTTGGGTTAATGTGACATTCATGAAAAGGAATAGGAAAAATAGCAGTCGTGTGTTCATCTGTTAAATATGGTTAAATCGCCCTAAGTTTAAAGCCGTTTAAGTATTTTAGCCCGAATATCTTAGCTTAGGCTAGGTGTTATTACAATTATTACTATATAAAAGTAGAAAAAAGGCATAATATTTAATAATTTTGCGATTGAACTTTAGATTTAGTGTGACAACAGACAGCATGAAAAACTTTTCAAGTTTCCTTATATTACTTTTATTAGCTTGTACATTTCAGGCTAATGCCCAAGAAAAACTGATTGACCGTGTAGTGGCGACTGTGGGTTCCGGAATTATTTTGCAATCAGATGTTGACATGCAATATTCGCAGTACCTAGCCAACGGCGGAACGCCAAGTGAAGACTTCAAATGTACCGCTCTTCAACAATTGATCATGACCAAATTGCTTTCGCAACAGGCCGTATTGGACTCTGTGGAAGTTTCAGAATCTGAAGTTGACGATCAATTGAATGCCCGTATGCGTGAAATGACGCGTAGAGCAGGTGGTAAAGAAAGATTAGAAGCCTTTTTAAAGCGTTCTTTGTTGCAGTACAAAGAAGAGATGAGACCTGTTCTTTCGGAGCAGATCAAAGCTGAAAAGTTCCAGAATACCATCATTAGCAAGGTTACAGTTACTCCTCAGGAGGTAAAGAAATATTTTGAAGGCTTGAACCAAGATAGCTTACCGGCTTTCAACACGGAAGTGGAGATTGGTGAAGTGGTGATCTATCCGGAGTTGACCAAAGAAGAGAAAAACGTATTTAGGGAGAAAGCTGAAGGATATCGTAAGCAAATCATGGACGGAACTGACTTCGGTACGGTTGCCCGTTTCTATTCGGAAGATCCAGGATCGGCAGTGCAAGGTGGTGAATTAGGTTTCGCACCGCGTGAAAACTACGTGAAAGAGTTTTCGGCTATGGCCTTTAGATTGAAGGAAGGCGAGATTTCTCCAGTGTTTGAAACGGAATACGGATTCCATTTCCTACAGGTGTTGGAGCGCCGTGGTGAGGAGGTAAATGCTAGGCACATCCTTGTGACTACCAAACCAACTACTGCCAGTATGGACAGGATCAAAGGTAAAATTGATTCGATCTATGACAGCGTACATTCTGGTAAATTACCATTCAGTACCGCAGCAACAAGATATTCGGATAATAAAGAGACCAAATTCAATGGCGGTATGGTGGTTAACCAACAATCAGCATCCCGTTCTACCTTGATCCCTGTGGACATGTTGGAAAAAGAAGTGTTCATGGCAATCGATACCTTGAAAGAAGGCCAATTGTCTAGACCATATCCATTCCAAGATCCTAGAACAGGAAAGTCTGGCTATAAGTTCACTTACTTGAAAACAAGGATCCCACCGCACAAAGCTAGCTTGGAGCAGGATTTTGCGAAGATCCAGGAAGCTGCACAGGAGGATAAAACCCGCAGAAGCTTAAGTGAATGGTTTGAAAAGAAAACAAAGAACACCTTTGTTCACATCAACAATGAATTTGCGACTTGTGATGAACTGCAGATGTGGATTACGCCGGCAAGTGAGAACCTAGCCTCATCGAAAGAAGATTAAGAAAAAATTAAATGATAAAAGAAAACCCCGATCGATTGACCGGGGTTTTTCTTTTATATTATTTTGTCCTGTTATCTTTCGAACATCATTTCTAAGATCACTTTCCATTGGAACTCGCCAGTTAGTTGCCAGATACGGATATAACTGAATTTTACCACCTTGTCCTTAAGGCCTACGGTAGCCGTACCGGAAGTATAGGCAAATTCGCCGCTATAGGCACGGCCTACCTCGGTAGGATCCGTGTCGATCTCGATTCTTTCTTTCTTCAGGAAGGCCAATACATTGTCCCTACCCTCGATTTCGTTCTGCCATGGGAAGTAGAACCGGGCATCATCTGCCAAGAACTCTTTATAGCCCGTTTTAGTATCCGCTTTTAGAATAGTAGAGAAGAGTTCATCTGTTTGCATTACGACTTCCTCACGTTGCTCTAAGCGCTTTACAGAGCGATGTTTTAGGTATGCTTTATCATCGGGTTCGTAATATTCCAAAGGACTGGCTTTCTTCTTGCCGTAGTTTTCTACTTCGGCGCGTAGGTGAGCTCTCCAGTTTCCCTTTCTATCACGATGCCATACCGTAAGATACTGTCCGAAACGTTTGATAGAACCCATCTTCTGGAATTCGATAGGTCCTGAGGTTACTCCCCAGTCCAGACTCCTAGATACAAGGACAAAGTTGGGGTTCCAAGAAAGACGATCTGGGAGATTGGGTCTATTATCTAAATAGTTTGCTGCATTGACTGGTGAAGGCACAAGGAAAGTAGATTCCTTGTCAATGATATATTTAAGTCCAGCATAGGGACTTTCTGTTTTTGAAAGATTCGCTGCTGTTCTATCAACCGAAAGAAGCCCCCCTACCTTCTCAGGTAGTTGGGCAAAACTCGAAAAAGAAATTAGCGTTGCGGCTAATAGAGTTAAGCCTTTTTTATTAATCATTACTGTAAATTTTACCTTACTAATCAAATCTTATTCCAAAGTGTTCCTTCCTTACTATCTTTCAGTTGGATACCTACGGAATTCAATTGTTCGCGGATACGATCGGAGGTCACGAAATCCTTGTTTTTCTTGGCTTCATTACGCATATTGATGATGATCTGCATCAGGTCATCCATATTGTCACCTTCGCCGATCTGATCATCTTTAAGCCCTAGAATGTCGAATACAAACTCTTGCATATATTTCTTCAGCTCGTTGAGGTCTGCTTCGGTAATCGTCAGTTTCCCATCATAGATGGAGTTGATGATACGCACAGCCTCAAATAACTCAGCTATTAAAACTGGGCTGTTGAAATCATCATCCATGGCAGCATAGCTGCGTTTTTTGATTTCAGCCAAGTCGCCAAAATTAGAAGATTTCGACGGTACTACCTTTTCTAATAAGCCGATAGCTGCCATCAGGCGTTTATAGCCTTTATCTGCAGCATCCAAGGCATCATTGGAGAAATCCAATGTACTTCTGTAATGGGCCTGCAGCATAAAGAAGCGTACGGCCATTGGTGAATACCCCCTATTTAAAAGCGGATGGTTACCGGTAAACAGTTCGCCCGGAAGGAAACCATTTCCTGCAGATTTGGACATCCTCGTTCCATTCACGGTCAACATATTGGTATGCATCCAATATTTTGCCGGTGTGGTATGGTTACATGCTTCCGATTGTGCGATCTCATTGGTGTGGTGGGTAGCTGCCAAGTCCATTCCACCGCCGTGGATATCGAATTGATCGCCCAGATATTTCCTGCTCATCGCTGAACATTCGATATGCCATCCGGGGAACCCTACTCCCCAAGGAGAAGGCCAACGCATGATATGCTCTGGTTTAGCCTTGATCCATAAGGCAAAATCAAGTCTGCCGCGCTTCTCATCTTGCCCACCCAACTCGCGGGTGTTGTTCAATAGATCTTCTAGGTTTCTATTGGTCAAGATGGTGTAGTTATATTCTTTGACGTATTTTTCCACGTCGAAATAGACCGTACCATTTACCTCATAGGCAAAACCATTCTTGATGATCTCCTGTACCATTTCAATCTGCTCAGAGATGTGACCGGTTGCAGTTGGTTCGATGCTTGGTGGAATGGTATTGAATAAACGCAGTACGTCATGGAATCCAATGGTATATTTCTGAACGATCTCCATGGGTTCCAACTGTTCAAGCTTCGCTTTTTTCGCAAATTTATCATCCCCCTCATCATTGTCTCCCTCTAAGTGCCCAGCATCTGTGATATTACGCACATAACGTACTTTATATCCAAGGTGCAACAAGTAGCGGAAAATCAAATCAAAGGAAACAAAAGTCCTACAGTTCCCTAGATGCACATCACTGTACACAGTGGGTCCACAAACATACATCCCAACAAGGTTAGGATGGATGGGTACAAACTTTTCTTTCTTACGGGTAAGGGTATTGTATAATACTAAATTATGCTCCATACGACGGTTGAAACTAATTATTTTTGTCTAAAGAATATCTGGATTGGCACTCCTGAAAAGTCAAAGTTCTCGCGCAGTTTGTTTTCGATAAAACGCTTGTACGGATCTTTGATGTATTGAGGCAGATTACAGAAGAAAGCAAACATTGGCGATCTTCCCGGTAATTGCGTTACGTATTTAATCTTAATGAATTTTCCCTTGGTTGCTGGGGGTGGATACCTTTCGATAATCTCCAACATCACATCATTCAGTTTAGAAGTAGGGATCTTTTTAGTTTTATTGTTGTAGACCTCCATAGCCGTTTCTACGGTCTTGAAGATACGTTGTTTCTCCGTTACGGAAGTAAATAGGATTGGAACATCCGTGAATGGCGCAATCTTGTTTTTGATAGCTTGCTCAAATTCCTTGGCTGTTTTATGGTCTTTTTCAATGGTATCCCATTTGTTCACCAAAATCACGATACCCTTTTTGTTCTTCTCTGCCAAGTGGAAGATATTGATATCCTGTGCTTCGATACCGTCTTTGGCATCAATCATCAAGATCACCACATCGGAATCCTCCAATGCTTTAATCGTACGCATGACCGAGTAGAATTCGATATCCTCATTCACTTTGGATTTTCTTCTCAATCCAGCAGTATCAACCATCAGGAACTCATGGCCAAATTGATTGTAATGGATGCGGATGGAATCTCGCGTAGTCCCTGCGATTGGGGTTACGATATTTCTTTCTTTACCTAACAGGGCATTCGTCAATGAGGATTTACCAACGTTAGGACGACCAACGATAGTAAACTTAGGCAATTCGGTATCATCTTCCTCTTCGTTTTCAAAATTAGAGACTACTTCATCAAGAAGTTCACCAGTACCTGAACCAGTCATGGATGAGATATTGAAGATCTCACCTAATCCAAAGGAATAAAATTCTGCTGAATCATGGGTTTGTTTGGCGCTATCCACCTTATTGGCAACGACATATACTGGTTTTTTGCTGCGACGCAACATATTTGCGATCTCATCATCTAAATCGGTTACTCCAGTAGTGACATCCACTACAAATAAAATAACGGATGCCTCATCGATGGCAATCAAAACTTGCTCTCGAATGGCTGCTTCAAAGACATCATCTGAACCATGAACAAACCCACCCGTGTCGATCACGGTGAATTTCTTTCCGATCCATTCCGCTTGTCCATAATGCCTGTCACGGGTAACCCCGCTGTAGTCATCTACGATAGCTTTTCTACTCTCTGTCAAACGGTTATATAAGGTCGATTTACCAACATTGGGTCTCCCTACAATTGCTACGATATTTGCCATATTTCTTTCTATTCGTTACCTCACGGCAACGTTTTCAGGTATCTTGTAAAGGTACAAAGTTACGGATAAATCGCACATCTTGCGTGAGAAATCAGAAAATGACAGCTTTATGCACAAATAATGGACTTCGCTCTTTTTCAATCTCCTCTTGGGAGAAATCTTTTATTGAACTTTTGCCCATTTTTTTCAAAAAAATAGGCCGTCCCTGAAAGGGATGGCCTAAAAATAGTTTTGAAAATTAACAGTTAGAAATGTTATTAAGAATCTCTGTAGAATTTCCACTAAGTAATTTTACTTAGATGATTATCTCTACAAAGACATCTGACTTCGTCAAATTATGCTGAAAGATAGAAAATTTATTCCTAAAACTTAAATAATTCCAGGAGGAAATTTTAACCTGATTTATTGGATAAACTTCTTTAATCAGTTGAATAATAGAGTTTTTTAACATATTCGAAATCTTAATAACTCATAAATGCAAACGAATTGTTAAACTATTCTTCTCAAGAAAGAAATGCATCATGGAAAGCAAATTAAAACTACGAAGGCCTATCCCCTGCAAATATCATAATTCTCTAAAGTTTTTTTTAATATGACAAATAAAGTCCCAGAACTTTAATAGTTCGGGGCTATAAATCAATAGAGCAGCCTGGTATTGGCTGCTCTATTGATATTAATAATATGTTTTAAGGATTTTGTTTCAGGACACCGTTGGAAAGTACAATTTGCTGCTCTGGAATAAATTCTATTGCTTGATTGCTCTTCGCATCGATGGTCAAGATTGGAGTTGTTCCTGAAGTATGGGTTCCTGGATATTTTCTATCCATGAGTTTACCATTCCTGAACACATCGAACTTTCTATGTCCTTCCCAAGCAAGCTCCAATTTTCTTTCTTCCAATACGACATCCAGGGCCGTCTTCCCATTTAAGTTGGAAGCTGTCCAAAGTCCTGCTGTAGGAATTCCGGCTCTTTGCCTAATTAGGTTTACATCTTTCAATGCCGAAGTTACATCGCCTAATTTCGCATTGGCTTCCGCACGGATCAGATAAACTTCAGCTAATCTGGAAATAATTGGCGACCATAAATGCGCTTGGCCTTCCTGACCGGAACATTTCATCACATAGTATTTCAGATATCCGTTACGGTTTGCCAATTTCTTGTCAATCAAAACTGTTCTTTTCTTACCTGCAATTTGAATATAGTATTGGAAAGCACCGGCTCCGTTAGATTCTTTGATCAGGTTCTTTTTAGCTCCAGCTTCTGTATAAGAATAATCCGTTCCAGCTTGGGTAACTTGCACACTCGCATATTTGAAATCATCAGTGACGTAATATGCATGCAATTCATTTGCTTTTTCAACAACAGGCTGGATCATTTTATAGCGGACATCTTCCGGATATTTCCTGACTTCCTCCAAATAGGTCCTGGACGCATACATCTCCCCCCAACCTGAACCTTGGATATTGGCATACATGGAACCGATCGTATTCCATCCATCATCTGGGTAATCAATATCCTTTACGAATTTGATGGCAAAGATGTTTTCCCTGTTCTCTTCCGGAGTGGAAACAGTTAGTTTATTGTAATCAGACCCCGCCAAAAGGGAAAACTTACCCGATTCAATAACCTTATCAGCATATTGAACGGCTTTTTGATTATCGCCTTTGAACAGGTAAACCCTCGCCAACAATGCCTGTGCTGCATAAACATTTCCATACACATTACTTTTATAGGATTTGAACATACCTTCTGCTTTCAAGAGGTCTTTCTCCACTTGATCGTAGACCTCCTTAACGGTATTACGTGGAAGGATCTCGAATGGATCATCGGATAGTTTAATCGGCACAGCCAAAGATTGTGGATCTTGGGTATAAGGCTTGCCAAACACATTTGCCAAATAGAAATACATCAGGCTTCTCAAATAAAGATTCTCGGCAATCATCTGATCAACCTCATCACTTTCGCCTTCTTTCAATTTCTGAAGCAATAAATTGGTTCCCGCAATTACACGGTATGAGTTTTCCCAATAGCTATTGACCCTTGCATTATTGACAACTCTTTTGTAGTTGTAATTATAAAACAGGTTATCGGTAGTTGTTCCACTCAACGAGACATTGTCTCCTGGATATTCTGTAACGCGGTGCCAGTTTTCAACCCAACCTTTCAAGGTGTGGTAATTCCCCAAATGTAAAGCTTGGATAGCACCCTCAGTGTTTTCGATCGATTCATTGGTCATCGCATCATAAGGCTCCTTATCCAAAGAACAAGATGTCATCAACAGACCAACGACCCCACTTAATATGAATAATTTCTTCATCTTTCTTTCTTTTAAAATGTTAGGTTAAGCCCGAAAATCAAGCGTTTTGGTGCAGGATATTGCGAGGTAGCATCACCACCTCCAGCCTTATCCGCTGAATTATCATTTCCTAAGATCGCAGCCTCTGGATCTAGACCGGAGAATTTGGTTGAAGTCCATAGGTTATCACCAGATAAATAAACGTTCAATCCTTTTAATTTCAATTTGCTAACCAGGCTCTCCGAGAAGGTATAACCTAATGTCACGTTTCTCAATCGCAAGAAATTCGTGCTTTCCAAATACCTAGAAGAGGTTTTGTTGGAAAGACTGGTGTTATTGTACTCCGCTCTTGGATGGGTAGCATTTGGATTTTCAGCAGACCATCTTGACCAACCATCCATCAGGATCATTTGATTGTATGACGCATAGGCACCATCTGAATCGAATAACTCTCTGGCAGCATTATAGGTTACACCTCCGTTTTGATAAGCAAAGCTGGCATTCAGGTTAAAACCTTTATAGTTCATTGCCGAGTTGAAACCACCCTGGAACTTAGGCGTTGCTGCTCCAACAAACTGCAATGCAGCATCGTTATAGTTAGAAGTGGTTGAAACCTCTCCAGTATTCTCATCAATGGTTTCCCAAAGAGGATCACCATTCTCAGGATCTACTCCGGCCCACTTACGCATGTACCAAGAGTCAACATCATGACCTTCGGAGAATCGCATATTGCCTTTAGGAATATCCTGCCCATCTTTCAAGGAGGTAATTTTATTGTTGTTATGAGCGATATTGACACCTAAGTCCCATTGGAATGGGTTTTCCGGACTGAATACCGAACCACTCAGGGCAACTTCCACCCCACGGTTCCTCAATCCACCGATGTTCAACCAATACCCATCCCATCCCGCAGTTGAAGGGAACTCCACATAGTAAAGCAGTCCGCTGGTATTTTTATTGTATAAATCAACCGATAAGTTCAGTCTATTGAACATGCCCAGTTCCAAACCTAAATTGGCATCGTACGATTTTTCCCAACTTACATTCGCATTCTGGAAGTTCTTCTGGATCGCTGCCGGCTCGCCATTGTATTGGGCGTTTAGGCCATAGGTCGCGAATGAAGAATAATAATCGATCGGCACGTTTCCAACGCCACCATAGGACGCTTTCAGACGCAACAAGTTAATGGAAGGAACATTAAAGAAAGCTTCATTATTAATATTCCATGCAGCACTTACGGAGTAGAATGCACCATATTGTTGGTTCTGACCAAATCTTGATGATCCATCCACACGGAAGGAAGCCATCAGGTTATAGCGGTTATCATAACCATAAGTACCCTGCAAGATTCCAGACTGGAAAGAATAATCATTTTTGGTTCCACCGAAATCAAGAACGCTGGCTGCATTCCCTAGGATCTGAGATCCTGGAGCAATCCCTTTACCCTTAGCATTCAGACTTGAATACACATAATCAGAGTATTCATAGGCTGCAAAACCTGATACAGTATGTTTGCCGAACGTTTCATTATATTTCAACATCTGGTTAAAGAACCTGGTGATCCGTTTATCAGAAAATTGATAGATGGTTCCTTTATCATTACGACCAGCATTCGAGTTCGGATCAGCATAACTCATGGTTGTCTGGTTGTAGTAGGTCAGGTTGTTCATAGATTCGAAAGTGAATCGATCTGAAATCCTATACGAGAAATCAAAGTTACCCTGCATATCAAACGTCTGCCCCTTACCGTAGTTATATTGTAGATCATACAAATAGTTGGTATGGTCCCGACCTAACCAAAGCACATTGGCATCGGCATCTTGCGGATTCTTGATTGTTCCATCTGCATTATTTGGGTTGTCCCATGGCAAATAGAACATCATATTATATAGTGAATGTTGTTTGTCCAGATAGGTAGTGTAAGCCGCGTTCAATTTAGGCTTGAAAGTCAAGCGATCGGTCAGTTTATGTTCCACATTGAAACGGCCGGTCATCCTTTCAAAATCATAACCTTTCAAAGATCCCTTTTCACCGTAGTAATTGGCACTTGCAAAAACGGATGTCTTTTCGGTTTTACCCATGTAGTTTGCCGAGAAGTCGTTCACTGGAGCGGTTTGAGTACCGTTTTTGATCCAATTATAATCGTTGTTAAGGACATCCGGGGTTACATTCGGATCAATATCTTTCTGATTAGGGAAGGTTTGGTAGTAATCCCAAAGCTCCTGGGAGTTCATCAGCTTAAACTGCCCGAAGTTGAATTTGCTGACACCAGAAGAAAGGTTTACCGAGAATGTTCCCTCACCTTCGCGCAAGGCTCTTTTGGTAGTTACAACGATTACCCCATTGGTACCTCTGGAACCATATTGTGTGGTAGCTGCGGCATCTTTCAATACCGAAATAGTCTCGATATCATTCGGGTTTATATTGGCAACGCCGTGCGTGATAACACCATCCACTACCCATAAAGGATTTGTTCCTGAAGAAAGGGAACTTCTACCCCTGATCTTAACATTTGCTTGTTGCCCAGGTCTACCTGTTCCAACCACATCCACTCCCGCAACCTTTCCCTGCAAGAGGTTAGATACATTCGGAGACTTGCTGTCTTTCAGTTTCTTTTGATCTAAGGAAACGATGGACGCACTGATTTCTCCCTTTTTCTGTGTGGAATAACCCGTCACCACCACTTCATCAATATTCTCCTCACTTGCGCTCAGCTCCACATTCAGTGTAGCACCTGTTACGGCCACCTCCTTTTTCTCATGCCCTAAGGCAGAAAACATCAAAGTCTGACCAGTTTCAGCGGCGATACTGAATTCCCCTTCTGCATTGGTAGAAGTCGATTTACTCGGATCTTCCTTCACGGTTACAGTCACCCCTGGCAGGACGACACCTCCTGAAGTCACCTTTCCCTTGACCTCCTGTTGAAAAGCATGGATTTCCTTTTTATCCTTACTAAGATCATTGGCAACAGAATATCCACCTGATAGACTCAACCCTAAAATAATGGCTCCTGTAACTAATTGAGATCTTTTCAATGGAAAAAACGGACTTGAAAATCTCTTTATCATAATTAATCTATTAAATAAAATTTAGTAATAAGCCGTAGGCCATATCACAACTTAGACGCAGGAAGGTAAAAGTTTATAGAAAAGATTAAATGAATATTTCACAACGAAAACGTTTGCATAAAATAAGCAATCGTTTGCACAAACAACCAAGTGTAACTTTATTGTAAAGCTTTAATCAACGGAAGGTTAAATCTTGATCTTTGTCTTCAGATAAGGATATACAAATACAGCTGCCAAGACAATAACAGCACCAAAATAGAAGCCTGTACTCATCGCTTCTTTCTGTCCAAATATCAGTAATGCTAAGATAATCCCATAAACAGGTTCCATGTTTGTCGTCAGGGCAACCGTAAAGGCAGATAGTTCACGCATTACCGCAACACCCAACACATAGGCGATCGCCGTACAAACCACTCCTAATAACAAAAGATACAACAGATCAGATTGACTGAGAATCATCTGTTCATCGAAATCCCCTGTAAACAACATAACCAAAGAAACGCCGATCCAAGCACCGACCATCTCATATAAGGTAATCGTCGTCGGACTGCCTTTCTTTACCATTCTGGCATTCAATATGGAAAATATACTGGCACAGAATGCACAGGACAAGCCATAAACGATTCCCCAGAAATATTTGAACTCGAATTTAAAGATCAGGTAGATTCCGAAAATGATCACCAGTCCAACGATCACATCAGCAATGGAAATCCTTTTTCGGTTTATGATAGGCTCCAATATGGCTGTAAACAAGGTCACTGAAGATAGGGTAACCAAAGTAACCGATACAGTGGACACCTTGATGGCATGAAAGAACAGAACCCAATGCAAGCCCACGATCACCCCCACACCCAGATACTGCAACAGCTGATCTTTGGGAACCAGCAGGGACCTCTTGGTAAATAGATAGTACAGCACCAACGAAACCGCAGCAATCAACACCCTGTACCATACCAAATGTAGGGCAGAAACGGTAATCAATTCGCCCAGAACACCTGTAAAGCCCCAAATTAATACGGTAAAGTGCAATATCAGTGTATTGCGGTTAATGGTTAACTGTGACATGGTTTGTGATGCTTATTTAGGAGCCTTTTTCAACAGATAAAAACTCAATATCAAGAAAATGACATTGGGGATCAATACAGAGATCAGAGGGTCCAATCCCCCTTTGATGGAGAACATACTTGAAAATCGTTCAAGCACGATATATATACAGCTCAAGCCGATACCTAGACCTAAGCTCAAGCCAATACCACCACGGACTTTCTTGGATGATAGGGAAACCCCGATCAAGGTCAAGATAAAAGCCGAAAATGGATTTATGATTCTTTTATATTTTTCGAGCAGCAATTCATTCATCATCCCGGTCCCACGAACTTCCTCCTTGCTGATACGTTCATTGAGCTCATGCTGGTCCATCGTGGTAAACACGTCCTCATAGGATTCGAAATCCTGCGGGCGCATATCCAAGGTGGTATCCTTTTTCTCACCGCTCAGCATCTCCTCCTTCAATCCCTTGATTTCCCTCGTGGTATAGGTGTGCAGGCTCCACTTCCCAGCCACAGAATCCCAAGTCACACGCTCTGCCATCAACTTTTCCAACATCTTGTCCCCATCAAACTTCTCCAAGCTGAAGTTATATCCCACCTTGGATTTGGTATCAAAGGAACCCATATATACATAGGTATTTGAATCCACCTGCATATGAATGGAAGAAGAGGTTGTACTCACTTTATTGGGCTTGACATAGACGTTCTCAAAATTCACCTTCACCTTATTGGTAAAAGGGATAATGTAGACATTGGACAGCAAAGTCATCCCAAATATCAAAGCTGCGCAGATCATATATGGCCTCAGCAACCTATTAAAGCTCATCCCTCCACTTAGGATCGGCACAATCTCCGTCTGATCGGCCATCTTGGAAGTAAAGAAAATTACGGCAATAAAGTTGAACAGCGGAGTAAGCATGTTGATAAAGAAAGGCAGACTTCCCAATGCATAGTATTCAAAGAATACCTGCGTCATGGTAGCCCCATATTTATTGAAATCATCGATCTTCTCCGAAATATCAAATATCACAATCACGACACAGAAGATCGCCACTGTGAAAACAAAAGTAGACAAGTACTTTTTCATGATATATCGATCGATGATCTTAAACATGCGCTTTCTCTCGAATTATAGTCTTTGACCTAATACTGGAACCATTTTATTTTTCCAATCATAAAACGTTCCATCAATGATCTTTTCCCTTGCTTGATTAACTAACCAAAGATAAAAATGTAAATTATGTAATGAAGCGATTTGTGCCCCTAAAATTTCTTGTGACCTGATCAGATGTCTCAAATAAGCTTTTGTATGGATTTGATCCACCATCAAGTCTGATTCCGCTTCGATAGGACTGAAATCATCCTTCCACTTTTCATTCTTGATATTGATGATACCATTTTGCGTAAACAGCATTCCGTTCCTTGCATTCCTGGTCGGCATCACACAGTCAAACATATCGATCCCTAAGGCTATATTTTCCAAAAGGTTCACTGGAGTACCTACGCCCATCAAATATCTTGGCTTATCATGCGGCAAGATATTGGTCACTACCTCAGTCATTGCGTACATCTCCTCAGCAGGCTCCCCTACGGAAAGTCCGCCGATTGCATTCCCCTCTCTATTGAATGAAGCGATGGTCTCTGCTGATTTCTCACGCAGATCTTTATAAACCGAACCTTGAACGATCGGGAAAAGCGTCTGATCATAGCCATACAAAGGATCTGTGCTATCAAAACGATCACAACAACGCTTTAACCAACGGTGGGTCATTTCCATGGACCTTCTAGCATAGCGATAATCACAAGGATATGGAGTACACTCATCAAATGCCATTATAATATCGGCACCGATGATACGCTGGGTATCCATCACGTTCTCTGGAGTAAACAAATGTTTTGAACCGTCGATATGCGACCTGAATGTCACCCCCTCTTCCTTGATCTTCCTTACTTCGGTCAAGGAATAAACTTGGTAACCTCCCGAATCGGTTAAGATTGGACGGTCCCAATTGATAAATTTATGCAGACCTCCGGCCTTATTCAACACATCCAATCCTGGTCTTAGGTACAGGTGATAGGTATTCCCTAAGATGATCTGTGCTTGAATATCATTTACCAATTCATGTTGATGCACCGCCTTTACAGTTCCGGCAGTACCAACTGGCATAAAAATAGGTGTCTGTATCTTTCCGTGAGCGGTTTCAATCTCTCCGGCCCTTGCTTTTGAAAATTTATCTTGTGCTTGAAGCGTAAAATTCATAGTAATCCTTAATCGACCGCAAAAATACTATAAAATTCTTAGCGAATGGCATATCAGCCCTTTAATTCGCATTTCTTAACAATTAACAGAAATTTGGGCGATAACCTGTATCTTTGAACCTAATTTTATGGGTTTAATTTTCTATATCGATCTCGATCTATCGCTTATTCCTTATGGAGTCTTGGCGCTTTTGTTGATAATCCAACTCAACTATATTTTGTTTGTATATGGAAAACTGGCTTTCTACAAGGTCAAACCCAAACAAGATAATGCAGCCGGTAAGCAGGTTTCTATTATCATCTGTGCACATAATGAGCAAGAAAATTTAAGGACCTATCTTCCCGCTATTTTAGAGCAAGATTATCAAAATTTTGAAGTCATTGTAGTCAATGACTGCTCAGAAGATGATACCAAATGGGTTTTAAAGGAATTTGCAGAGCAATATGCCCACCTCAAGATCGTTGAGATCAAGGAGCATATACAATTAAAGCACAGCAAGAAATTTGCCCTTACCATGGGGATCAAGGGAGCCCAATATCCTTACCTCCTGATGACGGATGCCGATTGTCAACCCAATAGCAGCAATTGGCTGCGTGAAATGGCAGGATCCTTCCAAGAAAACAAGGAGATTGTGCTAGGCTACTCGCCATACTTCAAATTTCCAGGCTTTTTGAATCGACTAATTCGCTTTGAAACTAGCCATACCGCTATGAGCTATTTGTCCTATGCCTTAAAAGGAAATGCATATATGGGCGTTGGGAGAAATCTTGCTTATACAAAAGAGCTGTTTTTTAAGAATAAAGGTTTTACCGAGCATATGCATATCAAATCTGGTGATGATGATCTTTTTGTAAATGCCAATGCCAACAAAACGAATGTAGAGATCAATATCCATCCCGATGCCTTTGTTTATTCTGATCCAAAAAGAACTTGGAAATCCTATTACAAACAAAAGGCAAGGCATTCTGGGGCATCTGTTCTCTACAGAGGCAAACATAAACGCATGCTGGGAACGCAATTGATAACCGCCCTGTTGTTTTATGTGATGTTAATCGTTTGTGTCGCAAATGGACCATCCTATTGGTATTTGGCCTTGGGGGCCTACCTGATCCGATTGATCTGCCAACTCTTGATCTTCAACCCAATCTACAAAAAACTAGCCGTCAGCGACCTCTTAATCTGGTTGCCGATATTAGATCTATATTATTATTTTTACATCTGCTTCAATGGATTGTTCAATCGTTCCAAAAAGCAGGTCTCTTGGAAATAAAAACCCTTAATTTATTACATCGTGAACCCTACTGTCGACATTATCTATAATTACTTCCCGAAACTGACGGAAACCCAGAAAGAGCAATTTGCCAAATTGGAAGAACTATATCCCTTATGGAATGACCAGATCAATGTGATCTCCAGAAAAGATATCGAAAGCCTGTACCTGAAACATGTTTTACATTCCTTGGCAATAGGAAAGTTTGTGGGTGAATTTACCCCTAATACAAGAGTTCTAGATGTAGGCACCGGAGGTGGTTTTCCTGGAATCCCATTAGCGATCCTATTTCCAGAGGTTAAATTCCATTTGGTGGACTCTATCGGCAAAAAGATCAAGGTAGTTCGCGAAGTAGCAGAAGGTTTAGGCCTTACGAATGTCGAAGCAGACCATATCCGAGCCGAGCAATTGGACTATAAATACGATTTTGTGGTTTCCAGAGCAGTTACCCGTTTAGGTGACTTTATCCCTTGGGTGAGAAACAAAATTGAAAAACAAGATAAAAATGGTATCCCTAATGGCATCCTTTATCTGAAGGGTGGTGATCTGAAAGAAGAAATCAAAGAAGCCAGAGTAAAAGCTGAATTACACCCTATATCGTCTTATTTCAAAGAAGATTTCTTTGATACCAAGTATGTAATGTATATCCCGATGTAATTGCCTGTTTACTTTCAACTGCTTTATAAAAAGGCGAATTGAAATGGGCACAGGGGGAGAAGATTTTTAATGTTATAAAAAAAGCAACCACACATTGGTTGCTTTTATTTAACGATACTTTTAAAAAGCTCAGAAACACTTGAAAAACTTACTCCTTTTCCCTCCTGCAATTCCTTCATAGCTTCTAGGGTCTCATGGCTGGGCTTATTGCTTTGAGAAACAATTTTTCCATTTAGCTTCATAAGAAGTTGCTTGAATAGCTTAGTTTCCTTTTCGGGCAGTTCAATTGTAAAGATTTTCTTATCCATATGACCTATTGATTAATGATATTATGTCTATTGCTCATATTGAAGCAAATATGTTGCCCTTCAACAACCTACTTCTCTTCCACGTTTTTATTGATCTCCGCCCCTATCAAATTAATCTCTTCGTCCATCCCAAACAAGGGTAAACCGGTCTCCGGATTCAGTTTCAACCAAGTGGTTTCAGTATCTTTTATGATCTGTACATATTCCTTTCCGTCCTTAAAAACAGTATAGGTATCCTCCTCATCCGGAAAAACGGAATAGGTTACGCCTCCAACTTCGATATCAAAAGGTTCTTGCATTTCCATGGACTTCTTTTTCAGCAAAGGTAATCAATTATACTTTATAGATATTGCATAAGGTGTATCGAATCCCTATCTTTAATTCTAAGCTAACCAAAATGAATGCAATAGAAAAAATTGCCTTAACCAAGATCAAAGGTATAGGCCCGAAAACAAGCCGTTTGTTACTCGCCTACTGTGGAAGCTTGGAAGAAATATTCAAATGCCCCCAAAAAGAACTTAAACTCATCCCTGGTTTACAAAAAGTCGCAATCGAACAGTTGATTTCCAAAACCTATCTGAAAGAAGCTGAAGAAGAATATCGGTTTATGGAAGAGAACGATATACAGCTCCTATGGTTTGAAGACGATAATTATCCAGCTCGGCTCAAGCATTGTGAAGATGCTCCATTGATCCTCTTCCAAAAGGGCAATTGCAACCTGAACCATGCTAAATCCATCAGTATCGTAGGCACCAGAAATGCGACTTCCTATGGCAGAAGGTTAACCGAAGAACTGGTCCATGACCTAAAGGAATTAGGAGTCTTGGTGGTGAGTGGCTTGGCATACGGCATCGATATTATGGCCCATCGGTCTGCTATGCACGAAGGCCTGGAGACTGCCGCTGTCCTGGCACATGGTCTGGATAGAATATACCCTTTTGAACACCGTGAAATAGCCGAAGAGATCAGCAGGCATGGTTGCCTCTTAAGCGAGTACCCTTCTGGAACCACTGCTGAAAAGACCCACTTTCCGATGCGGAATCGCATTGTTGCAGGCCTATCCGATGTGACGGTCGTTGTGGAGGCGGCCAATAAAGGAGGCGCACTGATCACCGCGGATATCGCCAATAGCTATAACCGGGATGTATGTGCCTTTCCTGGCTCTGTTGACCTCTATTATTCGGCAGGTTGCAATGAACTCATTCGTTCCAACAAAGCGCACCTGATCCGAAATGCAAAGGACCTGCTCAACCTGATGCAATGGGATGAACCCATAAGCAAGAACAAAAAAAATGTACAGCTCCCGTTAATTTTTGAATTAACTAAACAAGAACAACGAGTTTTTGACTATCTTAAAGACTGCAAAGAGTCTCATATCGATGATATTGCCGCTTACTGCGAATTTCCGCAGAGCAAACTAGCTATGATCCTCCTGGAAATGGAAATGAATGGAATCATTCAGACCTTACCCGGAAAACGTTATAAACTACCTTAAACCTAAACTTCTTTTATGCAAGAACAAGCAAGTAAAAAAGGAATTTGGAAAGTGATTGGTGCCTCCTCCTTAGGGACACTGATCGAATGGTATGACTTCTTTATTTTCGGAAGTCTTTCCATTGTTATTTCCACCAAATTCTTCCCTTCGGACAATCCAACCGCAGCCTTCCTGTCTACCTTGGCCACCTTTGCCGCCGGCTTTGTGGTCCGTCCTTTCGGCGCACTATTCTTTGGCAGATTGGGCGACCTGATCGGAAGGAAATATACCTTCATGGTCACCCTGATGCTTATGGGAGGAGCGACCTTCCTCATTGGATGTATCCCCAGCTATGAAAGCATCGGTTTTCTGGCCCCATTGATCGTCCTGATCCTGAGACTCCTTCAAGGGCTTGCCTTAGGAGGTGAATATGGAGGCGCTGCGACCTATGTGGCCGAGCATGCTCCGAATGGAGAGCGTGGATATTGGACCTCCTGGATACAAACGACGGCTACCTTTGGCCTGTTCATCTCCTTAGTGGTCATCTTACTGACTAAACTTGTTCTGACCGAAGCTCAATTCGATCATTGGGGCTGGCGTGTCCCTTTCCTTCTTTCTATCCTTATGGTCTATGTTTCATACCTGATCCGTAAGAACATGGATGAATCCCCAGAATTCAAGAAAGCAAAAGCGGAAGGGAGGACCTCCACTAATCCACTGAAAGAAAGTTTTGGAAATAAGTACAATCTTAAGTTTGTCCTATTGGCTTTATTTGGGGCAGCAATGGGTCAAGGTGTGGTTTGGTACACTGGACAGTTCTATTCCATGAGCTTTATGAAAACGGTCATGTTCCTCGATTCCGATCAGGCTGATATTATTTTAGGGATTGCCCTGCTCTTTGGAACCCCATTCTTTGTGGTCTTTGGCAGGCTTTCGGACAAGGTCGGGCGAAAATGGGTCATGCTCACCGGTATGTTATTGGCGGTACTGACCTATAGGCCAATTTACCAAGCCATGTACCAGATCACAAACAGTCAAAACAAACAGGAATTGGTTGATAAAAGAACGGAAACCATTATTCCAGTGAGTGCAGATAATGAGCATGAGATCAAATCGCTGACCCGTTATTACAATGATGGATCGCACAGCATCGAAAACACCGATACGGTCAAGGGTACCAGCAAGACTGCAGTCTTTTTAGCTGGCTCCAATTATGTTAAACTGATTGCATTAATCTTTATACAGATCATCTATATCACTTTGGTTTACGGTCCTATTGCGGCATTCTTGGTCGAAATCTTTCCTGTAAAAATCAGGTACACCTCTATGTCCCTACCGTATCATATCGGCAATGGAATCTTCGGCGGGTTATTGCCGGCCGTATCCACTTATTTGGCCACGAATGCAAAAACAGCGGCCGATCCCACATTTTACCTGGAGGGTTTATGGTACCCGATCATTATTTCGGCGGTCTGTTTTGTCATAGGCGCCCTATACATCAACAAAAACATGGTTGCAAAAGATTTGAATTGATATGGAGAGCATTAAAAAAATATTAGGGATCCTTTGGATAGCTTTAGCGCTACTTGCGGCATATTTCTGCATTGCCAAATTTGGCTTGCCAAAAATTATTTCCGGAAAGCAAGAAGACGTTGTTTTTGGAATTATCATTCTGTTTATCCTCACACCGATCATCTCGATTGGCCTTGGGGTCTTTGGATATTTCGCCCTGAGAGGCGAATATCAGAAGGACAAAATGTAATTTTCAGGTTGAATCTCAGCCGGATACGTCCTAAATGCGATTTTCTTTTCGAAAAGATTAATTTTTTGTTAATTTTGCCGTGGGTAAGTCCTCTACGACCAGCTCCCATTGACTCCCCCAGGTTGGGAACAAAGCAAGGGTATTTGGTTGAGCGGTGCGATAGAGGGAGCTTACCCATTTTTTATTGGCCTAAACTCTCCTTTATTTCCTTCATTTCGTTTTCTAAATACACATATTAGATATTTTTCGTTTATTTGTAAACCGAATTAACATGAGTCTATGAGTTGGTTTAAAAGAAACAAAGCAGGTATACATACTGCAACAGAAAACAAAAAAGAGGCACCTGATGGGATGTGGAACAAATGTCCTAACTGTAAAAAACCTCTTTTGAATGTGGAACAAGTTGAAAACAAGTATGTTTGCCATTACTGTGATTACCACATCCGCATTGGATCAACTGCCTATTTCTCCATATTATTCGACAACAACGAATTCACTGAATTATTTCCGAACCTGAAAGCGGGTGACCCATTAAACTTTGTGGACACTAAACCTTACAAAGACAGATTATTGGATAGCCAAGCGAAAACGGGTCTGAACGATGCCTTGAGATCTGCCGTTGGTAAAGTTAACGGGCAAGACCTTGTTGTAGCTTGTATGGATTTCTCCTTTATTGGAGGTTCAATGGGTTCTGTAGTTGGAGAAAAAATCTCTAGATCCATCGATTACTGTATCGAGCATAAATTACCTTTTATGTTGATCTCTAAATCTGGTGGTGCCCGTATGATGGAGGCTGCATTCTCCTTGATGCAAATGGCCAAGACCTCGGCAAAACTAGCCCTTTTGGCTCAAGCTAAATTACCTTACATCTGTTTATTGACTGACCCAACCACTGGTGGGGTTACAGCTTCTTATGCCATGTTAGGTGACATCAATATCGCTGAACCAGGGGCATTGATCGGTTTCGCCGGACCTCGTGTCATCAAAGAAACCATCAAAAAAGATCTTCCTAAAGGTTTCCAAACTTCAGAATTCGTTCTGGAACATGGTTTCCTAGATTTCATCGTAGACAGAAGACAATTAAAAGAAAAAGTATCCACTTTCCTTAAAATGGTAAAGTAGAGTTTCTCTAAACATATTTGAAAGCGGGCTAGACATGGCTCGCTTTTTTTATGCCTATTCTTCCCCCTAACTTGACCCTTCCATTTTGGGGTCTGCTTCGAGAATCATTCGAGACATATTCGAGAAACCTTGCCAAAAAGCTCCAGCCAATTCGGAATTTTCCGAATATGCCTCGAATGAGGTCAAATCATCAATCGGAAAACCTGCGTTATTTTTGAAAACGAATTGTCCAGCAAGGCTAAACAGAATAAAGATTTAGATTTTTTTGTTAAATTTAGACAACAATAAACCTAAAAAAATCACATGAACTTAAAAAATCTCTTTTTACTTTCCCTGTTGGCCGTATTCGCTTTTCAGCAAAGTGTCATCGCCCAGCTCCGGATCCCTAATTTCTTTTCGGACCATATGGTTTTGCAGCGCGGAACCGATATCAATTTCTGGGGATTGGCACCTGCCAGTTCGGAAATCCGCATTGTTGGAACATGGTTTCAAGACACCGTAAAAGCAAAGACGAATGGTGATGGGCAATGGAAAACCACCTTGCCAGCAGGAAAAGCTGGAGGGCCCTATGAGATAAAGATTATGGCCAACCAAGAGAGCATCAGCTTGAAAGATATTCTATTAGGGGATGTATTCTTATGTTCAGGACAATCTAATATGGAATGGGGAGCGGCCCAAAACCTCAAAGAGATCATCGATGAGATGCCAACTGCCAATAACCCAAACATCAGGTTATTACATATCAGCAGGAACGGCGCATTGACCCCTCAAGATCAGATTTCCAATAAATGGGCAACCCTAAGTGCAGAGTCCTTACAGCCCTTTTCAGCCATTGGTTATTTTATTGCAAAAGAGATCAATTCCCAGGAGCAGGTTCCTATTGGAGTGATCAATTCCAGTTGGGGTGGCACGGCCGCAGAGGTATGGACGCCGAGTTATTTAATCGATAACGATCCTTTCCTGTTGCAGCGAGCTAAGCAACAAAGTGCAAATGATTGGCGACCGCACAACAGTGGGGTACTTTGGAATGCCATGGTACATCCCTTTGCGGGCTATAATATCACGGCAGCATTCTGGTACCAAGGCGAGAGCAATGTAGGGACATGGGATGGATATGATAAACTGATGAAGACCATGGTCAGTTCATGGAGATCAGCTTGGAACGATGATTTCCCTTTTTACTTCGTGCAGATTGCACCCTTCCAATATAACAATAAAGAGCCTCTGGCAGCCTATCTAAGAGAACAGCAGGCCAAGACCGCAAACGAGCTACCCAATACCGGCATGGTCGTGATAACAGACTTGGTAGACAATATTAAGGACATCCATCCTATCCAGAAAAAGGCGGTTGCTAAACGGTTGGCAGATCTAGCACTTGCCGAGGTTTACCATAAACCCCTGAAAGATTATAAATCACCAATCTTTAAATCGCAGGAGATAAAAGGCAACAGCATTGAAATTAGCTTTAGTAACCTAGAGGGGAAATTAACTTCAAAAGGTGAAATTACTGACTTATTTATTGCAGCAGCAGACAAGCAGTTCAAAGCGGCAAAGGGCAAGATTAAGGGCGACAAGCTGATTGTAGAATCTGCAGAGGTCAAAGACCCAGTAGCGGTACGCTTTGGATTCACGGAGATCGCCATGCCAAATCTGTTTAACTCCAATGGATTACCGGTTTCCCCGTTTCGAACAGATCAATGGTAATGCTCCATGCATCATGGGCGTAATGAAAGTATTTGATAAGTTGGGGGCATAGCTTATATGCCCTCTTTGATAAATCTCCAATTACCTTGTTACATACTTCCAGAAGCTAAATAGCTTTCTAGATTTGAGGTAATTCAGGTTATGCTCATTATCATAAGCTTCCCGCTCAAAGGAGATATTCAGGTAAGCCCTTGTAAAGTTGCGGTATTGTAGCATTCGCAGGCTGAATTCCAATAGATAGAGTAAATAAAACGGGATAATGAGCAACTCCAAGGCTTGCAAAACGTGGATTCGTTCATGATTGATCAGAATCCTGTTGTCGCGGTCAGAAGAATGCTTGAGGAAGATAAAAGGAAATATGGTAATAGCTTGCGCTTTTCCCATGGAAAAGAACTTGGTCCAAAACTTACTTACAATTACTTTACCTTTCATCTAAAGTTTAAAATTACGAAATCGCCTTTAACTTTATATCAATCATGGTTTTTTTGATTTTCAAACTTAGATTGTATATTTGTTAATACACTAAAATTAAAAGTTCATGCCGTACAAAGAACGAGAAATAAACAAGCTGTATTATACCATGGGTGAAGTCACTGAGATGTTCGGTGTAAATGCATCTCAAATCCGTTTTTATGAGCGTGAATTCGATATTCTACAACCTAAGAAAAACAAAAAAGGGAATCGTCTATTCACCCAGAATGATATTGCGAACCTCAAGATCATCTTCAATTTGGTTAAGGACAAGGGTTATACCCTACAAGGAGCGCGTGAATTCTTACGAAGCAACAAGAACGAAGCAAGGGAAAACCAAAGGATCATTGAATCTTTGGAGGGGTTAAAAAGCTTTTTAATTGAAGTGAGGGATAGTCTATAAGGCTCTGCTTCCTAATTCTATAACTTCCAAATTTTCAATTTTATCTCCATTAATTTCAAAACGCATTGCGGTCCTTATCTGATGCCAGCCTTGTTTACCGGCAGCTCCCGGATTGAGGTGGAGCAACTGTAGCTTCGGATCAAACTGTACCTTCAGGATATGGGAATGCCCTGTAATAAACAGTTTCGGGGGATTGTTCAAGATTTCAGGTTTGACCAGGGGGCTGTATTTTCCTGGATAGCCACCAATATGGGTCATCCAAACATCCACCTGTTCACAATGGAACCTGAGGTGTTCAGGGAATTTCAGGCGGATATCTTTATCATCGATATTTCCATAAACACCCCGAAGAGGCTTAAAGGCTTCCAATTTCTCGATGATCTCCATGGAGCCAAAATCACCGGCATGCCAGATTTCATCACATTTTTCAAAATGTTTTAAGACCGCATCATCTAGGTATCCGTGGGTATCTGAAAGAAGTCCGATTTTCATGTTAAAAAGCTAAAAAATAAGGTTTCAAGATCTGTTTATAGGCATCTGAGTATTGGGATCTCTCCTGATAGATAACAAAAGTCTGCCGCTCAGGTTTGATTTCTTGTTTTTGGAAACTCAGTATGCAGCGAAAGGGTTCTGAATCAACAAAGGATTGCATATTGATCTGTTGGTCCAGAAATAGTTGATTCTCTTTAGCTTCGGTTACCATAAAATCTAACAGCTCCATGGGCACCACAATCTGCAATTTTCCAAGGGCTGAAAGCTTTGTGCCTGCAAAATGGAACAAACCCTTAAAGAATTCCACATCGGTATGTTTGGCCACTTTCTTCCTTTGATCAGGGTTATGCAACGAATTGATATAAAAAGGAGGATTGGAGACAATCAGGTCAAATTCAGTTTCTGCCTTCCAATGGAAGATATCAGAGTGCACAATGGAAAGACGATCCTGAAAGGGCGAAGCTTGAAAGTTTTCCAATGCCCTTTGGGAGGCCTGTTTATCGATTTCCACAGCCCAAATTTTCGCTTTCGGATATTTTTGGGCCAGCATGAGTGCTATGACCCCTGTTCCCGTTCCAATATCTAGAATGGAATCGGCCTGTATATGTTCGGCAAAGGCCCCCAACAACACCCCATCGGTATTGATCCGCATGGCACAGTGTTCTTGATTAACTGAAAATTGCTTGAATTGGAAGATATTTCCCATAGCACAAAGGTAATTTTAAATGCTTGTTTTTGAGCCAAAAAAGAACCATTGCTAAAATATTTATAGGCTGGGATTAATCTAAATGGAATCCCTATAGTCTATTTCCCTAAAGACAGACAAGCATATGAAAGCAAAATTACTTAAAATCGTAGCCTTGATCATGGTCGTAGGACTATTTTCAGCCTGTTCAAAAGAATACATCGGGGGATCTTATTTTTATCCTGAAGACTTTGCTGTAGATGTTTTTGATGTCTATAAAGTGAGTCCAGATACTTACCGCGTGGAGTATGCGGTAACTAATCTTTCCAACATTGATTATTACCAAGGTCAGGATGGTGATTATTACTTAGAGTTCTCCCTGGTTGGACATAATGGGGCACCTTTTTTCAATGAGGCACCCATTGGGACCTTATATGCCGGTGAATCGTTCCGTGGAACGATGATCATTCGGGTCGACCCTCGATTAGGGTATGATCCAAATGACATCTCCTATGATATATATGATGCTGGTAGGTACTAAACTACCAGCATATTTTTTAGTTCTTCAGTAAACGCTGGATCTCGTCCAGTTTCATCAATGCCTCTACCGGAGTGAGGGTATTCACATCCAAATTATTCAGCATATCCCGAATCTTTTCCAGCACAGGATCATCAATGGCAAACATCTGAAGTTGATAAGCCTGTTTTTGGATCTTACGCATACTATCCTTGATCTTTTCTCCGCCGGTCCGTTCCTGTTCCAGGCGTTTGAGGATCTCGCCAGCACGTCCGATCAGTTTTGGAGGCATACCGGCCAACTTAGCCACATGTATACCGAAACTATGTTCAGAGCCACCAGGAACCAGTTTTCTAAGGAAAATCACTTTATTGTTGACCTCCTTCACACTCACGTTAAAGTTCTTGATCCGCGACATGGAAGTACTCAGTTCATTCAATTCATGGTAATGGGTGGCAAATAAAGTTTTTGCCCGGCAAGAAGGATGGTTGTGCAGATATTCCGCAATGGCCCATGCAATGGAGATACCATCATAGGTACTGGTACCACGGCCAATTTCATCTAACAGGATCAAACTACGGTCAGACAGGTTGTTCATGATACTTGCCGTCTCGTTCATTTCCACCATAAAGGTAGATTCTCCAGAGCTTAGGTTATCCGATGCACCAACACGGGTGAATATCTTATCCACTATACCAATGGATGCTTCTTTAGCCGGCACAAAGGAACCGATCTGCGCCATCAGCACAATTAACCCCGTCTGTCTCAGTAAAGCTGACTTACCGGCCATGTTAGGCCCTGTAATGATAATGATCTGCTGACCTTCGGGATCCAAAAAGGTATCATTGGTAATGTAGTCCTGCCCTATTGGTAGATTCTTTTCAATAACGGGGTGTCTTCCTCCTTTGATATCGATGTTCTTTCCTACATTGACATCAGGCCTTACATAGAAATTCTTTTCTGCAATGATGGCAAAATTCAAGAGCACGTCCAATTTTGCAAGCAATTGGGCATTTAATTGAATCGGTTTGATATATTCCGCAATAGCGAGCATAAGCTCTGCATAAATACGGTTTTCAATGGCTTGAATCTTTTCCTCGGCACCTAAGATCTGCTCCTCATATTCCTTCAGTTCCTCGGTAATATAGCGTTCAGCGTTGACCAAGGTCTGTTTACGGATCCAACCCGAAGGCACCTTATCCTTATGGGTATTGGTAACTTCCAGGTAATAGCCAAATACATTATTAAATGCAATTTTCAGGGATGGAATACCTGTAATTTCAGATTCACGTCTCTGAATTTCCAGGAGATAATCCTTACCACCAAAGGCAACCTTTCTCAATTTATCTAAATCAGGATCCACTCCATCAGCAATAACGTTGCCTTTGTTCAAGGCCACTGGAGGTTCAGCTTGAATGGTCTGCTCGATCTTATCCCGGATAATCAGACAGGGATTAAGCTGTTCTGCAATGACCTTTAAGGATTCTGATTCCTGTTCTTGGCAAAGCTCTTTTAGTTTCTCAACGGCATAAAGGGCTCTTTTGAGTTGGATGATTTCGCGAGGATTTGCTTTTTGCAGTCCAATCTTAGAGATCAATCTTTCCAGATCACCAACCTGTTTGATCTCTTGGACCAATTGGTCCCTTAGGTTTCTATCTTGATAAAAATCCTGAACGACCTGAAGTCTTTCATTTATGGATTTTTCATCCTTTAAGGGCATAACGATCCATCTTTTCAACAATCTGGCGCCCATTGGAGATGAAGTTTCATCAAGCACATCGGAAAGTGTAGTTGCATTTTCATTGGCTGAACTGATCAGCTCCAAGTTGCGGATCGTAAAACGGTCCAGCCACATATAGCGATCTTCTTCGATCCTGGAGATATTGGAAATATGCTGCAGGTTTCGATGTTCGGTTTCATTGAGGTAGTGCAATGCCACGCCCGCTGCAACAATCCCGATAGGCATACGGTCGATACCAAAACCTTTCATGGAATTGACTTCGAAATGTTTCAGGAGGTTTTCGGTGGCATAATCACCGGTATATGGCCATTCATCCAAGGTATAGGTGTAATAGTTGGAACCAAACTGTTCCACGAACTCCTTATATTGTTTTTTTGGAAGGATGATTTCAGTAGGTTTAAAGCCTTGCAAAAGCTTGTCGATATATCCCACGGAACCTTGGGCGACCAAGAATTCACCGGTTGAAATATCCAGAAAGGAGACACCTACTACCTGTTTATCCATGAATATAGAAGCGAGGTAATTATTGGATTTCTGTTGGACTATATTTTCATTGTATGAAACACCAGGTGTAACAAGTTCAGTTACTCCTCTTTTTACGATGGTTTTGGTTTGTTTAGGATCCTCCAATTGATCACAGATCGCTACCCGCTGTCCGGCTCGCACCAATTTAGGCAGATAGGTCTCCAGGGAATGGTGCGGGAAACCGGCTAAAGCGGTCTCAGATTCAGAGCCATTTCCTCTCTTTGTCAATACGATTCCTAAAATCTTGGCTGCTTTAACAGCATCTTCTCCAAACGTCTCATAAAAATCCCCAACTCTAAACAGCAATAAGGCACCGGGGTATTTGGCCTTGATGGTATTATATTGCTGCATTAAAGGGGTTTGTTTCTTTGCTTTTGCCAAGGTTATTCTTTTTTTGTATAAGATGTAAAAATAGCAGAATTGTGGCGATTTGCAAAACAATGCCTACATCCAAAAAGCATTAGGGAAATGACATAATAATTAAAAAATACATCTTATGTTTGCATAAAATTTCAAAGTAATGGCAATCAAACGTTCTACGAGCAAGAACAGGAAAAAGCAAACCAAGACATCCTTCGGGAGCACACTGAAGACCAAGGTCCTTCCTTGGGTAATCAGGGGAGTGATTGCCTTTTTCGTATTGACCATACTTTGGGTCATTGCCCTACGGTTTACCAATCCGCCCATTACCTATTTGATGTTAAAAAGAGGTTTTGAGCGGAAAGCAGATGGTAAGGATTGGAAAATGGAACGCAAATGGTTGGACTATGAGGACATCTCAAACAACCTGAAGCGAGCCGCTTTAGCTGGTGAAGATGCACACTTCATGACGCACAATGGTTTTGATACCCAAGCGATCAAAGAAGCTTTTGAGAAAAACAAAAAAGGAAAAAGATTAAGGGGCGGAAGCACCATAAGCCAACAAACGGCAAAAAATGTATTCCTATGGCCTGGACGTTCATGGCTCCGCAAGGGTTTAGAAACTTACTTTACGGTACTGATTGAGGTCTTTTGGAGTAAGAAAAGAATCTTGGAAGTATACCTGAACGTGATAGAAACGGGACAGGGAGTGTATGGAGCCGAAGGGGCGGCACAGTATTACTTTCATAAGTCGGCAAAAAGCCTGACCAAGAAAGAGGCCGCATTGATCATTGCCATCTTGCCTAGTCCACAAAAGTGGGATGCTAGAAGACCTTCTAATTATATTAACAGAAGAGCTAATAGCATCGTGAGGTATATGAATTATTATAGCATACCGGAGTAATGCTATAATTTATTCTTTATTTATAGATTTCCACATGGATTTTCCCATCTGCAGTGACCGTTCCACGGTACATGCCTTCAGTATTGAATGGCATAGCGACTTCTCCATTTTTGTCGATTGCAATCAATCCACCATCGCCACCTAATTTTCCAATTTCATCGATAACTTCCTGCGAAGCTTTGGCAACATCCATTTTGGCATATTGCATTTTTGCGGACACATTGAATGCAGCAACAGAACGGATAAAAAACTCGCCCCAACCTGTACATGAAATAGCTACCGTGGCATTGTTGGCATAGGTTCCTGCACCAATAATTGGCGCATCACCCACCCTGCCGAATTTTTTATTGGTCATACCTCCAGTGGAAGTCCCTGCTGCAAGGTTACCATGTTTATCCAAGGCTACACAGCCCACAGTTCCAAATTTTTCATCTTTATATGGAGGCAAGAAAGCCTTTTTATCGTCATGGTCCAGTTCAGCACGATCTTTATCTCTTTCCAATGCCCTTTGCAGTCCATCCCAACGCTGCTTGGTCCAGAAATAGGATGGGTCAACAATTTGGATACCATTTTGCTGCGCGAATTCCTCTGCGCCTTTTCCAATCATCATGACATGTTCCGATTTATCCATGACAGCTCTCGCTGCACTGATGGGATTCTTGATATTGGTAACACCAGCTACAGCACCTGCCTTAAGATTAGATCCATCCATAATGGCGGCATCCAGTTCATTTTTACCTTGATTTGTGAATACGGCACCTTTACCAGCATTGAAAAGTGGTGAATCTTCCATGATATGGATAGCAGCTTCGATGGCGTCTAAGCTAGATTTTCCCTGTTTGATCTGTTCATAACCAGCCCGTAGGGATTCGGTCAATTTCTCGATATAGGCTTTCTCCAGGGAGTCCGTCATATTCTTTTTTAGTATCGTACCTGCACCTCCATGAATGGCTAAAACATACTTCGGTTTTGAATTGCTCTGTGCAGAAGAAGGCGTTAAATTCATCGTTACACACATTAAGATTAATAAGTAGGTTACACTCTTTTTCATAATTAGATTCAGTTTTAAACAAAGAACGTAATTAATACCTGAAAAACAAAAGGGGTGGAAACGCCTTCATCCACCCCTAATCAATCTAAACTGTTAGTTGTTTTATTGTTTTGTCACACTAAGTTTTGCTTTGTTATTTCCTTCAGACAGATCAACTACGAATACATAGGTTGCACCTGCTTCCAGTTTTTTACCAGCCTGAAGACCTAAGTTACCTGGGTCACGGCCATTTGTTCCATCTCCAATCAAGATAACGTCGCTAGTGGTTGTCAAGTCTGTATTCTTGAATTCACCGTTCCATCCTTTTTCATGGAAGAATTTGAAGTTGATATTATCGGTATTGATGGATTGTCCAGCCACTACGGTCACTTGGTATTTCTTTCCTCCAATTGGTGTCACACAGATGGCCTTTCCTGGATCCCAACCAACCTGATTATCTGCAACAGTTGGTTTACCGATACCTTCACCAATAATCCAGATTGCTCCGGTACCATCGGCATTCAATCTTGCTAGATCATTTCCGTTCATAGCTTCTACCTTGATATATTTTTTACCTAGATCGGCAATGAAACGGTATTTTCCAGACATGGCATTGAAGTAATATTTGCCCGCATCCTGGCGGATATAGTCCTTATCGACCCACCAACCCGCTGGCATTCCTTCAAAGGTCAATTCTTCATCTTTGTTGATCGTTAGGTCTACTGAGAAGATTTCATCTTCTACCATGGACATATCCGTATCATTGATTGCATAACGAAGGAAAGGTGAAGCTGCATAAGTCAAGGTGTTGAAGCTGATCTTATAAACTCCATCGAAAGCATTTGAAAAAGGAATTGGCGTATTTACCCCTTGCAGGATCGCTTTATTCTCCCATCCAAATTGAATCTTATTTCCAAATTCACCTACTTTAGGCGCTTCGATATAAGCCGGAGCTTTCATCTTAAATTCATCAGAAACCTCGTACTGGTTAGGTCCAACCTTGCTCATACGATAGGTCTTTCCTTCGGCTACCAAGTTTAAATAAGGAAAATCTGGTCTCGTGATATTCAGGACTTTTTCTTCCGTTTTACTCACCATCTGCACATTTTGAAGGGTAAACTTCAATAAGGCAGAACCATTAGGAATGTTCTTTAAGTAAGGAACAAATAATTTTCCAGAGTACGATCCAGCTTCTTTTGTACGTATGGTCTGTTCCGATACGACTTCATCACTGAACAATAATTGTACTTTCAAGGTAGACAGGTCTACGCTTTTATCCGAAACATTCACGGTATATTGCAAGCTATCGCCAAACAAAGAAGCAGTTGGACTTTTAACTATTTCAATGGCAGGCTCCCCAGCGCCATAAGGCACGATTAATTCATCTTCTTTACAAGAGAACATTAGGCTCAAAAGAAGTGAAAAGGCTAAATAATTGATTAATTTTTTCATTTTTTCCAAGAATAAGAAACAACAGAACCTGCAGGAACATCATAACTGAAATGATTTTTCCCATCCTCAATAACAATTCTAGAATTGCTTCCATTAGCATTTGCAATCACAAAAGCATAGCTACCATCGGTATTTTTGAAAGCAGCATATGACAATCCAGCATCTGTATAACCTTCAGACCCAATGCGGACTGCACCTGGTTTTACCACGGCTGACATGTGCCCGATGATGTAGTAATGTGAGTTTCTACGGATGGTCTTGTAATCGGCTTTGCTGATATCAACGGCACCATAACAAGTTTGGCAACCACCTTCACGGTTAGGGCCTCTTTCTGAATCCAACATCAAATTCCATACGATTACCCCTTTGCTCCAGTTGTTTACTGTACCTAAGGCTACCTCACGCATATCCTCCAACAATCTTTTGCCTAGTGCATGGCCGTCATTCCAAGTTCCAATGGAAGTTTCCGTAAAGATCAAATCTTTGTTCGGTGCTTTGGCGTGGATATCCAATAACTCGGCCTTGTCACCACCATAGTTATGGTAAGCAGAACCAGCGAAATAAGCAGCTGCAGCAGGATCTTCAAAAATCTTGACTGGATAATCCTGTTGTTCTGGCATATTATCATAGTTATAGTTATGGTCGAATGCGTAGATTTTGGTTGTTAATCCAGCCGCTTTCATCTTAGGACCAAGCGCATTTTTAACAAATGCTTGTTGCTCATTCCAAAACATCACCAATGAAGCCGAGTTCTTGTCGTTCAATGGCTCATTTTGTGTTGTAATGGAGTAAATATTCACACCATGGTCTTTCATGGCTTGGATCCACTTTACAAAATAGGTTGCATAGTCTTGGTAGTATTTAGGGTTCAAGTGTCCCCCAGTCCAAGAATCGTAGGGTTTCAATTCCGTCAAGTTATTCACTTTCATCCATTTTGGAGGAGTCCATGGCGAGCCCATGATCTTGATCTCTGGATTGATGGCGATAATCTCTTTCAAAACAGGAATCACATATTCCAATTCTTCCGATTGAAGTGCGAAGTTTTCAATTCCCGGTTTATCTGCCAAAGTATATTCATCCAATGAGAAATCAGAACAGCCAATCGCGATACGGATATAACTTTGACCCATACCTTCTGTTGGAGAGAATGTTTCTTTAAGGAATTTCGTACGGTCCTCTGGTGCCATTTTCAATAAGTTGAAAGCTGCTGAACCGGTGATAGCAGAACCAAATCCATCCATGGTTTGGAATGTTTTGCTTTCATCGATCTTAATGGTCTTAGTTCCCATGTTACTGGTCTTGCTAAAGTCCACATAGGATTTTTTGAAATCATGGCTTAGCGAACCGGTTGTAGTATAGATTAATACATCTCCGGATGTAGGGTCTACAGGAACAGGGTCTCCGCCATTGATATTCGTGTCATTTCCACAAGCCGTAAAAATCGAGGAGAACAAGCTTGCAACAAATATATATTTCTTTAAATTATTCATAGTTTCAGTATTAATATCCTAGATTTTGCTTGATTTTAGGGTTTTCATCTATAATCGACTGCGGAATTGGCAAGCGATATGAATTCTCTGTAAATGGATAAACTTGGGCTTTTCTGCCTGAATCTTTTGCATACACTGCATTCATCACCGATTCAACTTTATTCAAGCGCACCAAGTCATACCAGCGTTGCCCTTCGAAAGCCAATTCTAATCTTCTCTCACTCAACAAGGCATTTAACATGGCATCTTTGCTTCCTTTAACGGCATTGCTCAATTTCGGAAGTTTCACACGTTGGCGAACTTGATCGATAATTGCAGCTGCTGCTGTAAGATTAGGGCTATCGCCATTGATCAATGCTTCAGCTTTCAGCAATAACAGATCCGCATAACGGATTTTGATGATGTTACTGAATGCCGAACGAGTTTTATACATGAATGGGTAGTTGCTTGCCGGATAGTAGTTGCTCCAACCAGCTTGGTAATACACAATGGATTCTGTGTAGCGGATCTCATCTCCTTCGCGGGTGAATGCATTTATTAAATCCCTTGAAGGAGTGATCCATTTTGCCCATGTAAAATTGCTATTGTAGTTTGATAAGTCACGTCCAAACATCCAGGTTACCCAGTTACCATTACCCGCAAAGAATTGGGTTTCTAAAATAGCCTCTTTGCTATTTCTGATCAATGGTTCTGCATTTCCTTCTTGAACTCCAAACAAATTTTTATAATCTGCGTCTAGAGCAAATCCATCTGCTGCTAAGTCATCCACATATTGAATAACCTTTGCATAGTTACGGATTGGTTTTTCAGCATAGACCTTAGCTAATAAAGCTTTGGCTACGGATTTGGAGAATTTTGTTTTGTTAGCGGCATTATTGGATGGCGCATCGACGATGGCCTCTTCCAATTCCTTGGCCAAGAATTCGTAAACCTCTTTTTCAGGCGTCTGGCTCGGGAAATAATCGTCGTAAACCTCTTCGATATTTTCTGCGGTGATGTCTTTACCCACTGTGGTCACCAAAGGGATATCGCCCCATAGACGCACCATATCAAAGAAAATCAAAGCTCTTTGAATTTTTGCTTCCGCTTTGTATTGCTTACGCAATGCTGAGGACAGGGAATTGTCAGCAACCGAATCCACATTAACGATCAGGATATTGAGTTTAGCAATATCTTCCAGGTATCGGATCCAATCGCGCTGAACAACTGAATTGGAACCTTCGATGCCATTATTTTCATAAGGCACTACCTCGGCACCAGTCGTTCCTGCGTATGCGTTGTCTGAATGCGATTCAGCAATCAGCATTTGGTCAAGATACCAATGTTCCTGTCTATCACGTAGGATATTATATAAGCCTTGCATGTAGTTATCTACCGCGGCTTTGTCTTTAAAGACTACTTTTTTTCCTTCTTCATTTACCCCTTCGGTCACGTCAGAATATTGACCAAGAGGATCTTTATCAAGAGAGCAGCTTGAGATGGCCACAGTACCGAGTACTGCGATCAGCATCTTCTTCATTATATTAAATTTCATTGTTCTCATCATCTTAATCTTAGAACTCCATATTTAATCCAAACACGAACGACCTAGTTTGAGGATATGTACCCCAATCTAAACCTTGCACCCTACCTGAATTCCCCCATTGGTTAACCTCTGGATCCAAGCCGGTGTATTTTGTCAAGGTAATTAAGTTGGTGGCTGAGATAAACGGTGCCAATTTGTTAATTCCAATTTTTGACAAAGCTGGAGCTTTGATGTTATAGGAAAGGGAGATGTTTTTCAAGCGGATATAACTTCCATCTTCTACGAAGTATGAGGAGTTTTTCATATCATAACCAGCACGAGGCACTTCGGTAACTTGACCTGGGACTCTCCAACGTTGAAGAACACGTGTAGATTGGTTTTTACCATCGTAAATGCCTTCCATTTCCATTCTGGAAACGTTGTAGATATCATTGCCTTGAGAACCTTGGATAAAGATATTGAGGTTCAATCCTTTGTAGGAAAGATTATTGGTAAATCCGAAAGTGAAGTTAGGGTTAGGATCACCGATATAAGTTTTATCGTTGACAGTCACTTTTCCATCGCCATTGATATCGGAATAGATCATATCACCCGTTTCAGGATTTACGCCTTCGCTGACATAACCAAAGAAACCGCCTACAGGTCTTCCTGCTTCGTTTCTTACTACGGTTTCATTGACATAGTCAGTGGTTCTAGCATCGAAATAAACAGGTTTCAGCACCAATTTGGTGAATTTATTTCTGTTGAAAGAGATATTAAAACCTGAAGACCAAGTTAGGCCTTCGCCTTTTAAGATATCGGCATTGATATTGGTTTCAAAACCACGGTTGGTCATTTCACCCTCATTTCTTTGGATTTGGGAGATATTACCACTACCTGGAAGATCCACCCACATCAACATATCAGTTGTGTTCTTGTAGTAGTAATCTAAGTTTACGGTCAATCTATTGTTGAAACCTGTAAAGTCTAAACCTACCCCAGTTTGTGTGGTTCTTTCCCAACCTAAGTCAATTGTTCTTAGGTTTTCTGGAGTTACGGAAGCTAAATCGTTGGTTTTACCTTCTTCGAACCATGGGGAACGGATAATATTATAGCGTTGTAAGTATGCATAATCACCTATACCCGATTGGTTACCTGTTTGACCCCAACCTCCACGAAGTTTTAAGTCGTTCATCCAAGGCACATCACTTAGGAATTCCTCCGACGATAAACGCCAAGCGGCCGAAACCGATGGGAACATAGACCATCTTTTGCTTGGGTGTAATTTAGAGGAACCATCAGATCTTAAATTGGCGGTTACCAAATATTTGCCATCATAGTTATAGGAAAGACGTCCGAAATAAGACATCATTGCCCAATCAGATGCTGATGAACCTGTACCAGTCCAAGAGATTTTATTGGCCACATTCAAGGTTTCGATCAAATCATTTCTAAAGTGCGAACCTAGGATATAACTGTTGGTATAGTTTGAGCTTAACCAAGCTGTACCAGCCATGGCTTCGAAGTTATGTTTATCAAAGCTTTTATTGTAAGTCAAAGTGTTATCAAAGGTGATTACGGTATTCATGTTTCTAGAATCCGTTGCTTCACCGAATTGGTTTCTACCCCATGAAGTAGACAATGGGTCCAAGAAAGTAGATGAAAAAGCATTTCTTCTGTCTAACGCGAATAAAGTTTTGAAGTTCAATCCAGGAGTAATGTGTACTGTTGCCGAACCTGATCCAATCAATCTGTTTTCACGGTTGCGGTTATTTCCAGTGGTCGCTAAATTCTCCAGTGGAGACGTCACGTTCAGACCATAGAAGTTATTATAGAACTGTTTTGGATTGAAAGGGTCCATGATCGGAGCAAAAGTCGGCGTATTGATAGCAGAAAGCACAACACCACCTCTATTGGAACCTGTACCTTCCACCATTCCGTTTCCGTTATAGTCAGCATAGGAGAAGTTAGCATTCACTGTTAACCAATCCCTCACTTTATTTTCAATGTTACCCCTGAAGTTATAACGTTTGTAGAATGTGGAATGAACGATCCCTTTATCGTTTACATAGCCACCGGAAAGGAAGTATTTGATTCTATCCGAACCGTCTGAAATGGAAAGCTGATAATCTTGGGTCAATCCATTGCTGAAGGTTTCATCGAACCAATCTGTTTGATCCGTCAATCCATCAGGCAATTTCACAATGCCGATCTCATCCATCAACTCTTTGTATTGCGCTGTATTTAAGGGCGTAATGCTGTTGGTCACTCTATTTTGAGTGGCTAAAGCATTTAAAGTAATCTTTGGATTTCCAACTCTACCTTGTTTGGTAGTGATCAAGATAACCCCGTTTGCAGCTCTCGACCCGTAGATAGAAGCTGACGATGCATCTTTTAGGATCTGCATATCAGCGATATCATTAGGCGAAAGGAAATTGATATTGTCAACGGTTACTCCATCAACAACATACAACGGGTCATTACTTCCGTTGAAGGAAGTCGTACCACGGATACGGATAGAAGTTCCACCACCTGGAGCACCAGAAGGTTGAGAAACGGTTACCCCTGCTGCTTTACCCTGGATAGCTTGGTTGGCATTGACAATTGGTCTTTCGTCAAGGTCTTCCAATGATACGGAGGAGATAGCGGCTGTTACATCTTTTCTTTTAACTGCACCATAACCGATAACAACGACATCTTCCAGCGTATTTGTTTCTGGGCTCAAAGTGATGGTCATTTCTGCCTGTGCAATTACTTCTTGGCTTTTATAGCCTAGATAAGAAACTCGAAGTTTTGAATTTGCCGGAACATTCTCGAGTGTAAATAGTCCCGTGTTATCTGAAGAGGTAGATGCAGAACCTCCGATAACGGTAATGGTAGCCCCAATAATTGGTTCATTGTTGGCTTCGTCTATAACCTTTCCTGAAACTCGAATTCCATTTTGCGCGAAGGCAAAATTTGAAAAAACAGATACCATAAAAAGGAAAAGACCGATACTAACTTTAGTAAAAAGTTTCATACGTCTTATAATCAGTTATGAGATTAATAAAATAATTTAGGGTATACCTAAACTTCCCAATCCAAAGTTAAGCAGGGTGCTAATTTTTAGTGAGCATTTGCGGTGGGTGAAAACAAAAAAGTAACCAAAGTAAATCAATAAGCATTGTTTTACAGGTTATTAGGCGCTTTTAAAAAGAAAAAAAGTAAAGGGTTTTGCTAAAATTTTAGGTTACCAATCTCCTTAATCTGTTCATCGAAGTCCTCTTTGGTACCTAAAACTTTGTTACGGACCTTAACTCTATAGTTATAAACCGTACGCAAAGAGTAGCGGAGGAACCTAGCAATCTTGGTGGAATCAGAAATACCGAGACGGATCAACGCAAAAATACGGAGTTCAGAATTCAGCAATTCATCATGTTTCAAGGTTAATCTTTCTTCGGGTTTTAACAGGTTGTTGAACTCTTGAATAAAGGTTGGATAAAGGTTCAGGAAAATCACGTCGAAGTTGTGATAGAGGTCATCAAGTTCGGTCTTGATAAAATCTTGAGATTTCAATTCCTTACTGAGTTCATCCAATTGGTTATTGGAGATCTTTTTTAAGATGCCTTTTCGGGTATTATCTAATTTATCGATATAGGCGGAGCATAATTCAAAAAACTGCGCCATATACTCTTCCTTAATATGGTTTGACTCCTGAAGGTCTTGATTGACTTTTAACAATTGGGCATTTAGGCCTTGCAATTCGTCATTTAGGTTTTTCAGGTCCTTTCTGGTTTTTTTCAAGCGCTTCATCTGCATATATAATATGATGAAGGCGACCAAAAGCAGGATGGACATCAGGGATATGGTGTACAGGAAGTTTTTGAGCTGATTTTTATTAGCTTGTTCTTTTTCCTGAAAAGCAGAATTGATAATCGGATAAAAAGAGGAGTTTTCGATGGTCCTAAATCTCACATTACAGAAAAGGGCATCTTCCATGGCTTCCTGAATAAAGAGGTATGCCTTATCGATTTCATTTCTTTCAAAATAGACCAAGGCGAGACTTTGCATAGAAGCATTATCCTTAACCGTATTTTTAACATCGGTGATGGCAGAAAGACCTAAATAGTAGATCTGTTTTTCTTGGTCATCTTTGTTTTTATAGAGCAATCCTAATAAATAGGCAATTACAGCCCGTTCATGGTCGGTATCTTTATATTCACTCAATAATTGCAGCAATTCATTTTCCGCCTTTTCGAAATTATTCCCAAATAATGCTCTTGTTGCAGAACTTATTCGATGTTCTTTGGAATCATTAGGAAGAACGTTGAGCAAGGAATCGCGGTAGACTTCGCTCAGGCTAAAATAATTATAGTGGTTGGTACTTTGTCCATAATGGGAATAGAAATCGGAGAAAGCACGGTAATAATCAGCCTCCTGTTCACTGGAGAGGCTATGCCTTGGGATACCTTTTAGGATTTCGTTTGATTCGATGAATCGACCCGCAGAGGAGTATAAGCTTGCCAATTGGATATCGACTTCATTCTTTTTAAAGTTATCATTCAATTGTAGGGCTAGCTTTTTATTTTCATTGACATAAAAGATAGCAGAGTCGATTTGATAGGTCTTGAACTCGTTATAAAGTTTTTCTTGGAAGTTATATCGATCGGCAGGGGATGGCATGAGTTTCAGGCGTTCCTTGATTTCGAAGATCTTCATCAATTTTTCCTTTTCGAATTCAATCTTTCTGCCTAGTACCTTCTTAAGTTCCCTTTCCACAGAGTCTTTAGGGCTCACATCCACAACGGATTGGGCAAAGGAAGGTTGTACTACCAGTGCCAATAAATATAAAATAGAAAAGAATACTTTCTTTAATTCAAGTTTAGTTATCATTATCTTCTTCCCACCAATCACTTTTCAGATCATCAATTTCCCTTCTGTCCTTTTTAGTAGGTCGACCAGTTCCACGGTCTCTTTTCAGGACAGGTGCATGGAATGATGATTTGAAAGCATAGGTTTCTTCTACTGGTGTGTGATCCTCATAAAATTGAACAGCCGTTTTGGCGTCAGACCTACGTTCGAGCAATCCAGTAACCTTAATGACCTTACGCTCAATTCCCTTCTGAATACTATAGGTTTCCCCTACTTTAACGATTGCGGAAGGTTTTACATTTTGGCCATTGAGTTTAACTTTCCCTGCTTTACAAGCTTCTGTTGCCAAACTTCTGGTTTTGAATATACGAATTGCCCATAAGTATTTATCAATCCGCAATTTGTCTGCTGCCTCTGCCATCCTACAAAAATAGTCATATCTTCTTAATTTTGCCCCTTCTGTAACTTACATATCATTAAAAATCTCCATATTTGTTAATAATTTAAAATTACTTTTAAGAATATTATGGTAGATAATACAACCCTTCAAAAATTAATAGAAGAAGCTTGGGAGAACAGACAGTTATTGGAGTACAAAGAATACTACGAGGCGATTGAATTCGTAATTCAGCACTTGGACAAAGGTGAATTACGTGTTGCTGAACCTGTTGGAGAATCTTGGTATGTCAATGATTGGATTAAAAAAGCTGTAATTCTTTATTTCCCTATCCGTAATATGGAGGTAATCAAGAATGATCCTTTTGTCTACCATGACAAAATGAAATTAAAAACAAATTACAAGGAGTTAGGTGTCCGTGTTGTTCCTGGAGCTTCAGCCCGTTACGGTGCTTTTTTGTCTAAGGGAGTCATCATGATGCCTTCTTATGTGAATATTGGTGCATATGTTGGTGAAGGTACGATGGTGGATACATGGGCAACCGTTGGTTCATGTGCTCAGATCGGCAAGAATGTTCACCTAAGCGGTGGTGTTGGTATTGGTGGTGTATTAGAACCTGTACAAGCAGCGCCAGTAATTATTGAAGACAACGTATTCGTTGGATCAAGAGCGATTGTCGTTGAAGGCGTTCGAGTTGAGGAAGAAGCTGTACTAGGTGCAAACGTGGTATTGACCGCATCTACCAAAATCATTGATGTTTCAGGTTCGGAGCCTGTAGAATATAAAGGCTATGTACCTGCGCGTTCTGTGGTAATTCCAGGTTCGTATACCAAGAAGTTCCCTGCTGGAGAATTTCAAGTACCTTGTGCATTGATCATTGGACAGAGAAAAGAATCTACCGATAAGAAGACTTCATTAAATGATGCGCTTCGTGATCATAATGTAGCAGTATAGCACCCTGATGCAAAGACCTTATATAGATAAAGAGGATTTGAATCAGGCTTTGGAAACACTGAAGTCTGGGGGATTGATCCTGTATCCTACCGATACCATTTGGGGTATTGGTTGTGATGCGACAAATCAAGAAGCTGTTGAAAAGATATTTGCGTTGAAAGGAAGAGATAAAGGTAAGAGCATGATCATCCTTTTGGGCAATGACAATCAATTACAAAGCTATGTGAGCGAGGTTCCTGAAATTGCTTATGAATTATTGGAAGCAACGGATAAGCCTTTGACCATTATCTATTCCAAAGCAAAGAACTTAGCCACCAATGTCGTAGCAGAGGATGGCAGTATTGGGATCCGTGTTGTGAACCATCCCTTTTGCGAGCAGTTGTTACAAAGGTTCAGAAAACCTATAGTTTCTACCTCGGCAAACATCAGTGGAGAAGCCTCAGCAAGGAATTTTATGGAAGTCTCTGATGAGATTGTAAATGGTGTGGATTATGTTGTTAAATTTGGGCAACAGGATCCTTCAAATGGTACGGCTTCGACGATCATGAAATTGGACCTGAGTGGAAAATTTGAATTTATTAGAAAAAAAATATGAAAAAAATTATCTCTTTACTGATCTGTGCAGTTGCATTCATTGCATTTAGCCATGCACAAACTTCCATTCAACCAGCAAAAGCTGGTGTTAGCTATGGTAAGAAAATAGATAAAAATGGCGCTATCTCTGTCAAACAACTTGAAAAGAACCTAGCTGGAAAGGAATCCTATACAGGGAAAGTTCAAGGCGAGGTTGTTCAGGTATGTACGAAAAAAGGTTGTTTCCTGACGCTGAAAACAGAAGAAGGCAAAGAACCGATCATGGTACGTTTTACAGACTATGCTTATTTTGTTCCTCAAGATATCATTGGCAAGACTGTGGTATTGGAAGGCAAGGCAAAAGTGAAAGAAACCACAGTAGAGTGGCAAAAGCATTATGCTGAGGATATGGGCAAGAGCAAAGAAGAAATTGCTAAAATTAACCAGCCAAGAAAGGATATTTCTTTGGTTGCAGATGGTGTTCTAGTTGTAAAGTAGACACAAAAGACTTATTTTGGGGGCTGCAAATGAGAATTTGCAGCCTTATTTTTTTATTAATCTTACGTAAATGTCAGTTTTTCAGCCTGTTCCTTGTCAGAGCATTCGCCTTGGCAATCAACTCATGACTTTTGAAGTCCCAAGGATCATGGGCATTCTCAATCTGACACCAGATTCATTTTATGATGCGGGCCAGCACCAATCGCTGGACTTAGCCTTGGAGCATACGGAGAGATTAATTGGCGAAGGGGCAGATATCATCGATATCGGTGCTTATTCAAGCCGACCTGGAGCAAAGGAAATAAGTCATCAAGAAGAATTAGATCGCGCTATACCAATTATTGAAGCCATACATAAGCAATTTCCTAAAGCTATTCTATCTATTGACACCTTTCGGGCTGATGTTGCCGAAGCCTGTGTAAAGGCTGGGGTCCATATCATCAATGATATTTCAGGGGGGAGTCTAGATGTGGATATGTTCAATACGGTTGCTAAGCTTCAAGTTCCTTATATTTTGATGCATATGCGCGGAACACCGGCTACCATGCAGCAAATGACAGATTATGATGATGTTGTAAACGATGTAGCGGTAAGTCTGGGGAACAATGTTGCAAAACTCAGGGAATTAGGGGTAAAGGATATCATCCTTGATCCTGGTTATGGTTTTGCCAAGACCATTGAACAGAATTATGAGTTACTGATGCGCATCCAAGAGCTTCATTATTTCGGGTTACCTCTTTTAGGAGGTATTTCCAGAAAATCTATGCTCTACAAAAAAATAAAATCTACCCCGGACCAAGTATTACCTGGAACAATCGCACTTAACACCTTGCTTCTGGAACGTGGTGCCCAAATATTGAGGGTCCATGATGTCAAGGAGGCCAAACAATTAATTGAAATTTTTTATACCTAATCATTTTGAAGAAAACTAGAGACATAATCACGATAGGTTTTGCCTTATTTGCCATGTTCTTCGGAGCTGGAAACTTATTACTCCCCCCTTATATCGGAATACAAATTGGAGACCATGTCTGGATCACCATCTTGGCATTTGGCCTGACCGGAATATTATTGCCTTTTTTCGGAATACTCTCCGTTGTAAATTCTGGGGAATCATTTGAGGATCTTGGTACTAGGATCAACAAATTTCTTTCACCCATCTTAGGAACCGTCATCATGCTCTGTATTGGGCCGCTGATTGCCATTCCCAGGACGGCAGCTACAACCTTTGAAGTTGGAATATTGCCATCATTCCCTAATGCGGATCCCCTTTGGACCTCGATTGCCTTTTTTGCAGTGACTTGGTTATTGACCATTGCGCCATCAAAAGTGGTAGATATTATCGGGAATCTATTGACGCCATTGCTGCTGGTCTTATTGATTAGCTTGATTGCCATGGGTCTATTCTCCCCTATGGGAGATTTCAGTGAATCTTCCTTGGATACGGCGCAGTCCTTTACCTTAGGTTTTGTGGATGGCTACCAAACCTTGGATGTGCTGGCGTCTGTGATCTTTGCCGGGATTATTATTACGGCATCACGCACAAAGGGCTATACGAGCGTGAAATCAAAGAACCAAGTGGTAATCGCAGCTGGTATATTGGCTGCATCCTGCCTCTTCATTATATATGGAGGTTTAATCTATCTTGGTGCAACTTCTGGAATCGAGGATTTGGCGATCAAGAGATCGGAATTGCTGATCCGTATTTCACGTGCCATCATGGGACCATTTGGAACCATTGCCATCGCAGTAAGTATCGCTTTGGCTTGTTTGACGACTGCCATTGCATTGACTTCTGCTGTGGGAACCTTCTTTTCTTCATTGACCAAAGGAAAATTGAGTTATAAGCTTTTGGTGACTGTATGTTGTGTAGCATCTTGTGTGCTTTCTATTACAGGTGTAGATAATATTATTTCCTTTGCTTATCCTATCCTAACTTTTGTGTATCCGATTGTCATCACATTGGTTCTATACACGGTTTTCTTTGGAAGCTTTGTGAAAAACAAAAAGCCTTATGTGGCTGCTTTGATCGGTTCGACCGTTATTGCCTGTTTATCATTGGCCAAACATTTCAACTTATTGAGTGAAAGCATGATTTCAACCCTGAACCATATTCCATTCTTTCAATATGAATTAGGTTGGGTAGTCCCTTCCTTTGTGTTGTTTGTTTTGTTGATCCTGTTTACAGGTACTGGACAGAAAAAAGAAGAAGAAAAAGCGCTATAAATAATAAGGCTGGTCGATGAGACCAGCCTTTTCCTATTTCAATTATGTTAATGATTATCTTACGATACTTCCAGCGGAGATATCTGTATTTGGTCTAACAAAGTCTAGACGGCCATCTGCATCTTCAGCCATCAAGATCATACCCTGAGATTGGATCCCTTTAATTTCTCTTGGTTCAAGATTGACTAAGATGGACACTTGTTTCCCTACGATTTCTTCAGGCGTAAAGTATTCCGCAATACCCGAAACAACCGTACGCTTATCAATGCCTGTATCGATGGTCAATTTCAAAAGCTTTTTAGTTTTAGCGACTTTCTCTGCAGTCAGGATTCTACCAACACGGATATCCATTTTCATGAATTCATCGAAGTTGATATTCGCTTTTTGCTCTGCTTTAGGTGCAGCTAAGGCATTGCTTGCTTTGGCATTGGCTAATTTATTCAATTGGAACTCTACTTGTTCATCGGTAATCTTATCGAACAACAATTGGGTTTCACCTAATTGATGGCCCGATTCCAATAGATCAGATTTTCCTGCTTCATCCCAATTCTGAGCGGCTAAGTTCAGCATTTCAAAGACTTTCGTAGAAGTGAAAGGCAAGAAAGGCTGGCCTAATAAGGCAAGGTTTGCAACAATTTGACTAGCTACGAATAATACGGTTTTCACACGTTCTTCGTCTTGTTTGATTACTTTCCAAGGTTCTTCATCAGCCAAGTATTTATTACCTAAGCGTGCTGCGCTCATAAACTGTGCTAAGGCCTCGCGGAATCTGTATTGGGATAGCGATTGCTTAATCAATCCTGGATAGGTAGCAAGTTCATTTAATACCGCTTGATCAGATTCAGTCAATGGAGAGCCCAATAGTACCTTTCCTTCAAAATATTTATGGGAAAGAACCATCACACGGTTTACGAAGTTACCATAAATGGCAACCAGCTCATTGTTTACACGTGCCTGGAAATCTTTCCAAGTAAATTCAGAATCTGAGGTTTCAGGAAGGATAGAGGTCAGCATATATCTTAATTCATCTTGCTTACCTGGGAATTCCTCTAAGTATTCGTGCAACCATACGGCATGGTTTCTTGAGGTGGAAAGTTTATCCCCTTCTAGGTTCAAGAATTCATTGGCAGGAACATTCTCAGGGAGGATATACTCGCCATGAGCGTGTAAGATTGCTGGGAAAATAATACAGTGGAAGACAATGTTGTCTTTCCCGATGAAATGGATCAATGTTGAATTGTCCTCAGGGTTGGATTGTTGTTTCCAATATTTCTCCCAATCCTTTCCTTCATCGATGGCCCATTGCTTGGTCGCAGAGATATATCCGATTGGAGCATCCAACCAAACATATAATTTCTTCCCTTCAGCTTCATCCAGAGGAACATCTACCCCCCAATCCAAGTCGCGGGTCATAGAACGTGGTTGCAATCCGGATTTCAACCATGATTGGCATTGTCCGAATACATTTGATTTCAATTCATTTTTTTTGCCTTCGATCAACCATTTCTCTAACCAAGGTTGATATTTATCCAAAGGCAAATACCAATGTTTTGTTTCCTTTAATACCGGAGCTTTACCACTAAGGGTCGATTTAGGGTTGATCAGATCTGTCGGATTAAGTGAGGTACCACATTTTTCGCATTGGTCACCATAGGCGCCTTCATTTCCACAGTGCGGACAGGTCCCTACGATATAACGGTCTGCTAAAAACTGATGGTATTCTTCATCATAATATTGTTCAGAATATCGTTCGATAAACTCTCCTTTTTCGTAAAGGTTCAAGAAGAATTCTTGGGACAATTGATGATGAATAGGCTCAGAAGTACGGTGATAGATATTGAAAGAAATACCAAACTGTTCAAAGCTATCTTTGATCTGTTGGTTGTATTTATCGATGATTTCTTGAGGAGTTACGCCCTCCTTCTTGGCTTTAATCGTGATTGCAGCGCCATGCTCGTCCGATCCACAAACATAAACAACGTCTTTGTTGTTTAATCTTAAGAATCGCACGAAAATATCTCCTGGAATATAAGCCCCAGCAAGGTGGCCTATGTGAAGTGGACCATTGGCATACGGCAATGCAGATGTAATGGTATAACGTTGTTTACTGAATATATCCAATTTGATTGCAATTAATGATTAATATCGAGCCATTTTCAGCTCAGAGAACAAAGATAAGGCAATTTGGAGTATTCTGCTATTTCTATGGTGATTTTCATGAAGAATACAAAAAAATAATTCCATAATTCAAAAATTTTATCTTCTTGATCTATGATAATGGAAGCTATTTCTGAAAATATGTATCTTCGCTTCAGTTACAGACACTTATTATTCAATATGAAAAATTCAAGAACAGATTTAGGTCTATTAATAATTCGCATAGGATTCGGATTGACCATGATTGCCTTTCACGGCCTACAGAAGTTAATGGGTGGTCCAGAAAAATGGACTGCAATTGGTAAATCAATGGGAAACTTAGGGATTGACTTTATGCCTACTATTTTTGGATTTACCGCAGGATTAGCAGAGTCCCTAGGATCTCTGTTATTGATATTAGGTTTGTGGACAAGACCAGCAGCCATTATTTTGGCCTTGACCATGTTGGTGGCTACATTGAACCATCTTGCCAAAGGTGATGGTCTGTCTGGAGCATCACACGCGATTGAGTTCATGATCGTCTATATCGCATTCGCCATTATGGGGCCTGGAAAACTTAGCATCGACAAAAAGTAATCGAAATAACAGTTATAAAAACAGAAAGGCTTTGCAGATTGCAAAGCCCTTTATGTTTTTTTCTTGAAATTTCTATTTAAATACAGTGGCATGCCAACTGTTTTTCATTGGGACCTGCCAATTGTTCACTAATTCTTCTTCAGTTTGCACTAAATTGTTGAAGACAATGGTTTCAGCATTTACTTCACCTTCCTTGCACAGCGCTTCAAAAACATCCCTTGAAACCAATTGTATATTGTTTTCACTATCACGGTAGCTGATCAAGGTCCTGTTGAACAGACCAATGTTCAATTCTTCCTCCAGCTCTTTCAGGATCCTGACTGACTTATCAATAGAACATCCAGTGACCTGAGCGATCTCTTCGTCAACGGTCAATACAATAAAGAGGTTATTGATAATTTCTGCCTTGCCTGCTAACTGACTACCGTGCGCAGTCCATTCTTTGATAAAAGAATCTAATTTAGCTTGAGCAATCTCATGCTCGGGCTGGGTAAAAAATCGATCTGCCTGATAAATCCAAACTTTCTTCATATCTCAATCTATTAATGCGTGTAATACGGAGAAATCATGAGATACACAATTACTCCTGTAACTGCAACATAAAGCCACATAGGATAAGTGATGCGTGCTAGCTTCTTATGACGCTCATAGGCACCTGCAATCCCTCTAACAAAAGTAAATAATACGAATGGGATAATGACGATCGATAAAATGATATGTGTCACAAGAATGAAAAAATACACATACCTTATTGCTCCTTCGCCACCATAACTTGTGGATGTGGAAGTCATGTGATAAGCTACATACATCAGCAGAAACAAGGAAGAGAAAACCATGCACAACTTAATCAAGTTTTCGTGCATCTTGACATTTCCTCTTTTGATGGCAGCAACTGCGATTACCAAGCATACTGCTGTCAATCCATTGATGGTAGCATAAATCGGAGGCAGAAAACTTAGGGGTTCCACATCATAGCCCATCTTTTGAAGGTTTATGCCAAATAAGGCAGCAACCGCTAGAGGAATAATTACAGACAGGGTCCAGATTATGCCTTTATACTTCTTTTCTTCTTCAGTCATTCCCATAATTACTTTCTCTCTACTTTTAATGGATTATTTCTAACCTCTTCAACCAATTGTACTTTGATCTCATCTTCTAGGCGATCCAATTCTGATCGAAGACTGATATCATAGAAACCTCTGATTCTTTTCTCAGAATCTATCAAGACAAATTGGTTGCTGATAATAAATTTTGTGCTATCCGCTGGTACTGGCATGGCTTCAATGAGCATTGCAGTTCTTGCAAATTCAAAGATATCTACACTTGGTTTATTTACGACAAACCAAAGTGGATTTTTGTCTTTCTTGTAAGGCGCAATAAACTTTTCTAGATCTGCTGACGAATCATTCGGATCAACTGATATAGAATAAAGTTCAACCTTCGGATTCGATTTGAATCTAACTGCAATGGTACTCATATCATGAACCAATTGCTTAGAAAGACCTTGATCTCTGGTATAGAATAAATGAACTACTGAAACGGCTGTGTCAGTACCAAGGAATTTAACCGGTTTATTGTCATAATTCATAAACTCAACCGGACTTAATTGGTGGAATACGGTGTCAGGGATTTCTCTTCCCATCACACGGCGCATTTCACCAGAAAGCTTTTTCTCTCCAAAAACTGGCAGCTTAATGTACTCGTTGGAGCCCATTTTATTAACCAGTATATATAAAAAACCTGGCACAAATAGAACAAGTGCCAGGATTATTAATTTTGATATATTTTTTGAACGAGTAGTTTTACTCATTACTTATATGCTTATTGATGTGGGAAAGTAGGTTGATGAGTCATTACAGTGTGTAAATAACCACCTTCAACCAACATTAATATAATGAAATAGATAATAAAGAAAAATACTACTGCACAAGTTACGATAAAGCTAGATTTCTCGAACTTCAAGTGCATGAAGAATGCTACGATATAATAAGCTTTTACCAATGTCAATACAATATAGATTGTATTCACTAGCATTCCTTTTTGTATGATTCCCCAGTGGTGTACAAAACCTAAAGCGATTAAGAATTCTAATGCTGTTAAAGCTAATAGAACAAAGAATACACTCCAGATACGTTTTTTATCCATTCCTTCGCCATGCGCATGCGCATCGTGTTCTGATATATTTTCGTGATTAGTCATGTTCAATGAATTTTAAAATAATTCTTACAAAAATTATACTAGGTAGAAGAAGGTAAATACGAATACCCAAACTAAATCCACAAAGTGCCAGTATAAACCTACTTTTTCAATCATTAGGTAAGTTCCTCTTCTTTCAAACGTATTGTTTAAGGTCATGCTCAACACAATAATGTTCAACAATATACCGATTGATACGTGGAATCCGTGGAAACCTGTAATGGTAAAGAATAGATTAGAGAACTGCAAGGCAGCTGTGTAAGAAATGTCCTTAGTAAAATAAGGTTGGAGTGCCTTCACAATGGCATCATCATCCGTCAATCCAGTTGCTGGATTTTGACCGAACCAGAAGCCCATGTGATGTAAGTGGCTCCACTCTAAAGCCTGACAGCCTATGAACATTAGACCACCTAAAATAGTCCATAACATCCATTTGACAACCTCTTGCTTTGAATTTCGATGTCCTGCTTCTACGGCAAGTACCATAGTAACGGAAGACATGATCAAAATAAAAGTCATGATACCCACGAAAACCAAAGGTTGACCTGAATCTGCGATACCCGGAATAGATTGGAATACCTTATCCGCATCAACCCAGGTAGGTTGCGCAAATTTTTGAGCACCATAATAAATCAAGAATGCAGAGAATGTAAATGCATCTGATACTAGGAAAAACCACATCATGATCTTTCCATACTCTAAGTTCCAAGGTGATTTACCTCCGCTCCAAGGTCCTTGTTTTACCTTATCCAATTGCGATACTGTTGTACTCATTGTTTACTGTTATTGATTCAAAAGTAAGAAAACATAAATATAAATCCATAATAGACCTAGAAAATGCCAAAATATAGAGGCAAGTTCCATCCGGAAGATATTGTTATCAAGGGCAATTTTGCGCATTGCTCCAATATAACATCTAACCAACACCAATATTCCGGCTATGATGTGGGCCAAGTGTAAGCCTGTAAATACGTATATGAACGACTGCGAAGCATTAGAGTTCACAAAGGTAATCCCTCTATGAAACAATACAGACCAAGCTTCGACTTGTAACCAAAAGAAAACTACCCCTAATACAATAGTAATCAATAAGTAGGTCTTTTGTTTTGATATTTGATTAGCTTTTACCGCTTTGTAAGCTAAGTGCATGCTAATACTACTTAATACAATTACTGTGGTACTATAGATGAATGCATATGGTAAGATAGTTTTGATACCCTTATCTACACCACTCGCAGTATATACTATAAATCCACTTGTCAAAGCAGCAAACATCATGAACATACCAATCATTCCAAGCCAAAGATTAAACTTCTTAGCTTTTCTTGATTTTAATAGTTCTTCATTCATCAACTCTTGCTTATCCATCGATAATTGTAAATCCATTTTTTATTTAAAAGGTATAAAATCAAACAACAACACTAATTGAGTTAAGGGCAAATAAGCAAAAGAAGTAAACATAATCTTTTTCGCTGTACTGACCTCCATCTTGTGTAGATGTTGATAACCATACCAGGTGAAAAGTAATCCTCCTATTAAGGAAAGAATGGTGAAAACCCATCCGCCGATTCCAAAATACATCGGAAGAAAACCAATTGGAATCATTAGCAGACATGAAACAAAAATGAACCATGCTGATAATTTATCCTTTCTCGTCGTAGGCAGCAACCTGAACCCTGCTCTTTTGTAATCGTCATCAGATACCCAAGCAATCGCCCAGAAATGGGGGAATTGCCAGAAGAACTGAATGGTAAACAATACTAAAGGCGTAATTACGATTGCCTGTTCACTAACTTCGGCATAAGCTAATCCGAATCCTGCAGATTCAAATGCAGCGTAATAACCGATAAGTGGTGGCAATGCTCCTGGAATCGCTCCTACCCACACTGCTATTGGTGATTTTTGTTTTAATGGGGTATAGACAAAGGCATACAGGAAAATTGAAAACACAGATAATAAACCTGCAATAAAATTCAATTCTACTAAGATCAATGTCCCAGCTATTCCCATGAACACGCTTAAAATCAAAGCCTGTCCTGTGGTCATCCTTCCTGCAGGTAATGGTCTATCCTCGGTACGCTTCATCAATTTATCCAGATCTCTTTCGATGATCTCGTTAAATCCATTAGCAGCACCTGTTACCAAAAAACCTCCAATAGTCAACAACGCCCAATTAAACCAGATGATATCACCTTGCTGTGTTGCTCCAATCAAAAATGAAATGGAGGCAGAGAACACAACTGTTAGCGTAAGCCTCAGCTTGACAAGTTTGTTAAAATCTGAAATAAATTCCTTCATAACCAAAATAAATCCCTAAACCGTTGTTGATAATGCTTTCTCTGGTTTGTTTAGGATCAACAATAAATAATATTGTGAACCAACCAATAAACTTGCAATTACCAAATGCACTGTTTGTGCCACTGCGGGAACATGAAACCTAGCCAATATTATCCCTGACAACATTTGGATACAAACTAATACCAATGAAATCTTCGCATACTTGAATTGAACTGTATTGATCAATTCTGAAGACTTAATCTTGAAGTATAAAAACACACTCAAGGCTAAGGTGACATATGCTAAGAGTCTATGCGTTACATAAGGTAACCCAATAGAATCAATCCATTCGCTACGTTGTACTCCTTGTTGATTAAGATGGTCGATTATCTCCCGAACATCAGTACCAAATACTACTTGAATAACTAAAATTGCCAGTGAGATCAATGTGATCCATGTGAACCCTTTATTGGTATTCTTCAAGAAAGAGTTGTCTCGCAATTTAATCGCCCAATAATACGTCTGTATAGCAATACAAACAATTATTAAAGCCAACAACATGTGAATGGTAATGACCCAAGGGGTAAGATTTGTTGAAACAACAATCGACCCTAACCAGGCTTGTATAACAACGACAATAAGATTAAGAACGCTCCATATGACTATGGCTTTTTTCTTTTTCCAATAAGTAAAAGAATATATTGCTGTAAACAGCATACTGAAACCGGCTAAAACTCCAGTCAGACGATTTATATATTCAGTCCAAGTTTTTACAGCATTGAATTCTTCATGCTCATGGATTGTTTCATCGTGACGAATTTGATCTGCTAAGTGCGAATATCCAAACGCTTCGATCATTTTGGCAAAGCGTTCATTCTTCTTGATGCGACCTTCTACATAATGCTGCTCAAAACCTTCAGGCAATTGAGAAGCATCTGTTGGAGGGATAATCCTGTTAAAACATTTTGGCCAATCCGGGCAGCCCATTCCTGAACCTGTACTCCGAACGACTCCTCCTGCTGTTATTACTAAGAAAAGAACGATAATCGTGATCTTATTTATCCGTATAAAACGCTTTTCAGCTGCTGGATACATAGATCTCTCCTTTTACATTAAAAAGTATAAAGAGAGGTAGGTATGAACCTACCCTTCTTCTTCTCTGTTATGCTCACGATTGTAAACCTTTTGAGCTTCAATACCCTCTTCATTTCCTTCCCAGTCATGCAATAAGTTTGAGCTCATTGTTTGTGACAGTGGAGTACTTTGAGGAATGAAATCTGCATCATGTCCAGGTTTACTGTAATCATAAGGCCAACGGTATACTGTTGGGATTTCTCCTGGCCAGTTTCCGTGAATATGTTCTACTGGAGTAGTCCACTCCAATGTATTTGCATCCCAAGGGTTTTGCGGAGCACGTTTTCCACACCAGATGGATCCGAAGAAGTTCCACAAGAAAGCAACTTGTCCAACAGCTGAAACGATAGCCGCCCAAGTGATCAACAAGTTAACTGAAACCCATTTTTCCATAAATGGAAACTCAGTGAAAGCATAGTAACGACGAGGAACTCCATCAATACCCATAAAGTGCATTGGGAAGAATACCAAGTAAGCACCAATGAATGTCAACCAGAAGTGGAAGTAACCCAAACGCTCGTCCATCATACGTCCGAACATTTTAGGATACCAATGGTAAACTCCTGACAACATACCAAAGATAGATGCTGAACCCATTACCAAGTGGAAGTGAGCAACTACAAAGTAAGTATCATGTAAGTTGATGTCTAATGCAGCATTACCTAAATACAATCCTGTTAAACCTCCAGATACGAAGAAAGAAACCATACCAATTGCAAACATCATAGCCGGAGTGAAACGGATGTTACCTCTCCATAGGGTTGCAATATAGTTAAAGGCCTTAACGGCTGAAGGAACAGCAATGATCAACGTGGTAATCATAAATACACCTCCCAAGAATGGACTCATACCTGTTACGAACATGTGGTGACCCCAAACGATGAAAGATAATACAGTAATACCAACTAATGAATAAACCATCGCATGGTAACCAAAGATTGGTTTACGAGAGTTTGTAGAAATTACCTCAGATGTTAAACCTAATGCAGGCATTACTACGATATATACCTCAGGGTGTCCTAAGAACCAGAACAAGTGTTGGAACAAAATTGGAGAACCACCTTCGTTTGGAAGGATTGTACCTTGAACAACTAAATCTGACAAATAGAAGGAAGTACCTACTGAACGGTCAAAGAATAATAAAACTACTGCAGAAACTAAAACTGGGAAAGATAACAAACCAACGATAGCTGTTAAGAAGAATGCCCAAATCGTAAGAGGCATTTTCCATAATTCCATACCTTTAGTACGCATGTTCAATACTGTAGAGATATAGTTAACACCTCCTAATACCTGTGATGCAATAAATAAAGCCATGGAAATTAACCATAGGGTCATACCTAATCCAGAACCTGCGATAGCTTTTGGAACCGCTGATAGTGGAGGATAAATTGTCCATCCAGCAGATGCGGGACCACTTTCGATAAAGAAAGAAGCGACCATGATCACACAAGCTGTAAAGAAAAACCAGTATGATAACATGTTCATCAATGGAGAAGCCATATCTCTGGCACCCAATTGATAAGGGATTAATAAGTTACTGAACGTACCTGATAGACCTGCTGTTAATACAAAGAATACCATCATGGTACCGTGAATAGTTACCAATGACAGGAAGAAGTCCGGTCTAATTCGACCACCTTCAGCCCATTTTCCCAAGAAAACCTCAAGAATTGGAAACTCATGATCAGGCCATGCTAATTGAATACGGAATAAAATCGACAGGATCATAGCGAAAACCGCCATTATGATACCAGTGATCAAGAACTGCTTAGCAATCATCTTATGATCTTGACTGAAGATATACTTCGTCAAAAACGTCTCATGATGGTGATCATGTGATCCGTGATGAGCTGCGTCGTGCGATATAACTGTAGTTGACATATTCTATTTAAATTCTCTGTTATATTTAATTTATTGAAGCCGCGATACGGTCGTTCTTCTCAGTGTTCTCTCCCTCTGTTTGAGCAAACTCTTTTTGAAGGTCTTCTGTGAAGAATTTAGCTTGTTTGCTTAACCACTCTTTGTACTCAACTTCGGTAACCACTCTTACATTCTTTTGCATGTTGTAGTGAGATTCACCACAGATCTTCGCACATAACATAACGAAGTTGTATTGCGGGTCATTCATCTTATCACGCATCTCATCAGTAGTGATGGTTGGTGTAAACTGGAAGTAGTTGGTCATTCCTGGTACTGCGTTGATTTGAACACGGAAATCAGGAATATAAAATGAGTGGATAATATCTTTTGACATAATGTGGAAACGCACTGGTTTGTTAACCGGGATTACAATTTCATCACCTTTAACATCATCCCATGCTGTTTTATCATTATAGTCGATACCGTAAGAGTTCAAAGGAGTTGTCAATTTGTAATTACGTTTTCCAAATTCACCATCAGCTCCTGGATAACGAACTGTCCACATAAACTGCTCACCTAAAACTTCAATCTGTAAAGCTGATTTTTTTAGATCTTCTGGAATATTGGTGATTGATCTCCAAGTAAAGAAACCGAACAATACCAAGATAGTTAATACTACCGCTGGAACAATGGTCCATAATCTTTCAATAGCATCATTATGTGGATAGAAATATGCTTTGCGTTTTGCGCGCATTCTATAGATAAAAGTAAAGGTCAATAATAAAATATGAACCAATACTAATACGATAGTAATGATAACTGTAGTGATGATGAACATTCTATCAATATCCTTACCATGCTCGGTCGCCGCAGGTCTCCATGACCAGCTTCCCCAAACTGCATATCCGTAATACACAAATCCTAAAAATCCAACCAAGAAAACAAATAATAAAACTGCTTGTAGTGTATTATTTGCCAAAGGATTGTATTTTCCATTTACTTTCTTAGTCAATACGTAGATCGACTGTACCTTTCCGATAACTGCAACCACAGTACATAAAACCAAGAAAAGTAAAATATAGTAAGTCAAGTTTTTGTAAACCTGAGGATCAATTTTCTTCTCTTCTTTAGTTGTTGAAGCAGCCGGAGTTACTGTGCTGCTTGAAGTACTAGATGCTGAAACGCTAGCTGAGTCTGTTGCAGCAGGAGCCGCAGCAGCACTATCAGCTGGTGCAGCAGCCGAATCTGCAGTTACTGCAGGTGTTGCCGCTTGCTCAACCTTCGCTGTATCAGCTGCTTGTTCCTGAATGGTAGCCATTGCAGGAGCAGCAAACAATAGGTTAATAGCTAATAAGCCTCCAAATAAGGACTTAAATCTGTTATGTAATTTAAACTTCATCTCTTATAACACGTTTGAACGTTATTTCAACTTAATCTCTATTAAATTTGGTGGTGTAAACTTTCATCCAAGAACGGGTGGTTCTTCGGTACCAAAGCATGTTTGCTCAATTTCGAAAGAACTAAGAAAGTAAAGATTCCAACAAATCCTATTGCAGTACCGATTTCAATGAAACCAAAACCACGGTGTGCATCAACTGTACCAGGCATTACCATGATATAGTAGTCTAACCAGTGACCTAACAACAAGACGATAGAAACAAACAACATCATGTTTTGCTTACGTTTTGCGTCACGGTCTACCAATAGTAATAATGGAGCCACAAAGTTAATAACAATATTTATCCAAAACCATGGCTTATATTCTGGTTCCCAACGTTTATAGAAATAAACAGTTTCTTCTGGAATGTTTGAATAGTAGATCAACATAAATTGAGCAAACCATACATAAGTCCAGAAAATCGAGAAACCAAACATTAATTTACCTAAGTCATGTAAGTGGTTTTCATTTACCCAGTTCATATAACCAGCTTTCTTAACCAAGATTAAGATAACCGTAATAGCAGCTAATCCGCTAACCCACATTGCTGCAAAGTTGTACCAACCGAACATAGTAGAGAACCAGTGTGCCTCCAAGGACATAATGGTATCAAATGACCAGATTGGAGTAGTAAATCCGAAGATTACCAAAAATATTGCGGATAATTTAAAGCTCTTTTTATATGAATTTAAGCCACCTGCTAAATCTTCGTTGTAAGATAATTTTGCAAGGATAAAGGCAAAAATGCTATAACTACCCATGAAAATAATCTGACGGATCAAGAATCCTGGTACATTTAAGAAAGCAGACTTTCCAGCAACTAAACTGTCATAGTTAGGGCTGTTTGGATCAGTCAATCCATCTGCATGCCAGTGGTGGTATAAATTATGTGTATTCAATCCTAACGCTACGATGATTAATAGAATCACGGAAGCAATTGGAAGGATACTAGCCATTGCCTGAGGAATACGGATTAAACCTGCAGACCATGCTGATTGAGTTACTAATTGTAAGGCAACGAAAAAAGCTCCTGCTGCACAAACACAAGTAAAATAATATCCCATCAATAATAAATTGGCATATGTACGCTCAACCATTATATGGTCACTTGATAGTAAGCCAATTGCAATTGCGGCTATCCCTACAACGATTGCAACTAAACTCAGGACCTTGGCGATACCTGCGAATTTAAATTGCTCGCTGAAATTATAATCGTGATGATGATTGTGAGTTCCCATTTATAATATTCGATGTTAAATTATTTTTTTTGCAATTCGTGAACATACATTACCACTTTCCAACGCTCCTCTGGAGATAGTTGCGAAGCGTGTGAACCCATCGCATTATATCCATAAGTAATTGTATGGTAAATCTTTCCATCTGTCAATTCAGACATTTGACCTCCTCTTGAAGATGGAGTTCCAGCTGATTTATGGTATGATGGTGGCGGAGGGAAATTCTCTAGAGCTCTTTTGCCTCTAGAATCCTCAACTTCTCTATCTTTTGTAATAGCACCATCACCTGCTCCATCTTTACCATGACAAACTGCACAGTACGTCAAGTATAAAGCCTCTCCTTCTTTTAAGTGAGCTGGATTGACAACTAAAGGGTTCTTTAATTCCAATCCCGCACGCTCATATTCTTCAACAGAGTTTCCATAGTCAAAACGATCAAATCCGATAGGATTAGAGCCTTGAGGTGGAGTTTGAGCTGTACTATTATTCTTAAAATTCTTATTTGGCTGATCCGGATTAAAAGCAATTGGATCATACATATTACGTGAGAATTCCCATCCTGCACTGCGAGTGGTGCCATCTCCGCATGAAGAAACAACTGCTGCTAAAGCGACAGCAACACATACAGTTCCAAGAAAATTCCTTTTATTCATAACTAACATATTTTCTTTCATTGTACTTAACTTCTACTGCTCCTGCTTCTTTCAACAAGCCATCGATCAACGCATGGTCAGTATTTTCATTTGCATCTACTGCAATAATAAAACGATCATCCGTAGCTCTCAAGTCCATCACACGTGGTGCACGGCCTGGAAATAAATGGTTACGGAAAAAGAATGTTGCAACCATACCCAAGGCACATAATAAAATTGTCACCTCAAATGTTACTGGAACAAAGTTTGGCAATGGCATTGATGGTTTTCCACCAATATTCATAGGCCAGTCATAGGACATGGTGTAAAACAAAAGACTAAATCCTAAAACTGTTCCCAATGCTCCGAAAATAAAAGCCGCAATGGGTAATCTGGAAGGTCTTACACCCAACTTCGCCTCAATCCCGTGGATTGGCATCGGTGTAAAACAGTCGTAAATGCTAATATTGTTTGCTTGCAACTTGTCAATCCCATGCATCATTTCATCAGGATCAGCAAAACTACCTAGTATATATTTTGTATTGCTCATTGCTATTATTTTTGATGTAATGCCTTAATGTCCGCTTCTGTAACTGTATCGTATTTATCCAATGAATCTCTGAAGTATTCAACTTGCTCCTCAGGGAATGCACCTTCTTGAACAAGTTTAGTTTTATGCTGTAAGCTTGAGCTTTTCAACAACAACTTAACCTCTGCAATCGCAATACCTGGTAAGAAACGAAGGAATAATAAGAATAAAGTAAAGAACAATCCGATAGATCCTACGAAGATACCTACATCAACCCAAGTTGGGTAGAACATTGCCCATGATGATGGTAAGTAGTCACGGTGTAATGATGTTACGATAATTACGAAACGCTCAAACCACATACCGATGTTCACAACGATAGACAAAATCCAAGAAATAGGAATACTTGTACGAATTTTCTTGAACCAGAATAACTGAGGAGAAATTACGTTACATGTCATCATCGCCCAGTAAGCCCAAGCATATGGTCCAGCAATACGGTTAGCAAATGCATACATCTCGTATTCAGAACCTGAGTACCATGCAATGAATAACTCAGTTAAATAGGCGATACCTACGATTGAACCAGTAGTCATGATAATCTTGTTCATGGCTTCGATATGGAACATAGTAATGTAATCCTCAAAATTCATTACTTTACGTAAGATCAACAATAGGGTCTGTACCATCGCGAAGCCTGAGAAAATCGCCCCTGCAACGAAATATGGAGGGAAGATTGTCGTATGCCATCCAGGAATTACCGATGTAGCAAAGTCCATGGATACAATAGTGTGTACAGAAAGTACTAATGGTGTGGAAATACCAGCTAAGATCAAGGAAACAATTTCAAAACGTTGCCAAGTTTTTACTGATCCATTCCATCCAAATGATAAAATAGAATAAACTCTTTTCTTAATACCAGAAGCACGGTCACGAACCGATGCGATATCCGGTAATAGACCACAGTACCAGAATACTAATGATACAGTGAAATAGGTAGAGATCGCAAATGCGTCCCATACCAATGGGGAGTTAAAGTTAACCCATAGGGATCCAAATTGATTTGGTAATGGGAAAATCCAGTAAGCCAACCAAGGACGTCCCATGTGAGCTACTACATAAGTAGCAGCACAGATTACGGCAAAGATTGTCATCGCCTCAGCCGATCTGTTAATGGAGTTACGCCAGTTCTGACGGAATATTAATAATACAGCGGAGATCAAGGTACCGGCGTGACCAATACCTACCCACCATACGAAGTCGGTAATATCCCATGCCCAACCTACTGTTTTGTTTAATCCCCAAGCGCCGATACCCGTCCAGAACGTATATCCAACACTTACAACCCATAACATTGCGCCTAATGCAGCTACGGTAAAACCGATCCACCACGCTTTGTTTGGTTTATTTTCAACCGGAAGTAAGATATCATCTGTAATCTTTGCATAGGTGATATCCTTGCCGGTGATTAATGGTTCTCTTAATATTGATTCGTTATGCGATGACATAGTTATTTTATTTCAGTCTAGAATAAATTATGCTTCAAATGTGTTTCTTACCTTCGTCATATAACCAATATTTGGTTGTACGTTGATTTCTTCAAGCACATAATAAACACGTTCATTACGTAATGCTTTTGAAACTTCTGACTCCGGATCGTTTGCATCACCAAAGATGATTGCATTTGCCGAACATGCCGCTTGACAAGCCATTTTGATATCTCCGTCTTTCACTTTACGGTTCTCCACTTTAGCCTGCAACTTACCTGCTTGGATACGTTGAATACACATTGAACATTTCTCCATAACCCCGCGAGAACGTGTGGTTACATCTGGATTCAATACTAATTGTGTAAACTCGTTGTTCAAGTAGTTGTCAAAACGAGAATCATTCCAGTAGTTAAACCAGTTGAAACGACGTACTTTATATGGACAGTTGTTCGCACAGTAACGTGTTCCGAAACAACGGTTATAAGCCATGTGGTTAAGACCTTCTGAAGAGTGAACGGTTGCTAACACTGGACATACGGTCTCACATGGAGCGTGCTCACAGTGTTGACACAACATCGGTTGATAAACTACCGATACATCTTCGTAGTCATAACCAGCTGCCTTAGCAATTTCTTTCTCTTTTGTTAATTTGCCCTCTCCTGTATTCAAGGTATAGTAACGGTCGATACGCAACCAGTGCATTTCACGACGACGGCGAACCTCGTCACGACCTACAACCGGAACGTTGTTCTCAACGTTACATGCAACAATACAAGATCCACAACCGGTACAAGCATTCAAATCGATTGCCATCACCCAACGGTGACCAGGTTGTTCAAATTTATTCCATAGATCATATGTTTGGTGCGTATCAGAGAAACGACCAGACTCAGAGTTAGGATCTTTTAAGTAATTAGCAAATGTAGTTTCACGGATAATGTTACGTCCCTCAATCGTGTGGTGCGTTTGTGTTTGAGCCAATTCATAAATTCCAGAAGCTTTTGAAATCGAAGCTTTTGCAGCGAATTGAATAGTACCATTTACTAAACTTGCAAATGGATAAGCATTAACACCTACATTATTTCCTGCCTTACCAACTTTAGTACGACCATAACCAATTGCAATTGAGACTGTACCTCTTGCTTGACCTGGTTGTAACAACACTGGAAGGTCTACTTTATAGCCATTTGCTTCAACAGTAACTTTTCCGGTCTCTTTAACCCCTAATTCCTCAGCATCTGCTGGGTTAATTGCTGCATAGTTATCCCAAGTTACTTTAGAAACTGGATCTGGCAATTCTTGTAAGTAAGCATTGTTAGCCCAACGTCCGTCTCTAATATTTGGAGATTCATAAATCTTTAATTCAACCCCTCCAGCAACACGTTTAGCATCATTTGTAATTGCAGCAGCAATTGCATTGACATCTACGTTAGCTGAATAGGAAGAACCAGTGTTTGAACCTTTATAAACAAAACCTTGTTGAAGTACATCTTTCCAAACTTTTCCGGTTCCTGCTAAGATATTGGTCTCCCAATTTTCCTTAACGAAGTCATGGATAGGTTTGTTGACACCAGCCCAGTTGATCAAACTTTGTTCAGCTTGACGTGTGTTAAATACTGGATTGATGGTCGGTTGAACGATGGTAAATAATCCCTCTTTTGCAGAAGCATCACCCCAAGATTCTAAGAATGTATTATTTGTAGCAATAGCTTTCAATTCTGATGAAGTTTCATCAGCACGATCACCTAAGGATACTGTATAACCAATTTTTGAAATTGCTGCTTTTACATCATCAGCTTTAAAGTAGTCATAAACTGGGTTTGTGTTCCAGAAAATAGCTACACCTACTTGACCAGCTTTAGCCGCTGTTAAGAAAGTTTGAAATGCTGAATCCGATCCTTGATGTTGTTTAGAGAAATTATCAAGGTCAATGATTGAACCATATGCCCCTAATGCTGTATTGATTGCGTTTGCTAAAGCTTGAACATTGGTATCATTCGATCCTGCTACAACCACTGATGAACCTTTTGCATTCACCAATTCCTTAGCAGCAAGAGCAATTGCTGTTTTTGCTTTCGCATTGTTTGTACCGCCAGCAACTGATTGTCCAGTGATGGCATTGTACAAGCTGATTAATACTGCTCCTTCTTCTGAAGGTTTGATTGCAATACGAACATCCGCATTTGAACCAGTCATTGATAAACCTGATTCAAATTGAATATGACGTGACATTTTTCCGCCTTTCAACGATTTATAGTCACGGTTTTTAATATAGTCTTGTGTATGTTCTTCTCCAGCTACCCAAGTTCCTAAAAAGTCTGCTGCTACTGAAACAACAACTTGCGCTTTATCAAAATGATAGGAAGGAACAACTGCTTTACCAAATGAAGCTCTATTGGCTTCAATGATACCGCTGTACGAAACTGCATCAACTTGAACATGTTGAGTTGCAGGATATTTTGCAGCAAATGCCGCGATAGCAGCCAATGAAGAAGGACTATTGATTGTGTTTGAAACAATTGTAATCTGTTTTCCTGCTGCTTGTGCTTTATTCAATGCATCAACTACCGCTTGGTCCAATTTTGCCCAATCTACATCTTTACCTCCAATTTGAGGATTTTGTAATTTGGACATATCGTACAAGTCAAGTACAGATGCAGATGTTGAAGCGTCTGTACCTTGATTTAAGCCAACTGCATTAGGATTTGCTTCCAATGAAATTGGTCTTCCTTCTCTTGTTCTAACGATTACACTCTGACCATTGAAGGAAGAAGCGTAGAAGTTTGGTACACCTGGAGTAACTTCTTCAGGTTTGATTATATAAGGTACTGCCTTGTGAATTGGCGTACGGTTACACGCTGCTAATGTCACAGCTCCTAAACCAAAACCTAAAGCTTTCAAAAAGTCACGACGAGGTGTCTTGGTACTTAAACCAGCTTCATTTAACACATCTTCTACGGGAATAGGCTCAGCAAACTCACTCTTGCTTCCTTCAACAAAAGCAGGAGTTTGATTCAATTCCTCTAAACCTTTCCAATATTTTTTATTGCTTTCCATTTAAGCTATATATAAGATTCCGTTATTCTAAATTAATTTATTAATAATGACACTTTCCACACTCTAATCCACCGATCATAGCTGCTGTCATCTTCTCACCTTTTTTCAGCTTATCATGAGCCTCGATCAATTGATCATAGTACGCATTGTCTGTGTTCACAGAAGTTTCTTTGTGACAGTCAATACACCATTTCATGGTAAGTGGTGAATATTGGTAAACTTCTTCCATATCTTGGATTGGACCGTGACATGTTTGACATTCAACTCCAGCAACTACAACGTGTTGTGAGTGGTTGAAATATGCAAAGTCTGGTAAGTTATGGATTCTAACCCATTCGATAGGTCTTGTGTTTGTACCATACGTTCTAGCTTCTGGATCCCAATCTACTGCACGGTATAATTTCGCAATCTCTGGAGAAATGTTACCATCATAATGATCTGAACCTGTTACTGTATTGTGACAGTTCATACATACGTTTGCTGATGGAATCGAAGCGTTTTTAGATTTAAATGCTCCACCGTGACAATATTGACACTCAATCTGATTGACACCAGCGTGAATTTGGTGAGAGAATTTAATTGGTTGAACTGGTTTGTAACCTTGGTGAACACCAACATTCCACATGGTTTTCCAACCTGCAACTCCCAATAAACCAACGACCATCAGTACAACGAAGAATACCAACTTTTTGTTCTTTAAGAATGCCTTAGCAAATTTTACAGAACCACTCTCGCCTTCCTCTTCACTTTTCGCCTGAGCCTCAGCAATTGACGCTTGGTTATTAGCAATAACACGTTCTAAAGTTTTTGTTACTCTGTTCAATGCAAAAATCACAGCTACAGCTACTACAAACAATGCAATCAATCCGATAATCATCAAATTGTTCGCATCTGAACTTGCAGCACCAGCACCTCCAGCAGCAGGACCAGCAGCCTTCTTCTCAGCTAACTTCACCTCTTCTGCCTTCAAGTACGCAATGATGTCCTTAATATCACCTTCTGAAAGGCCAGCATAAGGAGCCATTGTTGTAGGATACTGAGATTTTAATTCAACAGCTTGTGGATCGCCTGAATCAATCATCCCTTGCGGGTTGTGGATCCATTTCACAATCCATGCTTCTTCTCGACGCTCAGACAAACCAGCCAAATCTGGACCGGTCAATTTCTTACCTACAGCGTGACATGAATTACACGCATTCGACTTGAATAGCGCTGCACCATTCGCAGCATCCTGCGCCTGCGTGGTAGTAGTAACGGCAAATAACAATACCAAACTGATTGATATTGACTTCGCAAGTCTTCCCAAAACGGATGAGATATTTCTCATATTTAGCACTTTATACTATTTTATGTGTAATAATTAATTGTTGACTCTTCAGTACATGTACACAATACCGTACAAAACAATGCACAAAAGTATAACTTATTAAGCAATCCCTGACAATTTGATGACGTAATTTATCAATTTATAATCATTCTAAATAGAACGCTTTATATAGCTCTATATCATTACAAATTAACATTCAATTGATATTTCAATAATCTTTTTTTAGTAAATTAGCTTCCTTATGAAAGCAATATATTGCATATTAATTTTAATTGTTTTATCTGGTTGTGCTCATTCGCAATCAAACAATAATGTGGAAACCATGGAACAAAGCAAAAAATACAACGAATTAACTCCCGAAGAACAATACGTAATCCTTAATAAAGGAACAGAAAGACCGTTTACTGGTCAACTCCTGAATAACAAAGAAAAGGGAACTTATGTTTGTAAGCGATGTGATGCTCCTTTATACCATTCCGAAGACAAATTTGAGTCCCATTGCGGATGGCCAAGCTTTGATGATGAAATCCCAGGAGCAGTAAAAAGAGAAACTGATGCGGATGGCAGAAGAACCGAAATCCTTTGTGCTGCCTGTGGGGCCCATTTGGGCCATGTTTTTGAAGGCGAAGGCTTCACCTCCAAAAACACTAGGCACTGTGTCAATTCTATTTCAATGAAGTTTGTTCCAGCGTCTCCTCAGAAATAACCGAAGAACCTCGAACCAATAGTTCACTAGGGATTACAATTTTCTGTAATTCCTTGTTTTTCCCCTTAATCTCATTTAATAGGGTATGGATTAGCTCATTTGCTATGGCAGAAGTATCCTGAGTTACCACGCTGATGCCTGGCTCATACAGCTTAAACAGGGTGTGGTCATCGAACGCCACCATATTTGGCAACTTCATACTATACTTTTTCACTGCTTTTAGACCATCAATTGCCAGATAGTTAGTTGCAAATAAAACAGCATCTAGATTATTGGCACTGATAAATTCATGGATTTGATCTATTGAGGAATCTTCGTTTTCATCAATCTTCACTTTTTTAATAAACGCCTGTTGTTGGAACTCGTCAATTGCTTTCATATAGCCATCTAGTCGATCTCGCATCTGGGTTTGATTAGAATACAAAGAAACAAAGCCAACTCGTTTATTATTCTGGTTTTCCAATAAATGCCTAGTTGCTTCAAATGCTCCATTAAAATTGTCCAATACCACATAATGGGTCTCTAATTGAGGAATATAGCGGTCAAAAAGGACCAATGGCACATTATTCTTGATTAAATTCGAAAGCGTATCATCCAGTCCCTCAGGAGGTGTTATGATATACCCATCAACTTGTCTATCATAAAACAATTGGATTAATTCCCTTGCTTTGGTCTCATCATTATCCATACTACAATAAATAATATGATAACCATTGTCGTAGGCAATCCTTTCTATATACTTGGCGACATTGGAAAAGAAGGGATTGGAAATATCTTCAACGATCAAGCCTAAAATCTTGGATTGACCTGTCCTCAAACTCTGAGCTAATTGGTTGGGCTTATACCCCACTTTTTTCACATAGTCCAAAACCCGTTTAGTCAAACCCTCACTGATCCTTTTTTCCTTAGCCTTACCATTTAAAATAAATGATACGGTCGTCACGGATACCCCAAGGTTCTTTGCAATGTCACTAATTAAAATTCGTTTTCTCATGTTAGGTTAATAAAATGCAATTCAAAATCTATCAAATATATAAACTCGGCTAAATTTTAGCAAATTTATGCTAAAGATTTTGCTAAAAATTTGGCTAAAAGGGTTTATTAGGTTTAAAAACGTACATTTGTTATTGTACACTATTTATAACGACATTTATGAAATTACATTATAAATCATTTGCAATTATTTTTGCAACAGGATTAATGTCTCTTCCTGTATGCAAAGTCGCCGCTCAGCAATATACAAAATATGTTGACCCTTTTATCGGTACAGGTGGTCATGGTCACACTTTCCCAGGTGCTACTGTCCCTTTTTCTTTGGTTCAACTATCTCCCGACAATGGTAAGAATGGTTGGGATTGGGTGAGTGGCTACCATTACAGTGCAGATTCCATCGCTGGTTTCAGCCATATGCACCTCAGCGGAACGGGTATCGGCGATTGGCTGGATATTGCCATTATGCCCTTAAATCAACCAGTCAATAAAAAGGACTGCGACACCCGAATAAAATTCTCACACAATAATGAAAAAGCTAGCCCGGGATATTACGAAGTGAGATTAGACAACGGGATACAAGCTAGGTTAACATCTACCGAACGCGTAGGACTCCATAACTACACTTTTCCTAAAAACACAGAACCAACGATCAGATTAGACCTTGGACATGCCTATAACTGGGATAGACCTATGGATACCGAAATCAAGATCCTAAACGACAGTACAGCAATTGGTAAACGATATTCTTATGGCTGGGCAAATCAACAGCATATTTATTTTGCCATCCGCTTCAATAAACCATTTAACTCTTATTTATTGAATGGGAACAAAACCAATGAAAAACAGATTTCTCAACTTAACAATTCAAGACAAGGCCCGGTTAATGCAGTAAATGCACAATTTATTTTCCAAAAGACAGATCAAGTAGATCTCAAGGTTGCTCTTTCAACCACATCAGCAGAAAAAGCAATTGAAGCATTAAATGAAATCCAAAATTGGAATTTTGAACAGGTTAAATCGAATGCCGAAAACCAATGGGAAAAAGAATTAGGAAAAATCAAGGTAGAATCCACTGATGAAACCCTAAAAAAAATCTTTTATTCTGCTTTATATCATACTGCCGTTTCCCCAACCCTTTATTCAGACAAAGATGGTGAATACAAGAACTACAAAGGGGAATTACATAAAATGAATAATGCCGGCCAACGTTACACATTATTTTCACTTTGGGATACCTTCCGTGCATTAAAACCCTTACTAAGCATCACGCAATCTGAACGTTACACAGACATGATGAACAGCATGTTAGCTTTTTATGATGAAAATGGATTGCTCCCGGTTTGGGACCTTAGCACTTTTGAAACCAATACCATGACTGGCTATCATGCTGTCCCTGTACTTGCAGATGCTGTTTTAAAAGACATCCCTGGAATCGATCAGGAAAAAGCATTTAAGGCAATGCTAGCTAGTGCAAATCAGAAAATCAGGGAAGTTCCAGATTATATTGAATATGGATATGTTCCGCAAGATGTAAACGGCGGATCAGTGACATCAACTCTGGAATACGCCTTTGATGATTATTGCATTTCCTTGGTTGCCAAAAAACTAGGAAAGAAAAAGGAGTTTGAAGAATACACTAAACGCGCTAAGAATTACATTCACCTTTTCGATCCTAACTCTGGTTTTATGCGGGCTAAATTGAAAAACGGAAAATTCGTGGAACCCTTTGATCCGTTCTATTCTGAACATGAATTCTCAAAAAGCCAATATATCGAAGGAAATGCATGGCAACACTCCTTCTTTGTCCCTCATGACGTTAGGGGTTTAGCTAAATTGTTCCCGAAAAAGGATGGTCTAGACAAGATGCTGGACACCTTATTCACTGCCCCATCCTATATGACTGGAGAAAACCAATCTCCTGATGCAAGTGGTTTTATTGGTCAATACGCTCATGGAAACGAACCGAGCCATCATATTGCCTACATGTATTCCTACCTAGGCAAACCATGGAAAACACAGGAAAAAGTTAGAGCCATTATAGATTCCATGTACCATGAAAGGCCAGATGGTTATGCTGGAAATGAAGATGCTGGTCAAATGAGCGCTTGGGCAGTTTGGTCGATGATGGGCTTATACCCTGCTTCCCCGGTAAATGGAGAATATGTATTCGGAAGTCCAGCTCTTGATAAATCTGAAATCAGCATGCCTAATGGCAAAACGTTCAGCATTATTGCCAAAAACAATTCTAAAAAGAATATTTATATCAAATCCATTACATTGAATGGAAAACCATATAAAAAGACATATATCACCCATAATGAAATGTTGAAGGGCGGAACATTGGAATTCCAGATGACTGATGTACCGAATCTAAAATTTGGAACACAAAAAAAATCATTACCTACTTCAATGGAAAATTAAACAAAACCAAAAATATAACGTTTTGTCATATATTGGCCTTGGGTACACTTATTGATACTTAAGGGAAAGGAGAAGAAAAAATGGAAGAATTAAACAACAATATTAACATCAAAGACATACAAGACGACAGCAACAATCAGGACTTTTACAAAAACTTCAAAGATAAATTGATTGAGGTAGAACAGTTTCCGTCCATTTATACTTTCAAATTCATCGTAAAATCTGATTCTGACCAAGCTGAAAAGGTAAAAGGCTTGTTTACTCATGCCTCAGCTAAGTTTTCTGAGAAAAAATCTTCAGGAGGAAAATACACTTCGATCTCAATCGAAAACTATGTAAACAATGCCGACGAAGTGGTCAACTATTACAAAAAAGTGGGAGAAATCCCTGGTGTAATGATGTTATAAGTAAAATACTAAAACAGAAAAGGGTGTCAAATTGACATGACCCCAAAAAGTTGGACGGATTAACAAAATTAAGTTTTTTCTAGGAG
>NZ_DAMBMM010000010.1:0-151159 GCF_032065005.1 Sphingobacterium sp.
ATTTTATAAAGAAGCCCGCTGTCAACAGACAGCGGGCTTTCTGTTTTTAGGGGCATTTCATATCTATATAAGGGTTCAGCCGGGAAAGGCATGCCTGCGGGCGCATGCCATATGCCAATAAGGTACCGGGGCCGTTCCGTCAACATCTTATCCATCATGATCCTGGATTATCCTCCCATCCATTTAATCCTGGTTCATTCCCAAATCTTGGTCCATCCTCTCATCCTTTCCATCCTGGTTCAAAACCACCCATCCCGGTTCAAACTATCTTGCCCACAACTCCCTTAAACTCAATTCATTTATTTCTTTCAAAATTCCTTATCTTTGCATTTCAATGGGTACACAATTAGATAATGGTATTAAGCCTTATAACCACTATGGGGCTTATCTGAAAGAGAAATACGACGGACAACGTGTGTTTAAGGTTATCGTAGATGGTAATTTTACCTGTCCGAACCGTGATGGTAGCAAGGGTTATGGTGGATGTACCTATTGCAATGTAGATTCTTTTACGCCTGATACGGCCCGTAAGATCCCATCGATCAGGGAGCAGGTAGAAAATGGTATCGAACGCGCGAGAAATAGCTATGGTGCTGAGAAGTTCATTATCTATTTCCAGCCAAATACCAATACCTATGCACCGACGCATCTCCTGAAGATGATGTATGATGAGGCCTTGAGTATCTGTCCGGAACATACTTTAGGTCTTTCGGTCGGTACGCGTCCGGATTGCTTGGATTTTGAGAAGATAGCGTTATTGGAAAGCTATACCGATCGCTACGATGTGGACCTGGAAATGGGCATGGAATCGATCTATAATGAAACCTTGGAACGCATCAACAGGGGATGTTCGCACGATGAGTTTATTTCAACGATGAAGATGTTGGAAAATACCTCCTTGGAGCTCTGTGTTCATACGATATTCGGCTTTCCTTGGGAGACGGAGGAAATGATGCTGAAGTATGCCGATGAAATCAATAAGCATCCCAAGATCAAATTTGTGAAATTACACCATCTACATATCGTAGAAGGATCCATCATGGGTGTAAAATATAAACGTGAACCATTCCATCTGTTCAGCATAGAAGAGTATACCGATTTTTTGGCCAAGTTTATTCCATTATTGCGACCTGATATCATTATTCAACGGATATTCGGTATTGCGGATAAGGAATTGCTGATTGCACCTAATTGGGGATTTCCTAAATCGGGTATACAGACCAAGATTGATAAGGGATTGGAAGAAAGAGGAGTGAAGCAAGGTTCGGCTTATAGAGAAGCTGACCTGACGATATAATGAAAAAGGATGCCATTGGGCATCCTTTTCTTTTATGCTTATGTTTTATTATTTCTCAACGATGGTCTTAAGATCAGCTGGAGAATAATAAATTGATTTTAAGGTCTTGTCATCGCCTTTTCTGAATACCAAGTATTTGCCATCGATTTCCTTGTAATAAGATTCGACGCCTTTGGCTAGGTAATGTTCTTGGGTTTCTATGGCTTCCTGTTCCGTTTTGCAGGCTTTGCTCATGTTTGAGCGTTGAACTTCATTGAAGAGGTCATTGAATTTATCCTTTAATCCAAATTCCAAGATAGCTCCAGAAAGTACATATTGAATATCACAAAGGGCATCGGCGATCTCTACTAAATCTTTGTCCTGAATAGCCTCTTCAAGTTCTTTCAATTCCTCAGCGATTAAGGATACTCTCAGTTTGCAACGAGTTTCTGAAGGAATTGTAGGTTGATCTAAAATCGGGTGCTGAAATGTTTTATGGAATTCAGCCACCGACGTTAAACATTTAGGGTCTGTCATATCAAATCTAATTTTGTTAAAAATACGAAAGTGGGCTCAAATAAAAAAGGCGCAATCCAATTGCGCCTTGTATGCTATTTCATTAAATGCTTTAATTGGATGATTTCCTTCTCTTCAAGGTATCTCCAACGTCCGCGGGGAAGATCTTTTTTGGTCAGGTTTGCATAAACCACACGGTCAAGTTTTTCAACTTCGTAGCCTAGGGACTCAAATATACGTCTTACGACCCTATTTTTACCGCTATGGATCTGAATGCCAACTTCCTTTTTTGAACCGCCTACAACGAAGCTAAGGTCGTCTGGTTTGATAAAGCCATCCTCTAGTTCAATACCGAATTCGATTTTGTTGAAATCTCCTTGGCTAAGGCTCCTGCTCAACTCCACATTGTAGATTTTGCTGATGTTATTCCTTGGATGGGATAATTTCTCAGCCAGGTTGCCATCGTTGGTCAACAGAAGAAGACCGGTAGTGTTTCTGTCCAAACGTCCTACTGGATAGATACGCTCTTTAGTCGCCTTAGAAACCAGTTGCATAACGGTTTTGCGTTCTTGAGGATCATCTGTGGTGGTGATATAATCTTTTGGTTTGTTCAAAAGGACATACACCATTTTCTCACGTTTCAGACGTTCATCGTTATATCTGATTTCATCTTTGGCAGGATCAACCTTGGTCCCTAATTCAGTAACCACAACACCGTTTACTGAAATAACTCCAGCTTCGATCAGCTCATCAGCCTTTCTACGGGAACAGATACCTGAGTTAGAGATATAACGGTTCAAACGGATCAAACCATCATCCTCAGCGTTGAAGTTTTTCTCTTGCTTAGGTTTTCTGAAGTTGTCTTTGCGGAAGTCGCGATCTGATCTTTCATCATTGTCACGGGAAAAACGTTTGTTTCCAAAGTCTTTTCCTTTTCCATCAAACTTTTTATATGGACGGTCTGAGCTGAAAGGTTTTTCAAACTTACCATCTCTATTGAATTTTGAGTCCTTACCGAATTTTGAACCTCTTTTAGGTGTAGCTTCATCGCCGTACCTTGATTTTCTTTCCGGTCTTTCCTCTCTATTGAATTTGGAATCTCTATCAGGTCTAGCATCTCTGTCAGGTCTAGCATCAGCTCCGAATTTGGAGCTTCTATCAAATTTGGCGTCTCTTCCGAACTTGGAATCTCTGTCAGGTCTAGAATCTTTGTTGAATTTATTGTCTCTTCCGAACTTGGAGTCTCTGTCAGGTCTTCCATCTTTATTGAATTTGGAGTCTCTGGCAAATTTAGAATCCTTGTTGAATTTGGAATCTCTTCCAAACTTGGAGTCTTTGTCAAATCTGCTTTTGTCAGAATTTGAGTCGCGATTAAATTTGTCGGATTTGTAACTTCTCGATGAGTCGAAGGATGATTTATCGTCCTTTTTGTTGTTTCTGAAGCCGTCTGAACTGCTTCTTGATTTTCTGGAGTTGTCGTCTCGACTGTTCCTTTTGCTATTGAATGGCATAATTCGAAAAAATGAGCCACAAAGATAGGCAATTTTTTCACTCATTCAGCATTTAAACACAATACTTTGTTAAATATTAGATTGCTTATACAATAACATTGCTTAAAACTCCCTTTAAGCTCAATAGGGGCCTAATAATCTAATTTATAGCGATTTAGGGATTGTAAGGAAAAACCACGGGAAATTGCAGCTTCTTGCTAGTTAGGATTGTTTGATTTGTCGGTTCATAACCTCTATTTCGGTAAATATATGTTTATAAAGGTTTAGAAAAAATAAAAAATTGCCTAAAAATGTTACAATTTGAGGATTTTTTGAAAAAGTAGTTTAAAGTGGTTTTAACGTAGGTTTTACTTAGCTTTAACTTTAATTAACTTTCTTTATTAATACTATTGTTTGTGCGTTAAAGTAATAAGCTGTACTTTTGGAGCTTGATTTTTCACCAAGCTACTTTTTGATCGGTCTCAACAAGTTCCGTGGATAGGGTGGCAGTAAGGGAATGAATGGTTAAAAAAAGAGTATTATGTAGTAGTGCGCTTTTGATGTTAATGTTAATGTCAAACTTGTACTCCAAACCCCAACCAGAGATGGCCGATCCTTTTAGAAAGGCGTTGGACCACTCGATGAAAGCCAATATTTCAGAAACATTGGCTAAAAAAGAGGCAGAAAACGACCCTTATAGTCAGCTCTCTTTTGCAGAAACTGATATTCCATTGGAAGAAGTTACTGTACAGAAAAAACTAGACAAGTACCTGAGCAGGTTTGCTTATCTAAAAAAGCCCTCACATCACATTCACAAAAAAGCGGATCAATTACTCCCCCGCATTGCAAAAATCCTGAAAAGTTATGGTGTTCCTGAAGACTTCAAGTACATTGCTGTAGTTGAAAGTAGCCTGAACCCGAAAACAACTTCTCATAAAGGAGCTGGTGGCTATTGGCAATTTATGCCGGCAACTGCCCGTTTATATGGATTGAAAGTGAATGGTAGTGTGGATGAGCGCTTAGACTTGATTAAGTCTACACATGCGGCAGCAAAATATCTAAAATCATTGCACAAAGAGTTCGGTGATTGGACATTAGCGGCAGCAGCTTATAACGTTGGTGGCGGAAGTTTGAGAGCTTCCCTTAGAAGACAGAAGAAAGACAGCTATTATGACTTGAAATTGAATTCGGAAACTGCAGCCTACGTCTATAAGATCATTTCCATGAAAGCAATCTTGGAAACGACATAAAGCGCGAAAGCCTAATTTTATGAACAATACCAAATCAGGAAACCCAGAGGTTTCCTTTTTTTGTGCCTTATCTAATAGGTATATAATAACTAAACAAATACTTGAAAATTAATGTAGCTAATCATCCTATGTTTAGTAGAATTTACCTAAATTTAAAATAATGAAATCCCTTACGGGGATTTTTTGTTGACCTAATGAAAAGCGTATTGAGTGGATTGGAGGAAAACTAAAGAGAAGCTATTTGCCGTATCCCAATTTTTCGAAAAGATCAGGAATTGAACCTGGTCCTCAATAAGATTATGAAGACCTAAAGTACCTGTTACACCTTCTTTTTGGTTATCCGTTTTTGCGATTGCCACTTTCCTAAATAAAAAAGTGATTGAAATCACATTTTCTTGCTTCTCATTATCATTAGAATGTCATGGGCAGACTGGTAATTTTGAATCGTTAACTTAATATATAAGAATAATGCAGGTAGAGCAATTTAATTATGACAACAAGATTGTCAGAGATTTTGGAATCGCAACTGTAATCTGGGGGATCGTCGGAATGACTGTCGGGCTAATCGCAGCCTTGCAGTTGGTATGGCCAGAGGTAAACTTTGGACTCCAATATTCCACATTCGGACGTATTCGACCTTTACACACCAACGCAGTAATCTTTGCCTTTGTAGGAAATGCCATTTTTATGGGGGCTTATTATTCCATGCAGCGGGTTTTAAAGGCCAGGATGTTTAGCGATTTACTTAGTAAGATCCACTTTTGGGGTTGGCAATTGATCATTGTAGCCTCAGCAATTACCCTTCCGTTAGGCTTGACCAGTTCGCATGAATATGCTGAAATGGAATGGCCAATTGACCTTGCCATTACCATTATCTGGGTAGTGTTTGGTATCAACATGTTCGGAACGATCATCAGACGTAGAGAAAGACATATGTATGTGGCCGTTTGGTTCTACATTGCGACTTTCGTTACGGTTGCCGTTCTTCACATTGTGAACTCCATTCAGATGCCAGTGGGTATGTGGAAAAGTTATTACGTTTATTCAGGTGTTCAAGATGCATTGGTACAATGGTGGTACGGGCATAATGCGGTTGCATTCTTCCTTACGACTCCGTTCTTAGGTCTGATGTACTACTTCTTGCCTAAGATGGCTAACCGCCCTGTATATTCCTATAAATTAAGTATTCTACACTTCTGGTCCTTGATCTTTATCTATATCTGGGCCGGACCTCACCACTTATTGTATACCTCTTTACCAAGCTGGGTACAGTCCTTAGGTGTTGTATTCTCCATTATGTTGATCGCTCCAAGTTGGGGAGGTATGATCAACGGTCTATTGACCTTACGTGGTGCATGGGATAAAGTTAGGACTGAGCCTATCTTGAAATTCATGGTTGTAGCATTGACCTGTTATGGTATGGCAACCTTTGAAGGACCTATGTTATCCTTGAAACAAGTTAACGCTATTGCCCACTTTACGGACTGGATCGTTGCACACGTGCATATCGGTGCCCTAGGATGGAACGGTTTCATGACCTTCGCTATCTTATATTGGTTGATCCCTAGGATCTATAAAACTCAATTGTACTCTAAGAAATTGGCGAATGCACACTTCTGGATCGGTACATTAGGTATTTTGTTCTATGCTATTCCTTTATATTGGGCAGCAGTAGTACAAGGTTTGATGTGGAAAGACTTTACGCCAGAAGGTGTATTGAAATACCCTAACTTCTTGGCTACTACCTTGGAAATCCTTCCAATGCACATGATGCGTGCTGTAGGTGGTATCCTTTACCTTACAGGGGTAATCATGATGACCTACAACTTGGTTAAGACCATCAAAACGGGTTCTTTGGTTGCCAATGAGCCAGCAGAAGCACCGGCATTAGAACCGATCCAAAAAACAGAAAAATCTGCTCACCGTCGTTTAGAGCGTAAGCCTATCTTGTTTATGGTGTTGTCATTGATCGCTATCCTTATCGGGGGTATCGTGGAGATGATCCCAACCTTTACAGTGGCCAACAACGTTCCTAAAATTGCTTCGGTGAAACCATATACCGCTTTGGAATTGACCGGACGTGACCTCTATATCCGTGAGGGATGTGTGAACTGTCACTCGCAGACCATTCGTCCATTCCGTTCGGAAACTGCACGTTATGGTGAGTACAGTAAGGCAGGTGAGTTCGTTTATGACCATCCATTCCTATGGGGTTCGAAACGTACCGGACCAGATCTTCACCGTATCGGTGGTAAATATCCGCACAAATGGCACTTTGACCATATGTTGGATCCTACCATCACCTCGCCAGGGAGTATCATGCCTCCATACCCATGGTTGATCGAACAAGATATCAACTACAAATACCTAACCGGTAAGATGAAGGTGATGAAGAAACTAGGGGTGCCTTATTCGGATGATGAAATCAACAATGCAGTTGAACATGCAGAAAAGCAAGCACAAGACATCGTAAAAGATTTAGCTGCAAACGATGTCCAGGTTGAACCTAATAAAGAGATCGTTGCGATGATCGCCTATCTACAACGCTTGGGTACAGACATCAAGGCTGAGCCTAAGAAAGCAGATGACGCGAATAAAGTAGCAGAAAACAATTAATGTAACACAAAAAAAGAAAGAGCTATGTGGAGACAAATCACAAACTTACATGGAGATGAGATTTACTTGATCATCTCGCTGTTAATCTTCTTGACTTTTTTTATCCTGGTAGCCATTATGCTGTTTACCATGAAGAAAAGCTTTGTGGATTACATGAAAGGATTACCATTTGATGAATCCGATAAACAGAATGATAACTTACCTGAATCTGAACGTATATGAATCTAATATTAATACTGAGCAGTGTATCAGGAACGCTGATTGCGATTGGTACAGGCAACTTATATAACGATATTTTCTATCTAGCCGTATTCTTCGTATTGATCGCCGTATTGGCCGCTGCCATCACCATCAACAAGGCCTTGAGGTCTATGTTGAAAGTGACCATGCCCGAGGTTGTCAAAGAAGAAGAACGCCAAAAAGCGGAAAAGAAACTGTCCAGAAAGAACTACTGGAAGAGCACATGGAACTATATCATGGGCTTGAAACCTCTGGAGGAAGAAAAAGACATGGTGATCAAAAACCATGAATACGATGGAATTGAGGAATTGAACAACCCTATTCCGGTATGGTTCAATGCCTTGTTCTATTCTTCTGTTGTCTTCGCGGTGGTTTACCTTTTGATTTACCAAGTATTCGGTTGGGGATTGAACCAAGACCAAGAATACGAGCGCGAGATGGCAAAGGCAGAGATTGAAAAACAAGAGTTCTTGGCTCAGTCTGCAAATTCCTTTGATGAAAACACCATCGAAGTGGATGAAACTGGAACGCTGGCAGCAAATGGTAAGGCATTGTTCACCACGAACTGTGCAGCCTGTCACGGTGCAAATGGAGAAGGTACCATTGGTCCTAACTTGACCGATAGGTTCTGGTTGCACGGTGGCGAGATCAAGGACATCTTTAAAACCGTAAAATATGGTGTTCCGGAAAAAGGGATGGTGCCTTGGGAACAAACCTTGACACCAGCGCAGATTGCAGAGGTAAGTAACTTTATCCTCACCTTGAGAGATACCAAACCTGCAAATCCAAAAGGTGCAGAGGGCGTCGAAGTCACTGCATACGAAATTGAAGGAGGTGCTGCTCCAGCTGCTGAAGGCGAAGCTCCAGCAGATAGTACAGCAACAAAATAATAAATATTAAAAAATCATGGGAACAGTAGTAAATGAATCCAATCAACAAAACCAAATAGATAAATCGAAAAGAAAATGGATATACGCTAAGAAACCTAGCGGGCAATTCTTTAACTATCGACAGGTTGTTGGCTACGGATTACTACTGTTCTTCTTTTTAGGTCCCATCCTAAAAATAAACGGAAACCCTTTCTTGATGTTCAACATCATTGAAAGGAAGTTCTCCATCTTTGGTAACATCTTTTACCCACAAGACTTTCATATCTTCCTGTTTGGGATGCTGATCGTACTGGTCTGTATCGTTCTGTTTACTGCCGTGTATGGCCGTGTATGGTGTGGTTGGACCTGTCCGCAGACCATATTTATGGAGCTCATATTCCGAAGGATCGAATACCTGATCGAAGGTGACTGGACCCAACAGAAAAAATTGAATGAAGGTCCTGATACCGATGTCAAGGCTTGGAAGAAGTTTCTGAAGCACACTGTTTTTCTGTTAATATCCTTTATCATTTCCAATCTGTTCCTTTCCTATATTATTGGGGTGGATGCACTTTATAAGATTGTCACAGATCCCGTTGAAAACCATATTGTAGGTTTCCTTTCAATTATCGTTTTCACCTTGGTGTTCTATTTCGTGTTCGCCTTTGTCAGAGAGATCGTTTGTACCCGTATCTGTCCCTATGGTAGATTGCAAGGGGTGCTTTTGGACGACAACTCCGTTACAGTTGCATATAATGTGAAAAGGGGAGAACCAAGAGGGAAAATCAGAAAAGATTCTTCTGAAGAAAAAGGGGATTGTATCGACTGTAACCTCTGTGTGAATGTATGTCCTACTGGGATTGATATCCGTAAGGGGCCTCAATTGGAATGTGTTTCCTGTACAGCCTGTATCGATGCTTGTGATGCCGTTATGGACAAGATTGATAAACCAAGACGTCTGATCGGTTTCTATACTTTGGCAGAGGCAGAAGGCACGGAAACGGAGGATGCAGGTAAGAGGAAGAATACCAGGGCGGTCATATATACCGGTATTCTGGTGGTATTGATGGGGATCTTTGGATTTATGATCTTCAGTCGTTCTGATGTGGATGGTCGTCTATTGCGTGCAAAAGGCAGTACTTACCAAAAACGTGACGATGGAACGGTGACCAACTTGTACACCTTGGAAGTGATCAATAAAACGAGTAAGGACCTAGACTTCGACTTGGTTAGTGCCACGGAAGGGGTCAAGATTCAGGTGGTGAATCCAATTTCCCATTTGAACCGTGAAGGAAGTGCGAAATTAAGCTTATTTTTGATAGCAGACCAGCAGTCCATCAAACAATATAAAACTGACGTGAAGGTGGATATCAAGGTTGGCGATAAAGTTTTAGAAACCATGGAGACGACATTTATTGCGCCTCCAGCAAAAAAATAAAATGAACTGGGGATATAAGATAGTATTTGGTTTAGGGGCATTTATGCTATTTATTGTTGGTGCGGGGATCTATATGGTCAGTCATGATTCAGATACCTTGGTCGAGTCAGACTACTATGAAAAAGGGCTGAACTATGATGAAACTTTCCATAAGAAAGAAAACCTGCTCGCAGATCATGCTAAACCAAGACTTCAACTGCTCAAAGACAGCTTACTGATTGAGTTTTCATCAGCTGGAAATAAAGGAAACCTGAAGTTTACCCGCTTGGATGACAAAAACCTCGATCAAATATTACCTTTCAATACAGCTAACAAGCAGTTTATGCTGCCTGTTGGTAGTTTCAAGAAAGGGAATTGGAAATTAGAAATTGACTGGGTGCATTCGGATAAATCTTACATTTCCGATCACGCCGTGTTTATTCAATAAAATGACTTATCATTATCTGGCGTTTTTTATGGGCCTTTTGGGCAGTATCCACTGTGCGGTTATGTGCGGTCCGCTGCTGCTTGCCGTTCAGGCAGGGCAGAAGATCTCCTGGAAAACGACTTTTAATAAATTGCTCTATCAATCTGGCCGTATCCTGACTTATGGTCTATTAGGCCTGCTGCTAGGTGTACTTGGAAATGCAGCCACTATCCAAGGTTGGCAGCAGGGATTTAGCCTGGTTACCGGCATTATCCTATTTGCCATTGGCCTTTTCTATATGTTTGGCAAGAGTTCTTCCAGATTGGCATCCATTCAGACCAAAGCCATCCAACCCTTTGCAAAGTTTATGAGCAAATGGCTGTATAGGCCTGGGGGAAGTTTTATAGCTGGTGTACTGAATGGCATCCTGCCTTGTGGAATGGTCTATATGGCCTTGGCATCTGCCGTAAATGCAGATTCCTTGACCAATAGCTTTCTGTTTATGCTGCTGTTCGGACTAGGGACCCTACCTTTATTGCTGGTATTTTCTTTTGCCGGCAACTTCCCGAAACGTATCTTCAAGACCAGTTTTTCTACGGTATTGCCCATCTTGTTCCTGATTATGGGTGCTTGGTTCATCTTGAGGGGAGCTAACCTGGATATCCCATATTTAAGCCCCTTATTGCATATGGATGGTGCAATGAATTGTGCATAATTGATTTTCTTTCCTATCTTGTATGGAAGCCTTCTTTTTTGTCTCAAAACAAATATGGGCTAATTTGGTTATTAGAGATAATTTCTATCTATGCAGGAGCACTTAAAGACTGTTTTACATTTTCTGGAAATATGGGGCTGGATCCCATTAACGATAATGTATGTTGGAGTAATCATAACCATCCTTATTGAAAACCGAAATCCTACCAAAACCATTTCTTGGGTACTTGTCATTGTATTTATCCCTTTCGTGGGCCTAATCCTTTATTACCTTTTTGGACAGAAGTTTTCAAAGGTCAAGAAAATGAAACGGATCAATCAGGAACAGACCCTACGGTTGAAAAAGGAATTCCAGCGCTTGGAGCCATTGATGCAATGGTCCATACGGAATATACAGAGCAAGATCGGCGACCTCTCCCGAGTGTATTCCTATCTCAAGAATGAGAAGCTCTCTACACCGACCTTAAATAATGAAGTAACGCTCTTGGTCAATGGCGAACAGATGTTCCCTGCGCTTTTGGAATCTCTGGCAGCAGCCAAGCATTCTATCCATATGGAGTTCTATATCTTTGATTTGGACAATATCGGCACCCAGGTCTTGGACTTACTGGAAAAGAAAGCCAATGAAGGGATAATTGTCCGTCTGATCGTGGACAGCTTTGGCTCGCCAAAGGTCGTTCGGTACATGAGGAAAAAGAAAGATAGCAAAATAGAATTCCAGGCTTTCCTACCTGTGACCTTTACCTCCTTGGCAAATTCCAACTTCCGTAATCACCGGAAAATTGCAGTGATCGATGGCTTTGTATGCTATACTGGCGGTATCAATATTTCAGATCGCTATGCCAACCCGAATGAATTTGGATTGTATTGGCGAGATACCTCGGTCAAGATCGTTGGGAATGTGGGGGCTATGTTCCAGATCAGCTTCTGGAACCAATGGAACCAGACCGACGGCAAACCCTTTAAATTGGATGATGGATATCTTCGTGAAACCCCTGTTGTGACCGATCAGTTGAGCGCAGTGGCATTGTCTTCCAGCGATCCCGGATCTATCGGTCCATTCAATATGGAAGCATTGCTCATCAGTATCGGAGAGGCAAGTGAAAGCATTAAATTATGTACCCCCTACTTTATTCCTTCAGAAGAATTATCTACCGCACTTAAAACGGCAGCCGCTGCCGGTGTAGAAGTCGAATTGATGATCCCTGCTGAAGGTGATTCCTGGTTTGTTCAACATGCAACCTTTTCCTACCTCAAACCACTCTTGGAAAGAGGAGTAAAGGTCTACCAATATGAAAAAGGTTTTTTACACGCGAAAACTTCGATTATAGATGGCAAAATTGCCTATGTAGGAACTGTCAACCTTGATTTCCGAAGTTTTTATATCAATTATGAAGTTGCTGCTGTTATCTCCAATCGAGATTTCTGCAGAGAAATGGAAAAGCAGTATGATATTGACCGTGAAAATTGTGTGCTGATTACCATCAAGGATTGGAAAAAAAGAAAAGCTTGGAAGAGAGGAGTGGATTCCCTTTGCCGATTGCTTGCGCCATTGCTGTAGGTATCTGTTAAATTTCCTTAAGGCTTCCCTCGTTCCCTAAAAATTCAATATATTTAGCTTTTTCAAAATTAAATATTGATGAAGTTAACTAATCGTTTACTTTTAGCCGTAGTAATATTTACCTCATTATTTACCACAGCTAAGGGCCAAGAAAAACCTGCAATTCCAATCAATACTGCAGTAGAAAATGTTCAAAAATATTTCTCGGTTTACCCAGTGGAAAAAGTGCATTTACACTTTGATAAGCCATATTATGCCGTGGGAGATACATTGTGGTTCAAAACCTATCTAAATACCAATCTATTTAATTACGACCCGAGCAAGATCGTGTATGTCGATGTCATCAACAGCAGGGACTCTCTTATGCAGACCTTAAGGATCCCCATGCAGGAAGGTGCAGGAAAGGGACATTTGGTCCTTGATCCTCAATTCTGGTCACAGGACAATTATAGGTTCAGGGCATATAGCAAGTGGATGATGAACTTTGATATGGGCTACTTTTTCAATAAGGTAGTTCCAATTGGCGATGCGATCAATAAAAAGATGGGTGCCAATATCACCTATCAACAAGAAGGAAACCGAACCAAAGCTACCATTCAATTCAGGGGTCCAGATGGGCAGGCCTTAGGTCGCAAAAAGTTGAATTGGGAAGCCAATGATGGTTGGGATGCCTTTGATAAAGGTAAGGCTGAAACGGATGACCTCGGTCGGATCACGATCAACCTATCCCATAAAGAAAAAGATAAATTCAAGTCTGGCCGATTGGTTGTTCAATTGGATGAAGGACAAACAGGACAATATTCCTTGGCGAATGCCTATCAAGATGTAGATATTCAGTTTTTCCCAGAAGGAGGGGACCTTATCTCTGGAGTTTCCAAAAAGGTTGCCTTTAAGGCCATGGAATCAGGCGGCTCATCCGTTCCGGTTAAAGGGAAAATCATCGATAGCAAAAAGAAAGAGATTGCCACTTTTGAAGACCTAGGCATGGGGATGGGATCATTTACCATGATTCCTGTTTCCGGAGAAACCTACAAAGCAGTGGTGACCTTAGGTAATGGAATCGAGAAAACTGTGGACCTTCCAGCGGTTGTAGATGATAAGATCAACGTCGTGGCTGTTTCTCAGGATAATGAATTTATCAACCTAGGACTAGTTACCAATGACCAATATTTCAGTACCATCCAAAACAAACCTTACTATGTTTTCGGTCAATTGAATGGACATTTGATCTATGCTGCGCAAGCTTCCATTAAAAGTCCGGCAGTATCAGTAAGGATTCCTCTAAAGGAATTGCCAAACGGTGTAGTACAGATTACATTGATGACACCTGATGGACAACCTGTATCCGAACGCTTGGTGTTTATCCAACCTCAGGAACTGATCGGAATCCAAGTGTCGACAGATAAGACGGACTATGCAAGAAAGGATTTGGTGAAAATGAAACTGAACCTGGATACCAAGGTGGATAGCCTGCCTGGTAACTTCTCCGTAGCTGTCATCGATGAAAGCAAGGTGCCTTACAATGATGATAATGATAAAGGTATTGTCAGCAATATGTTGGTTGCCTCGGATTTGAAGGGTTATATCGAAAAGCCAAACTATTACTTCAACCCTAAAAACGAGAACAGACTGGAAGCCTTGGATGCTTTAATGCTGACCCAAGGGTTTAGAAGGTTTGAATATAAAGATCTGGTGAGCGGAAGGTTGCCACAAGTGAAGTTCATGCCTGAACAAGGAATTACGATCACTGGGGTACTTCGCCAAAATACCGGACGTGTCCAACCTAATGGTGGTTTATTGTTGAATATTCCAGGAGCTGCAATCAAAAAAGATGCATATACTGATAATTCAGGTAGATATACATTCGAAAACCTAGTCTTTTCGGATTCCCTGAAAGCTACCTTGAATGCTCGGGGTAATGACAACTTCAGAAGTTTGGTGATTACCTTGGATCCTACGCTATTCCCAGAGGTTGATCAAGCTAATCCCAATAAGGCCGCAAACATCCAGAATATCGATGAGAACCTAAAAGCTTACCTAGACAATAGCAAAAAGGAATTCAGGACTCATAACCTGATCGAGGAAGTCGTGGTAACAGCAACCCAAGAGAAGAAGCAGACCAGTAAGGACTTCTCGGCATTGACGGGCCTTTCCATGCCTGAACACCGTATCGAAGGAAGCCGTTTCAATGGCTGTAATGTCTTGAGCATGTGTTTAAATACGATGTTGACTGGGATCACCTATGATGTCAATACCCAGAAATATTATATTACCAGAAATTTCAACCAAGGAAGCCGTGTACCCGTACAGTTCTTCCTGAATGGTATGCCAATAGACGAGCCTTCCATCAACTCGATTCAGGTAGCCGATATCGAGGCTATCGAGATCTTTATGCGTGATGACCTGGGTACCGTTAGAAACCTGTACAACAATGATGGTGTAGTTTCGATCATTACCAAGAAAGAGAAAAAACAACCTCGCATGACCATGGCACAGATTGAAGCTATGTTACCTAAATCAAACGTAATCGACTTCTATCCACTAGGATATGTGAAGGAACGTAAATTCTACGAACCGAAGTATACAACTGCAGAGTCTAAGAATACCAATGACTACAGAACAACAGTTTATTGGAACCCAGATGTACGTGTAGATTCGAAAGGTGAAGTGAACCTGGAATTCTTCAATGCTGATGGAACCGGTAAATACAAGGTAGTCGTGGAAGGTAATGACCTTCAGGGAAATGTCGGTAGACAGATCTACTATTACAATGTGAAATAGATAATAATTCCTATAAACAGCAAGGGCAGCAATTCAAATTGCTGCCCTTGCTGTTTAAATACAAAAATTATTTGCTAGTCTTTACTCGCATGTTGAATAGAATGGCCAGGATAATCAAACCAATTCCCAATAGGGAATATATACTGTATGTTTCTTCAAAGAAGAAGAATCCAATGCCCAAGGCATAAACAACCCCTAAATAAGTTAAGCTCGATACCTTGGAAAGATTAGCGGTCTGATAAGAAAGCGTCATGTAATATTGGGCCAGTTGGGTTAAGATACCCACCAATAAGAGATAAAACCAATCAATGCCCTGTGGAGTTTTCCAATCGAATATACTATAGATTCCTACAAATGGAATCGTGATCAATGGAAAGTAAAAAATGATAACCAAGGGATGCTCACTGGTCTTTATCTTTGCAATGATATTATAGGCAATGGCTGCAAACAATGCTGACATCAGGCCCACCGCCAAATCAAAATTGGATATCCTGGAATCAAAACCCTTCATCATCAATACGCCCGCGATCGCCATTCCGAAGAACAGGAATTGAATAGGCCTCACATACTGTTTGACCATGAAGATTCCCAGAATGGTCGTAAATAGGGGCGCTGTATAATTGATGGTCACAGCAGAGGCCAATGGGATATTTTGCAAGGTGTAAAAAGAACCTACCAGCCCTAAACAGCCAGCAATTCCCCTTGCGATCAGCAATTTCTTATTATTTCCAAATACAGGGATGTTTTGTTTTTTCAGGATGGCATAGGAGGCCAGCAGACTGATGACCGAACGGAAAAGTACCACTTCCATGGTAGGGAGATGCGAAACCAACTTGACACTAATATTCATCAGGGCGAAGAAAAAGCCCGCCAATAACATGTATTGGATGCTTTTTTGATCTTCCACTATTGAACTGGGTCGCTATGTTTTTTTACTACTTCCCTAATTCCAGTTTCAGGGTCAATTTCCAATTCAGTCTGTTTAATCAACACAGCAAATGAGGCAGGTTGTATGCCTTTGCCATATTTGATGGCGTATTCTTTCGTAAACTCGGCTCCAAAGTACAGAATGGCAGCAGAGTAATAAACCCAAGCCAATAAGATAATAATGGATCCTGCGGCTCCATACGAGCTGGCAGTGATGTTCTGTGAAAGGTATAAGGAGATCAGGAACTTACCGAACATAAATAGCAGGGCAGTAAACAGGGCTCCACCTAATATATCCTTAAATCGAACCTTCGCATCCGGAAGGAAGGCATAGATAATTCCAAATAAAGACGAGATCACCAAAAAGGTAATGGCCGTATTCACCCAATCGATCAAACTGATATCCCAATTCTCCATAAACTGATTGAAATAGCTCGTCATCACGCCAATCAAACTGGAGATAATCAATGATGCCAATAACAGGAAAACCAGACCTAATATCATGGAGAATGAAATCAACCTGTTGATGATCAATTTCAACCAACCTTTCTTAGGTTTAGGCTTTACCTTCCAGATGGAATTGATTGAATTTTGGATATCCACAAAAATAGTGGTCGAAGTGAACATCAAGGTGCCAGCACCGACGATGATTCCAATATTGGAACGGCTAGAAAGGGATAGATTATGTACGGTGGATTCCAGCAAGGTGGCTATTTCTTTTCCAAACAGTTGATTCAGCTCATCAATGACCTGCTCACGCGCACCTTCGCTACCATCTAGGGCACTCCCATAGAAAAATCCCAGTGTCCATGTTAAGATCAACAGAAGTGGACCAATCGAGAATACGGTGTAATAGGCAAGTGAAGCGGCTAGCTTCATGCAGTTGTCATCCACAAATGCATTACCTGCATTCATTAGTAGTTGCCAGAATTCCTTTATCTTGGTCCAAATTGTTTTTAGCATAGATTATCCCTGTTCAGAATAGATTGATTTTATTACCTCTTCATTCTTTTGCAGGATAACTTTACGTTTAAGGCTTAACTTCGGAGTCAACTCACCAGCGTCGATGGTCCACTCTTTCGGCAACAACTTAAACTTCTTCACCTGCTCCCAATGCCCAAAGTTAGCCATTGATTGTGATATAACCTGTTCGTATTTAGATAAAATGTCGCTATTCTTGATCAAGTCCTCTTTAGAACTGAAGCTGATACCCTTGTGATTGGCATATTTTTCAAGCTCTTCATATGCCGGAACGATCAATGCCGCAGGGAAACGTTGGTTCTCACCAATGACCATCACCTGGGCTATCAGCGTAGATTCCATCAATTTATTTTCTAAAACTTGAGGGGCAACATATTTACCTCCCGCGGTTTTGAACATCTCTTTTTTACGGTCCGTGATTCTCAAGAAACCATCTGGAGTCAGTTCACCAATATCGCCGGTATGCAAATATCCATCTTCGGTAAAGGCTTCTTTGGTCGCCTCATCGTTATGGTAGTAGCCACTGGTCACACTAGGTCCTTTTACCAGGATCTCTCCATCCTGAGCGATCTTAACATCCAGGTTGTCCAATACGCGTCCTACTGTTCCAAACTTCACATCCTCTTCCTTCCAGGAATTCACGGCAATTACCGGTGAGGTTTCGGTCAATCCGTAACCTTCCAAAACTTTGATACCTGCCGCCCAGAATACCCTTGCCAAACGTTCCTGCAGAGCTGCACCTCCAGAAATAATCAATTTGATGTTTCCACCTAATGCGTCCTTCCATTTTGAAAAGATCAATTTCCTGGCAATGCCCAATTGGAAGTTGTAGAATCCGGAATTCTTTTTAGGTTCTTGATAACGTAGACCTAAGTTCAATGCCCAGAAGAACAATGATTTCTTGATGCCGGTTAGGTTCTTGCCTTTCTCAACCACCTTATCATATACTTTTTCCAATACACGTGGTACCGTCGTAAATAGATCTGGTTTTACATCATTGATGTCCACAACAATATTATCCAGGTTTTCCGCATAATAGATCTGCACCCCTTTGGAAAGGTACAGGTACACGACCATACGTTCAAAGATGTGGCATAAAGGCAAGAAGCTCAATGCTTTCTTGTATTCATCGGTTACCAGATGGTTACAAGCCTCCACATTGGAAATGATATTGTCATGGGATAGGAAAACACCTTTGGGTTTACCTGTTGTACCTGAGGTATAGATCAAGGTCAATAGATCTTCAGGTTGCACGGCGTCTCTATGGACTTGCAGGTCCTGGTCGTTTTGTTTACCAAGTCCCAGAACTTCCAGATAGTTCTTGCGGTCTTGGATATCATCAAACGTAAAGACCTCTAACTCTTGGTTGTTCTCCTTCAATGCCAGGTCAGCTTTCTTCGCAAGCTCTTCATTGCTTACAAACAAAAGCTTTGCACCAGCATCATTCAGGATATAGATCAAGTCCTGATTGGAAAGGGTAGGGTATAAGGGCACCGTCGCCACACCCAATTGGTTACAGGCAAAGTCAATGAAATTCCATTCCGGTCTATTACCGGACATCAAGGCAATACGATCGCCTTTTTGAATCCCTTTTGCCAATAATCCCTTACTGATATTATCGATGATTTCTACAAACTCTTGGGTGGAATAGGTCTTCCAACCAGTCTTTGAGCGGCCAGCAACCATGATCTCTTTGGAAAATTCCTTCTGATAGTTACTGATTAAATCAAATAATCTTTTATTATTGCTCATAATGTTTATCTCCCCTTAAAAATACAAAATTGGTTATACATATCTAGGTAATGACTAATATATAATTTTTTAGAGAAAAACTATGCTTGCAGAATAATTTTTGACTTTACTTATACCGAAAATCGGTTTTAAACGTTTAAAAAATTAATAGTACTTTTGAGGAATAGAAATTTGTTTTCAATGAAAAAAATCTTACAACTAACATTAGTTTTTATCGCTTTTATTGCATCAACTAACCTTGCCAACGCGCAGCTGCAATCTCAACATGCCATCGGTGCCAGATTTGGTTCGGCTACTGGATTAACATATCGTTATACAATGAATCCTAACAAGGCTTTGGAAGGAATTCTGAGCATTCAAGGCAACTCGGAATACAGCAGGTTCCGCTTGGTAGGTCTCTATGAAAACCACTTGCCATTGTACAATGATTTCTCCTGGTTCTGGGGATTCGGTGGCTCGGTAGGTTCATATACCAGTAAAGCATTTACCAACAAAGAAGGCCAACGTTTTGATAAACATTCTGAAATGGCCCTGAGTGTTGATGGTATCGTAGGGGTGGAATACAAAATTCCACAAGCTCCATTAGCATTGTCACTAGACATCAAACCTTATTTCGATTTCCTTCAAGAAAGCGGATTCAGGATTTGGGATGGAGTGGGATTCTCCATAAGATACACGTTTTAACAACGAACAAGGCCTTGCTTCAAAAAGCAAGGCCTTGTTCGTTGTTACAGTATTGAGATGTGAGATATCAGATGTGAGATAGAAAGGCTGTCAATTATACTGTCTCATATCTCACATCTCAATACTCATATCTATCCCATACCTATCCAATTTTCTATCTCACATCTCAATACTCACATCTCATATCTACTCAACTGCCTTCTCCGTATCCACCGCATTATGCTCCCGGTACACTTTTTCGCCAATTACGCCTTCGTCCCCGAGTGCTCTGCCTTTGATCAGCCAGGATATCCCGAACATCCAAAGGGCTAAGGCTTCAAAAACGAGGGTAGAATAGGGGAATAGCTTTAGTGGGACCATAACCACGCAAAGTATAATGCCATAGCCACAGAATCTGTAGATGCGGTTTTCATTGAACACACTGACCGGAATATCAGAGTTTTTCTGTTGCCCGATGGTAAAGACATTGATGGACAAAAGGGCAAAAATGGAAAACAACACCGCCGCAAAGGCATAGTGCAACCACGTTAAGCTAAAGTTGATCAAGGTGCATTTCAGGCAGGAGTCTGAAATTGGATCTGTTGGGATAAAAGCAACCCCGAAAGCCATGATCCCCGCAACATTCGTGAGGAGGTTGTCATTCTTGAGAATTGACCTGTTTCCATTCCCTTTATAGCAGATCAAAAACAAACCTACAGCACATAGCGTACCCGTAAAGATTTCCCGAAGGTTGGTATAGTAATAATGGCTGATGGAGGGCTGGATTTTGGTCGTAAAGAATTTGATTAAGGAGAGCAGGACTAAAATGCTAGGGAGAAAAATCCCTAGATAACCAATTGCCCTTCGGAGTCGCCGATAGGCATATAGGTTGTGGTTTTGAATGGGTTTTATTTGCATGGCTGTAATTGGTTAAACGGTACGGAACCTGAAATTGGTATTAGGTTCGTTTCTGTTAATTGTGTGCCATTAAAAATAAAGAAAAAATTTAAATAAATTACTGATAATGAGTGGTTAATTGCTTTATATGAGCGAAAACAAAATACCCAGCAATGAAAAGGATTCGATTGCTGGGTATTTATATCTTTTCAAGATTATAAAGAAAGCCAGATATTACCTAACCTTCTTTGTTCTTCTGTACTGTCTTCTTTTCTTTCAATAACGTAGGAAACCTTTTCACTAGCTTTCAGATGGATCGTGATTTCACGCATCAAACCATCTCTAGCGACCAAGATCTGCAAAGCATCACCAATATTGCTGTTGAGCACAGCCTGATCCAATTCTCTACCCATTGGATCCAAACGATTTCCGTTGACTGCCACGATTTCATCATCTACATTCAATCCATCCAGCCAAGCAGCCGAATTGCGGTCAACATTCTTGATGATGGTACGTCCATCCTGATGCGTAACCTTGATCCCTATGCTAGGAGTCTGGGTTTCCCTATTGATGTCAACGAACTGATAACCTATCGCATTGAAATAAGCATTATAGTCAATTTCTTCTGTGCTATAGACCGCATCAAAAATCTCCTTTAGGGAGATTCCAGAAACCTCTTCTGCCAGATCTTGGAATTCCTTTTCGCTGATTCCCCTGTTCTCAATCAGGTAATATTTTTCATAGGCCGCTTTCAGGACATTGTCCAAACGTTTGCTGCCATTGGTCTTCGCAATGATGCTGATGTCAATCATCGTGGCCAACATAGCACCTTTGTTGTAATAAGAGATGCTTACATTGGAGGAGTTTTCATCGGGGCGGTATTGTTTGATCCAAGTATCAAAACTGGAAAGACCCACCGATTGAACCTTGTGTCCCGGGCGGTTCAATACCAGATTGAATTCCGAAACCAATTCATTTAGATACTCCTGTTCATTCCTAAATCCGCATCTACGGGTAATCAGGTTGTCGTAATAGGCGGTGAACCCTTCAAAGATCCATAATAATGGGGTATAGTTTTCCTCATCATAGTTGAATGGACCCAAGTTAGCGGGTCTCAAGCGCTTGACATTCCATAAGTGGAAATACTCATGGGCTACCAAGCTCAAGAAATTATTATAGGTGATGTTATTGGAATAAGCGGACCTGGATGCTGCCAAGACCGTTGAATTCAAGTGTTCCAATCCACCGTGTGAACTTTGATAATTATGGGTAATAAACACATATCGGTCGTTCGGATTCGATCCCCAAATCGCCGTTTCTACTTCCACAATCTTAGTGATATCTTCTGACAAACGATCTTTGTCGTAGTTGGCCGTTCCCACCATCGCAAATTCATGCGGTATCCCGGCAGCATTGAACGTCCAGCTGTCCTGGTTTCCGATCTCCAGCGGAGAATCAAAAAGGATATCGAAATTCTCTGCAAAGAAGAGATTGAGTTTGCCCTCTACCAAATCCAAACCCGTGGATATCTTTTTCCAGAAACTTGGCAGATCCACCTGTACCGTTGTAGCATGGTCCAAGTAGCCATCCACGAACAGGAAAGTCCCTGCTGGGCTGATAAAGGCATGTTGGTCATCCACAAAATTGGTACGTACGGAGCGTTCAAAGCTATAAACACGGTAAGATACTTTTACCTGCGAACCCTTGGAATGAACTCTCCAGGTATTCTTGTTGATCTTATCAAATTCAAGTTGATTACCATTCGCATCTTCCATCTTCATCTGCTCCACATTTTTTGCAAACTCACGGATCAGGTAGGAACCAGGTGTCCAAACCGGCATTTTGAGGTCAAGGTAATCTTGGTCAAATCCTTCAAGGATCATTCGGACCTCCACATAATGTGCCTGAGGCTCTATAAAAGATAATTGGAACTGTATACTGCTATTACTCATAATTCTTTAACGTAAAAAGGGAAACCTTGTTTGGCATCCCTTATTTTCTTTTATAAACTTCAAAAGTATAGTCGAACTTATGCTTTTCATCCTTCTGATGGGCATCTTGACTGACCAATTCCCATTCATTTTCTGGCAGTTCCGGAAAATAGGCGTCCGCATCCGGAATGTTGCTGTGCACTCTGGTCAACAGGACTTCATCTGCAAGAGGCAAGGATTGCTTGTAGATCTCTGCTCCACCGATGATAAATATTTCCTGTTCATCCCTGCAATAATTTATTACCGCTTGGATGCTGTTTGCGACATCAACTTCCTCGGCCCTAAATTGCGGTTGTCTGCTGATGACGATATTCCTTCTGCCAGGCAAGGCCTTGCCAATAGATTCAAAGGTCTTCCGGCCCATGACTATGGAATGATCCATGGTCTTGGCCTTGAAGTATTTGAAGTCATTGGGTAAGTGCCAAGGCATTTGGTTACCTTTTCCAATTGCATTATTCTCGGCTGCCGCCACAATAAATGTAACTTTAGGATAACTCATTTAAATGTTTTTGTTTTTATTATACAGCTACTGGAGCTTTGATATGCGGGTGATGTTCGTAATTGACCAATTCAAAATCCTCAAACTTGAAATCAAAGATGTCTTTCACATCCGGGTTGATCTTCATTTGCGGAAGTGGTTTTGGATCGCGCGACAATTGCAGTTCGGTCTGCTCAAAATGGTTGCTGTAGATATGCGCATCACCTAGGGTATGGACAAAATCTGCCGCTTCCATATCGCATACCTGCGCCACCATCATGGTCAATAGGGCATAGGAAGCAATGTTGAACGGTACGCCAAGGAAAATATCTGCACTGCGTTGGTATAATTGGCAGGATAGCTGCGGTTTTAAGATACCTTTCTCAGGTTGCGCAGGTGCTACATAGAACTGAAAAAAGGCATGACATGGAGGCAAAGCCATATTTTCGATTTCCGCAACGTTCCATGCCGAAACAATGATCCTACGGGAGTCCGGTGATTTTTTCAACTGATTGATCACTTGGCTGATCTGGTCGATATGACGGCCATCAGGAGTGGGCCATGAACGCCATTGTGAGCCATAAACTGGGCCTAAATTGCCGTTCTCATCCGCCCATTCGTCCCAGATGCTGACACCATTTTCCTTGAGATATTGGATGTTGGTCTCCCCTTTCAGGAACCAGATCAACTCATGGATAATGGAGCGTAAATGTAACTTTTTGGTCGTTACAAGGGGGAATCCTTCTTTTAGATTGAAACGCATTTGATACCCAAATACACTCTTTGTTCCTGTTCCAGTTCTGTCCGTTTTTTCAACACCAGTCGTGTATACGTGTTCAAGTAAGTCTAAATATTGTTTCATTGATTTCCCTTGATTTTTTTCTCCTACGAAGATACCCTTTTTTTTGAAATTGCATTTTGCTTTTTGGAGCCTTTGCGGAAGTTTTCCGTTTTTTTACAATCCCGGGTTAATCATCAAAATATCACAATTCATCAATACTTAACATTTTGCATCATTTTGTGTATTTTTGCAAAATATTATGGGAAAAAAAGTTGCTTTCTATACGTTGGGTTGTAAGCTGAATTTTTCAGAAACCTCCTCTATAGGTCGTATCTTTAAGGATGCGGGTTATGAAACTACGCCTTTCAACAGCGCGGCAGATGTTTATGTGATCAATACATGTTCGGTGACCGATCATGCTGACCGCAAGTGCCGAAAGGTCGTAAAGGAAGCCCTGAAGCATTCCCCAAATGCCTATATTACCATTGTTGGCTGCTACGCGCAGCTCAAACCTAAGGAGATTTCTGAAATCCCGGGGGTGGACATGGTATTAGGTGCTGCTGAGAAATTCAACATCATTGAACATATCGATGACCTGACCAAGAACGAAAAAGCAGTGGTCCATAATGCACCAATCGACGAAACCAATCAGTTTGTTTCTGCATTCTCCATCGGCGACCGTACCAGGACCTTTTTGAAAGTTCAGGATGGTTGTGATTATTCCTGTACCTTCTGTACGATTCCTTTGGCACGTGGTGCCAGCCGTTCGGGCAAGATTGAGGATATCGTGCGTCAGGCTGAAGAGATTGCCGCTTCCGGCGTCAAAGAAATCGTGCTGACTGGCGTGAATATCGGTGACTACGGCATCCGTGACGGAAAACGCCAAGATCGCTTCGTGGATCTGGTGAAAGCATTGGATGAGGTGGAAGGAATCGATAGGATCCGTATTTCCAGCATTGAACCCAATCTATTGACCAATGAGATCATCGAATTTGTAGCACAGTCCAAAAGATTTGTGCCACATTTCCACATGCCCCTTCAGTCTGGTAACAATAAGGTCCTAGCGCAAATGAGACGCCGTTACAAGCGTGAACTGTATAGCGAACGCGTTGCTAAGATCAAATCCCTGATGCCTAACTGCTGTATCGGGGTGGATGTAATCGTTGGATTCCCAGGGGAGACCCGTGAAGATTTTATAGATACATACAACTTCTTGAATGAGATGGATACTTCTTACCTGCATGTATTCACCTATTCAGAACGTGAAAATACCATTGCCGCTCAAATGGAAGGTGCCGTTCCGGGTGCCCAACGAAGCGATAGAAGCAAAATGTTGCATATCCTTTCTGAAAAGAAACGTAGGGCCTTCTACGAATCGCAGTTAGGTTCTATCGATGAGGTGCTGTTTGAAGGAGATATCAAAGATGGTTATATGCATGGCTTCTCCAAGAACTATGTGAAAGTGCGTACGCCATACGACCCATTGTTGGTAAACGAGGTTGTTCCCGTTAAGTTCATTTCCATTTCTGAAAATGGGGAGGTGGATATCGAGGAATTGCCAGAGGTATTAGCCCATTAATCGGATAATTTATCCCAATTTTTTTAGGTTTTATTCTGACTTGGTTCGAGTCTCATTTGAGGCATATTCGGAAATGTTCGGATTGGATAGAATTATTGCTAACCATTTCCCGAACATGTCTCGAAGCAGTCCCGAATAAGGTCAAGATTTAGACCAAGACCTTATGGTCTAAATCCTGCCATTTCTTAAACTATTTCATTTCCCATAAAGAGAAAACTTATTGCTTAAGCATTTCTTCTTCTGAAGCTGTCAAACTCTTTGTGCAGACGCATCAACTTAAAGGTTGAACTGATCAGCTCATTGGTTTCAAGAAGAATGGAGAAATACAGTCTGCTGTTCTTAGGGCTGTTTTCAGAAGTCCTGATACGGTCTATCTGTTTGTCCAAAAGATTGTTGATGTATTCTTGGATATCTTCTCTTTCTTTAATGATCTCGTCAATCTTACTGAAATCCAGTCGCTTATAGGTCATGTTGATTTTTGAGAACCATTCAGCGATTCTTTCCACCACATATTTTAGGTCCTTAGCTTGGCTGATCTTCAGCGGCTTGTGGTTATTGTCCACATGCGACATGGCGTTTGAGTTGATGACCGCTACGTTTTCCACCATATCCTGTTGGTAACCCAAGGAAATGATGTAATAACGGCTTCCCTTAACGGAATTATCATCCAAACTACGGATATAATCATACATCGCGTTGTTGGTCGAATTCAGGTCGTTCTGCAGTTTCTTGATCAGCTTTTTATTGCTTGTCAAGGCATCCAGGTCTTCCTTGATCAGGGAGTCTATGGCTTCCTTGAAGAATAGGTTGGTCTTGGAGAAGGTTTCACTGATCTGTTGCGCAGAGGTTTCAATGACCTGCTGTAAGCCGATGATATCGCCTTTTTCCAGGTTCAGTTCCTGTAAGGCCTTTGCCTTGATCTTGCGGTCATGGCTCTTGGCATTTCTATAAAGCAATAGGGCAAGTACGATCAGGGAGATCACAAAAGTGACGATTCCACCAATCTTTAGGAAAAATGCGAAGATTACTGCTCCCGCGAATGCACAACCAGCAGTAACAAACCAGCCGCCGATGACGTGGAATACACCCGATACACGGTAAACCGCACTCTCACGGCCCCAGGCACGGTCCGCAAATGCAGAACCCATAGCCACCATAAAGGTTACATAAGTGGTAGAAAGGGGAAGTTTCATGGAGGTACCCAAAGCGATCAGACTGGAGGCAACCATCAGGTTGACCGAAGCCCGGATCATATCAAACATTGGTTCATCTTTTGACTTCTTTTTCTTTCTATGCGCTGTCAATAATGGATTTTCAAATTTTTTGTCCAAGCTGGCCTGCAAGGTTCTTGGCATCAAATAGCTCAGGCCTGATCCGATCCGGATAAATCCCCTAACGATGCTTCGGGAAAGCATATTGGACTTGAATTTCTCCGTGCCATCCCCTTGATTGGAAAGGCTCATTTCCGTTTCGATAACGGTCTTGGCCTTTTTAGAAGTCCATAAGGTGATTACCATAATGATACCTGCACACAGTAGGATCCAAGTCGGAGCGACGATTTCGCTGGATGCCAATGCATCCATCATATAAGTTTCGGAATTGGCTCCTGGAATGGACTGGAAGATCTCTACGGATTGAGCCGCCGCAACGGGTACACCAATAAAGTTGACCAAGTCGTTTCCAGCGAATGAAAGCGCTAACGCGAAAGTACCAATGCCGATAATTACCTTTAAAATATTATAACCCAACAGGTTGATGATATAGCTCAAGATGGTGAAGACTACGAAAGAACCTCCCAGAAGGAGCAGCTCATGTGTCTGAACCCATTCCTTAACATCTGAACCGATAAAGGATACGCCTTTCATCCCTTTGATCAGGATGAAATAAGAGATAGAGGCCATGGCGATTCCGCCAAAGAATACCCCAATGGTCTTAAGTTTCTTTTCAAACTGGAAAGTGAATAATACCCTGGAAATATACTGTACAGCCATACCGACCGTAAAGGAAATGACGACGGAGAGTAGGATACTGTAGACAATCTCAGAAGCCTTTTCCGTATTGATATAGGAAGAAAGGGTAGACCAATCACCGTCCTTAATGGCGATATTGTAGATGGCCAAACAGATCGCAGCACCTAAGAGCTCGAATACTATGGATACCGTGGTTGAAGTAGGAAGGCCGAAATAGTTAAAGACATCCAATAGAATGATATCCGTAATCATGACGGCGAGGAATATGGTTATTACATCATCGAAGGAGAATTTACTGGGGACATAGATCCCGCTCCTGGCGATTTCCATCATGCCGCTCGAAAAGACCGATCCAAAAAGGATACCCAAACTGGCAATGATCATGATGCTTTTGAAAGGGATGGCTTTTGATCCAATGGCTGAATTCAGGAAGTTTACAGCATCGTTACTAACACCGACCATCAGGTCTATGATTGCTAGGACAGCAAGCGTGATGAGTACGAGATAAAGGTAGTTCTCCATAATGTATATGTTTTCAATCTAGATTGTTATGGGTGATCAGACTAAAACTGAAATATAATTTCTAAAACTGCAAGTATAGCGTAAAAACCTTAAAATTTAGCTATTTGTTTTCAAATTGTTCTTCCAGAATATCGTTAAAAGAATAAAAATAACGCCTATCCATTTGACCCAGCTGACGGACTCTTGCAAGACCAAGTAGGACATGCAGACGGCTACCGGTAATTCTACGGCACTCAGCACTGCGCCAAGGGAATAGCCGACTTTAGGCATGCCGTAAGCAAAGAGCAAGGGCGGGATGACGGTTCCGAAAATTGACAGCAACAAGCCATAAGGTAAGATTCCCATGAACGTTCCGCTGCTGAACAAGCTGAAAGGATGTAAGGTGACCGTGATCAGGAATAAGGCTCCGCTGATCATCATGGCGCTTTTATGGATCGGATGGTAATCATTGCCCACACGACCGTTGACAATCATAAAGATGGAATAGGCCGTTGCGGCAAGCATACCGTACCCAATCCCCAGTAAAGAAAATGATTCCAGAGGTTCCTCGATCATGCCAGTAGCGAAGACCGTACCGGCAAGGATGGCAATGATTACGATGATTTGGCTAAGCTGCGGCTTGACCTTGAAGAAAATCAGTTCGATAATCTGCCCGATCCAGATGTATTGCATCAAGAGGACGATGGCCAAGGAGGCTGGGACCAGTTCTACACATTTATAGTACAATATGCTGACCATACCTGTGCTTATCCCACTCAGGTAAATTTTCCATTTAGGACTCAATGGGGTCTGGGAACTTTGTTGTTTTTGGGTGTTTTTTATGAGGAGCCAAGCTAGCCAAAGAAAGACTGCCCCTAACAGGGCTTGGATTCCGGTAACTTCAGCAAGGTTATAACCTTGAGCATAGGCTTTTTTAACAAAGGTGGATAGAATTCCGAAGCTCGCAGCTCCAAGGAATACGGCTATTGCGCCTTTTGTTTTATTCATGGCGCAAAAGTAAATTAAATATGTACTATGCGCTAAGGATAAAAACAGTTGATGACACAGAAAAGACAAATCCATTCGTGCAGGTCAAAATTAGCGTGCGTAAAATTTGGTTGTCGTGACAAATATTTTACGTTGAAAACCTGTTTTTAGGGATTAATAACCTATATTGTATGGCTTTGGCAATAAAGTAAGTCACATTTGTTGAAAAAAACAGGTGGGCTTTGATGGAATAGCTTGATATTTTTGGTTTGGAGGTTTTGGATGAAGATTAATTACAGCTTATTACTTTTTCTTTTGGCGGCGGTCTTGTTGAGTTCCTGTGGGGCGAAGCGAAAAACTGCCGGAGGAGGTTCTTATGGAAATGTAAAGCCTAAGAAGGGAGCTCCGATCTCGGATGCCAGTGATGCCCGAGGGGTGGAGTATTCCGGGAACAAGCTGGAAAACTATGCCGAGTTGTTGGGCGTGAAGACCAAGGATCTCGATAACAAGAACCTTTACTTGATGATCGACGAATGGATGGGCACGCCGCACCGAATGGGCGGGATGGATAAGCGTGGGGTGGACTGTTCGGGTTTTGTGACCCTGATGTATGATAGGATCTATGGCAAGGAACTGCCAAGGACTTCGCGGGACATGGCGGAAAATGTAAAGCGGAAGTATGAGAAGCAGTTGAAAGAGGGGGATCTGGTGTTCTTTTCTTTTGGCGGTCGGAATATCGACCATGTGGGTATTTACCTGCACAATGGCAAGTTTGTTCATGTGTCCACGCGCAAAGGTGTTATCATCTCCAACCTGAACGACAGTTGGTATTATAAATATTTCAAGCGCAGCGGAACGCCAAAGAGTTAGTGCCTGCTGTTTTATGACAGTATTATGTCCGATATTCGGCTTTATTCTCAAATTAGCCTGTTAAAATCTGTACAAATCCCTATTTTTGTGCACATTTTATAGCATATCATGTCAGAAAAAACTAAAAAGATTTTCTTAGGGCTATGTGTAGTAGTTCCATTCTTAATTTACTGTGTTTATTACTATTCGGCGATGGTGAAAAACGCACCATATCGGTATTCAGATTTCGACCATATCGAAATTACCTATGGATTCCCGGATTCCATGCTGAACCATTTCAATTCCAAGACACAGGAATATGATTACCTTACAAAAGATAACAAGTTGGTAGAGGATAGCTTGAAACTTCGTGACAATGACCTGTTGTACCTGCACAGGAAAGCGCAGGAGTTGGGCTTCTGGAATTTACCGGATGATATGACGGTGGACCTCAGTAAGAGACCGGCTGGCGAACGCAAGCCAAGGTACAAGCTGACCTTCGCCTATAAAGAAAAAACGAAGACTGTAACCTTTGATCCGGACTATCCAGGACCGGACAAAATGGTCGAAGCAGGCCGTACCACGATCGATGAAGTGGTAAGGATGCTGGCTACGGCAAAGGCGAGATAAAAGGAAATTTATTATTTAATTTTCTCTTAACAGTAACTTTAACCAATAGCCCTACTTTTGAGTCAAGTAATTTGTTTCAATAAATTGTTTGGTGATTTAAAGGTTATTAGGTAAAACAATTAAGAAAAAGGGTCGATGTGATATCGGTCCTTTTTTTTATTTATTGAAATTCGATTAATCCACTGTAAACTAAATTGATGCTTTGTTCCCTTCAGGAAAAAAAAGGATGACTTCCATTTTTGTGGAGATAATTCTACCATTATTTTATGAGGTAATTATTGATATTAATTGTTAATTTGTATCCAAATAATAAATTATGGAAACAAAAACATTATCTAAATTCATTGCTGAGCTGATTGGAACATTTGGTTTGGTATTGTTTGGCTGTGGTGCTGCAGCTGTTGCCGGAGGTGATACGCTAGCGCATACCTCTGGCCTAGGGTTATTGGGGATTTCCTTGGCTTTCGGTTTATCCGTGGTAGTTTTCGCCTATGCGATTGGCGGTGTTTCGGGTTGTCACATCAATCCGGCGGTTACCCTGGGTGTCCTGGTCTCGGGAAGGATGTCCGGAAAGGATGCTATAGTTTATATTGCTGCCCAAGTATTGGGTGGTATCTTAGGTGCCTTTGTGCTGAAGACCATTTTGTCGGGCCAGATTGCTGGTTTCAGTGCTGGTGAATGGGCCTATGGGTCGAATGGCTGGGGCGCAGGTTATCAGAATGAGTACGGAATGATGGCAGCATTTATCACCGAAACGGTATTGACGGCCCTGTTCCTGTTCGTTATCTTGGGAACCACATCAAAACTTGGTAATGGAACCATGGCCGGTCTGGCTATCGGTTTTTCCTTGGTTTTGATCCACATGGTTGCTATTCCTATTACAGGGACTTCGGTAAATCCTGCTAGAAGCCTTGGACCTGCAATTTTTGCAGGTGGAAATGCCATTTCCCAAGTTTGGTTGTTCTTGGTCGCTCCGTTTGTTGGTGCCGTAATCGGTGCCGTACTGTGGAGACTGGTACAGAACGATCCGAAAAGTGCATAATTGAAAATATTATTTTGATTAATTTAAATGAAAGAGTTGCCCCATTGGGCAGCTCTTTTTTTGTGGGTAGGGATGGGTAGGGGTTTGAACCAGGATGCCCTTCGGCGTCGCTCAGGGTACAGGATGGGGGTTCGACAGGCTCACCCACCGGATGGACCATGATCTGGGATTAAACCCGGATGCCCTTCGGCGTCGCTCAGGGTACAGGATGGGAGGATAGGCCAAGATCGTAAATCAAGGCCGCTTGAGGTTAAGGTAAATGTTTTTTTGTTTTTGATTCTAAACGATCAGTGAGGAATCTGTACGTTTTTCCTGCAACATGTCCTGGCATCCTGTAGCGAAGGTGCAGGAACTGATCGCCAATACAAGCTTTTATGATTTCAGTGTCACTCCTCGTGCAATCCCCATCATCGCTGTTCGTTCTTCATTTGCACATTCAGAGAAATATGCTCAAAACGGTTTTTGTTTGTGCCAAACTTTGAAAATGATTATCTTCGTGCATGGATAATTTCATTGTCTCTGCGCGGAAATATAGGCCGGTCACTTTTGACTCGGTGGTAGGGCAGCAACACATTACCGGAACACTTAAGAATGCAATACATAACAACCAGTTAGCTCAGGCATTTCTGTTCTGTGGACCTCGTGGTGTTGGTAAAACTACCTGTGCCCGTATTTTGGCAAAGACAATTAACTGTGAGCATATCACGGAATCGAATGAAGCTTGTGGGCAATGTGATAGCTGTAAGTCTTTCCAGAATGGGAATTCCTTCAGTATCCATGAGCTGGATGCGGCTTCCAACAACTCGGTTGACGATATCCGTTCCTTGATCGATCAGGTGAGGATCCCACCTCAAACTGGTAAGTACAAGATCTATATCATCGATGAGGTTCACATGCTTTCGCAACAGGCTTTCAATGCTTTTTTGAAAACCTTAGAGGAGCCACCTTCCTATGCGATCTTTATCCTAGCTACCACGGAGAAGCATAAAATCCTTCCTACCATTCTTTCCCGTTGTCAAATCTTTGATTTCAACAGGATCAAAGTGGAGGATATGGCGAACCATCTTGCTGCCATTGCGGAAAAAGAAGCGGTAACCTATGAGATGGATGGCTTGCATGTCATTGCGCAGAAAGCTGATGGCGGTCTACGTGATGCACTTTCGATGTTTGACCAGATCGTTAGTTTTTCCAATAAGAACCTGACCTACCAAGCGGTAATCAACAATCTAAATATCTTGGATTATGATTACTACTTCCAATTGATGGATGCCATCGCCAGACAGGATGCTGCCAATACCTTGTTGATTTTTGATAAGGTGCTGAACAACGGTTTTGATGGCGGACATTTTATCGCTGGCTTATCTTCACACATCCGTAATCTATTGGTGAGCAAGGAGCCAAGTACCTTGAAGTTATTGGAAGTTAGTGAAAACGTGAAGAAAAGGTATCTGGAGCAATCACAATCGCTTTCCAGCGGTCTGTTGTTATCTGCCTTGAATATCGCAAACCAATGTGAGGTCAATTATCGCAGCAGTAAGAACCAAAGATTGCAGGTGGAGCTGTCCTTGCTGAAAATGTGCCATATTGCGAGTGCAATTCAACTAGGAGCAGAAGGTCTACCAGCATTAGCTGAATTAAAAAAAAAACTCCCTAACCCAGGTGTAAGCCCTGCTGCTGCAAATGGCTCTGGGCCAGCTGCAACGGAGAAAATTGCTTCTCAGGCTGCTCAAACCGCCGCTCAACCCGCGGCAATGCCAAAGCCTGCGCCAAGTACTCCGGTATCCAAGCCGGCAGCTGTAAGTTCAAATCCAGTTCCTGCAACTGATACTCCTAAACCGGCCGCTAAAGGCTGGGGCAATATCAAGACTTCTATTTCCGTACCTAACCTGAATACGATCTTTGACGATAAAAAGTCAGAGGGTGACGATGAAAATGAATTGGTGGAAGGAAATGAATTCTATGAGGTTACCCAGAACGGATTCTTGAGCAAATGGAATGAGTTTGCTGAAATCCTCCGTAACGAGAGCAAGATTACGCTGTACACCATTATGACCTCGAATGCGCCAGTCCTGGAAGGGACGACCATTAAGGTGGAGGTGGAGAACATGGTGCAGATGGAAGAGCTTAAGTTAGGTAAGATCGATATGCTGAATTATCTCAGGGTGCAATTGCGAAACTTCTCCCTGGATATTGACGGGGTGATGGTAGAGAAGTCCAAAGAGCGCAAACCTTATACATCACAGGAAAAATATCAGGCCATGGTTGCCAAAAACCCGGCGCTTGATGAGTTGAGAAAAACATTTGATTTGGGTTTAAGCTAATCATTTTTCTTTTCTACCTTTGTACGAATTATTTTTCAGGCTGTTAAGGCCTTTATCCATAATAAAAACACATGCAAAATTTTCAACGTAGGGACAGGTCCGAAAAGCGTGAGACAAATCAGATGGTATTTGGGATCCGTGCTGTCATGGAAGCCATTGATAGTGGAAAAGAAATAGAATCCTTATTTGTTCAACGTGGTCTGTCGGGACCTTTATTTGCTGAATTCAAAGCTTTAGTAAAGGAGCAGAATGTTGCATTCCAGCAGGTGCCTATTGAAAAATTAAATAGAATTACGCGCAAGAACCATCAAGGTGTCATCGCCGTTATCTCTCCGATTACGTATCAGGACATTGAAGACCTATTGCCAACGATCTATGAAAAAGGGGAAACTCCTTTGTTGTTGATGTTGGATGGGGTGACCGATGTCAGGAATATGGGAGCGATAGCACGTACAGCGGAATGTGCTGGGGTGCATGCGATCATTGTTCCTAAAAAGGGTTCTGCGGAAATCAATCCAGATGCGATCAAAACTTCAGCCGGTGCTCTTTATAAGATTCCGGTATGTAGACAGGATTCATTAGGCCGTGTTGCAAAATTCTTGATTGACTCCGGTGTTCAATTGGTCGTGAGTACCGAAAAAACCAAGGAATCGATCTATGATGTGGATTATACCACGCCTAGCTGTATCATCATGGGTGCAGAGGATGTTGGTGTGTCGGACGATTTGATCCGTATATCGGATAAATTGGCTAAGATCCCGATGTTCGGCGAGATTGAATCCCTGAATGTATCGGTTTCAGCTGCCGTTGTAATTTATGAAGCGGTTAGACAGCGCAATATTTCCTAAGCTTGGTGGATAGACTTAAAAAATCTGTAGCTAGGCATTTCAGGGTTTATCGGTATGTGATGTACCGAGAGACCTTGGTGGACTTCAGGGAACATTTCTGGTCCTTTCTGGGTGCCTTTATTGGAATAGGGCTGATTGCATTTATACAGTCGCTTCACTTTCCTCCTTTAGAAAATGTATTCTTAATAGGCTCCTTTGGAGCCTCTGCTGTTTTAGTTTATGGCGCTATCCAGAGTCCCTTGGCACAGCCTCGAAACTTGGTTGGTGGACATGTGGTTTCGGCCATCGTTGGGGTGACCATTGCAAAGGTACTGCCGGATGTGATCTGGTTGACAGCTCCTTTAGCAGTAGCTAGCTCTATTGTTGCGATGCAGTTCAGTAGGACCTTGCACCCGCCCGGTGGAGCAACAGCGCTGATTGCAGTAAGTGGGGGAGCGAAAATCACGGAATTGGGCTATCTCTATGTCTTAGCACCAGTCCTGTTGGGGACATTAATCTTGCTGTTGGTGGCATTGATATTTAACAATATCACCAAGAAGAGACATTATCCAGTCCGATATTCCCGACTGCGGAGATCAAGACGAAAGCAATTGAAGCAACGATTTGAAAGATTTAAGACCAATATTTGAATATTGGTCTTTTTTATTTGCGATAGTTGCATGTTTGTGCGTTTTTTATTTTGAATATCAGAATAAACGAATAACTTTACGGCAATCTACCGAATGTCCAATGAAATACCTAACTATGCTAAATGGCCTGGCCATTTTTGCGCTTTCGCTTGGCAGTACATGTTATGTGCAGGCACAAAGCCCTTTAAAGATCGAGGAAGCCATCTTAAAGGATCAGAAAAACTTTTACTATGTTGATTTCAAGAAATATCCTAAGTCGTTGAACAATCTTCCGATCGGTGTTTTTGATTCCGGTACGGGTGGTTTGACCGTGTTGGATGCACTCGTAAATTTCGATGAACACAACAATCGCTCGAGATCGAAGGAAAAGGATGGCGTGCTTGATTTCAAGCAGGAGAATTTTATCTATTTGGCGGACCAGGCGAATATGCCTTATGGAAATTACCATTCCGCTGAAAAGGATGATCTTCTGATTGAACATATCTTCAAGGATTTTCAGTTCTTGCTTTCGAACAAATATTATCCTAACTATCAGGCTTCAAAATTCAACAGTGATAAGGAAAAGGTGAAGGCAATAGTGATTGCCTGCAATACAGCAACTGCCTATGGGTATAAGGATGCTGAAGCCTTTATGAAAAAGACCAATCTTGATATTCCGGTGATCGGTGTAATCAATGCAGCTGCACGAGGTACGTTGGCTCTGTTTGATAAAGATGAGTCGGGCTCCATAGCGGTATTTGCTACTGTGGGGACCATTGCTTCTGGTGGATATGAACGAACGCTAAGGGAGCAGATCGCTCTTACTGGCCATACTGGGGACTTGCAGATCTTTAATCAAGGTGGGCATGGCGTTGCTGAGGCCGTAGATGAAGAACCGGATTTCATAAAGACCAGCGCCAATGCACCGCGGACCGACTATAGAGGGCCATCCCTAGATAGCAAGGATTATAAGATTGACCGTACACTAATGGATATCTATAATTTTAATTTTGATAAAAACCAGATGCTGTGTGATAGTAAGGATACGGAAGATTGCACGATGATGCAGATCAATTCTTCGGAAAACTATATCCGGTATCACTTGGTGAGTTTGCTGGAACAGATGCGTAATACGGAAGGGGCAAAGCCATTGAAAGCGATGGTTTTAGGCTGTACGCATTACCCTTATCTGGTCAAGGAAATCAATCAGGTATTAGGCGAACTGAAGGAATACAAAGGGAATGATGGAGCGTATAAATACAGGGCATTGATCGATAATGAAGTCCATATCATTGACCCATCTGTTTTTGTTGCCCGTGAATTATATGAGGCCTTGGAAAAGCAGGAGCTGTTTAATTCCAAAGGGGATATGTTGAAGAATTCGGAGTTTTATATCTCCGTTCCAAACCAAGATAATAAATCGGTGCAATTGGAAGGGGGAGAAGCTAGGTTCACCTATGACTATAAATATGGGAGGAAGGAAAATGAGATCCAGGAGTATGTGAAGGTAGTGCCTTTTGATCGAGGTAATATATCGGACATGACCTTGGAGAGGTTTAGGAACGTTATTCCAAATACCTATGAGTTGATGCGTAACTTTTCAGAGGGCAATAGCAAGATGAAAGGACATGCTGAAGAGATCAGGATCAAGTAATAAAAAAATAAGCTCCAAATTTGGAGCTTATTTTTTTGTTTTCTAATATCTGTTTCTAGACTCTCTGTCTTTGCGTTTTCCGGAGAAATCACGGAAACCACCGCCAGATCCGCCTCTGTCGCCCCTGTCTCTACGACCAGAACCACCTCCGCGATATCCGCCTCTGTCTCCACCTCTATCACCTCTGTCTCTACGGTCACCACCGCCGAAACCACCAGAACGGCGTCTTCCACCTCTGTCTGATGAAGGTCTGTCTCCAGAAACTTCGATTCTAACGTCTCTACCGTTAAAATCTACACCCTTGAATCCTTGGAATACACTGTCTACGTCAGCATCAAGTACTTCGAAGAAAGTGAATACACCTTTAAGGTCTATTTTACCAACTGATTTACCGGAGATCTTACCTTTGTTACAGATGTAAGAAAGCATGTCTCCACGGCTGAACTCATCCACTGATCCCAGGTTGATAAACAAACGGGTATAACCTTTGGATCCAGTACGACGCTCACCTCTTTCACCACGTTCGCCTCTTGCTTCGCGGGCTTCCATGTTCAAGTCAGGAGCATCTTGGTAGTAGTTCAAGAATCTGTTGAATTCCAAAGAAGCGAATTTTTTGATTACTTCTTCTTTTGAAAGATCTTGCAAACTTTCCATGATCTGAGGTAAGAAAGCTGTGATCTGATCTTCATGTACCTCTACGTTGTGTACTTTGTCAACTAGAGATAGCAATTGTTTTTCACATACTTCAGTACCCTGAGGAACTTGTTTGCGGATAAATTCTTTTCCGATAATCTTTTCGATATGACGGATTTTGCTCATTTCTTTCACATTGATCAATGAGATCGAAATACCAGTTTTACCGGCACGAGCGGTACGACCAGAACGGTGCGTATAGTTTTCAGTTTCGTCTGGTAATGAATAGTTGATTACGTGTGTTACGTCATTCACGTCGATACCACGAGCTGCAACGTCAGTAGCAATCAATAATTGCAAGTTGCGTTCGCGATAGCGTTTCATTACTTTATCACGTTGCTGTTGCGAAAGATCACCGTGCAGGGAGTCGGCGTTGTAGCCATCTTTGATCAATGCTTCAGCGATTTCTTGCGTTTCAATTTTAGTACGGCAGAATACTATACCAAAGATTTCAGGGTAATAGTCGACAATACGTTTAAAAGCAGCGTATTTGTCCTTAGCCTTGATCATGAAGTATTGGTGCTCGATATTCTCGTTACCCGTATTCTTGGTTCCTACAGTCAACTCTTTCGGGTCGTTCATGTAGTTCTGCGCGATACGGCGCACTTCTTTAGGCATGGTTGCGGAAAACAACCAAGTTTTTTTGTCGTCAGGAGTTTCAGAAAGGATATTGTTAATGTCCTCTTGGAATCCCATGTTCAACATTTCGTCAGCTTCGTCAAGCACTACATAGCGAACATTGGAGAAGTCAATGGCATTACGGCCAATGATATCCAACATCCTACCTGGAGTGGCAACAACGATTTGAACACCACGACGAATCTGGCGTAATTGATCACCGATATTGGCACCGCCATAAACGGCAACCACATGTACGTTATCGATGTACTTGGCAAATTTTTCTAGGTCTCTTGCGATTTGCAAACATAGCTCACGCGTTGGACATAGAACCAATGCTTGAGGTTGTTTTGATGAAAAGTCTAGTTGTTCTAAAAGTGGAAGACCAAATGCCGCTGTCTTCCCTGTACCTGTTTGGGCTAATCCGACAAAATCGTCGTTACCAGTCAGTAATACAGGAATGGCTTTTTCCTGGATGGGAGAAGGTTTCTCGAAACCTAACTCAGTGATGGCATTAACAATCTCATGACGGATTCCCAGTTCTAAAAATGGGTTCATGAAATAAAATATACAATAGGCACTATTGCCTAAGGCGGTGCAAAGGTAATTACAATAATTGATAAATCCTAATTTTCAATAGTTTGTGGAATGAAAAATGTTTTATTTCCGTTTTTCGGAATAGGTCCACAAATGCAATTGCTGTAATTTCTTTATCTAGCTATTAAACAATGGTTTTTTCTTAAGGTTTTGGTTTAATTATCAATACTTATAAAAGAAATTTGAGGATTTTTCAGGATGTAGCAAAAAAGTGATAAATGCCAGGGGTTTAATTATTTTGAATTGATTGGATCCTGCCAATAATTATTCTGACAAGTGTTGTCCGGAACGAATGATTGCAAAGAAATTGGGTTAAATCATTGTAGTTTTTAATTTATTAGCGTCCTTGCTAATGAATTGTTAATGAATTGTAATCTATTTTAATTTTTTTGTAGGTTTGATTCTTTAATTATTCATCTAAATTTATGTGGTATAAAAAATCTATTACAAAATTAATTTCTGAAGCTGAACAGAGCGGCGAAGGTACCCTGAAACGGACCTTGTCCAGTTCTGGTCTGATTGCTTTGGGGATTGGAGCCATTATCGGTGCGGGGCTATTCTCTTTGACAGGGATTGCTGCTGCTGACCATGCTGGCCCTGCGGTAATGATATCTTTTGTTATTGCTGCGGTAGGTTGTGCATTTGCTGGACTTTGTTATGCGGAGTTTGCTTCGATGATTCCTGTTGCAGGAAGTGCCTACACCTATTCCTATGCAACCATGGGCGAGTTTATGGCTTGGATCATCGGTTGGGACCTTGTGCTTGAATATGCTTTGGCTGCTGCTACCGTAGCGGTGAGCTGGTCGCAATATGTCAATGAGCTGTTCTTATTGATAGGGGTCCATCTCCCCCAGGAGGTGCTGGCGGGACCATTTGAAGGCGGGGTAATCAACCTGCCTGCCATTATCATCGTTTGTCTCCTGTCCCTACTACTGATGCGCGGAACGCAGGAGTCTTCCTTTGTCAATAACATCTTGGTTGTGTTGAAGGTAGCTGTTGTGATCTTGTTTATCGTGTTGGGCTGGCAATTTATCGATCCTGCAAACCATACGCCATTGATCCCTACCAACGAAGGTGAGGAAATGGTGAAGACTGGGCAAATGGGATTCTGGGAGTTCTGGAATAGTGATTATCGGGGACACTATGGCTGGACTGGAATTCTACAGGCTGCAGGGGTTGTGTTCTTTGCATTTATCGGTTTTGATGCGGTTAGTACTGCGGCGCAAGAAGCGAAAGATCCTAAAAAAGGCATGCCAATCGGGATTATAGGTTCTTTGATCGTCTGTACCATATTATATGTATTGTTTGCCTATGTAATGACAGGTTTGGCACCTTATACTGTATTCAGTGGTGATGCAAAACCCGTAGCGACGGCATTTGAAAAAACTGGCTATCATTTCTTGAATACGGCGATGATCGTGACGATCATTGCTGGGTATACATCGGTGATCCTGGTGATGTTGTTGGGACAGAGCCGCGTATTCTATTCGATGAGTAAGGATGGTTTGTTGCCTAAATTGTTCTCGGACCTTTCTAAACGTCAGACGCCTTGGAAAACAAACTTGATCTTTATGATCTTCGTTAGCTTGTTTGCTGGTTTTGTGCCGGTTTCAGATCTTGGACATATGGTAAGTATCGGAACATTGTTCGCCTTTACCTTAGTATGTATCGGAGTGTTGGTGTTGCGTAAAACCAATCCAAATATTGAGCGTCCATTTAAGACGCCTTTGGTGCCATTGGTGCCAATCTTAGGTATCTTAGTGTGTGTTCTGATGATGGCAGGTCTTCCGATCGAGAGCTGGGAGCGTTTAGGGATCTGGATGGCAATCGGTGTCGCATTCTATTTCTTGTACGGACATAAACATTCCAAGATCAGGAAGGAGAAAGAAGCAGAAGCTTCTGGAACTTCTGAATAAGGATAATCATATTTAATCATAGGGGTAGGGCACAGGCTTTCTACCCCTTTTTATTTTAACCATACAGTAATTTATGGATACGATAAGGGATGGGAATTTTTGCCAAGTAATCGCTGGGACCCATAAAGGGAAATCTGGTAGAGTGAAGGACCTGCATATAAGCAAGACCGGCCATCAAACCCTTACGGTGGAACAGGATTCGGGAATACGCTTTAAGACACTATTGAAAAATGTAGTCAAAGTGTTGGAAGGCTAATGGAGCTGATCTTTCCTGTAGGAAATGATAGGCCTAGATAGGGCAAAAAATAAGAAGGACCTGCATTTGCAGGTCCTTCTTGGTTGTATGTTGTTTAGCTTAATGCAAGTTATTCCTAGAATAAGGTAAATTCAACACGTCTGTTCAACTGACGACCTTCTGGCGTACTGTTGGTAGCGATAGGTTGGTTAGGACCATAACCTGTAGCTTCGATACGTGATGCATTGGCACCTTTAGATACTAAATAAGCTTTAACTGATTCTGCACGTTCTTTTGACAAACGTAAGTTCAATTGAAGTGAACCGGTGTTGTCGGTGTGACCGGCAAGTTTTAAGCTGAAGTTTTTCTCGATCAATAAAGCTGCAACTCTATTCAATGATTCGTAAGATGAAGGGCGGATGGTAGCTTTGCTCAAGTCGAATTCCAAGTTTTTGATAGCCTCATCAACAACTTTTCTATCTTCTTCAGTCACTACGATTTTCTCAACAACCTTAGTCTCGTGTTTAGCTTCTGGTAGTGGACATCCTGAACCGTCAACTTTAGTTCCTGCAGGAGTATCTGGACATTTGTCAAATTTGTTAGCAACACCGTCGCCATCGCTATCTTCTAGGCCAGCATTGATTTCATCCATGTTGGACTGTAATTTTTCATTTGCAGCAACCAATGCATCACGCTCCGCTTTTAACTCATCATATCTTGCAGCCATCGTTGCGACAGGGTTTGAGTTTCCAAGGTAAGGTTTGCTTCCATCACCCAATGCAACCTCTAAACCAGCATGTGCATAGGAGAACAGGTCGTTTTTGTATTGACCGCCACGAACTCCATCAAAGTTTTGGTTTGCCCAGTTCAACTGGTAACCCAAGTCGATGTTGATTCCTTTTGCTACTGCGAATTTAAAACCAGCGTCAACTGGAACGAAAAGTTTTGTTTGAGATTCTGCAGTAGTTGAAGTTTCTCCTGTTTTGGTAGTAGTTTCGAAACTCAATGCACCCACACCCACTGCGAAGTAAGGTTTAATGATGCTGTTGAAGAACCTCCAGTTTGTATTCGCCATCGTGAACTCCCCAGAAAGGGCAGCTGACCAAGGCATTTTAGTTTCAAACTCGGTAATTGCTGCGCCAGCAGTTTCATTGACACCTCCTACTTTACCGCCCATATATTGAGCTTTAATTCCGAAAGATGGGGAGATTTGGTTCTTAACATACGCAGAGTAACCTACGTTGTGGTTTAATTTATCGAATCCAGCTCTGTTGAAGCCGAAAATGTTTGATTGATTAAGGACGCCTGCGTTTACTCCGATCGACCAAGTTCTGTACTGGGTAGTTGGACCTAAAGTAGTCGTGCCTTCAACGGTAGCTGTGTTGGTTTGAGCGAAAGTAGCAGAAGAGATTAAAACAGCAGCAGCTAATGCGCTAACTTTTTTAAAGTAAAGTGTTTTCATAATATTATATGCTTTTATGCCAAAGGCATGGCAAATTTGTTGCCAAAACAACTTGTTTTGGCAACTCAGCCTAAAATATCATGATTTTGTAGTGAAAAACCTATAATTATGCCTTCAATACCCTAGCGAAGAACGTTGGAATCTGGATGTTAAAAGCCATTTTTTTGATGACATTGGACTCAGTCAATTGCCTGAAGACACTTTTCTTGCTTTTTGTCAAGATCAGGATGTCCGCCTGTTCATCCAATAGGACGGAAGTGATTGCCTGTGCAACAGTTTCTTTCTGGCGCATGAACAAGGTCTGTGGTTTGATGATATAGGAGATGTCAGAAATACCTAGTTCGCTTTCGATTCTGTCGATCCAAACCTTAAAATCTGCATCAATATCTTTAATAGGTCTGTCGTTGGTATTCACGTGGATCAATATCAGTCTGTAATCGGCTTTGAACAATGGAGCTGCCTGTTGTAAAGCAGTAAGTTCAGCTTCCTTGAAATTACAAAGCAAGGCTATACTGTCTTTTTTAAAGACCGTTGAGGTTTCTGGAACCGCCAATACCGGTGTGGTGGTATTTAATATGGTATCATAGGTATTGCTGCCGATAAATACAGCATCTAACCCGGAAGCACCATGAGTACCCATGACAACGGCATCATAGGCAGTAGCATTGGTGACTGCTTTGATTTCATCGTAAAGATTACCATCCTTAAATATGCTATTCAGCTTCACATTTGGGAATTCTTGCTGATACTTGGCAAGGGTATCTACCATGTTTTGTTCAGCCTCAGGAACTCTAGGGTCGTTCAATGGAGTTTCTCCTTTCACATTGGCATAGGTGTTCGAATGCGAAGAGAACACGTGGATCAAATCGATTTCTTGTCCTCCTTGTTGAGCGACCTGACAAGCGTAATGGATGGCGTTGTCAGAATTCTCTGAGAAGTCAATAGGTATAAGTAATTTGCTCATGCTGTATAGTTTTATTTATATTTTGTCGAAAAAAGCTGGTTTATCAAGTTCCAAAGCTAAGGCTTTGGAAACAGAACTTTTAAATAACCTTTCGAAGAATGTTTTTCTACTAGGTGTGATCAAAATGATCTGCGGATCCACCTCGGAGATAACTTTACTGACAACCTCTGGTACTGAATCCAATTCGATATCATCTTTGTTGATAGATTCTGCAATGGTGTTGACCTGTTGGATGGAACCCATCTCGCGGATATTGAAGGCCCAGGAATCGAGGTCGTCCTTGATGTTTTCGGGTTTTTGGCTTTCCTTGAACACATGGATCAAGGTCAGGTCATGGGGAACCCCGATAATATCCTGGAATTCCTTTAAGGTATCCAATTCAGCAGCTTTGAAGTTGGTCAATAGGGATACATGCTGTATGGCGAATTGGAATGGCTGGTTCGGGATAACAACGACAGGGACTTCAGATTTTGAGGCCACCGCTACGGTTGTACTTCCGTAGTAAATGGATTTCAACTGGCTTTCGCCTGATGCACCCATTACGATCATGGCATATTTTCCAGATTGAGAAAGCTCAGTCAGTTTGTCTATGATCAAACCTCTGGAGCATTCGATGCTGATATGCAGTGTGGGATACTTTACGAGTAGCTTCGTCTGCAATTCTTGTATCTTCTGATCAGCCAAAAGGCCAGTGCCATTGGGTTCTTCAGAAGCATTTTCTCCTACTGAGCTAGAAGTGTAGCAATGTAATAGGTGGATGTTGTGTTCTTTTTCCTGTGCAAGTTGGCAAGCATAATCTGCAGCAAACCCAGCATTTTCAGAAAAATCAGTAGGGACAATAATTGTCATCTTCATGAATTATTTTGTTGTGTGTTTTTACAGAGATAAATTTAGGAAAAATATGCGTCATATTAATAAAAATTGGTTTGAATGGCGAGTTTACTCATCAAATTTGAGTAAGTTTGCAGCTAAAATTAGACACGAATTAAATGACTAGTAGAGATATACGTCAAGCCTTTTTAGATTTTTTCAAAAGTAAAGGACATCAAATTGTTCCATCGGCACCAGTTGTAGTGAAGAATGACCCTACATTGATGTTTACCAATGCGGGGATGAACCAATTCAAAGAATTGTTTTTAGGAGAAGCTGTCGCCAAATTCCCAAGAGTAGCCGATACCCAGCGTTGTCTACGTGTTTCCGGAAAACATAATGACCTAGAAGAGGTAGGGATTGATACCTATCACCATACCCTTTTTGAGATGCTTGGTAACTGGTCTTTTGGTGATTACTTTAAGAAAGAAGCCATTGAATGGGCTTGGGAGCTATTGACTGAGGTGTTGAAATTAGACAAGGATTGTCTTTATGTGACGATTTTTGAGGGTGATGTTACCGAAGGCTTGCAACAAGATGAGGAAGCCTTTAACCTATGGAAGGCATTGATTCCGGAAGATCGTATCCTATTGGGTAACAAGAAGGATAATTTCTGGGAAATGGGTGATACAGGTCCTTGTGGTCCCTGTTCTGAAATCCATTACGATATGCGTTCGGATGAAGAGCGTGCTCAGGTGAATGGTCAGGACTTGGTCAACATGGACGATCCTCAGGTGATCGAGATCTGGAACCTTGTATTTATGCAGTTCAACAGGTTAAAAGACGGAAGCTTGGTGTCCCTGCCTGCAAAGCATGTGGATACAGGGATGGGCTTTGAACGCTTGGTGCGTGCCATCCAAGGTAAATCTTCCAACTATGATACGGATGTATTCCAGCCATTGATTCAATTTATCGCAAATAAATCGGGTATTGCTTACGGAGCCGATGAGAAGACGGATATTGCCATGCGTGTGCTGTCTGATCATATCAGGGCTGTAAGTTTTGCCATCGCTGATGGGCAGTTGCCATCAAATAATAAAGCGGGTTATGTGATCCGCAGGATTTTGAGACGTGCTGTCCGTTATGCCTATACCTTCTTGCATTTCAGGACTCCTTTTATCCATGAGCTTGTTCCGGTATTGGCGGAGCAGTTCAAAGGGGTGTTCGATGAACTGTACCAACAGCAGGATTTCGTAGAAAAGGTGATCCTGGAGGAAGAGGTTTCCTTTTTGAGGACCTTGACCCAAGGGATCCAGCGTTTTGAAACCTATTCAGCAGACCATGAGGCCATAGACGGAGAATTCGCATTCGAACTGTTCGATACCTTTGGTTTCCCAATCGACCTGACCGAATTATTGGCTAGGGAAAAGGGGATGACCGTGGATATGCACGGCTTCCAACAGGCATTGTTGGCCCAAAAGGAAAGATCGAGAGCTGCAACTGCTGTGGATACTGGGGATTGGGTCCTTGTAAATGATGAAGCGGAGAGTGAATTTGTAGGTTATGATAATTTAACGGCGACCACAGAGATCTTAAAATATAGAAAGGTTTCTAGCAAGGGTAAAGATCAATACCAATTGGTACTTGCTGAAACGCCATTCTATGCAGAAGGTGGTGGTCAGGTCGGAGATAAAGGATATTTACGTTCTTTGGATAACAATGAAAAGGTTAGCATCCTGGATACAAAGAAAGAGAACGGACTTTTCATACACTTTGTCAATCAACTTCCTGCTGTCCTGAGCGGAGAGTTTGAAGCGGTTGTTGATGTGAAGAAAAGAAAGGATACCGAAGCCAATCACTCTGCCACGCACTTGTTGCATGCTGCTTTGAAGCAAGTATTGGGTGAGCATGTGAACCAAAAAGGTTCATTGGTTTCTCCGGATGTACTGCGTTTTGACTTTTCGCACTTCGCAAAGTTGACCTATGAGGAAATCAAACAGATTGAGGACATCGTGAATGCGAAGATCCGCCAAGATGTACCTTTGAAGGAAGAGCGTAATGTTCCGTTCCAAAAAGCTATCGATTCGGGTGTTACAGCCCTATTCGGAGAGAAGTATGGCGACCATGTCCGTGTGATCACCTTTGATGATTCCTATTCTAAGGAGCTGTGTGGTGGTACGCACGTTGCAGCAACAGGCCAGATCGGTTTCTTCAAGATCCTTTCGGAATCTGCAGTTGCGGCTGGAGTGAGAAGGATTGAAGCGATTACCGGTACCCGTTCGGAGCAGGTGATCCGTGAGCACTTTGAATTGCTGGATAACCTTAAGGAGCTATTGAACAATCCTAAGGACTTTGTTTCTGCTCTTTCAAAAACATTGGATGAGAACAATGCCTTGAAAAAGGAGATTGAGAACTACGTGAAAGAGAAGTCCCAAGGACTGAAAAATGATATCGAGAAGAAATTGGAAAAAGTTGGCGATATCAACTATGTCGCTACGATCGTTGATCTTCCAAGTGTGGATGCGGTGAAGACTTTGGCTTACACCCTGAAGGGGGCAATAAATAACCTTTATGCCGTATTAGGGGCCGTGATTGATGGAAAACCAAGCATTACGGTCATGATCTCTGATGACCTGGCAAAAGAAAAAGGCATGCACGCAGGTAACATCGTTCGCGATTTGGCTAAGGAAATCCAAGGTGGCGGCGGTGGCCAGCCTTTCTTTGCGACAGCAGGTGGTAAGGATGCTTCTGGATTGGAGAGAGCGATTTCAAAATCAAGAGAGTTTATTAAATAAGAAAAATGAAAAAGTTTGCAGTATATATTGGATTAGTGGGGATGTTATCCACTGGTTTGTCTTCATGTTCAAATTCTGATACCATTCAGGTTGGCGGTGTGATCGAGAATCCAGGGAATGTGAAAGTTGTCAGCTTCTATGAGGGTGAACAGAAATTAGATTCAACATTTATTGCGGATGGCAACCGTTTCAAGTTTGAAAGACCGGCGACGCAAGAGAGGCTATTGACCTTGGCCGTGGGCAATAATAGGTATCCTATTATCCTGGAACCTGGTAAGGCCGTGGAATTCAATGTCAATTTGCAGAATCCCGACCAGTACGAAGTGAAGGGTTCGGAGCTTTCTCAGAAGTTGAAGGACTTTGCAGTGCAGAAGTCTAGGATTGATTTCGTTCGGGACTCCTTGCAACAGGCCTTTTCAAGTGCTACCACTGCTTTAGATGCCAATGGTATCCAAAATCTACGATCGGAGATGTTGATGAAGTTCGAGCCATTCTTTAAGAACTACATCGCTGAGGCGGTTTCATTTGCCCAAAAGAACAATGACTTGGCTGGTTTTTATGTGATGAGCACTTTGGATCCCGAGATGGCCGAACCGGAATTGATTGCCTATGCCGATCGAATCAAAGCAGAGTTCCCAAACAATCGTTATGTGAATGAGTTCAAGACTGAGGTTGATAAACTTAGAAAGCTGGCTGTAGGTCAAGCTGCTCCCGAAATCTTGGCTTATACACCAGATAATAAAACCGTTAAACTTTCAGACTATAAAGGCAAATATGTTTTGGTAGACTTCTGGGCGTCATGGTGCATGCCTTGCCGCGAGGAGAACCCTAACATCGTCAAACAATACAATAGCTTCAAAGACCATAATTTTACTGTTCTAGGTGTTTCCTTAGATAACAATCCAGGCTCCTGGATGCGTGCAATACAGGACGACAAATTAGAATGGACGAATATCTCAGACCTTCAGGCATGGAGCTCTCCATTGATTATTGATTATTCCATCAAAGGTATCCCGGCATCTTATCTCTTAGATGAACAAGGGGTTATCATTGCTAAGAATTTGAGGGGAAAGCAATTAGAAGATTTTTTAACGAAAACCTTAAAAAAATAAGAATCAATTGTTAAGTCTATTTTAAGGCTTAACAATTTCATAACTTTTGGGTAACTTTATTTTATAATTAAGTATATACCTTAGCAAAAAAACAGCTTATATGGCCAATAATCAAAAGATTCTTGTGGTTGATGATGAGTCCGACATTGTTGAACTCATTTCATACAATTTAACTAAGGAAGGTTACCAAGTATATACCGCTTCTAATGGGAAAGAAGCTATTAAAGTTGCCAAAGAGGTTTTTCCAGACCTTATTATCCTTGATGTCATGATGCCGGAGATGGATGGTATTGAAGCCTGTCGTTTGATGCGCTCGATGCCTGAGTTCAAGCAGATCTTCATGGTATTCTTGACAGCAAGAAGTGAGGAGTATTCCGAAATCGCTGGTTTCCATGTAGGAGCTGACGATTATATTGCCAAACCTATTAAGCCAAGGGCTTTAATGAGCCGTATCAATGCAATCTTAAGAAGAAATACTACGGAGGTTATTGATGATCAGGTAACTGATAAACTTGAGATCTCAGACCTGGTAATTGATAGGGATTCCTTCTTGGTATTCCGTGGGGATGAGAAATTTGTACTGGCGAAAAAAGAATTTGAATTGCTATACCTGTTAGCCTCAAAACCAAATAAAGTATTCACAAGGGAGCAGATCCTGAAAGCGATCTGGGAAGATTCCGTAGTCGTGACCAATAGGACGATCGACGTGCATATCCGAAAACTTCGAGAAAAGATCGGGGACAGCTATGTGACTACAGTCAAGGGAGTTGGCTACAAGTTTGAACTAGAATAAAGAAATTTTAATTACAAACCGGACCAGATTGGTTCGGTTTTTGTTTTTAAGAGCCCGCAATCGTTTGCACTAATAAATTTTATATATTTACTCAAGATTTTAAAACTTAAATTAAAACGAGAAAAACATATGTGTGGAATTGTCGGTTATACCGGAACGCGCCAAGCTTATCCCATTGTGATAGACGGCTTAAAGAAATTAGAGTACAGAGGATACGATAGTGCTGGTATAGCACTTCAACAAGGAGATTCCTTAAAAGTTTACAAGAAAGCAGGTAAAGTTGCAGCTTTAGAAGAATTTGTTGGAGACCAATCCACAGCTGGCACTACAGGAATTGGTCATACCCGCTGGGCTACCCATGGCGAACCTTCAGATCGAAATGCTCACCCCCATGTTTCCAAATCTGGAAAACTTGCCATGATCCATAACGGAATCATCGAGAACTATGCCCAACTAAAAAACGAACTTACTAAAGAAGGATACGAATTTAAATCCGATACGGATTCCGAGGTCCTACTTAACTTCATTGAAGACATACAAGAAAAAAATGAATGCGGTCTTGAAGAGGCAATCCGCATTGCCCTAAAAAGGGTGACCGGTGCCTATGTGATCTTGTTGATCGCTGCTGACCAACCTGATACCATTATTGCTGCCCGTAAGGGAAGCCCATTGGTGATCGGTATTGGAAAGAATGAACATTTCTTGGGTTCTGATGCTTCACCTATGTTGGCTTATACCAAAGAGGTGGTCTATATCAATGATTATGAGTTGGCCATCGTAAAGCCTGATGAATTGATTTTGAAAAACCTTGGTAATGAAATCATCACTCCATTTGTTCAGAAGCTGGATCTTGAATTAGCAGCTATTGAAAAAGGTGGTTATGATCACTTCATGTTAAAAGAGATCTTTGAACAACCTACTACCATTGCTGATTCATTAAGAGGTCGATTGATCTTGAACGAACATAGGATTATCCTGAGTGGGGTAGATGCCATCCAAGATAAGTTGGCGAATGCTCGCAGGATTATTATTGTGGCCTGTGGTACCAGTTGGCATGCCGGTTTGGTGGCAGAGTATGTAATCGAGGAATTATGCCGTGTAAACGTTGAGGTGGAATACGCTTCGGAATTCAGATACCGTAATCCGGTTATCAGTTCAGACGATGTGATCATCGCGATTTCTCAGAGTGGTGAAACGGCCGATACCTTGGTTGCCCTAGAACGTGCTAAGGAACAAGGCGCAACAATCTTTGGTATTGTCAATGTGGTTGGTTCTTCGATCGCGCGTATCTCGCATGCTGGTTGTTATACCCATGCAGGTCCAGAGATCGGTGTAGCCAGTACAAAGGCATATACTGCACAGCTTGCTGTTTTGATGCTGTTTGCATTGAAATTGGCAAAAGCTAGGGGAACTATCTCAGACGAGCGTTTTGATGAGCTTTGTCAAGAATTGCACGATGTTCCAGAGAAGGTTCAATGGGTATTGGAAAATGAGGTTGACAATATCAAAGCCATTGCTTACAAATACAAAGATGCTCGCGATGTACTTTATTTAGGTCGTGGATATAATTTCCCAACAGCTCTAGAAGGCGCATTAAAATTGAAGGAAATTTCCTATATCCATGCAGAAGGTTATCCAGCTGCGGAAATGAAACATGGTCCAATTGCGTTGGTTGATGAGGAATTGCCAGTAGTTTTCATTGCGAGTAAGGATGCTTACCATGAGAAGATCGTAAGTAATATCCAAGAAATTAAAGCTAGAAAAGGGATGGTGATCTCCGTAATGACGGAAGGAGATGAAGTTACTCCGACCATTTCAAATGATGTCATGGTTGTTCCAGAGGCTGATGAAGTTATTGCTCCTTTATTGACGGTGGTTCCATTGCAACTATTGTCGTACTATATCGGAGTGTACCGTGGTTTAGATGTTGATAAACCAAGGAACTTAGCTAAATCAGTAACTGTGGAATAATATCATGGGATACATAATAAAGATACCATTAAATCGGATTGGGTATGATTTCATACCCGCCGATTATCTACCAAAGGGAAAAGACGAGTACTACCTTCGTTTTGAACAAAACAAATCCAACAAGCAATATAGAAATCTGACCGAGGAGGAGATCCGCATCCTCGAGCTCAATCATAATGAATCTACCGATTGGAATGATGTGCTCGTTACGGATAAATTTCTTCCGAAACAGATCAAAAGATCCAAATTCTTTGGTTTGGTCAGGATTGGCGATATGGAAGAGGTCTACCTTGAATATCGCGATATCCGCTTGCCGGTCGGGATCTATAACTCCCAGATCATTTCATGTGACCTAGGGGACTGTGTGGCCTTGCATCAGGTCCGTTATATTGCCCATTTCATTGTAGGGAACGAGGTCATCTTGCTCAATGTGAATGAAATGGAGACCAGCTCGAATGCAAAATTCGGGAATGGAATCTTAAAGGTCGGTGATCCGGACAAGAGCAGGATCTTTTTGGAGCTCTGCAATGAGAATGGAGGCCGTTCGGTACTTCCATTTGATGGCATGCAAGCTGCCGATGTCTATCTATGGACACGCAACAGACAAGATAAAGAATTACAGCAACGCTTTTTTGATATCACCAATGAAAAATTCAATGATATCAGAGGCTACTATAGTGAAATCGGTGATCGTACCGTCATCAAGAACTCCCATACCTTCAAAAACGTTAAGATCGGTTCAGATGCCTATATCAAGGGGATCTCTAAACTGAAAAACGTAACGATCAATTCCACCGCTGAGGCCTATACCCAGATTGGTGAGGGTTGTGAGCTGGTCAACGGGATCATTGGCTATGGCTGTAGGGTATTCTATGGCGTGAAGGCAGTACGTTTTATCCTATCATCTTATTCGCAGCTGAAATATGGCGCCAGATTGATCAACTCTTTCTTGGGTGACAATTCTACCATTTCCTGCTGTGAGGTCCTTAATTCGCTTATTTTCCCTGCGCATGAGCAGCACCATAACAATTCATTCTTATGTGCAGCCTTGATCAAAGGACAAAGTAATATGGCGGCGGGAGCTACGGTTGGTTCCAACCATAACTCAAGAGGTGCGGATGGCGAGATTATCGCAGGTCGAGGCTTTTGGCCAGGGCTGTGTGTGAGCTTAAAGCATAATTCCAGGTTTGCATCCTATACCCTTATCGTAAAAGGCGATTTCCTGCATGAACTGGATATCAAATTCCCGTTTTCTTTGGTGAGCAATGATGTTACCCATGACCGCTTGATTATCGTTCCGGGCTATTGGTTTATGTACAATATGTATGCGTTGATGCGTAACACCAATAAATTCATCAGTCGTGATAAGCGTTCCTTCAAGAACCAATATTTCGAATATGATATCTTGGCTCCAGACACGGTGAATGAGATATTTACGGGAATCAAGGAGATTGAACATGCAGTCAGCAAATCCTTGAATACCGATAAGCCTGCAACCTGGCTGGACAATAAAGACAAAGCTGCCGAGGAGATCTTCCTGGACAATGCGGAGTTCTCTAAACGCAAAGTTGTGTTATTGAAGCCAAAAGAAGCTTATCAGTTATTTAAGAAGTTAGTACGCTATTATGCGGTCTGCCAGGTATTGGAACATGTAGATCCGAATGATTTCAACAAGACTATACAGGGCATGATCAACGCAGGATTGAAAAGAGAGGAATTTGAGAACGTAGGTAGCCAATTGGTTCCAGTTACCAAATTGGACCAGCTGCTACAGGACTTAAAAGACAAGAAAATTAACTCTTGGGATGAAATGCATAAAAACTACCATCACTTGAGTGATGCTTATATCCAAGATAAATTAAAGCATAGTTTAGCTTCATTACAAGAGGTTACTGAAACAGATACAGCTGAATGGAACGCTGATTTCTGGAACAAACTTTTTGATGAGGCCTTGGAAACCAAGAAATGGATCTGTGATGAAATCTATAATTCCAGAAGCAAGGATTACCACAATCCTTTCCGTTTAATGGTTTATGAGAACGAGGAAGAGATGAATGAAGTGGTAGGTCGATTGGAAGACAATAGTTTTATCAATCAGCAAAGTGCCGAATTCGAGGGATTCCAAAACAAAGTCAAAGAATTTAAAGCGCAATTCTAGCATAAAGCATAAAAAGGGAAAGGACCGAAATACATTCGGTCCTTTCCCTTTTTCTATATTATTTTCTATAATTCTTTAATCTTGATGCTCCTGAACGCAACGGCGTCCCCATGGTCTTGCAGTAGGATATGGCCTTGTTCAGCCTCTCCAAATTTCTCCCAGTCCTTGTACTTACTTCCAGCCACCAGTTTCCTGAAATCTTCCGAGCCTCTCACAAAATCCAACATCTTGAAGCCATTGAGGTAATAGGTGACATGATTGTCTGGAGTAACCACAATTCTGCCGCGGTTCCATTCCCCAATTGGTTTTCTAGGTCTTGGATTGCGATCCGAAGTAATCAGGTCATATAAGGAAGCCAAGGTACGATTGCCATCTTTTCCCAATTTTGCATCGGGATGCAATTCATCATCCAAGATCTGATATTCCGGGCCGATAGCAGATCCAGCTGTCTTTTCATCCAGGGTGACAAAGTATTTCACACCCGAGTTGGCTCCTGGACTCAATTTAAAATCAAAGGAAAGGTCAAAAGCCTTGTACTGTTTATCCGTTACGATGTCGCCACCATTGGTCGATTCAGCACCATCCGATTTCTGTACTTCAATCAAGCCGTTTTCGATCTTCCAACCTTTTTCTGGAAACTTATCGCCACGAGCGCTATGCCAGCCTTGGCTGTCCTTACCATTGAAGAGTAAGCTATATCCGGCTGCCTTTTCGGCTTCTGAAAGATCATTGGCACGGGTATTAACCACGAAAACATCCTTAGGGAATTCTTGAGGCTTCAGGTCTTTCGTCTGTATGCGGATATTCTTAAAGTAAACTTTCTTACCATCCAATGAATCCGGGATCGCATGCACCTGTAATGCAATAAATCCTGAATCATCCAAACTGTCTATCACAAAGGCAGCAGGAACACCGTTCACCCAAGTTCTGGTCTCATTGCCGATGGCTTCGATCCTGTAATGGTTATAGTCATTCGGTTTATAAGCAGTCTTTGCGTTGGAGTTTAGGTCCAATGGGTAAAGCCATTCCCTCCGGCCTTCATCATAGATTCCTCCGGTCCAAGCTCTGTCGGTAGGGTCGATGTCCATCTGGCGGCCATAGACCTTTCCGGCACCATTATTGGCTGTTGAATCAAAATGGCTCCTGGTCTGCACACCAGAATTGGTTGTGCTGCCTTCCAGTTTAACCTCCAACTCCAATATAAAATCGCCATATTCCTTATCGGTTACCAAAAAGGAATTTGGCAAACCCTTCGTCATTACTCCAACGATCGCATCATCTTCAACATGATAATCTGCCTTTCCAGCCAAAGGTTTCCAGCCGGTCAGGTCCTTACCATTGAACAGATTTTCCCAGCCATCCGCATTTTTGTTCGCTTGTTGGCAGGAAATAGTCAATGAACCCAATAGAAGAAGTCCGAATGTGCCTTTAAAAACAGATCTCAAATAGGTATTTCTCATCATAATATGTCTTTATTGTAACAGGTTTATGGATTAATGTCCAATAAGGTGACTGAAATTAGGAATTTTTTTTAATTTTAAGCTAATCATACATGTAACATTCGTAAACCTAAACATATTACAGATGAATCATTATTTTTCGAGAAGAAGTTTTTTAAAGAAATCCATTATTGCGGGTGGAGCCTTGACGATGGCAAGCAGTCCATTGGGAAATATCTTGATGGCCAAGCCAAATGAAAGGGTCAACCTAGCGGCGATCGGGATTGGGAATAGAGGTGGGGAAATCCTGATGGATCTATATAAAACGGGTTTATGTAATATTGTTGCGCTATGTGATGTGGATATGGGGGCTAAACATACGGAAGCTGCCATCAAGCAATTTCCAGATGTTCCACGTTTTCAGGACTTCCGCCAGATGTTCGATAAGATGGGAAACCAGATCGATGCGGTGACGGTCGGAGTTCCTGATTTTTCCCATTTCCCGATTACCATGATGGCTTTGGACCTGGGGAAACATGTCTATGTAGAGAAACCTATGGCGCGTACCTTTTTAGAGGTAGAGCTGATGATGGAAAAAGCTAAGAAGAACCCAAAAGTGGCGACCCAGATGGGAAACCAAGGCCATTCCGATGCCAATTACTTCCAGTATAAGGCATGGACCGAGGCGGGGATCATCAAAGAAGTCACCCAGATCGTCGGTCACATGAATATGCCGCGCAGATGGCATGGATGGGATGTCAACATCAAGAATTTCCCACCTGCAGAACCCATTCCTAGCACGATCGATTGGGATCTATGGCAAATGCAGACCATGGGGCATAATTACAACAAAGATTTTGTGAATGGGCAATGGCGCTGCTGGTTCGATTTCGGGATGGGAGCCTTAGGCGATTGGGGCGCACATATCCTTGATACCTCCCATGAATTCCTGAAATTGGGCTTACCGACCGAGGTAGGGGCAGAGATGCTGGAAGGACATAATTCCTTCTTCTTCCCGATGTCTTCCACCTTGAAATTCAGCTTCCCTAAACGCAGGGGGATGCCAGCCTTGGATATTATGTGGTATGATGGTATCAATAACCTGCCTCCAATTCCGGAAGGCTATGGCGTATCCGGTCTAGACCCGAATATTCCGCCACCAAGCACCGGTAACCTGGAGCCAGCCAAATTAAACCCGGGTAAGATCATTTACGGAAAAGACCTGACCTTTAAGGGCGGTTCACATGGCAGTACTTTATCTATCATTCCAGAACAGAAGGCAAAGGATATCGCGAATAAACTTCCAGAAGTTCCGGCATCACCTTCCAATCACTTTGCAAACTTCCTGAAGGCCTGCAAAGGGGAGGAGAAGACGCGTTCACCGTTTGAAATCGCTGGACCGTTGAGCCAAGTTTTCTGCCTTGGCGTGATCGCGCAGCGCTTGAACGGAAAATTTAAGTTCGATCCTGTTAAAAAAGAGATTACAAATGATAAATTTGCAAATGCACTCTTGATCGGACCTCCGCCTAGAACCGGGTTCGAACAATACTATAAAGTATAAAATAATAATCAATCAAATACATTAAAGATGATCAAACAATTTGCTTACGGTTTAGCTTTCACCAGTATGCTTGGATTAGGCTTGACTTCGTGCCAAAACGGTACCCAGGATAAAGCAGACAATCAAGACAAAAAAGAAGAAGTGGAACACAACCCTGCATCTCAAACTATCCCAGAAGAATCTAAGGACCTATTGGGTCGTTGGGATTTGAACGTTGACAAGAATGGTACACAGGTGCCTTCCTGGATTGAAATCAAATTATCTGGATTCACTACTTTGGTAGGGTACTGGGTAGGAGATAGCGGCAGTAGCAGACCCATCTCCCATATCAAGCTTCAAGACGGAAAGTTCTCCTTCGCTATCCCACCACAATGGGAAGGTGGCACTGGAGATATCACGATTGAAGGTGAATTGGCAGGTGCTGAAATCAAAGGTACTATTACTAACAATAACGGTGAGAAATATACTTTCACGGGAACAAAAGCACCTTATCTGAACCGCACGGCAGAACCAACTTGGGGCAAACCGATGGAATTGTTCAATGGAAAGGACCTGACCGGTTGGAAACCATCGAACGACAAGAACAAATGGGTCGTTAAAGATGGTATCTTGACCAATGAAGATGCCGGTGCTAACCTGATCACTGAAAAATCTTTCGAGGACTTTAAATTGAACCTAGAATTCAAGTATCCTGAAGGCAGTAACTCTGGTGTTTACCTAAGAGGTCGTTACGAGGTTCAGATCGAAGACTCACCAAAAGATAGACATCCCGGCAACCTTTATTTCGGTGCTATCTACGGTTTCTTGACCCCGAATGCAATGGTGACCAATGGCCCTAACGAATGGAACAATATGGAGATCACGCTAGTAGGTCGTTTGGTATCTGTTGCTATCAACGGTAAAACGGTAATTGACAAACAGGAAATCCCTGGAATTACCGGTGGTGCACTTGATTCAAAAGAAGGCGAACCAGGACCACTTTATATACAAGGTGACCATGGTCCGATTGAATTTAGAAAAATTACGATTACGGAAGGGGTTAAATAGTATAAAGTATTTAGTATTTAGTATTTAGACTTGTTGGGTCTCTATTAAGTGCTAAAGAAAAATGGTATTTAGACCTAGGTCTGTTACATAGTCTGAAAATATATTTATTAAGGAGCGTGCTAGCATTAGCAGGCTCCTTTTTTGGTTGTTGGGCGTTGGATAGAATTTTGGCTGAACAATCTTTGAATTTGGGGAGATTTTGGGATTATTTATGGGGTCTTATTCGAGACTCATTTGAGGCATATTCAGAAAAACTCGAACTGGCTAAAATTTTATTCAGGTCATATTCGAATATTCCTCGAACCATCCTCGAATATGCCTCGAATGAAGTCCATTAAAATGCTTGGAAAAATTGGGTTGTGTTGGATAGAATTATTACGTTCAAAAGCGAATTGCTCAAACAGTATTTTGTATCTTTTGTTGTTAATATAGGCATTGCACATGCTTGCCTTAAATTCGAAAAATGATGAAAACTATACCTTTATATATCATAATAGCTGTTACCTCAATATTTAATGCTATGGCCCAAAACCAAGATCCTAATCTGCAGGTTGTCGCTTCCTTCGGGAAGTCCCAGCCCATCGGTGTTTCCGTATCTTCTGATAATCGAGTGTTTGTATCCTTCCCGCATAAGGATCCCTATCTTTTTGGTCTGAGCGAGATCGTCAATGGCGAGCGCAAAGCCTTTCCAAATGAAGCCTGGAATGCCGTGGAAGGAGACTATAAGGAACATTTTGTTAATGTGCAGGATATCTATGTAGATACCGATGATCAATTGTGGGTATTGGATTCCAAACTGGCTCCATCAGGTTCCATCTTTGGAAAAGAAGGAGGAAGCGATAAGAAGGAAGGACAGTTTAAGCTGGTCCAGATAGATTTAAAGAGCAATCAGGTCAAGCAAGTATTTACGTTTGAAGATTTGGACAAGAGCAAATCAGGCTTAAATGATGTTCGTGTTGATACTGAGAAGAAATTGGCTTACCTATCCGACCCTGGTCAGGCATCTGTAATCGTTCTAGATCTCCAGACCGGGAAAAGTAGAAAGCTTTTGAGCAATAGTAGCTTTACCTTGGCAAATGCAGATGTGGTTCTAGCTTATCATGGAAAGGAGATGCGGGATAAGGATGCTAATCCATTCAGATCAAATGTCAATGGTATTGCACTGACTAAGGACAATAAGTGGTTTTATTTTAAACCGATCAATGCGATGAACCTGTATAGGATTGAAACCAAATACCTAGCGGATGCAAATCTGACTGATGAAGCCCTAAAATCCAAGGTGGAAGACATGGGTGAAGTCGGGATTACGCATGGCCTTGTCGCTGATCAGGAAGGAAATATCTATCTGACGACTTCCCTTGATTATTCGATTCGTCGGTTGACTCCAGAAGGTAAATTGGAAATTGTGGTTCAGGATCCGCGCCTGCTTTGGCCAGATTCATTAGGGGTAGGGTCAGATGGTTATCTGTATTTCTCATGTGCTCAAATGCAGTTGCTGCCGCAATGGAATGGAGGGAAGGATTTGGTACAATATCCTTATGAGGTCTATCGGGTCAAGGTCTTATAGCCCGATTACCACCACTACAATATCTTCATTGGCATAGGAGGGATGGAAATGACTGATGGCATTGGATTGCTTATAGATCTTTAATTCCTCGTAGACCGCATTTTTAAGGGCTCCTTTGCCTTTTCCATGGATAAACTTGATTTCCGGATATCCCCAATAAATCGCAGCGTCCAGCTGTTCCCTAAGGTAATCTATCGTTTCTGCCAATAATTCATCTAGTTCGTAGCTGTCCAAATCGGCCAAGAATGCTTCGGCATGTAGGTCGACAGTTTTGGGTGGCTTGGGGAGGGACATTAATTAAATAGTATTTAGTATTAAGTATTTAGTATTTAGACATGAGATGTGAGATATGAGATTTGAGAAATGTGTCCATTGTCCATCCCTAAATAGGGTTGACCGTTTTTATACTTATCTTATTTCTCATCTCTATCACTTATCACTTATCTCTTATCACTTATTTCTTAAGGGTCAAAGTTAAGGATTAATTGATGGATCTGCCGATTAAACTTGGTAACATGGCTTTGGCTTCGTCGATTTTTTGTTCTTGAAGGAGAGCAATGTAAGGTTCCAGTTTTTTGTAGGTGGCAGAGTTGGGTGAAAAGTCCTTGAGGTAGCTGTATGCTTCCTGGAAGTAAGGTGAGATTTGCTGACTTTCGATGGCTGGGGTATTGTCCATCCCGATGGTTAGCGTCGTGAAGTATTTCTCATATTCTTTCTGTGCTTTTTCACCGGCGATAGTACCTTTGGTCTTATTGGCGAAATCCTCATACCATACAGTTCGCTGTACCAATGATTGGAAAGGGATCGCGATGGCTGCATCGTCCGCATAGCCTTCCATATTATCTCGGCCGATCTGTTGCAATAAGATTTCTAGGTCAGAAGTGATATAAGGGTAGAAGTTTTCCTGGAAATAGATCGGGTTAGCTTCTAGGTCGAACATGCCCTCCGTTTCGCGGACACGGAATCCGTTGCGGTTGATCTTGTCGTACGCTTGTTCCAGATCACTTGGAACGGCTGCTTTGCCGCCATCGAATTCAATGTTGACCAATGGGCGGTAGTTTGTTTCATCATCAAAAGCCGAGCGGTGCGCATACATGGATACCTTGTCGATATAGTCCATGATCAGGGCTACCCCTTTATCATTTTCAGGGCTTTCTTTCTTTTCAAAAAGTTCCTTGAATTTAGAGGTTGCTTTTCCCACGCTTTCAATGTCTGTGGAGTCGAGGGCCAAGATATAATCCTCCAAAGCCTCCGCTTTTGTCAGGTTGTATTCTTCGGGATTCTCCACTGTGGTACTGTCGGAGTTTTGTTGTTCCTTATTATTGGAGACACAGGCCGTCAGGAATATGGAGAAGATCAAGCAATTTCTAAAAATTTTTGTCATAATTTTTTTGATAATTATGTGTGATGGAAGATGAATTCCACCCCAAATATCGTATTTAAATCCTATTTATAAGTATAAACGTTCAAAAGGGGGATAATGTGTCGAGGAATTTTTATTTTATTGACATAATAATCAATTGGTTAATTTATTGTTGCTTTTATCATTTGGAAGATTGTGGGGAAAGATTGTATATTTGTGCCACACAAGAAAAAAGGTGATACCTTCTCGGGGTGTAGCGTAGCCCGGTATCGCGCCACATTTGGGATGTGGAGGTCGTAGGTTCGAATCCTGCCACCCCGACCACACTTACACTAAGTAAGGTCTAAAACCCTCAAATTCTATGAATTTGAGGGTTTTTTGTTTTATTTCATATCAAGAAACCCCAATATATATCAATCTAAATGTGAGTTAAACGGTGAGTCTTTTTAAGTTTTATATTTACTCACCGAATAGCTTATAAATAACTGTAAATCATTCATTTACAACATTTATTTTGATGTTATTTATGATTGTTTGACTTCTTTACTGCATCCCTTCCAACGGTTGGAATGAGAGAACAGCACCAAAGAGTATGAGTTGAACATAAAATAAATGGATATGAAGAGTAAAAACACCTTTGGGATTCAATTCGTGTTACGGTTGCCCAAGAACAAGAAAGATGAGACGGCCACTGTTTATGCAAGGATTACAGTAAACGGTCGCAGAACTGAAATTTCCTTAAAAAGCAAAGTATCGATCAATAATTGGGACGAAGCAAAAGGAAGAGCAAAAGGGAAACGGCAAGAAATCGTAAAATTGAACAGCCACATGGAACAGGTGCGCTCTTTGATCTTTGATAGCTATCAGGAATTGATACAGCAAAACAAAGTGGTTTCTGTCGATGCTGTTAAAGCCAAATACCTTGGTGAAGATATAGAGGAAGCAATGACCTTGCTAAAGGTTATTGAATATCATAAGCAAGTGGCTATTACAAAACTTGCTCCAGGCACCATGAAAAACTATTACACTACAGAAAGTTATCTCAAAAAGTTTATAAAGCATCAATATCGTAAAAGTGATATAACACTGGATGAACTCAATTATAAGTTCATTCTGGATTTCGAAAACTTTCTTATTAATTATGAGTCGATTGATCATCATAAATCTCTTAATAATAATGGAGTGATGAAGCACATGGAGCGTTTGCGGAAAATGGTGAATATGGCTGTGATGATGGACTGGCTGGAAAAAGATCCTTTTTCCAAATATAAACTCCACTTCGACAAAGTAGAACGAGGGCATCTTACAAAGGAAGAATTACAGGTATTGAGCAAAAAAAAATTTAAAATTGAACGATTGCAATCTGTACTTGATATGTTCCTTTTCAGTTGTCACACGGGGCTTGCCTATATCGATATATTCAATCTAACCCAAGAGAATATCGCTAAAGGAATCGACGGAAGGGACTGGCTAATGACTAACCGACAGAAAACAAGCACCGTGGTTAGGGTTCCCCTCTTGACAGAGGCGGTCCAATTGATCAAAAAATATAGAGATCATCCCGTAGCTTTAGCAAAAGGTACGCTTTTTCCAGTCATTTCCAATCAGCGTATGAACGGTTACTTAAAGGAAATTGCTGAAATCTGCGGAATTAATAAGAATTTCACGTTCCACCTTGCGAGACATACTTTCGCTACCACTGTAACTTTGAGTAACGGTGTTCCGATCGAATCTGTCAGTAAGATGCTTGGACACACTTCGATACGCACAACACAAATCTATGCGAAAGTTGTAGAACACAAACTTAGCGAAGATATGCAGAACCTTAGGAAGCGAATGGCTTTAAAAGGTTAGCTTAATGCAATTGGTGTGTATATTTTAAGGATACGCAGGGTATTACATGCCTTTCGCAGCCAAATGGTGCCATTGGATACCAGTTTGTTTAAGTCTCTGGTTACTTTCAGTTCATTTGTATTCATAGTGGCAGAATTGATAACAGAAGGCTGTTCTGCCCCTCATGAAATTATTAATATTAAAAGGAATTGCAAATGAGAGTAGAACTTATTACCCGAGAGGATCTTGAAAGTTTTAAAAAAGAACTTTTTGAAGAAATTAGAAGATATTCACCTTATATGAGAAAATCGGGACAGGAACCAAAGGAATGGTTAAAAAGCTATGAGGTACGCAAATTATTAGGAATCTCAGCTGGCACACTTCAAAACCTTCGGCTAAATGGAACATTACCCTACACTAAAATTGGTGGGTTGATGTACTATCGTTACGAAGATATTCGGAAATTGCTGGAAGGAGTTGATGGCAGTTAAACGATTAAGAAAAGATGAATTAAGCAGGATTTAGCGATCCTGCTTTTTTTATGCCTTATTTTTTATCCTCAAAGCACATTTATCTTGCCTTTGCTAATCCCACCGCACATAAAAGAGCTTTGATCGGATGCTTGGTCAAGGATATTGAGAAAATGCCTCCCAATACCCATTTCAATATTTTCTTCAATACCCTTTCTGTGGCTTTCCAAGCCACTTATTTACACAAGAAAAAAATACGGTCAAGCAAGTGAGCTGACTTTGTAATCACATAGACCATTTGCACAACGTCATTTTCATTACTTCCAATTCATTTTTTTATTCAAGAGCCAGTATGCTGTTTTGTCCCATTTCAAGAGCAAAGGTATTTCCGTGTTCTTAACACAGCAAAAAGGTCATGCCCTTCGGGTTTGCAAAATAATCTCCACCCATTCGGGTCGTATTTTTTTGCCAAAACCTTGTTGCTGCTAAACACGAACCTTTTATGCTCGTGAAACGAAACAAAGCATACTCCGGCTCTTTAAACGAATAAAAAAAATGTCAGAAATGGGAAAAATAAACATTGAAAATGGTAAAAAAGTGAAACAAAACTTCAGCACCACCTCTCATTTCCGAATAAATTTTAAAAAATCAAATCAGGACAAATTCAAAAACGTAAAAAAGTAGAAATCATGAACATCATCGGAAGACTGACAAGGGATGCGGAAGTACGCACAACGTCACAGGACAAACAAGTAGTAAATTTTTCGGTAGCAACCAATGACAACTATCGTAACAAGCAGGGCGAACGCATCGAGCAAACAACCTATTTCGACTGCTCGTATTGGATAAGCCCAAACGTAGCCAAGCTACTCACAAAAGGCACTTTGGTAGAACTATCGGGCAGAGTAAGTACAAGAGCGTGGGTAGGTAATGACGGAGAATTAAGAGCAGGACTGAATTTCCATACCTCGCAAATCAAACTGCACGGAGGTAGCAGGAGAGCAGAAACTACACAAGCTTCTACACAATCGAAAAGTAACAAGGTTACAGCACTGGAAACAGAAGACGACCTCCCATTTTAAGAACGAGTATTTAATCAATTTTCAAATATCAAAATTTTTAGCATTATGGCACACAACATCAATTTCAACGAGAGAACATGACGTTATTCATTCTTTAGCGTTCAACAAAAAGCGTGGCACGGTTTGGGGCAAATCGTAGAGCAATACCCAACAAGCGCAGAAGCCATCAAGCACGCAGGTTTAGATTATGAAGTCGTAAAAAGTCCACTATTTACCAAAGGTTCGGGTATTATCGAAACCGGACAGGGTATCGAAATAGGCAGTAATGAATTGGAAGTACCCAACTATTTCGCCAACATACGCACTGATAACAATGCAGTATTGGGCGTAGTCGGTAAAGATTACCACATTGTACAAAACCGTGAAGCCTTTAATTTCTTTGATGCTATTGTAGGTGGTGGCGAGGGGATTCTATACGAAACCGCAGGAGCGTTAGGAAACGGTGAACGCATATTTATCACAGCCAAATTGCCCGATTATATCCGAGTTGGCAATGGCGATGACGTCACCGAAAAATATATCTTCCTCACAACTTCGCACGACGGTAGTGGGAGTATCACAGCGGCATTTACACCTATTCGTATTGTTTGTCAAAACACCTTAAATGCTTCGTTACGCAGTATGACTAATGTAGTCCGCATTAAACATACTTCGGGAGCAAAACAACGTATTGAAAATGCTCATAAAATTATGGGATTAGCGAACACATTGAGCAACCAATTAGAGGATATTTTCAACGAGTGGACGAAAGTAAAAGTAACAGACCAAGAGGTTAAAAAGCTAATCCAATTGACACTTTGCCCGAACAAAGAAACGTTGGATTTACTCAAAAAAGGTGCGGAAGATGAAGTTTCCACCGTGTTTAAAAATACCGTTGAAGATGCTTTTGCGTATGCAATGCTAAGCGATACGCAACAAATGGACACCACAAAAGGTACTTTGTTCGGAGCCTACAACGCTGTCACAGGTTACTACCAAAATGTACGCAATTACAAAAACGATGAAGCCAAACTACAAAGCATTGTACTAGGTGGAACGGCTCAACTGAAATCACAGAAAGCATTTGACTTATGCACCTCTTTTGCAACGGACGGTGCAGAAATCCTAAACCTTAATTAAATAACCACAGGCTACCCCTTAATCGGTGGTAGCCTACTAAAAAAAATATAATGGCAAATTGGTGCAGTAACACAATTGTTTTCGAGGGGAATCCCGAAGCAATCAAACAGATACAACAGCTTTTCCAAACAATGAGGGAAAAGGAAGAACAAACAGAAAGAGGACAATTACCCGATTTTATCACAGATGAAAACGGTGGGTATTTCTTCAACACCTATTGGAACGAGGGGGATATAGGAATGTTTCAATACGAAACAAAATGGTCGTCCAATATTGAGGTAGTACAAGCGATAGCAGAATACTACCACGTGAATTTCGTACAGGACTATGAGGAAATGAGCAACCTTATATATGGTAAGGCAATATTTTATGACAAGCTACTCACAGATATTTATTTGGAAGATGAGGATTTTGCCAGGTATCAATTTGATGAAGAAACTGATACATATCATTTTGAGAACGAAGAACACGAAAGTAATTATGAGATCTTGGAAACGCTATTGAAGCGGAAAATAGCATCGATATGAAAATAACAGATTTACACGGTTGCCGTATAGAAATACCAGACCTTAACGAAGCCATCCGCATAGCGGAAGAATGTACAGAATACCAACACGAGGACAAAAGTTTTTCGGAGTTCGACAAAAGACTAAAAGTCTATTGGTCGGACTTATACGAGAAAGAGAACAAGTAAACAACCCTTAAAATTTAAGAACGATGAACACAAATTTTTTCAATCAAATAACGCAATTTGATTTTACAGGTAATCTACAAATTACCATAGCCAAAGGAGCGGAAAACAACCTTATTGTATCGATACTGCTCAATAACGAACAATGCGGGGATAAGGCAAAGCAACTCATACCCCCACTTAATCTGAGAGGAACGGCGAACGAATTGGACGAGGGATTTTTTCAGCAGGTAACTGCACCCATTCAAACCGCTTCGGGGTTAATGGTGGATATGGAAACCTTTATGAAGCAATTGGAAGAAGCCAAAAAGCAATCGGCAATGGAGAAAGAAAAAGCCGATAAGCAGAAAAAGGAGAAAGAAACCAAAGACAAGAAGTTTAAGGACGGCATGGCAAAGGTAGACGAACTCGAAAAAGAGAGCAAATTCCGTGATGCGTGGATAAAAGTACCCGATATAACCGAGTTTCCCGAAAAAGCGGACGAGATACGCAAACGCAAAACATCATTATCCGACAAGTTCGCCACACCGAACCTTTTCGGAGCAATGGAAGAAGGCACACCCGAACCGAGCCAAGAGGAAGAAGTTACAGCCGATTATCCCATAGATGAAACAGGCGAAGAAGAAAATGAGTATTAACAATAAAAACGAACATTATGTTATTAGCAACGCAATTAGAACGAGTGTTTATACTCAAAGATAAAGGACTGGACATCAGACTGACCGACCCCGAACCAGATTGGAGCGTGGAAGCCGTAATGAATTTTTATGCCAATATGTACCCCATACTCACAACGGCAAAAGCATCTGCACCGCAAATCAAAGATGATGCGGTAGAGTACCGATTTGAAAGCGTAATGGGAACGAAAGGTTAAACAAAATATGTAAAACGATGAATTATGCAACGCAACATCATATCGGGAATTATCACAATACCCGAACAGCAACGGCAAAGGAAGTTACACCGACAGTTGGGAGAGTTCGCCAATTGGTTACAAAGACCAAAGGATGCAAACGAAGTACGGAAAGACAAACGCAAATCAGTACCGACAACAATGTTGCCAATGGTTTTCTAAAGTGTACATTTCTACCCAAACTGAAAGAAACGAAAACCGTACAGGCTTGCAGGAAATCTGATAAAACTGAAAGGGATTTTTTTCAGTCCCTTTCCAAACTTACCGAGCATTATGGTATTATACCGATGCAGACCAACCAATTTCCCTATCCCTACAATATGGCATTGGCTCTATGGGATATGGAAGAGAAACTAAAACAACGTGTTTTAAATTGGGAAGAAATACGTTTGGTACAGGATAGTAATAGAACCTACTTTATCAGCGAGGAAAAATACAACACAGGTACAACGCTGTATTATATCCCGATTGAACCGCTTTATCAAATGTTATACGACCCCAAACGGAAAATGAATGCACAATTGCTCATTTCGGTTTGCTCTTATCTGTACCACATTGCGGATATTCCCTACTTCAGACAAGAAGACAGTTATTTGTATTGGATGTACGAAATGCACAAAGATTGGGTGGAACAGGACGATGAAACCGAAGAAACCGAAGTGTATAAACAGGAGTTTGTAAAAGCGGAATTGATTGGCGATAGCATAGAACAAAGACTATTCAACCGTATCAATTTACAAGTATTCGAACAGCGTTTAAATGCTTTTAAAAGCCGTGATGTGTTTAATTACGATTGTTGGCAGTTGGCTAGTAAAGCTTTTGCTTTATATACAGAATATCCACACGCAAGTATTTTTCGAAACGCACCGATAAATGAAGACCACGAAGAGGAGGACGACAACGAAACCATTGGTATGGAAAAGTACATTTCGTTTATCGCTGATACCAAAGGTTGGTTATATGAAAGCATTGCAGACAGTATCAACAACGAGTTTAACGAATACGGAGCGATGCAAGAACCGACCATTTGCAAACGCTTTGACGGAAGCAAAATAATAACAACGAACCTCGATTTTGAAAACAGATTGTTTGCCCTTTTGAACGATATATGTGACTTATTGTATAACTACGAAACCACAAGAAAATGAATAATACGAACGACATAACCGCAAGTTTCGGAACATTATACCTCCCGAAATCCGCTTTGGTGTTCTATGAAACCAAAGGAGCGAACACAGATGTGTATGTGGAGCATTTTGATATGGATAAAAATGGAAATCCCATTAATGCGCACCCTTTAACCGTAAAGGAAGCTAGCATATTGGCAAAGTGCTTAAAGACCGATGATGAAAAGAATCAAGCCTTTTTAAAACCAAAAGGAATTTTGCCGACCAACATACTGCATATCAATCCGAGCGAAAAAGGCACTGTACTTTGGTACACCAAAGCACAACAAAGGCAACTATATTTCGTGGATAGTCTGCAAATTCCAAACGGTATAGCACACGTACCGTCAATGTTATGGTTTGCCGATAAAAACAGTCTTACCATATTTGCTTTGGCAAACAACAGAAGACCCACAGAAAAAACGCCTTTGCATCACGCACCGTTCTTTAATATCTATGAAAAAGGCAATGTATGTATGGGAACGGTAAATGTTGAAATTAAAAATTCGGCTTCGGTTGAGGATTTTATAAAAGCATGGGAAGACTATTTTTTTAACAGTTATTTCAGCCATTCATTGTGTGCAAATTTGACAAAAAAGAACGTTGTAAACCTTTGGGAAAGCCTTATCAATACAGATAAACCCTTTCCGACAGAGGTGTTGAAAACGAACAACAAAACCCTTAAAAATCTATTATGATGAATATCGAAAAACAAAAAGTACATTTTACAGACAGCTATTTAATAAGCCCCACCAATCCAATTACCATTAATCTCATCGGAGCTGGTGGCACAGGTTCAAAGGTTCTGACCGCTTTAATGGAAATGAACCACAGTTTAATAGCATTGGGACACGCAGGATTGCAAATCCGTTTGTGGGATGATGATATTATCACAGAAGCTAATTTGGGCAGACAGCGGTTTGCACCAAGCGAAACAGGCTTGTACAAATCGGTTGCCCTCATAAACCGTGTCAATCGGTTTATGGGTACAAATTGGAAAGCAGAAATTCAAAAATTCGAGAAAGACGGTTTAGGAAGATTTCCCGAAAATGCAAAAGCAACGATTTACATTACTTGTGTAGATAATGTACAGGCGAGGTTTGGTGTTGCAGAAATATTAAAAGAATTAAGTAACCGCAGACACCATCGGGACCAATCCAAATATTGGATTGACTTCGGAAACAGTAGAGATACAGGGCAAGTGATACTATCTACTATCGGAACTATCAAACAACCTGATTCAGAAAAATACCAAACGGTGGCAAGCCTGCCAATGGTTACCGATGAATTTGGCGAACTATTGAAACAGTCCGAACAAGCGGACGATACGCCAAGTTGCTCACTTGCCGAAGCATTGGAAAAACAGGATTTATACATCAATGCAACATTGGCTCAAATGGGTTGTTCTGTGTTGTGGAGCTTGTTTCGTAATGGAATGACCGAAAACAGAGGTTTTTTTCTTAATCTGAAGAACTTCCAAACCCAACCCCTCAAAGTCGCCTGATAGCCAAAATCGGGCGGCAAAAATGCAATTCCTCGCTACGGTCGGAAACGCATTTTTGCATTAAATTCGGAGCAACCACATTGCCAAAATGTACCGCTCCACAATTCCCTCCCTTACATTTTATCAAATAGGTTGCGAGCTGTTTTCGTGGGATATTCGGTATCCCAATATTTGATTTTGGATTGACTTCTTTTCTTTCCATATCTGCGACCAAAGAAAAGAAGCAAAAGAACGTCGCTTTATTTGATTGGTTATCAAACTTTTAATTCGTAATTCCTGACCTGTTTAAAAATAAAATAAAATAAATCTTGTTGGTTTAAATCTATTATCGTAATATTGCAATGTTAAGTTTAATTAAAGATTTATAAATGGGTATCACGAAATCAGAATTATTTAGTGACAAGAAGAATACGCTAGCAACTATGTTTAAAGTGCTAGCTCATCCGGCAAGATTAGCTATTTTACAATATATCATAAACCAAAAGGCGTGTATTTGTAATGATTTAGTTGAGGAGTTAGGATTAGCACAAGCTACTATTTCTCAACATTTAAAAGAACTCAAAACTAGCGGACTCATTCAAGGCACCATTGAAGGAAAATCTGTTTGTTACTGTATCAACGATACCGTATGGAAGGATTTTTCCGAAGAATTCAAAGACTTTTTTGCCCAGAACATTGATTTAAAAGAATGTTGTTAGGCATTTTTTTGCAAAGTAACATCGTAATATAACGATTCATTAAAAATTAATTTAAATAAAAATAGTATGAAACTATCAGAAATCAAACAAATCCTTCCAACATTAGAAAATGTTGAATTTCAATTAGAAGACGGAACATTTGTACCGGAACACTTTCACGTTACCGAAGTAGGTCAAATTATTAAAAATTTCATTGATTGTGGTGGAGTAACTCGTGCAGAGAATACTGTAAACTTCCAGTTGTGGAATGCAGATGATTATGAGCACAGACTAAAACCCGGCAAGCTATTACATATCATCGAGCTATCCGAAACAAAACTGAATATCGGAGATCACGAGATTGAAGTAGAGTATCAAAGCGGAACCATTGGAAAATTCGGATTAGATTTCAATGGCAAGAATTTTGTTTTAACGAACAAAACGACCGCATGTTTAGCACAAGATGCTTGTGGTATTCCTAGTCTAGCGCAAGTGAGCGAATCAAAATCCAATAGCTGTGCACCAGGATCAGGCTGTTGTTAATCAAAATACGATTATGAACACAAAATTAGTAAATACAGTTACGGATATACTAAAATTAGAAATCAATCAAGGGCGCAAAGCTACTTTGCAGCCCTTGATTGACTATATCCAAGGTAAATTTACAGATGGATTAGATATCAACATCAATTTTATCTGTACGCACAATTCACGTAGAAGTCACTTGTCTCAAGTATGGGCACAAATAGCGGCGACACACTACCAGATACCTAGAGTTATATGTTATTCAGGTGGTACCGAAGAAACAGCTATGTTTCCTAAAGTTGCAGAAACATTTGAAAAAGCAGGAATCGAGGTAATTACCATTTCCGAAGGTGCTAATCCGGTATATGCACTCAAATATGATAAAAATGCATTGCCGATAATAGGTTTCTCTAAAAAATACGATGCAGCATTCAATCCTCAATCCAACTTTGCTGCCGTCATGACCTGTTCACAAGCAGACGGTGGTTGTCCATTTATTGCGGGTGCTGAGAAGCGCATACCTATTACCTTTGAGGATCCTAAAATCTCAGACAATACAGACCAACAAGATCAGGTCTATAATCGTAGAAGTTTAGAAATAGCCTCAGAAATGTTTTATGTCTTTTCACAAATTAAATAAAGAATAGTGATGGAAGTAAGAATGAAGTTTTTAGACCGATACTTAACCTTATGGATCTTTTTGGCGATGGGATTAGGGGTGTTAATAGGGAATTTATTTCCAAGCATTTCTAACGTGATGGATTCACTATCGGTTGGAACTACTAATATCCCATTGGCTATTGGTCTAATCATCGTGATGTATCCTCCTTTGGCTAAAGTAAATTATAATCTTTTGCCGCTTGCGTTTAAGGATAAAAAAGTGCTTAGCTTATCACTTATCCTAAACTGGCTTGTTGGTCCTATCTTGATGTTTATACTAGCAGTGATATTCTTAAGAAATGAACCAGACTATATGGTCGGATTAATTCTTATTGGTCTCGCACGATGTATTGCCATGGTCATTGTATGGAATGACCTTGCAAAAGGAAATAGAGAGTATGCCGCGCTTCTAATTGCATTAAACAGTATTTTTCAAATCGTATTTTACAGCTTTTTTGTTTGGTTGTTTATCAATGTATTGCCAACTTATTTTGGTTTTGCTGAATATTCCGTTTCAATAGAGATGAGCGAAGTCATTAAAAGCGTACTCATCTATTTAGGAATTCCTTTTTTAGCCGGATTTTTAAGTCATAAATACCTTTCTAAAATAAAAGGTGAAAATTGGTATACCCGTAAATTTATACCCTTTATATCACCATTTACCCTGTATGCTTTGCTATTCACCATTGTTTTAATGTTTAGCCTAAAAGGGGAGCAAATTGTACAACTACCTATGCAGGTTCTGAAAGTTGCTATTCCGTTAGTGATTTATTTTGTATTGATGTTCTTTATCAGTTTTTTCATGAATAAATCCATGAATGTAGCCTATGATAAGAATGCCGCAATATCCTTTACCGCTACGGGCAACAACTTCGAATTAGCCATTGCAGTAGCGATAGCCGTATTCGGAATACATTCTCCACAAGCATTTGTGGGGGTTATTGGTCCATTGATTGAAGTACCCGTCTTAATCCTGTTAGTACGTGTTAGTCTTTGGCTTAAAAAGAAATATTACAGTTAAACTTTATTGCTCAGTAAGGCAGGGACTTCCAAAAAGGTAAATCCCTGTTTTTTTTAATTATATAAGTTGTTTTTCTGGTATTGACATATCAATATATACATACTTAATGACATTAAAAGCTTTAGATTTTTTGTACTGTATGGAATAGTAATCGTTTAAATGAGTGAAATGAAAATTTATGATGTAATAGTTATTGGTGGTGGGCAAAGTGCCCTTGCTTGTGGATATTTTTTAAGACGCACTGGTTTAAATTATATGCTACTCGACGAGCAAAGGCAGTCTGGCGGAGCATGGAATCATGGATGGGAATCATTGACCCTATTCTCCCCAGCACAATTTAGTTCATTACCTGGATGGCTCATGCCAGAATCTCAGGGTAAATTCCCATTCAGAAAAGAAACAATTGATTATCTAGAAAAGTATGAGAATAAATATAATATACCAACAACTAGATCGGTTAAGGTTCAATCGGTAGAAAGAACCCAAGAAGGATTTAAATTGCAAACATCAGATGGTGAGTACTTTGCGAAAGCAGTGGTTTCAGCAACTGGTACTTGGTCCGCGCCATTTATTCCGGATGTAAAAGGAAAGGAATTATTTAAAGGTCTACAAGTACATTCTGCTCATTACAGAAGTCCTGAGATTTTTAAGGATAAAAAAGTACTAATTGTAGGAGGTGGTAATTCTGGAGCACAATTACTTGCTGAAATATCCAAAGTAGGACAAACCGAATGGTCTACACTTGAAAATCCTAGTTTTCTTCCTGATGAAGTAGACGGTCGTGTGCTATTTGATACTGCAACAGCAATGTATAATGCCCAAAAAGAAGGGAAAACATTGGATACAAACACCTATAATTTGTCAAATATTGTAATGGTACCATCAGTTGTCGAAGCAAGAAGAAGAAATGTTTTATATAGCAAAGGTCGTATAAATTCCATAACAGCTACCGGTGTTGAATGGGAAACTGGAGAAGAGGAAAAGTTTGATGCCATAGTTTGGTGTACTGGTTTTAGGTATGCCACCCAACATCTCGATAACTTAGGTATTACCGATCCGAACGGCCGAGTTGAAACAACAGGAACTAGAGCAAATAGAGTTTCTGGACTTTGGCTAGTAGGATATGGAAATTGGACAGGCTTTGCATCTGCCACACTTATTGGAGTTGGAAGATCAGCTAAGAATACAGTAAACGAAATTAAGGAATACTTGGCTACTACAAGGTAAACCTATTATCCGTAAATGAATAAGGAGATGTGTCGGAATACAATATTTTTTGACTTTGACCCAACATAGAAAACCCCTCTTTTGATGCAAATCCGTTAAGAAATCATACTGTAAGGGTCGACCTGTGTCTCGATCCAATTAATGTAATAAATCTATTTTATCCAGCGCCCAACCCTGCCTGTTTCCTGTGTCCAAAATTATTGTGTAATAATAAAGTCACCCCACATTTTTTATCAAAATTATTTGTCTTTTAATGCTGGAGGCGTTACTTATTTAAAAATATTTTCAAACGATTTTCGTTATCCCCTCACAAAAATATTTATCAGCCATTGGAAACTCTTTCAATGGCTTTTTTAAAATCGTCAGTATCAGTACCAATTAATAAATAACTTGAAAAACCAATAGCTAAGAGCGTCTTACCAATTTTCTCATTGTCAATATCACTATGGGCAATAAGTTTAATGCTAGGGTATTTTGTTTTGAATTCTTGAAGTTTTTTCAATACATTCTTATCGAAGAAATCAAGGTCGATAATACAAACCTGAGGAAGTTCTTTTAATGCTGATAATTGAGAGAGTCCGTCTTCAATATTTTCCGAACGAAACAATACTTCAATTCCTGAAGCAACGAAATCCTTGCAAATTAAATCCAAAATAGGACTTTTATCGTTGATAAAGGCGAGGGTGATTTTTTCTTTTGCTGTGCCAGTTTCCATATCATACCTTTTTTAAGTTGATGTAGCCCTGCACAAAAAAATAAAGCGCAGGCAACTACACTTACACCGACATTGAGGCACTGGTATACCCGACTACGAATAAGCGAGCGCCCACGCCTATGGCATGAGCGTTCTTTCTTATTGTCCCGTAGTCTTAAAAATTACCAGTTTTCAATGCGGGACTTAAAGTAAAAACACTTTAAGATTTTTCTATATGTTCCTACAAAGATACTAAAGTCGTTCTGATACGAAAACACAATCTGAATAAAAATTGGTTATATATGGTCGGTATTATTGGATATGTAGTTCTGCTCCAAGACTGTCAAAATATCACTTTCCTTGTAAATTATCTTTCCCCCTATTTGTATATACGGTAGGATTTTATCATCTCTGTATTGCTGTAAAGTTCGTTTGCTGATATGGAGCCGTTCGCATACATCTTCGCCAGATAGGTATATTTCTCCTTTCATTATAGGACGGTAGTTGTTCAATATTTCTTCGATACGATTTTTTAATCGCATGATCAGCTCCTGATGAGCGATGATTTCTTCCGCTTCATTTGTCAGTAAATCCATTGTTGTTTGTATTGTACGGCTGACCAGCTTCGAGCAAAACTTGTACGTCCGAGCGTTTATAATAATTCTTACGATTCAATTTGGAATAAGGCAATAAGCCTTTGTCTTTATAAGTCTGTAATGTCCGTTTGGTAATGTTCATCATCAAACACACTTCCTGGTTATCCAACCATTTCTCTTCTTTGAAAATTGGAGTATATTTCCTTGAGGCATTTTCGGTCAATTCCAAAAGTTCCCTTAGCTCATTCTTCATTTCATCCAATGCGGACTTCTGTATTGCAATCACTTCCATTTTTACTCATTTTTTCGGTGGAAGTTAAATTTATAAAGGTATTTTAAGACATTCTGAAATGTTGTAGCCGATGGCTTTGAAAGGCGGTATTTGGCAGTTTACTTTTGCTAAAAATAGAATAATCCAAAAGGTTATCCGATTTTAAAATTATTGTGAAGAATAAAAATTAACGTTGTGCAGGCTGTTCGGTTTTTACTTCAGATTGTTTTTTTTCTTTCTCTTTTTTCATTTGCGAATACGACCAAACAAAAAGAATTCCAATAATAATCAAAGCGTAAGCACACCATTTACCGATACGCTCTATAAGACGAATAAATACGGATGATTCAAAACTTGAAAATCCTTCAGCACCTACGGCATTACGCCTATAAAATTTCCTGCGGTTTATCCAATAGACAAGACCTATTCCAACAATAAGAGGAATAATCCCCAGCACCAATTGAGAAGTAACTGCATCCATACCTATAAAATTATAATTCAAGTAAATTTAAACAAAATCATTCATACACTGAAAGTTGAAAAGCAAAAAACCGACCTGCATAATTGCATACAGGTCGGTTTTTCTTTAATTCAAGTCTTTCTAATTACTACTGTTAAAGTCAAAGCTTAATTGCTTTTCATTCCCAAAACTATCCGAAATCCAAATCTCAAAAGATTGTGATACGGTAGATGCCGAAGTGTAATACAACCGGAATTGTTCCGAAGGTAATGGGTATAAATCATTCGGCAGGTACGGAGGTTCATCGTAATAACGAAGCATACCTTTTCCGTCAAACTGAAAATACCGCAGATAGTATTGTGTATTACGGTAATTACCGCTTTTTTGTATGGTTATCCTGATCTCGATAGTCTGACCATTTGTTACCTCCTTTGGTACAGGCATTATTTTGACCTCAAAAGGAAAATCATTCTGTATTTCCAGTTCGTCATCTTTGCTGCAAGATACCAAGGTAACCGAAGCTATGAGGATTGCCAGCATTGTATATATCGGGCTTAATCCTGTCCTGAATTTATTAAATATTGCTATCATCATTTTTATATTTTAAAAGTTAAACCGTAATCCTAGACCAGCTGATGGTCGGAATTGTTGTAGATCCGTACCCCATAATACTTTTGTACGACCTTGTAAGACGAGTACAAATCGGTCAGACAAGTAGGTCTCAAAAGACAATCGTCCGCCTGCCCCGTAAATGAAGTTGTCCTCGCTCAGTATTTTTGCTCCGTCATACAACATTGCTTCACCACGGTTAATGGTTTCATAACCCACTACACCTGTTATAGCAGCATTCAGTGCAATGTTTTTACGGGCATCGCCTAACAAGAATAAACTGTAACCACCTTCGGCAGTATAAGTTTCCTGTGGTATGCGGAGGTCTTTGTAGTTGTGGTATTGGTGCGTATATTCCAACGCCCAAAGCTGGTAATTTCCATTTTTACCATTCACGGTCATTCCAAGACTGATGTAATAATCATTGCCAATCTTGTCATCGGATAATACGCCTGTGCTTATTTCCAATCCTTTTTGTTTGGGCAACATTCGCTGTGCCTGTGTAACCGTGATGGTCATCAAAACGAGCATCACGGTATAGATATATTTTTTCATCGTTATAATTTTAAAGGTTATTAAAATTTCAGGTGCATATCGTCAATCAAACGAGCTTTGATTAAGTCTGAATTTTCGACCTGAAGCGTTTGATGTCTGCCACCATTTTTTTCAAAAATCTCAATCAACAGTACCTTGTCATCGGCAATGGTAAATTGGTCTAAAAGGAACACGTTTTGTTCGGTCGATTTGCCATTGATACCGTCCAATGGCTTATAAGTTCTCAGTGGTATCATCGGACGTTCCTGTACCACGGTACGTTTAGCTATCTTTTTGTCTACTACTTTGAAATTGATAAAATCAATCTGAAAAGGCACGTTAGTACGGTTTTTTACTTCCGTGTTGAAATAATATTTACCGTTGTGGATGTAGATTCCTTTCAGGATAAACTGAATACCGAAACTCTTGGCGCCAATATGTTTTACAATGCGCTTGTTGTTTTTATAGATCGTTTCTAATAACAAACCTGCCAATGATGGCGAATTGTTGCCCAATTCTTCAAAAAGTACATCGTTACCATTCGATTTATCTACTGACTTTTGCATTGTCAGCAGGTCATAGCTCAACACATTGGGATACCCACTATAATACACATTGAAACTGTAAAAACGTCCGTCATTGGTAATGACCGAAAAATTGGTTTCGGATTCAAAATCCCTTACGGAAGCTTTCACACGCAATACATTTTCGGCATCTTCTGCCTTTCCAGCGATGAGGTATTCGCTTCCTAAATCCACGTATCTAATACCCGTTGGGAAAATTAGATGGGAAGTTTTGTCGTAAGTAACTTCCATTTGGTAAGGTTCTATTTTGCCCAAAGCAAGTGGAGTTCTTATGCTGTTCTGTGCAAAAGAAGGTACGGCAAAGCCGATCATCAGGGCGATTGCCCAAAAGGTTTTTAAATGATTTTTCATCGTATTTAATTTTATTTGTTTGAATTCAACATTATTTTTTAGTCACCAGGAATACTTGATGTCCTGCCTTTAGGGTCACTTTTGGTGTTTTTACTTTTTTGGCGAAATAGCCCGAAATCCCTTGTACCACGCCACGGCTCAAATCAGCGGCTACTTGCTGTCCTGCCGATTGCGTAAGCATTACGCTTGTTCCCGTATTCTGGCTCATATTACCCGCCATTTCGGTAAGGGCGTTCATTTCTGGTGAATACGGTACGTACAAACCTTGCTGTCCATCCAGATCGTAAATGGTGATATCCACTGGCATGATATTGCCTTCCAATTCTATGGAAGTAATTTTTAGCTGTAACCGGCCTGTTTGAAATTTGGCATTAGCGGTTACGATTGTTCCTTTGGGAATCGTGCGATTAGGTGTCTGGGCAGATTCCAACAAACGCAAACGAACGCCTGTTTCTCCAACAACCGTCTGTTCATCGTGTACGCAGGCTTTGATGCTATTTTTGGGTTGTATGATTTGCTGGGTTGAACCAGCGGTATAGAAACCTCGATTTCTGCTTTCGTTCCAATCGGCTAGAAAAGCACTATCTGTAGGCTCACGATACAAAGCTGAAACGGTGCTCTTCCTTGATGAGGTAAAGGATACAAATTGCTCCTTTTGTGTTGACCCCGTTGTCGCTGGAGCAATACTTTTAGCAGGTGCAGCTTCTGTCGAATTTGTTCCTGTTGGCAGATACTTTGCTGCCATTTGGTAGGATTTCTCCATGAGGGAAAGCTGATCATCTAATGTTGGAACAGGTGGGACATCCTTTTCCGCTAATTGCTCTTTTAATTCGTCCACTTTTTTACGGAGTTCCATGGTCTCCGAGTGATCATCTTGATAAAAAGAACCCAATGTACTTTGCATATTTCGGTAACTACTTAATGCAGGATTGCCAGATCTTCCTGAATTTCTGCCACCACCGCCATAATCGTAGCTTTCGTCTTCGTCGGAAAATTCGTCAATCGACTCGTCCTTGTCTTCGGTACTCCAATAATCCGAAAGCGTAGTTAAAGCATTACGCTTTTCCTGGTCTTTGCGTTCCAACATTTCTAATTCATAAGCTTTGCCTTTGTCAGCAGGCATTCCTGCACCCGTTGCTTGTGGGACAGCATCGTTCAAACCAATGTTTTCGATTTCTTTTTTGTCAGCGGACGGTTTAAAGATCAAATACATACAGCCTACGAAAACAACTCCCATTAAACCAAAGATGAGCGGTTTTTTAAGTTTGTCCATTTTGTTCTGTGTACTGTCTTGCAGTATATCGGCGGTATCTTTCGGGGTTCCCTCGGTTACCCGAACAACCGACTTTTTGTTCTCATTTTCTTTCATATAACTTGTTTTTAAAAATTGTTGTTAATGTGTCCTGCAATCTTGCAGGGTTTTCGTTCTTTTTGAGAATAGGGTTTTCGATATGCTCGATTTGCATATCGTTACGGGATTTTGCTGTATCGTACCATACTTTGAAAACGACACCTACGGTAAGCAGTAAATACGCCGTGAAGAAATACAAGGTGTATCGGTACTGTTTGCGTAGCGGTAATCTCCGCCAACGATTGTCCAGCTTGTCAAAATACCTGTCTATATTTGTTCTTAATTTTTTCATACCCGAAACTTTAGCGTTCAATCACTTCTATATCTTTGTTTTCAAGCACCGCAAATTTTTCGATATTGAACCCCTGTGGATTGTTGTCTGAACGGACAGAGTTTACCAGATAGCAGGAAGTAATCAGGTTTCGCTTGGTTACATTACTCGAACGAATAATGAATTGTTTAGAGTAGGCACGTACCGAATACGGATAGGTATCAAAATTGCAAACCACACTATCCACTTCGATGCGTTGCTGTACGTTTCCGGAAATGATACGGCTGTAATACCCTTTTTCCGAAAGGTCTTTGTAATAGTCAAAAGCCGATTTGTCCGCAAGGTTAAAAGCCCTTTTCATATTGCTTTCGATGGCATTCTTATCCGGTGCGAGCGTAAAGAACAGTTCATGGAAGCGTTTTACGTGTTCCCTTGCTTCGACTGGTCTGTTGATACTTGCATCTTGCGCTAAAGCCAACATCAATGATTTGCCATTGTCCAAGACATATACTTTTTCTCGCTGTTGCTCCGCAAAGCGGTAGGATTTCCACACGGAAAATCCTACAACACTTATGCAGAGTACGGCAAATACAAGGGCGTACAGCCTGATTTGGCGAAAACTGTTTTCAATATTTCTTAATGTTTTAAATTCCATTTTCTTGAATGATTAGTTGTTTTATCTTATTTTTTTAGAAGCTGACCTCCAATGTTGCCAGCAGCCGAACCTGCGCCCGCACTTGCGACATTCCCTGCTTTCATTGCTGTCTGGTTTACGTTGCGGGTAAAGTTTCCTGCACCACCGGCTTGGATAACCCAACCTGTTACCGTCGGAATGGTAAAGTATCCCACGATGCCGATAATCATAAAAATGACGTAAACAGTATTTGAGGTGTCGGGAATGAAAGTCGGATCGGCAAGCATCTCAATATCTTTTTCGATGATGAGGGATTGAATCTTGGCAAGCATCGCACTGAACAGATCAGCGACTGGCAACCATAAATAAACACTGATGTATCGGGTGAGCCATTGCGTGAGTGTCGATTGAAAACCATCCCATACCGATATTGCAAAAGCTATGGGGCCGAGAATGGATAGAACAATTAAAAAAAATGTCCGTATGGTGTCAACGACTAATGCAGCCGCTTGAAACAATATTTCTAACAAATTGCGAAACCAATCCTTGACGCTTTTTTCCATACTGTACATACCACGCTCTAGGTACATACCCGACATCGTAACCAAATCGGAAGGTGACCAACCCAATTCTTCGAGTTTTTTATCGAACTCCTCATTTGATACCAAATAAGCAGTTTCGGGATCTCGCAACATCGCTTCTCGTTCCAAGAGGTCTTTTTTTGCCTGCAAATCATTCAGATCAAGCACCTGGTTTTCGAGAATAGCGTGCGTACCTTGTACCACGGGGCTTAATACGGCATTGATGGTTCCCAAAACCATGGTTGGAAAGAACATGATGCAAAGTCCCAAAGCAAACGGGCGAAGTAGTGGGTACATATCGATTGGTTCTGCTCGGCTGAGTGCCTGCCATACTTTGATGGCGACATAGAACAAAGCGCCCAATCCTGCGACTCCTTTAGCCACTGCCGCCATATCGGCGGACAGTGGCATCATCTCGTCATACAGGGAACGTAGTACTTCGTGAAGATTATTGAATTCCATAACTACCAGTATTTTTGATTTGAAGTGCCGTACAGCTCAAGTACTCTTTGGGTATTGTTCTGTTTCTTTGCTCTTAGAATACTGACGGAGATATTCTTATTGGTGTAGTAGCGTACCAGACTGTGGTATTCTTTTACTTCGTTATACACTTTATCAATAATATCCATACGCTCTTTATCATTTAGCGATAGGCTAGATGAGCTTACGATCTGTTTGAGTTCTTTCAGTAGCTCCGTACTTTCATTCAGCAATGCCGAATAACCGTTAGCAATCGCCGCCAATTCCTGTGCAGAAAAGTTTGGGTCATTCATCATCTTACCGAAATTCTGAACGTACATTTCGGACACATCACCGACAAGTAATACGGTCTGCTGCACCTTACGGGCGTCTTTCACCAGATTGTTTACCGCTTGTAGTTTGTCGTAATATTCTTTACCCTGGTTGTACATCTTTTCCACCTCTTTGAAGTTTTTAACGACATTGGATACCGTGGATGAAGTCTGTATGATTTCATTGGCGCTGTTAAGGATACCCGATGCCAGATTTACTGGATCGGTGACTACAAATTGCGCTTTCGCTGATGGTGCTACGGCAAGCATAAGTGCCGTACACACCAAATACATGATTTTTTTCATTTTTGATAATTTTTAAAATTGTTACTGATTTGATTTCTCTCGCCTTTGCATGGCGATACGTTTAATAGCGAGCTCTACGTTTCCGCCCAGTTCAGAAGCTAATTGCATCACTTCCATTTTTTCGGTTTCTTCGGTGGTGTAGGCAAAATATTCCTCCAAACTAACTTCTGTGGCATAGACGGCGGAATGGGTTCCGCCTAAGCCAATCCATACTTCTTTGTAAAGTCGAGAAGGATCGTTGTTCATATTGATGGAAAGTACCTGTGCTTTTTCTTTGTCGGTTAGCCCCAGCATGGCTTGTATCTCATCAAACTTGTTCATGTACTTACGCTGATCGAGCAGGATTTTACAATCGGAATTGTTGATGATGCTTTCTTTGACGATGGGCGATTGGATGATGTCATCCACTTCTTGAGTTACCACAATGGCCTCTCCGAAGAACTTCCTAACGGTTTTAAACAAATATTTTATATATTCCGCCATACCTTCTTTGGCAATGGCTTTCCAAGCTTCTTCAATCAGGATGAGTTTTCGGATACCTTTGAGCCTGCGCATCTTGTTGATAAAGACCTCCATAATGATGATGGTCACAATGGGAAATAAAATTTTGTGATCTTTTATCGCATCAATTTCGAAAACAATAAAGCGTTTGGAAAGCAGGTCGAGTTGCTTATTGGAGTTCAATAAGTAATCATATTCCCCTCCTTTGTAATAAGGTTCGAGTACGTTAAGAAAATTAGCAATGTCAAAATCTTTCTCACGAACTTGTTTTTCCTCCAATACTTTGCGGTAATCGCCTTTTACATATTCATAAAAACCATTAAAAGAAGGAAATTCGCTGTGCTGTTTAATACGGTCGATGTAACCACTTACAGCATTGGACAATGCTACTTCTTCCGAACGAGTTGGTGGTTCATCATCACGCTTCCATAAAGTCAAGATGAGCGTTTTCACACTTTCCCTTTTCTCAATGTCAAACACACCGTCGTCGGTATAGAATGGATTAAAAGCAATCGGATTATCCTCGGTATAGGTAAAGTAAACACCATCTTCGCCTTTGGTTTTACCCTTAATCAATTCGCACAATCCTTGATAAGAATTTCCCGTATCCACAAGCAACACGTGTGCACCTTGCTCATAATATTGACGTACCATGTGGTTGGTGAAGAACGATTTTCCTGAACCTGAAGGGCCCAAAATAAATTTGTTCCGATTGGTGATAATCCCACGTTTCATCGGTAAATCCGAAATATCTAAATGGATAGGCTTTCCGGTCAAACGATCCGCCATCTTGATACCGAATGGCGAGGGTGAATTGTGGTAATTGGTTTCCTCGGTAAACAAACACAAAGCAGGCTCTATAAAGGTGTAGAAGCTTTCTTCACTCGGGATATCAGCGGCATTACCCGGTATTCCCGCCCAGTACAGCGTAGCTACGTCGGTCGTGTTATGGCGAGGTTTACATTCCATTAATGCTAATGCACTACCGCAATCATTCTTCAATTGTTTAAGCTCTGCTGGATCTTCCGACCAGGCCATAATGTTGAAATGTGCCCGAATAGAAGAAAGTCCGAACGAATGTGCTTCGTTCAAGTATTTTTCGATCCACTCTTTGTTGATTTGATTGGCACGACTGTACCGAGCCAAAGAGTGCATATTCCTTGCAGACTTCTCAAACTTTTGCAGATTAGCTTCGCTGTTATCTAAGAATAAATATTGGTTGTAAATGTGATTACAGCTTAACAGCAATCCCACAGGAGCAGCGAAAGACAAACGGCAATCGCTCCGATCGGTCGATAGTTTCTCAAAACGAGTATCTGCTGAAACCGCTGTAGGCAAGTCATCTGTATCGGACAAGGTGTGCAGACTTAATCTTTTATTTCCGACACGAACTTCCTCAGCCCCAAGCGCAATGTCTTGCATCGGTGTACCGACTTCTCTGGAAAGCGTAAGGTATTGTTCTAGCAACCCCTGTTTTTCATCCGTTCCAATGATATCGTCTTCGGTGAGGCGTTTTAGGCTTACAAAACCGCTATCGTTCACGATACGCTCAAACTGCGCCACGGTTTCCATAAAATGGTGGATCGCTTCCTTATCCCTGATTTCCTTTGGTATCAGCGTACCTTTGCAAAGCGAAGAAAAGTTACTTTGCATCCGCATCCGATCTTTGGTGGTTTTGGTTAGGAACAGGTAGCAGTAATGGTTTAGAAACGGTCGTTCGTTGAAGTGGCGTTGGTAGGATTTAGCCAAAAAACTTTGATCTTCCTTCGCCAAATCAGGTGCGTAGTTCTCTTTGATGTACCAATCCTGTTTGTGAATAACCGTAAAATCTGGCAAGGTTTTGATTGCTTTATGCCAAGCGGAATGAATCGCTTCATATTCCGCAGAAGCGACCGTGAACAATTCAGGTAAACGCACTTCAAAACAGGCGGTAATGTCTGCATCTTTGGAAAGAATGCAATTGTTTTCTACAGCCAGCAAAGGAAATTTGTTTTCCAATGTGGTCGTCTTAGATACATTTCTCATACGGCATTTGATTTAGGAGTGAATTTTAAATAGCGGTGTACAGGCTTGCGACAGATGATGTAGCGAGGATGCCTTTTTCTTGCGCCCACTTTCATTAATCCGTGTTCGCCGTATTTCCTGTTCAATGAAAAGGTTTGCCAGATGATCAGTGATGCACCGCCTGCTCCCAGAAACAAGCAGATATAGGAATTGACACCAGCCATATACAGTATCATCACGAAGATGAGCGTACCTAGTAGTCCACCTGCAAAAATGAACAGGTATTGTGCTTTCAGTCCTTTAAACTCTACTGTTCTTCCAATCCCTTTATTGATGTTATAAATACTCATAGGATAAAGGATTACAGGAAGAATGAACGGAGGATGGTAGCCGCAACGATCAGGAAGATACAGGCACCGAACCACGATGCTGCTGTTTTACTTGTATCTGGATCGCCCGAACTAAATTTGTTGTACACCTTAACACCTCCAATTAGCCCAACAACGGCACCGATGGCATAAATTAATTGAGTTGCAGGGTCGAAATAAGAGGTGACCATTTGGGTAGCTTCGGTAATACCTGCTGTACCGTTTCCTTGTGCGAATGCACCCATTCCTGATAGCATTGCAACGACTGCCATCAACACTTTTTTTCTTTGTTTTTTCATAATTGAAACACATTAAATTGTTATTGTCTTCCCGCTTCTTGCGAGCTTCGTGACAAAGGTGTTTCAGAAATAAAGGAGTTGTAACAAAGTGGCAGTGAGAGGAATTGTTTGGCAGTGAGTGGCTGAATTGCTAAAGAAAATAGAGAGGTGTTGACAGGAAGAGAGAGGTTTTTACTATCTTCGTAAAATGAAATCCTTGTCGTACATATTAGCATTAATGGTTTTGGTCTTATCGACCTTGCCAAGCTTTATGGAAGATAAATGTTTTGACCTAGTGAATCAAACAACAAATAGTCAAGAACAAGATAGCGACGATTGCGGTATGGAATGTTGCTCGCCTTTTTCTAAATGCAATACCTGTACTGGATTTGTAATTACTTCCTTTTATGCTTTAACATCCAATTATGTCCAACAACCTAAAAAGAAATTAGGTGTAATAACAGCGTCAGCTGTTTCAGACTTCCTCTCTTCCATTTGGCAACCCCCTAAGATTAATTAATGTTTTTAGTGTCTTCGGCACAATAACAGATTACGGTGCTACAAACCGTCAATTCTCATTTTTCAAACATTAATGTTTTTTTTATACAATGAAAAAAATAGTCTTTGTGTCATTTTTTATGACACTAAATCTCTGTGTATTTGCACAAAACACTTTAAATGCTGTTATTAGAAACAGTGAAAACAAAAATCTTTTGATTGGAGTGACAGCATCTATAAAAGGAACCTCGCTTGCCGCTACATCAAACGAAAACGGTCTCATCATAATAGAAAATATTCCTGATGGGATACAGGAAATACATTTTAGCTATATCGGTTTTAACAACTATATAGATACATTGGAATTTCCATTAGCTGACAACAGTCCTATTGAAATCTTACTCAAAGAAAGTTCAGAGGAGTTAGAGGAAGTTGTCATTTCATCCACAAGAAGCACAAGGAGTATACAAAATATCCCTACCCGTATTGAATTTATTGGAAGTGAAGAACTGGGCGAAAAAGGGAACATGAAACCGGGAGATATTCGTATGCTTTTAGCGGAAAGCACAGGTATTCACGTACAAACCACTTCGCCTACCAGTGCCAATGCAAGTATTCGTATTCAGGGACTTGATGGAAGATATACACAAATCCTGAAAGACGGTTTCCCCATTTATTCAGGTGCTTCAAGTGGATTGGGTTTGTTACAGATACCACCACTTGACCTCAAACAAGTAGAAGTCATCAAAGGCTCTACATCTACACTATATGGAGGCGGAGCAATAGCTGGACTGGTCAATCTGATTTCCAAAACGCCGACCTATGAGAGAGATTTAGGTTTTCACCTCAATGGAACATCCGGCAGGGGTTTGGATATAAACGGCTTTTATGGACAAAGGTTTAATAAAATTGGAACAACTATATTTGCTTCCCATAACCGTAACGCAGCTTATGATCCTGCTAAGAACGGACTATCCGCTATTCCACAATTCGAACGCTATGTACTGAATCCGAAACTCTTCGTTTATTTCAATGAAAAGACGAAACTGAACTTCGGTATCAACACAACGATCGAGAGCCGTTTGGGAGGTGATATGCTTTACATCAAAGGAAATGGAGATAATACAAACCAATATTTTGAGGAAAATAAAACACAACGCTATTCCACACAATTTGTTTTCGACCATATCATCAATGAAAACAGTACTGTTCAAGTCAAAAATAGTGTAAGTTATTTTAACCGAAATACTACCATTCCAAACTATCAGTTTGAGGGAACACAAACAGCAAGTTTTACCGAAGCCAACTACACCAACAGTACTGAAAAATCGGAATGGGTCACAGGTATTAATATTTGGACGGATAATTTCAAAGAAAAGCAGATTATGGCATCTCCGTTGAGAGATTATAATCAGACTACATTCGGTGCTTTTGTACAAAATTCTTTTAATGCTACGGATTGGTTTCAATTGGAAACAGGTTTTAGAACGGATTATGTTGTGGATTATGGGGTGGTATTCTTACCGAGAGTTTCGGCTCTATTCCACATTGCCGAGGGCTTAACTTCACGAGTTGGTGGTGGATTTGGCTATAAAACACCTACCATTTTTACGGAAGAAAGCGAACGCCTACAATATCAAAATGTAATGCCCATTGACGACAAGACCAATAAATTGGAAAAAAGTTATGGAGCAAATGCAGACATCAATTACCGCACCTACATTGGGGAAGATTGGTCATTTAGCATAAATCAATTGTTCTTTTACACCTATTTGGATAATCCCTTGTTACTTGAAAACTCCTCGGCAAATCTGTATCAGTTTGTTAATTCTCCTGGCTACATCCATACCAAAGGAACAGAAACCAATATTAAAATTGGTTATGATGACCTGAAATTGTTTTTGGGTTATACCTATACAGATGCCCGATTACACCAAAATGGAACGACTGTAGAAAGCCCTTTAACACCAAAACACCGCATTAATTCCATCCTAATGTATGAAATAGAAGACAAATGGAAAATTGGTCTGGAAGCCTATTATTTCAGTCGCCAAAAACTGAATAATGGAACTACGGGCAAAGATTACTTTATTACTGGATTTATGGCTGAAAAGATTTGGGAAAGATTTTCTCTGTACATCAACTTTGAAAACTTCCTCGACACCCGACAAACACGCTTTGACAGCATTTATACAGGAACAATAACCAATCCAGTTTTTAAAGACATTTATGCACCTTTGGACGGATTTGTGATTAACGGAGGAATAAAATTTAAGCTTTAAAATAAATGGAAAAAACCATATTCAATATAACTAAAATGGATTGCCCAAGCGAGGAGCAATTAATCCGTATGAAACTGCAAGACTTTGATACGGTAAAAGGATTGGAATTCGATATAGCCAATAGAAAATTAGACGTTTATCACGATGGAAACCCAGAGCCAATTTTTTTGGCTCTGGGAACACTGAATCTAAATACGACATTGGTTTCAACCGAAAAAAGTAATTTCGTTGTTGAAACCGATACAAGCAACAAGCAACGGAAATTACTTTGGATCGTATTGATTATCAACTTCCTGTTCTTTGGATTGGAAATGTTATTCGGTGTTTTTTCAGGCTCAATGGGGTTGGTAGCCGATAGTTTGGATATGCTTGCCGACAGTGTCGTTTACGCATTGGCATTAATCGCCGTGGGTGGAACAATCGCTTTAAAAAACAACATCGCCAGATTTGCAGGATACTTCCAAGTCTTACTGGCTATTATAGGTTTCGTTGAAGTAATCAGACGTTTTATGGGAATTGAAGCTATGCCCGATTTCAAGACAATGATTGTCGTTTCAGTTTTAGCATTGATTGCAAACGTATTTTGCCTTTATCTTTTACAAAAGAACAAAAGTAAAGAAGCGCATATGCAGGCTTCGATGATATTCACATCAAATGATGTCATTATCAATTCGGGAGTTATTGTTGCTGGTCTTTTAGTTAATTGGCTCAATTCAAGTTATCCAGATTTGATTATTGGAGCTATTGTATTTGTAATTGTAGCAAGAGGGGCTTACAGAATATTGAAGTTGGCAAAGTGAATGTAAAAATAAGTTGAGCCTGAAAAACTAAATTTCAGGCTCAATTAAAATAATTCTGTATCAGATAAACTCCCCAATATCAAAATCATCTAAATCATTGTTCCGCAAAGAGGAAGAACCGGTTTCCGTTTCAGATGAGAGTGAGCTATCCAATAGCTTGGCAATTTTACTGGATGCACCCCTTATAGAATTTTCCAGCAGACTAAATAATTCGGTTCCCTGTATTTTCTGAACGATTGCTATCGCTGTTTCCTTTTGAGATGACTCCAGTTTTTCTTGCTGAAGCAACATCCCCACGGAGCTTAGTTCTTCAAAAGTAACCCCTTGGGCAAAACCATTATCGTCACCGGATATTCCGTACCTGGTCCATTCTTCTTCCTCTTCTTCAAAATCAGGTATATTTCTGAAAACTTCGTCCAGCTCTTCCTGCGGAATTTGAATACTTCTGTTTTCATTTTCGTCGTATTCAATGTCTAAATTATTGGTACTTACCTCTGGTTCCTCAATCTGGCGTTCATTGGCAGTGTTTGGCACTGAAAGGCGTTCTACGGGTTTGGGTTGTCCCATAATATCGGGTAGATCCGGATTGACTTTCTTTTGCAGAGGTTTTTGTTTTGACCTTTTCTTAATGATAATCTTATCCTGTAAAAGCAGGACAATGACTATCAACAGGCATATTACTATTACAATTTCCATGATCAAAGAATTGGTCTGTCCAAATTGTTATAAACTTCTCTCATTTCAGCCCCGAAATCATCGAAATGCTGTTGGAGCAGATTGTGTAAGTAATCTGAAAGTGTCAGCTTACCACCACCGACCATAAATACAAGTTGGGTAAGTTTGTGATGAAATTCTTTGTTGATATACACTGTTTTTCCGTTCCGAGCCAAAAAATCTGTTGGCGTAAGAAATGTCGTTTTGTATTCGGTTGTCCGTAAAACTTTTTTCGGTTTTTGCTTTGCTTTTTTCATTATAAAATTGGTTTAAAACGTTCGTTGAAATAATTTGTAACATCGTCTCCAAACTCCCTAAAATGGTGCTCAAGAATGTTGTCAATGTATGAATAGAGTGTAGTCTTTTCTTCTCTTGTTAATTGTACTATACGTAACAACCTTTCGTGATATTCCGGACGAATGTAAACGACCTTTCCGTTTCGACCTGAAGGAAAACGATTGACCAGAAATGTCTCCTCATAATCCACTTTCTTTAAGGAACTATTGCGGGCTTTTTCTTTTGGTTTTGTTTCCTTCTGTATTTGCTGTTGTTGAATAACTTCGGGTATAATAACAGATTGATTACCACTCATGATATTCATGATTAATTCTTCATCAACATCGGGCTTATCGAAATCTTTTCTTCTCTTATCTGTTGACATACTTAACTATTTTAGAGATTAACAATTTTTAAAAATTCTTCAATAAATAAATCCAGTCTCGTTACTTTCATTAGTTGAGGTTCGGCAGGTAACAGACTTGACCGAAATACACTGTTCGGTGTATCGTCCGTCTCTTTTCTGAAACGTTTACTATCCATTATCCGAGAATTCATCACAGATAAATCGAGTTCGTTAATAACGCTTTGATAAGCCTCGTATATTCCTGTTTTCTCTCGACCATCTACCTGATTCCAAAACATCCACATTTTCTGATCTTCATTACTCTCCTCCGTTTCGGGTAAGCCAAGGAATGCTTTAGTAAAGCTCAGTGTACTTTCCATAACTAGACGGTCAGCACTGATTGGAGAAAAAATAAAATCCATTGTTCTTAAGGTCGTGAGCACACCTTTTGTATTAGCTGTTCCGGGAAGGTCAAAAAAAGTTATATCAGGCTCTATTGCAGATTGATTTACGTACTCTAAAGCCTTTGACAAGGCATCCTCCGGTTTACAATTGATAATCGGATATGCTTTTTTATTGATACTTTGATACAACTTCATTGCAGCCCTTTTATGGTAATCATTCTGCATAATAGTTTTCAAATCCCTTTCCCTCATATTGGCTAAGCTGTGTTGTGGAAAATCACAATCCAGTACAAGGACATTAAAACCTAAACGATAATGCAATACACTTGAAAGTAATGCGGTCATAGTAGATTTTCCAACACCGCCTTTAGGCGTTGAAAAACTGATTTTTAAAGTTTTCTTTTTTGTTTCCATTATTTAAAGATTTATTGTTACATATTTTATTTGTTTGGCAGGTTTGAATATTGGTTTGTTTAAATAGTACCTATTTCCTATATGCCTGTATTCCCCTTTTGGAAATTTTCTTGATTGTTATTTTCTTTTATTACTGCTTGGTGGGTAATCATTTTTAGCAACTGGAAAACCTTACAACTTGTAAATTGCTTTACCGCTTTTATGCTTTTACAGTTTTATGTTTTTAAAACCCTATGCTTTTATTCCAAAATTTCTGTACTAAAACCCAATTTATTTTTTATCCTCATTACATTTTTTATTACCTGCACTAAAACTATACGGCAAATAAAGCGATTGAATCGGCTCGTTATTAATGTGTGGTAGTCTTTGGCATCCAAAGGCAGTGTTTGGCTATGTGTCTGATTGTGATGCTCTCATAAGTAGTGTTTTACTTTGTATATAGAATTTTATTAACAGATTTATGCAAAGGCATCTTGAGGAACTGGACAAAAGCAGAACGGCATCAAGCCGTTTTTCCCTGCTACATTTAATCCGTCCCGAAGGGCGGATTTTTGTGTTCACCAGAACACGGCAAGTTGTGTTTTGAGCATCTCGAAAAGATTTCCGATGCTCAAAACAACTTGCCCTGCCGGGGGCAGAAAACGTCCTCCGAAGTCGGCGTTTTGTATGAATTAAAAATGGATTAGTGATGAATGAAAACAGCAGAAAGCAGTTAAAAAAGGGCGGGCGTCCTCTAAAAAACGATCCCGCTAAAATCCGGTACACGATTTCCTTTAATGAGGAAGAGCATGCCCGTTTTCTTGACTTATTTGAAAAGTCCGGTATGCAGGTTAAGGCACATTTTATAACCTCTTGCATCTTCGATAAGACGATAAAATCTGTTAAAATAGACAAAGGAACAATTGATTTTTATATGCGATTGACTTCGTTTCACAGTCAATTTCGATCTATTGGCGTGAATTATAATCAGGTCGTAAAGCTATTGTATAAGAACTTTTCGGAGAAAAAGGCAGCAGCATATCTCTATAAATTGGAAAAACATACGGCTGAAATGACCGCCTTGTTTAAAGAAATTGTCCAGATAACGGAAGAATTTGATGTAAAATATCTGAAAAAATAACAGCAGAAATGATTGCGAAAATTGGTAGAAGCGCAAATTTATACGGAGCCTTGGCATATAATCAGCTCAAAGTGGAGAACGAAAATGGACAAATTTTGTTCGCCAATAAGATAATTGAAACGCCAAGCGGAGCATATACCGTTTCTCAATTAACCCAATCTTTTGAGCCGTACCTTATCGCAAATCGCAATACGCAATATCACACCTTGCATATTTCGCTCAATCCCGACCCGAAAGATAAAGTTAGCGATGACAAGTATCGGGAAATGGCACAAGAATATATGCGGGAAATGGGTTACGGCGAACAGCCTTTTGTGGTCTTCAAACATACCGATATTGACCGTAGTCATATCCATATCGTATCGGTCTGCGTGGACGAACAGGGCGTGAAAATTTCGGATAGTTTTGAGAAAATGCGGTCTATGAGTGTATGCCGTGAACTGGAAAGAAAACACGGTCTGATACCCGCAACGGACAAAGAACGTAATCACAATGATAAGGTTTTTCGTCCGGTGGATTATCGGGCAAGTGATATAAAAAGTCAGATTGCTTCGGTCATTCGCCACTTGCCGAACTATTATCAATACCAAACTTTGGGAGAATACAATGCTTTGCTTTCCCTGTTCAATATTACCACCGAGAAAGTGGAGGGAGAATTACACGGAAAGGCACAGCAGGGTTTATTGTACATTCCATTGAATGAGAAAGGTGAAAGAGCAGGACATCCGTTCAAGGCTTCGTTTTTCGGAAAGAACGCAGGGCTTCCGGCTTTGGAATTGCATTTTGCGAAATGCAAAACAACCCTGAAAGATACCGCAACCAAACAGACTTTAAAATCAGCCGTTACCATTGCCCTGCAATCCACAAACAATGAACAGGCTTTTAAAAAACAATTAGGGGAGCAAGGGATTAATGTAGTGGTTCGTCGGAATGAAACTGGTCGTATTTACGGAATGACTTTTATTGACCACAACTCTAAAAGCGTTTGGAACGGTTCACGATTGGCAAAAGAACTTTCTGCCAATACCTTTAATGATTATTGGAACAATAATATCAAAGCGGAGATTAAAGAGCCAGTTGCACCCCTACCAAAATTGTCCAAACCAACTGATACGGAGGATTTACCTGCGGAAGAACCACATCATTTGTTCGACTTCTTAAATACTGAAAAACACGAAGACGGTTTGATAGAAGCCTTTGGAGGTTTGCTCATACCTGAAGCACAGGGGGAAGATTACGAGGAACAGGATTTTGCTAATAGGATGAAGAAAAAGAAAAGAAGACTATAGTAAGTCATCTTTTGGAATTAAAATCTGCTTTTAAAACGATTTGTTAAATTGTATTTTAGCATTTGCTTAAATAAACGAATTAACTATATTTGCACTATGGGTAATAATTCTTGTATACGTCAACAAGCAGACATTGAACAAATAAACCGCTGTAAAGACCGGGTTTTAGAGCTTAACGATTCGTTTGATTATTTATCGAATGGGCTTGAATTGGCAGGAAATACCGTAAGACTTAAAATTCTCTTCCTACTTTACGAAGAAAAACGACTTTGTGTTTGCGATATAAGCGACGTTCTTGGAATGACAATCTCGGCAGTTTCACAACATTTACGAAAACTTAAAGACCGTAATCTAGTAGAAACAGACAGGGAGGCCCAAACTATTTTTTATTCATTGACCAAGGAATATGAAAAAATGCTGAAACCGTTTTTTAAAATACTTGACGAAAACAAAATTTTAGAAACATTATGAAAACTGACAAAAAACTAATCGGAGCAGGACTTTTAACAGCAATTGCAGCTTCATTGTGTTGTATTACTCCAGTCTTGGCTTTAGTAGCAGGAACAAGCGGACTTGCTTCTACTTTTTCTTGGCTCGAACCTTTCAGACCGTATTTTATCGGTTTGACAATTTTGGTTCTTGGTTTTGCTTGGTATCAAAAGTTGAAACCTAAAAAGCAAATTGACTGCAACTGTGAGACAGAAGAAAAACCAAAATTCATTCAGTCAAAAATGTTTTTAGGAATTGTAACAGCATTTGCAATCGTTATGCTTGCCTTTCCATACTATTCAAGCATTTTCTACCCAAAGAAAGAAAAGCAAATCATAGTAGTGGACAAATCCAATATTAAAAAAATAGAATTTACGATTAGCGGTATGACTTGTGAAAGTTGTGGCGAACACGTAAATCACGAAGTAAATAAATTGACAGGAATAATAAGTTCAAACGCATCTTACGAAAATGGAAATGCAATCGTAGAATTTGACAACTCAAAAACAAACATTTCTGAAATCGAAAAAGCAATAAACTCAACAGGATATTCTGTAGCTGACAAAAAAGAAAATTAAAATGGAAATCAAATTACAATCAACAATAACTTGTCCCAACTGCGGACACAAGAAAGAAGAAACAATGCCGACAGACGCTTGTCAATATTTTTACGAATGTGAAAAGTGCAAACATGTTCTTAAACCAAAGCAAGGCGACTGTTGTGTTTATTGTAGTTATGGAAATGTTCCTTGTCCACCTATTCAGCAAAACAAAAAATGTTGCTAACGGGTATAAAACAAAAGAAGGTCGATATAACTAAAGTATTTTTATTTTACTACCTATAAATATTACTATATAAAAGGGGTATAGAAGCTATACCTCTTATGACCCAGCCGAACCCTGCCACTCACCGCCATCCACTACCACTTTTCCAAAGCCAATCTTTATAGTCTTTAAATTCACGCCCGAACATTAAAATTAAAAATAATGCAAGGAGAAGACGATTTAAGAGGTTTAGCCAAAATAATGGCTTTTATGAGAGCAGTTAGTATTCTATTAGTACTGATGCATCTTTATTGGTTTTGTTATGGTTTCTTTATGGAACGTGGCTGGACACTAGAAGTAATCAATAAAATATTAGGGAATTTTGACCGAACAGCCGGTTTGTTTTCGCATACTTTATATACCAAAGTATTTGCAATCGTGTTATTGGCTTTAAGCTGTTTGGGAACCAAAGGCGTGAAGAACGAGAAGATAACCTGGTCAAAGATTTACGTGGCTTTGGGAATTGGTTTTTTGCTGTTCTTTCTGAATACACCACTGTTAAAGTTGTCGCCCATCATTGGCACATTCTTTTATATACTGACTATCGGACTAGGTTATATTGCTTTGCTGATGGCTGGGGTTTGGATAAGCAGGTTATTGAAAAACAACCTGATGGATGATGTTTTCAATATGGAGAACGAAAGTTTTATGCAGGAAACCAAATTGATGGAAAATGAATATTCCGTAAACCTGCCTACTAAATTTTGGTACAATAAAAAGGAACACAAGGGCTGGATCAATATCGTAAATCCTTTCAGAGCAACGATTGTTTGGGGGACTCCGGGTTCTGGTAAATCGTATGCCGTCGTTAACAATTATATCAAGCAACAAATTGAAAAAGGTTTTTCGATGTATATCTACGATTTCAAGTTTGACGACCTTTCTACTATTGCTTATAATCATTTATTGAAACATCAGGATAAGTACGAAATAAAACCAAAGTTCTACGTCATCAACTTTGACGATCCACGCAAGAGCCATCGTTGCAATCCGCTCAATCCAGATTTTATGACTGACATATCCGATGCTTATGAAGCCGCTTACACGATTATGTTGAACCTCAACAGAAGCTGGATACAAAAACAAGGAGATTTCTTTGTCGAATCTCCAATTATTCTTTTAGCGGCTATCATCTGGTTTTTAAAAATTTACGAGAATGGTAAGTATTGCACCTTTCCACACGCCATTGAATTGCTGAATAAAAAGTATTCGGATGTATTTACCATTTTAACTTCGTATCCTGATTTGGAAAACTATCTTTCACCATTTATGGATGCTTGGCAAGGCGGAGCACAAGACCAGTTGCAGGGACAAATTGCATCGGCTAAAATCCCTTTGTCACGAATGATATCACCGCAGTTGTATTGGGTAATGACAGGCGATGATTTTTCATTGGACATCAACAACCCCAAAGAACCTAAGATACTTTGTGTAGGTAATAACCCCGACAGACAAAATATTTACTCCGCAGCTTTAGGACTCTACAATTCGAGAATTGTCAAACTCATTAATAAGAAAGGGCAGTTAAAGAGTTCGGTTATCATAGACGAATTGCCGACGATATATTTCAGGGGCTTGGACAACCTGATAGCCACTGCCCGTAGTAATAAGGTTGCTGTGTGTTTGGGCTTTCAGGATTTTTCGCAATTAACCCGAGATTATGGCGATAAGGAAAGCAAAGTAATTCAAAACACCGTAGGTAATGTATTCAGTGGACAGGTTGTAGGAGAAACGGCAAAAAGCCTTTCGGAACGCTTCGGAAAAGTATTGCAGAAACGCCAGAGCATGACCATCAACCGTAACGATAAATCGACCTCTATATCCACACAATTAGACAGCCTTATTCCGGCTTCCAAAATTTCAACCTTAACGCAGGGTATGTTTGTCGGTTCTGTATCGGATAATTTTGACGAGCGTATCGAACAAAAGATATTTCACGCAGAAATCGTGGTCGATAATGAAAAGGTAGCCGCCGAAACAAAAGCCTATCAAAAGATACCGCAAATCCTATCCTTTGTAGATGAGCAAGGCGAGGATAAAATGAAGCAGGAAATTGAAAGCAATTACCGTCAGATAAAATCAGATATTCTGCATATCGTCGAAAGTGAAATGGAACGGATTAAGAATGACCCGAACTTACAGCATTTGATACAGCAAGAGTAATAAAGGTACAAGTGGAAATTTTTAGTATAGACTAAAAAATATTGGCGATACTTCTTCTTAAATTTAGTATGGAGTGTCGCCAATATTGTTTTGAACAGTATGTAAAACAAATATTCAGAATGAAAAAGGATATTATATAAAATAGTAATTATTCAAAACAATGCAATGCCATTGCATTACTTTTTTACTAACTTTGCAAAAGAATATGAAAGTCTTTTTTTCCATATTGGCAATTTATATGATGGCGGTATTTTTAATGCCTTGTACCGATATGTATGAAAAGGAGAGTTTTCAAAACCATAACCATTCAGAAGAATTAGCCCATAAAGCAAGCCACGACCATCAGGAAAAACCTGATATGTGCAGTCCGTTTTGTTTATGCGGTTGTTGTGGAATGGTGTCGGGCATAGTGCTTCAATGGAATGTATATAACTTAGTTAAGAAGACCTTTGACTTGTCTAAGGCCAAAGTTTACTATAAATCTATCTTTATATCCCTCTATCTGGGAGAAATTTGGCAACCGCCAAAGATTAATGCATAATTTTTAATGTTTTAATGATTACAGCTTAATGCTAACAGCGTTAGCTTGGTTTTTAGGGTATTTATATTCCCTAAAAACATAATCATTATGATTTTATCATTATTTATCCATCATTAATCATCACAAAAAGTGTTAAATAACATTATAAAATTCTCTATAAAGAATAAGTTCATTATAGGATTAATGACCTTATTACTCATCATTTGGGGGGTATGGAGTGCCACGAAAATCCCCATTGATGCCCAACCTGACATTACAAACAATCAGGTTCAGATTATTACCCTGTCACCAACATTAGCAGGACAGGAGGTGGAGCAACTGGTTACATTTCCTGTAGAGCAAAGTATCGTCAATCTTCCCAAAGTAGAAGAAATAAGAAGTGTTTCGAGGTTTGGACTATCTGTTGTAACCGTAGTGTTTCAAGACAATGTCGATATTTATTTTGCAAGACAGTTGGTAAGCCAACAGCTGAAAGAAGCACAAGACCAGATACCTGATGGAGTTGGAACGCCTGAACTTGCTCCTGTCAGTACAGGTCTTGGCGAAGTCTACCAATACATTCTCCATCCCAAACAAGGAAGCGAAGATAAATATTCTGCAATGGATTTACGGACAATGCAGGATTGGATTGTCGCCAGACAACTTTACGGTACTCCGGGAATTGCAGAAGTTAATAGTTTCGGCGGTCTGCTCAAACAATACGAGGTATCCGTTGACCCTAACCGCATCAAAGCGATGGACGTCAGTATCTCCGATATTTTTACTGCACTCGAAAACAACAACCAAAATACCGGAGGCGCTTATATTGATAAGAAACCCAATGCATACTTCATTCGGGGAATTGGTTTAGTCACTTCACTGGAAGATGTAGGTAATATTGTTGTTAAAAATACGGAAAGTGTTCCGGTATTCATCAAAGATGTAGCAAAAGTACAATTTGGTCACGCTACCCGATACGGAGCAATGACCTATAACGGCGAAGTAGATGCTGTGGGAGGTATTGTAATGATGCTCAAGGGAGAAAACACTGCTACGGTCGTAAAAAACATCAAAGAAAAAATACCGGTTATCCAACAATCTCTACCCGATGATGTGGTCATAGAACCTTATTTGGATAGAATGAACCTGGTAGATAGAGCGATAAGTACTGTCGAAAAAAACCTAATTGAAGGTGCATTAATCGTAATATTTGTATTGATTATCTTCTTAGGGAATTTCAGGGCAGGTTTAATCGTCGCATCAGCTATACCGTTATCAATGCTTTTTGCATTGGGAATGATGAGGTTATTTGGCGTAAGTGCCAACCTGATGAGTTTGGGAGCTATTGATTTCGGATTGATAGTGGACGGTTCGCTGATCGTTGTTGAAGCCACAATGCACCATTTGGGCTTACGGAAATCCACTCAAAAACTTACGCAGGCAGAAATGGACGAGGAGGTGTATGAATCTGCAAGAAAAATCCGTACGAGTGCAGCATTTGGAGAAATCATTATCCTCATTGTTTATATTCCTATCCTTACTTTGGTCGGCATAGAAGGAAAAATGTTTACGCCAATGGCGCAGACCGTAAGTTTCGCCATTTTGGGAGCTTTGATTTTGTCCTTTACCTATATCCCGATGATGAGTGCCTTGTGTCTGTCTAAAAAACCGATTACCAAAAGGAATTTTTCAGACAAAATGATGGACTATCTTCAAGGGGTTTATAAGCCTTTGTTAGAAAAAGCCATTCGGATAAAATATGTGATTATTGCGGTTGCCGTCGGACTTTTTACCATTAGTATATTCCTTTTTTCACGGATGGGCGGAGAGTTCCTGCCAACATTGGGCGAGGGCGATTTTGCTTTCCATTGTATTTTGCCGCAAGGAACATCCTTAAGCCAAAGTCTGGAAACCTCTATGCAGGCATCTAAGATAATCAAGGAGTTTGACGAAGTAAAAATGGTTGTAGGAAAAACGGGGGCTGCCGAAGTACCGACAGACCCGATGCCGCCCGAAGCGACCGACCTGATGATTATTCTTAAACCACAGGACGAATGGAAAACAAAGAAATCGTATGACGAACTTTCCAATGAAATGATGGAGAAACTCGAAGTTATTCCCGGTGTATTCTTTGAAGCCAACCAGCCGATACAGATGAGGTTTAATGAACTGATGACGGGTATCAGGCAAGATGTAGCTGTGAAAATATTCGGAGAGAACCTCGACAGTTTGTTGATTTATGCCAATAAAGCCAATGCCATTATTCAAACGGTAGAGGGTGCAACCGCTCCGCAGGTAGAACGGATAGCAGGTCTTCCACAGATTAATATCGAATACGACCGTACCCGAATAGCCAACTATGGCTTGAATGTACAGGAGATAAACGATATTGTCAGTACTGCGTTTGCAGGTAAATCAGCAGGCGTGGTTTATGAAAATGAGCGTAGATTTGATTTGGTGGTACGGCTTGATGAAGAACACCGCAGTTCTATTGAGGATGTGAGCAATCTGTTTATTCCACTTCCAAACGGAGAGCAGGTTCCACTTTCGCAGGTTGCCAACATTGACTATAAATTAGGTCCTGCACAAATCAGCCGTGAAGGAGGAAAACGAAGGATATATGTCGGATTTAATGTACAAGGGCGGGATGTAGCAAGTGTTGTAGAAGAAATTCAGGATAAGTTGGCTGAACAGGTTAAGCTACCGACAGGATATTATTTTACCTATGGCGGTCAGTTTGAGAACCTCCAAAAAGCTACTGACAGATTACTGATTGCAGTACCTATCGCCCTGCTTTTGATTTTTATCTTATTGTACTTCACGTTTCATTCGTTCAAGGAAGCCGTTTTGGTCTATACAGCTATCCCGATGAGTGCCATTGGAGGTGTGTTTGCCCTATTGTTGAGGGATATGCCATTCAGCATATCAGCAGGTGTAGGGTTTATCGCTTTGTTTGGTGTTGCTGTTCTGAACGGGATTGTACTGATTTCCACATTCAACAGATTGGAAAAAGAGGGTTGGAACGAGATTATCCCGAGAATTATCGAGGGGGCTAAAACAAGACTAAGACCCGTATTAATGACAGCGTCGGTAGCAAGTTTAGGTTTCTTACCGATGGCATTGAGTACAAGTGCGGGTGCAGAAGTACAAAAACCGTTGGCAACGGTCGTTATCGGCGGATTGATGTCAGCAACGGCATTGACGTTATTCGTACTGCCTTTACTATACCTCGTATTTATGAGAAATCATAAGCCTACAAAAAATAATAAAATGAAAGCCATAACACCTATATTGTTACTGTTTACGTTCTTAGGCTTTTCTCAAACCAGTAATGCACAAAATCCTGTAAACGTAGATAGAGCTATCGAAATAGCTATGGAAAATAACCCTCAGCTCCGTTCCAAAAAATTGGAGATTCAATCTACCCAAAGTTTGAGTAAGACAGCATATGAGCTACCGAAAACCGATTTAAATTTCCAATATGGGAATACAGATGGATTTGAGTACAATGACGGTTTCCAAATTTCGCAGACTATACCCTTTCCAACACTTTTTGGGGTAAAGAAAAACCTTGTCAAAGAGCAAGTCAAAGGGCAGGAATGGTCAAAGGCTCTGACAGAAAATGAGCTAAGAAAGCAGGTAAGAACATATTATTATCAGTTAGCGTATCTGGAACATAATGCTTCGGTATTGAAGTATTTGGATAGTATTTATGCAGACTTTATCCGTGTGGCGGAGCTGCGTTATAAAACAGGAGATATAGGGCGGATAGAAGTCAGTACGGCTGTTACCAAAAAGGGGGAAATCAATATATTGCTCCAGCAAAATGAGGTCTTCAGGCAAAATGCCTATCAGAATCTTAAAAACCTGATGCAGACAAAGGAAGATTTTGCCATTGAACCCAAATCAGACTATGAACCATTACTTTTGACTTCTTTCATAGACAGTTCAGCTATTGAAAACCACCCAAGCATCCAGCTATTGTATCAGGAGGCTAAAATCGCTGAACAGAACAAGAAGTTGGAACGGGCAAACAGCCTGCCTGATTTTACGTTCGGTTATAATAATATATCGCTGATAGGAATGCACAGTAGAAACGGCGTGGAACAATTTTACGGCAGAGGACAGCGGTTCAGTTTTGTTGATGTAGGCATAACCATTCCACTCTTTACTACGACCAGAGCGAAAATCCGTTCCCTTGATTATCAAAAACAATCATTGGAACTGAATGCCCAATGGCAACAACAGCAGCTAAAAACGGAGTTGGCAAATGCCCTGAAACAATATGAACAGAATGTTTCACAGTTTACCTATTTCAAGGAGCAGGCACTTCCGAATGCTGATGAAATCATCAATGCGGCAAAGTTAGGGTACAGTACCGGAGATATTTCGTATGTGGAATACCTCTTTGCATTGCAGACAACAACCGATATTCAGCTTAATTATTTAAAGAGCATACAGCAAATCAATGAGGCTGTAACGCTTATCCATTCATTAATCAGCAAATAATACAATATATGAAACGTATCATAAATAATATAGTTTTCAGCGTTTTTGTCCTCGTAGCAATCTTTGCTTTGAACGCTTGTACAAATAAACATACGGAGGGCGACGGACATAATCACGGTACAGAAGCAGCAACAACGGACGAACACGAAGAAGAAAATGTTGCCGTGCTGACCGATGAGCAGATGAAAGCCGTAGGTGTTGAAATCGGTTCAATTGAACAGAAGCAATTATCCAAAACATTGAAAGCCAACGGAGCATTAAGAGTTCCCAACAGCAACAAGGCGAATGCAACCTCGTTGTTTGGTGGTGTTATCAAATCCCTCAATGTGGAGATAGGCGATTTCGTAAAAAAAGGTCAGGTCATCGCCACTATTTCCAATCCGGAATTCATACAATTACAGGAAGAATACCTAAGCATCAATAGCAGGATAGAATTTGCAGAGCAGGAAGTTGCAAGACAAAGAGAGCTGAACGAGGGAAATGCAGGTGCAAAGAAAAACCTGCAAAGTGCCACATCTGAATTGAACACGTTGAGAACACGAAAAGCATCGTTACAACAACAAATCCAAATGATGGGCATTAATCCGGCTTCCCTGTCAAATTCCAGCCTTAAATCCTCGTTGGTCGTTACAAGTCCGATAGGCGGTACGGTAAGTAACGTTTTTGCCAAAATCGGAAGCTATGTAGATGTGTCTTCGCCTATTGCCGAAATAATAGAGAACACAGCATTGCACTTGGACTTACAGGTTTATGAAAAAGATATTCCCCTAATCAAAATAGGTCAGAAAATAGATTTTGTCGTAACCAACAACCCCAATAAGACCCATTCTGCCGAAGTTTATAGTATAGGTTCATCTTTTAGCGGAGAGAGCAAAACCATTGCCGTTCACAGCAGAATTACCGGAGATAAAACAGGATTGATTGACGGAATGAGCATAACCGGAAATGTAAGTTTAGATGATGTATTAAGTACGGCTGTACCCAACGAAGCGGTTGTCAATGCAGACGGGAAATATTACATCTTTTTGGTCAAGGAGCAGGAAGAAGAACCGCACGACCATAAAGAAGATGAGGCTCACGACCACGGTTCGGAAAATGGAACTCAATTTACAAGAATGGAGGTCGTTAAAGGTGCTTCTCAATTGGGTTACACGGCGATAACGCCTGTAAATGAAATTCCACACGGTACACATATCGTGATAAAAGGTGCGTTTTTTGTGAATGCAAAAATGAATGATACCGGAGAACACGGTCACGCTCACTAAAATGGTATATAATGAAAAAAAGCATTGAACAAAAGCTGTTGTCAAAGAACACCAATCCGACCAGTATGCGGATATTGGTATATGATTTCTTGGAGCAACAGCAGACAGCGATGTCCTTATCTGAAATCGAAAGTCATTTCTATAAAGCAGACAGGGTTACGATTTACAGGACTTTGAAAACTTTCGAGGAAAAAGGCATTGTACACAGTATTCAGGAGAACACTACCGTTAAGTATATTTTGTGTCACGATGGGTGTGATGAAGAAACACACAAAGATTGGCACTTACATTTCTATTGTAAAATCTGTAAACAGACAACCTGTAAGGAGGATTTTATAATACCGCAGAATGGAAACCAAAATTACCGTATTGACGAAATAAAACTATTTGGTAAAGGTATTTGCGAGAACTGTTTAAAGGAGAGTTTGCAATAGCATTGCAGGCTCTTCCTGTGTATCTTTGTCATAAATATAAATGTGTTATGGATAACTATCTTAAAGAAACAAAAATCCTTGACTACTCAAACGTTTCTATACAAGAGCTATTGGAACAAAGAGGGTGGAAAGATTTGGGCAATGTTTCAAGAGTTAAAGCCATTTACAATTTTGTCAGGGATGAAATAAAATTTGGCTACAATGTTTCGGACGATATACCTGCATCAGATATATTGCAGGATGGCTATGGACAGTGCAATACCAAAGCGACTTTGCTAATGACGTTATTAAGAGCAACGGGAATACCTAACCGCATTCACGGTTTTACCATTGACAAAGCCTTGCAAAAAGGAGCTATTACGGGTATTTGGTACAAACTTTCGCCTCAAAACATCTTACATAGCTGGGTAGAAGTATGGGTAAATGAACAGTGGTATTTTTTAGAAGGTGTGATTTTGGATAAACCCTATCTCACCAAATTGCAGGAGCAGAACAGCGATTGCAAAACCACATTTTGTGGTTTCGGGGTTTATACCGATAATTTTGAGAACCCACCGATTGAATGGAACCTCAACAATACGTTTATTCAGGATAAGGGCATCAATCAGGACTTTGGCGTTTTTGATACACCCGATGAATTTTATTCTAAGCATCAGCAAAAGCTAAATGCGTTAAAGCGATTTGTTTTTCAGTATATCGTGAGGTATATAATGAATAATAACGTAGAAATAATAAGAAATAAAAGTGTAAAGAACCTAAAAAATTAAAGGCTATGACAAATACAGACAAAAATCATAAGCATACGTATGATGCACAAGGCAAAATGACTTGTTGCACGCTGGAAGAAAAAATTTACACCGAAGCAGGTGCAAAAGAGCTGGTAAATGAAAAGCATCAACACGACCACGGCGATGATGAAGGACACGACCACAGTCATAGTGAGAGTAGTCCAATTAAAATGTTTTTGCCGAGTATAATATCATTGGTATTGTTGCTTGCTGCCATAGCATTTGATCATTGGCTTCCACAGCAATGGTTTACGGGTTGGGTAAGGATTATTTGGTATGTGGTTGCGTATGCTCCCGTTGGGTTTCCTGTATTGACAGATGCCGTGAAAAGCATCAGAAAAGGGGAAATCTTTTCAGAGTTCTTTTTAATGGGCATTGCCACCATCGGGGCATTTGCCATTGGCGAATATCCCGAGGGCGTTGCCGTGATGTTGTTTTATGCTGTTGGAGAAGTTTTTCAGACAATGGCGGTTTCCAGAGCCAAAGCAAATATCAAATCATTGCTCGACCAAAGACCTGATGAGGTAACGGTTTTAAGAAACGACCAACCCCTAACTGTAAAGGCGGAAACCGTGAATATCGGCGAAATAATACAATTGAAACCGGGAGAAAAATTAGGTTTGGACGGAGAATTATTGTCTGAAACGGCATCGTTCAACACCTCAGCACTCACAGGCGAAAGCAAACCCGACACCAAAGCCAAAGGCGAAACGGTTTTGGCAGGTATGATAAACCTTAATACCGTTGCACAAGTGCAGGTCACAACCGCATATATGGATAGTAAGTTGAGTAAAATTTTGGAATTGGTACAAAATGCTACTTCACAAAAAGCACCAACGGAATTATTTATCCGCAAGTTTGCGAAAATATATACCCCTATAGTGGTACTGTTAGCGGTCGCTATCTGTGTGCTGCCTTACTTTTTCGTAGCTGATTATGAGTTTAGGGATTGGTTGTACAGGGCTTTGGTATTCTTAGTTATTTCTTGTCCTTGTGCCTTAGTAATCAGTATTCCATTGGGTTATTTCGGTGGCATTGGAGCAGCGAGCAAAAACGGAATACTGTTCAAAGGAAGTAACTTTTTAGATAGCCTTTCCAATATCCAAAATGTGGTAATGGATAAAACGGGTACAATGACAGAGGGCGTTTTCAAGGTTCAGGAAGTGGTATTTGACAAAGCGTTCAATCAAGACGAAATCCTGCAATTGGTCAATGTATTGGAAAGCCACAGTACGCACCCCGTAGCGACAGCTATTCACGAATACGTGGGGGAACTGGATAGTACGATCCACTTAGAAAATACAGAGGAAATCGCAGGACACGGGTTGAAATCAACCGTAAATGGTAAAGACTTGTTGGTTGGAAATTTCAAGCTGATGAACAAGTTTGGAATACAATACGACTTAGATCCGAACAGCATCGTTTATACGACCATTGCCGTTGCTTACGATAACAAATTTGTCGGTTACATTACGATTGCCGACAGTATCAAAGAAGATGCAGAGAAAACCATCCGTTTATTGCATAAACTCAATGTGAAAGCAACTATGCTTAGCGGAGATAAAAGTACAGTGGTAAAGTATGTAGCGGAGCAGTTGGGGATAGATAATGCTTTTGGGGATTTATTGCCCGAAGATAAAGTAAACAGGGTTAAAGAAATTAAAGCCAAAGGCGAAAGCGTTGCTTTCGTCGGCGACGGCGTGAACGATGCTCCCGTTGTGGCGTTGAGCGACGTAGGTATCGCAATGGGCGGTTTGGGAAGCGATGCCACTATTGAAACGGCAGATGTGGTCATACAAGACGATAAGCCGAGCAAAATCCCAATGGCAATCAATATTGGAAAAAAGACAAAGAAAATCGTTTGGCAAAATATCACATTGGCATTTGTGGTAAAAGGAATTGTATTGGTGCTTGGTGCAGGTGGATTGGCTACAATGTGGGAAGCCGTTTTTGCTGATGTGGGCGTGGCGTTATTGGCTATTCTTAATGCGGTACGAATACAGCGGATGAAATTTTAAAGGACGTCAATTTATAAGTATTGAAAAGAAAACAGAAAATACGCAAAAAGAAATATATAAAGGTATTCAACCGAAGCGACTTAATGTCTTTGGACATCAGTGACGACAACCTTGTTGATGTAAGAACCATTTATATAGGTTGAAGCATGCTTCTGAAAACCCCGTAACCGGGCGTATGGGTGTATTCGATATTATTGAGTGAAAGATTTAAAAGAACACTAGCAGGAAATGTAACTGACACTATAATGCTCATGGAATAAAAATAAATGGCGGATAAGAGAAACTTATCTGCCATTTATTTCAAAAAAAACGAACCGGTTTGAAAAATATCATTATCTTTGCAATAGTTTTTTTGTTTTTTACATGTTAAAAAGGATAAACATATTAATGATTATATGCTTATTGGGCTTTTTTATAATCCCAATGCAATCCTATGCGTGTAAATCGCATTCCAAAGAAATTGTTATCAAGGAGAAGTCATGTTGCAGTGCCAACAAGCAGCATCATTCAGAAGATCAATGTGAGAAAGACTGCTGTAAGTCTAAGGATGACACGAGCAATGAATGCTCTGGAAATTGTGGACCTACGTCCTGCCACAGCTCTTCTAATAGTTTTTCTGCAACACCCCCATTTTTTAGGAACGCTCAAAATCCTGTTTTTTCTAAAAGTAAAAAACCATACCCTTTATACAAAGAACCCTTTTATTCTACAGGGGAATCTTCCATTTGGCAACCGCCTAAAATAAGTTAAATTAGTACTGTATAGCCATAGGTGTGCGAAATCGGTTGATTTTGCACCTATCCGCAATACATGTTTTATTAAAAGCCAGATCTGGCTTTTGATTATTTACCATTTTTAATACTTAATAAGGTTCCAAATGAAATCAATATCAAAAATATTGATGGTAATCACCGTATTACTATCCGCAGCAAACAGCTTTGCGCAAAACCAGAACGAGCAACATCACTACCATGGTGGAACAGCTCAAGCAAAGAATATTCCATCACAAAATTTATCACAATTACATGCCGTATTTGACAAGTATTTTTCCATAAAAGATGCTTTGGTAAACGCAGATGTAAATATAGCATCTTCAAATGCTACTGAATTAGCCACAGTTATTAAAACAGTGGATATGGGTGAACTTTCTCCCAAAGAGCATACCGTATGGATGAAGGTCATGAAGGAACTGTCTTTAAACACAGAAAACATCTCGAAATCGAAAGACGTCGTAAAGCAACGGAGGGTATTTGCCCTACTTTCTAAGAATGTCTATGAATTGGCAAACGCATCAAAGCAAAAAACAACTATGTACTACCAAAACTGCCCGATGTACAACGATGGCAAAGGTGCAACTTGGTTAAGTAAAAGTACGGATATCAAAAACCCGTATTACGGTTCAAAAATGCTGACCTGCGGTAGTACTATTGAAAAATTAAATTAGTCAGCCATTATGAGATATCTATTGATTGGGATCGTTACTTCTATTGTAGTCATATTTAGTTCATGCAACAATAACCCTACACTAAAGGTGCAAGACAATACATATACTTCAAAAAGCTCAAATACAAATACCCGTGACCACAATGCCTTTGAAATGGGCGATGTAGTTCCGTCGGAAGAGGTATGCATGGTCAACAATGAATACATGGGCAAAAAACAATTTGAGGTAAATTTTGAAGGAAAAATATATTACGGATGTTGCCAGATGTGTAAAGAACGTATTCCAAAAGATCCTTCTACACGCGTTGCCATAGATCCATTTTCCAAAAAGCAGATAGATAAAGCGACTGCTATAATAGCAATTACGGGCAACAACGGGGAAGTATCATATTTTGAAAATAATACTACATATACAAATTACATAAATCAATTTTAATTATTAAAAACAGAAATCATGACAATGAAACATTTATTTGTAGGCTTACTAGCCTCATCCGTATTGACCTTGGCAGCATGCAATGGCGCTTCTGAAAAAAAATCAGAAAGCGACGTCCATACTGAAACAACGGTATCCAACGAAAGCAACGCTGCAAGCGACCAGGGAACTTTTTCGGAACTTTTTTCCCATTACCAGCACCTGACTTTTGCTTTGTCTTCCGATAATGATAAAGAAGCCGCAAATGCAGCTAAAGGCATGCTGGAAGCACTCCCCAAGATTAATACCGAGGGCTTTAGTGCAGAACAGAAAAGCACCTTCGATGACATCGCTGCTGATATTCAGGAACATTCGGAGCACATAGGTGATAACATAGGCAATATCGCTCATCAAAGAGAACATTTAGTGATCCTGAGCAAGGATTTTTATGATATAACAAAAGAATTCGGCACCGAAAAGCCCATGTACAAGATTTTTTGCTCGATGTACGATGACAACAAAGGAGCATATTGGTTAAGCGATAGCAAAGAGGTCAAAAACCCTTACTATGGTGCGGATATGCTAACATGCGGTAAAGTTCAGGAAGAACTGAAGTAAAAACTCTGATTAAGATTTGAAATTAAAATATCAGGTACCGGTCGATTTCTGTAGGCTGGTATCTGATATTAAAATGTAAACAATGTATATGTTATGCTTAACAAAATTATCAAATATTTTTTGGAGAACCGAGTAATAACACTGTTATTACTTGTGGTTGTCCTTATATGGGGGCTGATTACAGCGCCCTTTAATTGGCATCAAAATGCGTTGCCGAGCGATCCTGTGCCGGTCGATGCGATTCCGAACATTGGGGAGAACCAGCAAATTGTGGCGACCGAATGGATGGGGAGGTCTCCCAAAGATATACAGGAACAGATTACCTATCCACTCACGACCTCCTTACTGGGCATCCCCGGCGTAAAAACAATCCGCAGCAGTTCCATGTTCGGCATGTCCTTCCTCTATGTCATTTTTGAAGAAGATGTCGAGTTTTATTGGAGCCGTTCCCGTATTCTGGAAAAACTGAACTCATTGCCTGCCGGCACATTACCATCCGAGGTAACGCCTACGCTCGGACCGGATGCCACGGCTTTGGGTCAGGTCTTTTGGTATACACTGGAGGGACGTAACCCCGAAACCGGAAAACCCGCAGGAGGCTGGGATCCCGATGAGCTGCGCACGATCCAGGATTTCTATGCCAAATATAATTTGGCAGCATCAGAGGGGGTTTCCGAAGTGGCTTCCATCGGAGGTTTTGTTAAGGAATACCAAGTCGATATCAATCCGGATGCGATGCGTGCATACAATGTATCGGTAATGGATATCATGTCGGCTATCCAAAACAGCAATCTGGATATCGGTGCAGAGACAATCGAAATAAACAAAGCGGAATATTTGGTGCGCGGATTGGGTTATCTAAAAAGTGTCCAGGATCTGGAAGATGCCGTAGTGGCTGTGCGCAATAATATTCCCGTAAAGATAAAAGACGTCGGATTTGTAAATTTAGGTCCATCTACCCGACGCGGCGGATTGGATAAAGAAGGCGTGGAAGCAGTTGGCGGTGTGGTGGTAGCGCGACATGGAACCAACCCCATGGAGGTCATCAATAATGTCAAGGCGAAGATCAAAGAAATGGAGGCAGGTTTCCCTCAAAAAACATTAGAGGATGGGACTATTTCAAAAGTCACCGTCGTTCCGTTTTATGACCGCTCGGGTTTAATCCAGGAAACCATCGGGACGCTGGAAAATGCTTTAGCCCATGAAATACTGATCTGCATTATCGTTGTCATCGTCTTGGTGATCAATCTCCGCGCATCAATTCTTATATCCAGCCTCTTGCCCATCGGTGTGTTGGCGACTTTCATTATTATGAAACAGATGGATGTAGAAGCGAACATCGTTGCTCTTTCGGGTATCGCCATTGCCATTGGTGTTATGGTTGATGTTGGGATCGTCTTTATCGAGAGTATTTTGCGCCATATTGATGAAGAACGAGCTAAAGGCGTTGAAAGTAAAGGGAAAGTCTTGGTAAAATTGATTTCTCGTGCTGTGACGGAAGTTTCAGGAGCTTTGTCAACGGCAATGCTCACCACGATCATCAGCTTTTTACCTGTTTTTATGATGGAAGCACAAGAAGGTAAGTTGTTCGGTCCCTTGGCATACACCAAAACCTTTGCTTTGGTTTCAGCCTTTGTGTTAGGCATTATTATCTTGCCAACACTAGCTTATTATATATTTTCAATCCGTATCAATGGGAGTAAAGTTCGCCGGATAGCCAACTACGTTTTGGTAGTTGCCGGTATCGCTCTTTGGATCTATACAGGTGTTTTTGTCGCGTTCGCATTGACTTTGATCGGAGTCAACAACCTGTTTACACCAAGATGGAAAGGAGAAAAAATTGCCAACTACGTTAATGTAGCTATCACACTTTTTGTAGCGATGTATTACCTGACGGTTGAGTGGCTGCCACTCGGCACGCAGGCAAGCACCACACTTAACTTTGTGTTCGTGTTCTTTGCCATTGGTTCCATCCTGGGAATGTTATGGGCATTGGTGATCTATTATGAACAGATCCTGCGTTGGTCACTTTCCAACCGGTGGAAATTCATGGCCATCCCTATCATTACTTTATTATTCGGAATGTTAGCATGGATGGGCGTAGAGAAGAGTTTTGGTTTTGTTGCAAATGGCTTCGAAAAGACAGGTTGGAAATCATTTCGGGAGACTGCCTTCTGGCAAAAATCCACCGAAACATTTCCCGGTATCGGGGAGGAATTTATGCCAAGCCTCAATGAAGGTTCTTTCCTTTTGATGCCCACCAGTATGCCGCATACTGGGATTGAACAAAACCTGCAATTGATCAGAACACTTGATAAACGTATTCAAAACATACCGGAAGTCGAACTTATCGTAGGAAAATGGGGCCGTGTGAATTCTGCACTTGATCCTGCGCCCACACAGATGTTTGAAAATACGATCAATTATATCCCGGAATTTTATCTGGATGAAGACGGGCACCGTGAAAGATTCAAGGTAAACAGTTCCGGAGAATTCGTGTTGAAAGGCGACAAGACCTATGCTGTTTCCAATGGTTTCCGTTCCATACCACGCGACAGTCTGATTGAAGATAAAAGCGGAAAATTTTTCCGCAGATGGCGTCCCGAAATTAAAAAAGCCGAAGATATCTGGCAAGAGATCGTCAATGTTTCCCATCTGCCCGGATTGACTTCCGCTCCTAAGCTGCAACCGATAGAAGCGAGAATGGTGATGCTTTCTACGGGCATGAGGGCTCCGATGGGGTTAAAGGTATCGGGCCCGGATTTGGAGTCGATTGAAATCGGTGGCAAGGCCTTGGAAGCAGCGTTAAAGGATGTTCCATCTGTTATGCCATCGACCGTTTTCTACGACCGTGCTGTAGGCGCACCCTATATCGAAATCCATCTGAACCGGGATAGAATGGCCAGATACGGTATTACCGTTGCCGAGCTTCAAGAAGTAATCAGTGCGGCAGTCGGCGGTATGACGTTGACCACTACAGTCGAAGGCCGGGAACGGTTTCCCGTTCGCCTGCGCTACCCGCGAGAATTACGGGATGACCCGGATGCGTTGCGAAAAATAATCATTCCGACAGCTACAGGAGCTCAGATTCCATTGGGGGATGTGGTGGATGTTGAATATGCCAAGGGCGCTCAGATGATCCAAAGTGAAAATACCTTTTTGTTGGGTTATGTAATCTTTGATAAAAAAAGTGGCATAGCGGAAGTCGACGTAGTACACGAAGCGGATCAACTCCTAAAGGAAAAAATAGCGTCTGGAGAACTCGATTTACCCAACGGGGTGACGTATAAGTTTGCCGGAAATTATGAACAGCAAGAACGTGCCGCAAAAAGGCTAATGTTTATTATACCACTGAGTTTGTTAGCCATTTTAGTAATTCTCTACTTTCAGTTCCGAACGGTTACAGCATCGTTAATTCATTTTTCCGGTGTTTTTGTAGCACTTGCAGGTGGCTTTATTTTATTATGGCTTTACGGGCAGCCCTGGTTTATGGACTTCTCTGTCGGAGGGACAAATATGAGGGATCTGTTCCAGATGCACAGCATCAATCTCAGCATTGCCGTTTGGGTAGGATTTATCGCCCTGTTCGGACTGGCGACGAGTGATGGTGTATTAATGGGAACATACATCCACGATACATTTGAAGCACGGAACCCCAGAACAAAAGATGAAATACGGGAAGCAGTCATATACGCAGGCTTAAAGCGTGTCAGACCGGCAGCGATGACCACTGCTACAGCACTGATCGCCTTACTGCCTGTCCTGACCTCTACCGGTAAAGGTGCGGAAATCATGGTACCAATGGCCATCCCGACTTTCGGCGGCATGCTGATCCAATCCATGACCATGTTTGTAGTCCCGGTATTCCAGTGCTGGTGGAGGGAATCTGCCACGAAAAAAGAAAATAGAAAAAATAATAAAAATATAGCGAATGAAAACGAATAAGATAAATCGGTATATAACCGTGGCTGTATTAACAAGCTTAAGCATTTTTTCGCAAGCTTTAGCCCAAGACTACCCCACCGATTCGCTGTCTTATTATATACAAGTCGCAATCGAAAATAATCCGGGTGTAAAATCACAAAAGTATGCGCATGAGGCATACCTTGAAAAAATTCCGCAAGCAGGAGCATACCAAGACCCGGAATTGTCCATGGAAGCATATACGATGCCTATGGAAATTATAGGAGGGCGTTCTATTGGAAATGTAAGCTTGATGCAGATGTTCCCATGGTTTGGCACGAGAAAAGCAGCTCGCACAGAGGCTACACATATGGCCAATATGCAAGATCAACAGTATCGGGAAGCCATAAATAATCTGATCCTTCAGGTCAGCACACAGTGGTACACGATGCAAAAATTGAACGAGCAACTCAAGAATAATCAGGAAAACCAAGTGTTTCTAAAACAATTGGAACAATTGGCAATACGGAAATTCTCTGCGCCCTCAAGCACCTCACAATCAAGTGTAGCACCCGTCGTAAGCAGTAATACGCCTTCCTCACCAACCAGATCTAGTGCTTCATCGGGTATGGGAGGGATGAGTATGGGAGGAGGCAATTCAGCTCCTGCTACTAATCAGAATATGAGTATGCCGTCCGGTGGTGGCATGGGAGCAATGGAAGGTGGCTCCGGATCGGGTATGTCAGAGGTGCTTCGTATCCAATTGGAAATCGCTGAAATTGAAAATAACATTGAAAGTTTACATGCCCAGATCAAAGCCGAAAAAGCGAAATTCAATGCATTGCTGAACAGGGAAGCCAATGAAGAAGTAATGTTGGGACAAGAGATCCACAAGCTGAATTTTTTATATAGCGAGGAAGAAGCGCTGAGGGTTATTGAGACAAACAACCCCATGCTTGAAATGATTACCGAAGAAGGATTGGCATTTAAGGCAAAAGCGGAAATGGATCGGAAAATGAGTTACCCTATGATTGGTATCGGTGTGGAATACATGGTTGTGGGAAAGACGAATAATTCAATGCTGGCAATGGACGGGATGAACGGCAAGGATATGGTCATGCCCATGGTTTCAGTGAGCCTGCCACTCTTCCGTAAAAAGTACAATGCACAGCAAAACGAAAGCAGATTATGGCGAAAATCAAGCGAAGAGAACTTTAAAAACACGTTTAACGCTTTGAAAAGTGAATTTTATAGTTTCAAAAGCCAATTGGATGATGCTGAACGTGTCATGAAACTGTACGAAAAACAAACTACGCTTGCCCAAACGACATATAACCTGATCGTAAAAGAGTTTGTTACGGGTAAAAGTGACTTGACCAACGTTATTCAGGTGCAACGGCAATTATTGGATTATCAGCTAAGGAAAGCTGAGGCCCTTGCCAACTATAATACGATGGTTGTCTCGATAAAAAAATTATTAGCAGACCATAAATAATGAAATTATTTTAAAATTCTTAGCAATGAATAAACTGAAAAATATTTTTAGAAATAAGGCGGTAACTTACGGGCTTATGTTGTTGTCCGGACTACTGCTTGGCTGGGCGATATTTGGCGGAAATTCGTCCCATGATCACAGTCATGACCTTGAAATGGAAGTGACCGAGGACGGAGAAACAGTATGGACTTGCTCCATGCACCCCCAGATCAGAATGGATAAACCGGGGAAGTGCCCAATATGTGCTATGGATCTAATTCCCTTGAAATCATCCGGGGGAGGTGATGGTGTAATTGACGATGATGCCATCCAGATGTCAGAAGAAGCCATAGCATTGGCGAATATCCAGACTTCGGTTGTCGGCCACCAAGACGCTGTTAAAGACGTCCAACTGTATGGGACTATCCAGGTGGACGAACGTTTACAACAATCCCAAACATCGCATGTCAATGGACGTATTGAAAATCTTTACGTAACCTTTACCGGCGAGTCGGTAAGAGAAGGCCAGCTGATAGCCAAAATCTATTCGCCCGATTTATTGACGGCGCAGCAAGAATTGCTCGAAGCTGCAAAATTGCAGGATATGCAGCCCCTCCTATTGGATGCCGCGAAAGAGAAGCTGAGTTTATGGAAGGTGTCAGAGGATCAGATAAGCAAAATATTGACATCCAACGAAGTTTCACCCTACGTCAATATATATGCGAATACAAGTGGTGTTGTCATAGCAAAAAATGTAAACCCGGGCGATTATATCGGCCAAGGGAGCGTCTTGTACACCATTTCAAACCTTTCCAAGTTATGGGCGGTTTTTGATGCGTATGAAACAGATCTGCCATTTCTAAAGGTGGGAGATCAGTTGGAATATACTTTACAGAGTGTGCCCGGAAAAGTATATAAAGGTAGGATAGCTTTTATTAATCCAATTATTGATGCCAATTCGAGAACAGCAAAGATTAGAGTTGAAGCCGATAACCGGGATCGCAATCTCAAACCTGAAATGTATGCAACAGCAAGGATCACTGCTCCTTTAAAGGGCTACAACGATGAGTTGGTCATTCCCAAGTCGGCGGTTTTATGGACAGGGAAGCGCTCCATAGTTTACGTAAAACAGCCAAATACATCCACGCCTGCTTTTAAACTTCGGGAGATCGTCTTGGGCCCCTCATTGGGCGACCAATATGTTGTTATGTCGGGGCTGGAAAATGGCGAGGAAATCGTGACCAAGGGAGCTTTCACCGTTGATGCAAGTGCCCAGCTGGAAGGTAAAATCAGTATGATGAATAACGATGGCGCAGCATCGGCTGCCGGACATCAGCATGGCGATGCTCAAACCAATGTCAATAAGACCCATGATATGTTGAAAGTATCAGGAAATTGTGAAATGTGCAAAAGCCGGATTGAGAAAGCGGCGAAAAGTGTCAAGGGGGTGATTTCCGCAAACTGGGATGTTAATGCCAAAGTTATCCATTTGGATTTCGATTCAAAAGTAACCTCAAAAAGTGCCATAAGCAAAGCTATTGCTAATGTTGGTCACGATACAGAGCTGGACAAGGCTTCTAAAGAGACTTATGATGGTTTACCGAGTTGTTGTCTCTATGACCGGAGATAATGGTACTTGATTAATATTAGATCATGAAAAAAAACCGAAAACGAACGAAAGCATACAAAGTAATTTTAACAGTTCTGTTAAGTGTGTTTGTGTTAATGCAATTTATAACCCCCCAAAGGAACCTATCGCCGGTTCCTGCGGGTCAGGTTTTCGTTGATTCATTTAAGGTCGATGCAAAAGTTAATGCAATCCTGTCGGTATCATGCTATGACTGCCATAGCAACAATACCCAATACCCTTGGTACACCAATGTTCAGCCTTTGGGTTGGTTCATGGCAGATCATATAACCGAAGGAAAAGAGAAATTGAACTTTGATGATTTGCCAAATTATAGCCCGAGAAGGATAAACTCAAAGTTCGCGCAGATTGTTGAGCAGATCGAGAAAGGTAAAATGCCGTTGAGGTCATATATGTGGATGCACAATGGTGCACGATTAAACAAAGAGGAGCAACAACTGTTGATTAATTACTTTGATAAGCAATTAAATATAAAATAGTTATGAAAACGCCATCACACCAGCCGGAGAATCATGAGAGCATGAACAACGGATCAACAACTCCAAAAATAGAACATAAGAATTCACATCATTCAGGGAGCTATAAAAAACTTTTATGGATGATGCTTATTTCTTTTGTACTCATGTTTTTCCTTATGTACGCGATGATAGATCAGTTGACAAACATGGTTTTTAATATCAATCAATTTTACATGGCAGGACTAATGGCTTCTCCGATGCTTATTGTGGAGTTGGTTTTGATGGCTAAGATGTATCCTGACAAGAAGCTTAATTCAATTCTAATTTTAGTAGGATTCGGCACCGCATTAGCATTCTTTGTCAGTATAAGAAAACAAACCGCTGTGGGGGATATACAGTTTCTTAAATCAATGATCCCACATCATGCTGGAGCTATTTTAATGGTCGAAGAAAGCAAACTGGAAGATCCGGAAGTAAAAAAACTGGCAGAAGAAATAATTTCTGCTCAAAATCGAGAGATTGAATTCATGAAAGCTAAAATTAAACAGCTGGAAAACAACGAATATCAAAAAGATGGAGCTTTGAAATAAAGCAATCGATATCCATTATAATCAAAAATTTTCAGCAATTTAAAATACTAACTCAAAAGAGAAGAGAAATGAAGAAAATAGCAGTAATAGGATATGGAGTCATCGGCAAAAGGATAGCCGATGCTATAGTAAAACAAAATGATATGACCTTAGTAGGGGTATGCGATGTCGTTAGTGATTGGCGAATTCAAAATGCTGTAAACAAAGGCTATGCTATTTATGCATCGACACCAGAAGCCGAAAAAGAAATGAACGCCTGCGGAATTTCAGTAAAAGGTAGAATTGCTGAACTTCTCACCAAAGTAGATTTGGTGGTAGATTGCACCCCTAAAAAGGTGGCAGCCAAAAATGTGCAGGCCTATAAGGAAAGAGGAATAAAGTTTATCGTTCAGGGTGGTGAAAAGCATGAAGTAACCCGACATTCTTTCAGTGCCGAAAATAATTACCAATCGGCATTAAATTTAGATGCTACGAGGGTGGTTTCCTGTAATACCACCTCGATCTTAAGAACACTCACCGCCTTAAAGAAAGCGGGTTTACTTGATTATGCCAGAGGAACACTCTTAAGACGAGCCACCGATCCTTGGGAAAGTCATTTGGGCGGTATCATGAACACTATGGTACCCGAAAGAGAAATTCCAAGTCATCAGGGACCGGATGCACAAAGTGTAGATCCTGACCTGAATGTTATTACCTCAGCTATAAAGGTTCCGCAAACCCTTAGCCATCTGCACTACTGGAACATAAAAATGACCAAAGCAGCTTGCAAAGAAGAGGTTTTGGAAGCTTTTAGAACATCATCTCGAATTAGACTGATTCAATACGATCAGGGATTGGTTTCAAACAACACGATAAAAGAGATGTTCCTGGATATGGGAAGACCTTGGGGCGATATGTATGAGGTCGCCCTCTGGGAAGATATGCTGAAGGTGCAGGGTGATGAACTTTTTTATGCCTATGTGGTAGATAATCAGGCTATCGTAATTCCTGAAACCATTGATGCGATAAGAGCACTGACAGGGATTGAACCCAGTGCTGAACAGTCGATTATCAGGACAAACAAAAGCCTTGGAATTAATTAAAGAACAGGTATTAGAGACATGTATAAAAATATTGTTGGTCATTTAGGCGACAACGCCTCTTATTATTTAGATCATATTAGTAAAAAGATTACGAAGGATAAATTGCATTTACCTGATAATAGTTCCATTGATAAGGTATTTGTGAATAGTAACCGTAACTTACAGGTATTACGAAGTCTCTCTCAACTTTATAACCACGGAAATCTTGGCGGAACTGGATACCTGAGTATCCTTCCTGTTGATCAAGGTATTGAACATAGCGCAGCTTTTTCGTTTCATAAAAACCCCGATTATTTTGATCCTGAAAATATCATCAGGCTCGCCGTTGAATCAGGATGCAATGCCGTAGCATCAACCTTCGGTGGACTTGGTCTTTACGCCAGAAAGTACGCACATAAAATCCCTTTTATTGTCAAGATCAATCATAACGAGCTCTTGACCTATCCGAACACTTATAATCAGACCTTGTTTGGAACGGTTAAGGAAGCGTGGGATATGGGTGTCGTGGCGATTGGCGCTACAATTTATTTTGGCTCTCATGAAAGTGATCGGCAAATAAAGGAAATAGCAGAAACCTTTGCGGAAGCACATGGTTTAGGAATGGCAACTATCCTTTGGTGTTATACCCGCAACGAAGCATTCGAAACCGATGAAAATGATTATCACAGTTCAGCGGATCTGACCGGGCAGGCCAACCATTTAGGGGTAACAATACAAGCAGATATCATAAAACAAAAATTACCGGACGCTAATTATGGTTTTAAGAACCTGCAATTTGGCAAATATAACGATGAGATGTACGATATTCTTACAACGGATCACCCTATTGATCTTTGCAGATTTCAGGTTGCCAACTGTTATATGGGAAAAATTGGACTCGTCAATTCCGGGGGTGGTTCAAAAGGAGCATCAGATATCGTTGACGCTGTCACGACAGCAGTAATTAACAAACGTGCAGGAGGTTCGGGATTGATATTGGGAAGAAAAGCTTTTCAAAGACCTTTTAGTGAGGGGGTCGAACTATTACAAACTGTCCAGCAAGTATATTTGGAAGATAAGATTACGGTTGCATAAGTTTTGACCCAAATGCTCATCTTCATCCAGAAAACCTAAACAGGAATGATGAAAACAGTAAAAATAAAAAAATACTCAGGGGAATTGCAGGATTTCGATATGAACAAGCTTATTAATTCTCTTCGGCGATCGCAAGCAGATGAGAATCTCGTCCAGCATGTGGCTCGTAATATCGTGGATCAAGTTGAAGAAGGGATGACCACCAAAAAGATCTATCAGATGGCTTTTAATATGCTGAAAAGCAGATCCCGGATAAGTGCTTCAAAATATAATCTGAAGAAGTCCCTGATGGAATTAGGTTCAACGGGCTTTCCTTTTGAAAAATTGGTAGGTAAACTGATGGAATTCGAAGGTTTTAATACTCAGGTTGGTGTTATTGTTCAGGGGGACTGTGTTTCACACGAAATAGATGTGATCGCAGAAAAGGAGAACAACCATTATATGATTGAATGTAAATATCACAATAGTCAAGGACGATTCTGTAATGTAAAGACCCCGCTATATGTTCAATCGAGGTTCGTGGACGTAAAGCAACGATGGAAGAGTCAAGTTGGACATGACACTAAACTCCACCGGGGAGGGCTTTATACCAATACCCGTTTCACCACCGATGCAATTCAGTATGGAACCTGCGTTGATTTAATGCTTGTTAGCTGGGATTATCCCCCGCAAAATTCATTGAAGGCGAGAATTGATAAAGCTGGTCTGTATCCTCTAACAGCATTGGCTACTCTCACTAAAACTGAAAAAAGACAGCTGTTGGACAAAGGAATCGTACTTTGCAAAGAAGTATACGAAAATCCAATCTTGTTAGAGCAATTGGGGATAAATGAGTCAAGGCAGAGGAAAATCTTAGATGATTCCCTAAAATTATGTAGCGCCATTAACACTTTAATATAATGTACAACTGTTATTTTAAACTCTAAATCATATAATATGAAAAGATACACATGTCCCATGCACCCGCAGGTGATGAAGGACGAACCAGGGAAATGTCCGCTTTGCGGAATGGATTTAGTTCCGATGGGAGGAGCAAAAAAAGAAGCTCACAGCCATCACGGACACCACCAACATCACGACCACAAAGAACATTCGCATCATAGTGAAAACCATAATCATCATTCCGATAGTGGCTACGACAAACACGAAGGACATCACACCCACGATTTCCTCAAACGTTTTTGGGTAAGTTTAATCATTACCGTTCCCGTTTTACTCTTATCGGAAATGATACAGCATTGGTTCGGTTTTACGATTGCTTTTCCGGGAGATAAATATGTACTGCTGACATTGGGAACTATCATTTACATCTATGGCGGAATGCCTTTCCTGAAAGGAATGGTAGGCGAAATCAAAGCCAAAGCCATCGGTATGATGACCTTGGTAGCCATCGCTATTTCGGTTGCTTACATCTATTCAGTTGCCGTTGTTTTTGGATTGCCCGGTATGGATTTCTTTTGGGAATTGGCAACCCTTATCGTGATTATGCTTTTGGGGCATTGGTTAGAAATGCGTTCTACAATGGCGGCTTCAAAAGCCTTACAGTCTTTAGTCGCTCTATTACCAAACGATGTTACGGTGGAACGACACGGAGAAGCTTTGAAAATAAAACTCGAAGACCTAAAAAACGGTGAAACCATTATCATCAAACCCGGTGAAAAAATTCCTGCCGATGGAACCATTGTCGATGGAGTTTCTTATGTGAACGAAAGTATGCTCACAGGCGAAAGTGTTCCGGTGAAGAAAGAAAAGGACGGAAAAGTAATTGCTGGTTCTATCAATGGTGAAGGTGCTTTGCGGGTTACGGCAACCGGAGTGGGCAAAGACAGTTACCTCAATAAGGTAATCAATTTAGTTCAGGATGCACAAGCAGCAAAATCGAATACGCAAAACCTTGCCGATAAAGTAGCCAAATGGCTCACTTATATCGCTATTGCGGTTGGGGTTATCACCTTTATTTATTGGTTTGGCAGTAGCGGAGATATTGCGTTTGCATTGGAAAGAATGGTTACGGTAATGGTTACGGCTTGTCCCCACGCCTTGGGTGTGGCTATTCCGCTGGTGGTTGCCATTTCTACAACGCTTTCGGCAACCAATGGTTTACTTATTCGCAACCGCACCGCATTTGAGACCACACGCAACTTATCCACCATTATTTTTGACAAAACAGGAACGCTTACCAAAGGTTCTCACGCAGTGGAAAAAGTTATCCCATTAACCGATAAATATGCTGCCGATGAAATGATACAATATGCAGCAGCCGTTCAGCAATATTCCGAACACCACATTGCAAAAGGTATTTTAAAAACGTTGAAAGAAAGAAACCTTGAACTATGGAAGTCGGAAAACTTCAGCTATATGGCAGGTATAGGTGTAAAAGCAGTTGTAAACGGAAAAGAAGTTGTAGCGGCAGGACCTAATTATTTCAAGCAGAACAACCTTACAGAACCCGAAACTCCAAAAGAAATCAATCAAAGCATTGAAACAGTCAATTATGTTTTTATTGACGGTGAAGTCATCGGTATTATCACGTTGGCAGACAGTATTCGTGAGGGTTCGCAAGAAGCCATTGACCAGTTAAAAAAGATGAACATCAAATCCATTTTGCTTACAGGCGACAATGAGAAAATTGCAAAAGCGGTTTCTGAACAATTAGGAATGGACGGTTATATCGCCAATGTATTGCCTCACGAAAAACAGGAAAAAGTAAAGGAATATCAAGCCAAAGGTGAAGTGGTTGCGATGACCGGCGATGGCGTGAATGATGCACCTGCATTAGCACAGGCAGATGTAGGTATAGCAGTAGGTTCGGGTACGGATGTAGCAGCCGAAACAGCCGATATTATTCTGGTAAACAGCGACCCAAGAGATGTAGTAAAAATGATTGACTTCGGTAAACGGACATATAAAAAGATGGTGCAAAATCTGCTTTGGGCAGTTGGCTACAATGTGATAGCCATTCCGCTTGCAGCAGGTGTGCTTTATCCGGATTTCGTTCTAAGTCCTGCAATGGGTGCGGTTTTGATGAGTGTAAGTACAATTGTGGTTGCGATTAATGCAAGCCTCTTAAAATTAAAACCGCTAAAATGATGGAGGTAATCAATCTCTTGTCGAATATAACAAAAACAATATGTTATGAGATATAATTTAATAATGCTACTTATGCTTATTACGATAAGCAGTAGCGCGCAGTCAGCACATTCAACCCGTAAGCATAAAATGGATAATCCACAAGTAAATGTAAATGAGGAGGAAAAGGAACAACAAAAGGTATACACCTGTCCAATGCATCCAGAAATACTCTCCGATAAACCGGGAAACTGTCCCAAATGCGGGATGAAACTTGTCCCTAAAAAAATGGAGGGTAACGAAAGCCACGGAGAGATGAATATGAACAAGCAAGCTCATGAAAATGTTCCAATGCTTCCAGAGAAGATAATTGGTGGCGGGAAGGTTGTAAAATACCACTTATATGTAAAAGACACCATTGTTACCTATGGCGGAAAATCCAAAAGAGCTATTGCAGTTAATGGACAGATACCGATGCCCACATTGACGTTTACTGAAGGGGACACGGCAGAGATTATGGTGCACAACCTGATGGACGAAGCCACATCCCTGCATTGGCATGGTGTAATGCTGCCCAACAAAGAAGATGGTGTTCCTTGGTTGACCCAAAAGCCCATTGAGCCAAATTCTACCTATACGTATCACTTTCCGATAATCCAACATGGTACGCATTGGTACCATTCGCATTCCGGCATGCAGGAACAGATAGGTATGTATGGTTCTTTCATAATGAATAAACGTGAGGGTGATCCCACATTCAGGAAAGGTATTGATGATCTGCCTACAGTTCCTTTGATTTTAAGTGAATGGACAAATTTAAATCCAGACAATGTCCACCGGATGCTTCATAATGCCAATGACTGGTTTGCAATTAAGAAAGGGACGACCCAAAGTTATCTGGAAGCTATAAAAGAAGGACATTTTAAAACGAAAGTTACAAACGAGTGGAAACGTATGCTTGCGATGGATGTCAGTGATGTTTATTATGATAAATTTTTGATCAACGGCGCAGATGGGCAGCAACTCTCACAATTTAAGGCGGGAGACAAAGTTCGGTTGAGGATCGCTAATGGTGGTGCTTCATCCTATTTTTGGATCAATTACGCAGGTGGAAAGATTACCGTCGTTGCCAGTGACGGGAATGATGTCGAACCGGTTGAAGTGGATAGGCTGATCGTAGGGGTTTCGGAAACTTACGATATCATCGTTACCATTCCTGAGCCAAATAATTCCTATGAGTTATTGGTTACCCCTGAGGATCGCACCGAATCTGCATCGATTTATATCGGCGAAGGAAGGAAAGTACCACATCCCCCACTTCCGAAACTTAAATACTTTGAGGGCATGAAGATGATGAACGATATGATGAAAATGAACGGGGACATGAAGGACATGGGGATGAAAATGAGTCTCCAAAAGATGGACATGAATTCGGTAATGTATCCCGAGATCACAGGTGATAAAAATGGTAATAAAGCGATGGGTAAAATGGAAATGGACTCCTCAATGGATCACTCAGCCCATGATATGTCAAGTTATGACATCGTTACCTTAAATTACGACATGCTTAAATCACCGTACAATACCGAACTGTCAAAAGATCAACCGGTAAAAGAAGTGACCTTTACGCTCACAGGGAACATGAATAGGTATGTCTGGAGCATGGATAACAAGGTTCTTTCCGAAGTGGATAAGATTCCTGTCAAGAAAGGAGAAATTCTCAGGATTAAACTGTTCAACAACTCCATGATGCGGCATCCAATGCATCTCCACGGATTTGATTTCCGTGTCCTAAATAGTAATGGAATACAGTCCCCGCTAAAGAATGTCATTGACATCATGCCTATGGAGACGAATATCATTGAATTTGCCGCCAATACCGAGGGTGACTGGTTCTTCCATTGTCATATTATGTATCATATGATGGCAGGTATGAACCGGGTTTTTGCAGTAGGTGATTATCAAAACCCAAATCTGCCTAACAAAGAAAAAGCATATAAAAAACTGCAAAAAGAGAGCAATGGATGGCATTTTATGGCTGAGAACGACTTTGCTACAAATGGTAACGACGGGCAGGCAATGCTTCAAAATACACGCTGGAAACTTAGTACCGAATGGAGATTAGGTTATAATAATCGCCATGGATATGAAACTGAAACGCACTTCGGTCGATATATCGGAAAAATGCAGTGGTTTATGCCTTTCGTAGGCTTCGATTGGAGATATCGGGAATTTGGCAGCCATGAGATCGAAAAGAATATGTTCGGACAGAAAAACACGAAAAATAAAAGAGCCAAACTAAGTGCAGGTTTCGTTTACACTTTACCTATGCTGGTCGATTTTCAAGCTGAGGTATATTCAGACGGTATTGTCCGCCTCCAATTAGCAAGGGAGGATATCCCTTTGACCGCAAGATTGAGAGGGGCATTTATGGTAAATACAGACAAAGAGTATATGGGTGGTCTAAAATACATTTTGACCAGAAACATTGCCGCTACTACCCATTATGACAGCGATATGGGCTGGGGGTTCGGATTGAATTTGTCCTATTAAGTTTGACTTTCTATGAGGTCGGATTTAGAATCCGACCTCTTTTGATGAATTAAAAATGTTACTTAATGAGCAATTATTACGAGGAAATAATAAAGAAACTAGAAGATGAAATAAAAGAGGTGTCTCTTGAACTGGATGGTTCCATAGCTTTGTATGAAGTTATTATCGAGTTGATATTATCGAGACTTTCCGAAATAAAGGAATATACACTAAAAAATGGCTTTGATAGTATAAATGAAGAGATCCACTTTTTCAAATATCAAAAACCAGTCATTGTTGCAAAACTCATTTACTATAACGCTATCTATAAAATAGAGACAAAAAAACCTAATGATATAAAAGCTATTAGGAAATACATTAATGGTGAGCTAAGGAAACTCAAACGGTATTTTGAGAGTAACCTTGAATTCTATAAATATTACCGAACAGGCAGTTCATTTGTAGATGAAAAGTTATTTGTTCGGGGCAAACACGATATAAAGTTAAGTTTGGACACGGTTTATTTTGAAACCGACCACCGGTTTTCTACATCCCACGATTATAAGGCGGCAAAAATAATTGCCAATGACCTGATTCAAGTTTATCTCGAAGACCAACTTCACAACATAATCTATAAAGATAAATCAATAGACCTACCAACATTAAGTTGGACGGGAAGCAAAGCGGCTTTAACGGAATTGATTTACGGACTGCATTCTCAAGCCGTCTTCAATAATGGGAATACAGATATTATAACCATAGTCAGATTTTTTGAAAACAGTTTTAATGTTGATTTGGGCGATTTTTACCATACATTTTTGGAACTCAAAGCAAGAAAGCTGAACCGAACGAAATTCCTTGACAGCTTACGTGATGCTTTGATTAAAAAAATGGAAGAACAGGACGAAATATAAAATCAAAAGACGATTTTGTCGATCATTATTCGGCGAAGGAGCCAGTCCATGAGATAGAATTAAAGCCTTCGGCAACTCCTTTTAGGGTTCGCACTCGAGGCTTTCAGCCTCTGAGCACGAACCCTAAAAGGAGTGATGTGACACAGTTCAGTTTACACTACCGTCCATTTTCCTCTTTCCCTAACTATCGTTTACAAATGGAAACGGTCCTGAAATTCTTTACCCAGTTTGAATTCATTGGAGGTTTTTAGACTTCTACCAATAATGAGATTATACCGCCGTTGCCATTTGCTCACAAGCTTCTGCGCATTTGTAGCAAGCATCCGCACACTCTTTGCAATGTTGCATATCATGCTTAGCACATTCATCTCCACACGCTCTACAAATCTCCGCACATAGCTTGCAAAGGTGACGGCTATATTGGCTTCCCAAACTCATGAGTTCGGCTGCGGCTCTACATATGGCTGCACATTCCAGATCAAGCTGGATACATCGAGCCATCATTTTTACATTGTCCTCTTGCAAGCAAGAAGCTGCACAATGGTTACAAGCTACAGCACAGGCGTAGCATTCGTCAATACATTTTTGAAATTGTTGATGTGACATAATTTTATTGTTTAAAGTGAGAAATTATTTATCTATTCTTATTAGCTAATAACCAGGTTTGAATCTCCGAGATTTCCTGATCCTGTTTTTCAATAATATTTTTTGCCATTGTCTGCATAGCACTTTCGTGTCCGTAAATAAGTTCCAATGTTGCGTTTTCAATTGCATTTTGATGATGCTGAATCATCAACATGGCAAAATCGTGATCCGTGTCTCCATTAATGATTTGGAGGTCTGTCACTCTGCCTGAGCGTTCCATATTTTTCATCTGCTCTGTAACAAATTCGGGAACATTTAGATGCGGTACGTGACCATTGAGAAATGTGGTTAATTCTTGAATCTCAGCCTTCTGGTCTTTAATCATTTTCTGGGCCATCTCCCTCATTTGCGCATCATCGCCGGATTGCAGTTCCTTATTTGCCATGTCGATCGCTCCCTGATGATGCATTCGCATCATCAGACCAAAAGCAATATCAGGGTCGGGGGGCATTTGCATGGCCATCATCTCATCCACCATGTTGTGCATGATAGTCATCATTTCATTGTCATCGTGATTCTGGATTTTGATTTTGTTGATATCGTCCTTATCTCACGCTTGGATAAATAACAGTATTCCTGCCATTGCCATTATTTTTATCGCTAATTTCATAGATGTATATTATTATTATCAATTTCCTTTTCTCTTTTAATAATGAAATGTTAAAGGCTTTTTTTGATAGAACACATAGACAGAACAACATACAATTCAATTTGTTTAATTTTTTGGATTCAAAACGAGCTACAGATAAGATATGTGGGTGTAAGATTATTTCTGTAATGTAGTGGTTTATGCTACTATTTATTCATCAATTTTGAAATGAATCACAGTCCAGAAATAAATTGAACGAACCTGAGATGTTGTGATTAGGAAAATGTATGAATGGGTAAATGTTTTTACAATACTCCCCGTGACATATAAATACTTTTTGTCGGTACTACGCTTTCCATAGCCTTTGGATTTTCTTGCTGCTTTTCGACTTGTTCTGTAGACTTTTCTATTGGTTCCGGAGTGATAGATAACTGTATTTTCCGCTCAATTGCCGCCAACTCCGTTTTGAGTTCGCTAAGTCGGTTTTCTTTTGTCCACGTACCATTGATTACTTCCTTAAGTATTGGAATGTTTTTTTGGAAATCTGCCATATTCTCCTGTTCTTTTCTGATATAGGTGGGCAGCTTTTCCAATGCTTTAATAAAATTTAGTGAAGCTGTTTCGGGATCTTTTGCCATTACACCATTGTTGAATGTATATTTGATAGTACCCTCACCTTGAATAAAAAAACGGTTTACACGAATATCCACCCCCTCTTTTTGCGACATTTCCGTTTTTACCAAAAGTTGAAAGCCATACAGATTACCGATTTCTTCATAATCCCCACCCGTTCGGGATTTGTCGGCAAGCTGATTGAGCTTTGCACCGATTTGTTTTATATCCGCATTGGGCGACAAAACGTCTAATTTAATAAGGTTGGCAACGGAACCGTCAGTGTTTTTTTGGATACGTCCCTGCAAATTATTCCAATCAAGGCTCATACGGTCATAGCGGGATTGGGCTTTTCCAAGTTCTGCCTCATAATCTTCCAGTTTGTACTTGGCACTTGATTTTGAACGATTGAACGATTGCCTTTCGCTTTCCAATCCGGCAATCTGTTTCTCTATTTTAGCTTTGTCCAAAAGGTCGGTATTGCCCATAAGGATAGCTACATATTCCGAGAAATTCATACCCGACTTTTCATCCATACCACCTTCGTCAATCGTCCGTTTACCAAGATTGTTGGATTTTAATTGGTCAATAAATAGCTGTTTGTTGTGCAGCAGGTTGAACTTATAACTATCCAGCGATTTTTCAACGGCATAGATGATTACATCCACTTTATTGTCGTTAAAATGCTTGGCAATCTCATTGCCTTTGCGGATAGCCCTACCGTCCCTTTGCGCAAGGTCGGACGGTCGCCACGGCGTATCTAAATGGTGTACGGCAACGGCTCTTTTCTGTGCGTTCACACCTGTACCGAGCATACTCGTAGAACCGAAAAGGACACGGATTTTGCCCTCGTTCATTCCTTTGATTAGCTCTTTTCGTTGCTTGTTATTCTTCGCTTCCTGTATAAAGCGGATTTCGTGTGCAGGTATGTCGTGGTCTTCCACGAGCTTACGTTTGATTTCGGAGTAGATATTCCACTGATTTGGCTTGTATGTTCCCAAATCCGAGAAGATGAACTGCGTGCCTTTCTGTGCATTGAATTTATTGTAATATTTAGCAATATTATCTGCACAATGGGAAGCTTTGTTATCGGCGTGGTCTTGGTAATGGGGGTTTACCATTCGCATATCCAAAGACATCTTTCGGGCGTAGTCCGTAGCGATAAGCATTTTTGCTTTTTCTTCTTTTTTAGATAGCGGTTCTCTGCCAAGTAATTCCCCTTTGCCTGATTTGGCAAACTCCATCAGCTTTTCAATAAACTTCTCCTGGTCTGGAGTTGGAGGTATGTTGTAAAATATCTCGTTCTTTTCGGGACGGTCTATTCCAATCATTTCGGCGGTACGGTAATCCGTGATTTCGGAGTAGAATTGAGCGAGTTCCGGCACTTTGATAAAGTAGCGGAAACGCTCTTTTGCCACGATATTATTGGCGACCGAAAACTCATAATCGGTTGTTTTCTTTGCATAGATTGCCGCCCACGCATCAAAGGAATTAATTCCTTGTTTTTCCAATGCTCGAGGTCGCAGGTATTTGAACAACAGGTACAGTTCCGTCAATGAATTGCTAATGGTGGTACCCGAAAGAAAAGTTGCACCCATATCCGCATTGGTTCGTTCTTGAATGGTGTGGATAGCAAAAAGCAGGTTCATTGCCTTTTGGCTTCCCTGTTGATTGCCCAATCCCGCAACTCTCGAATGCCGTGTGTTGAACATCAGATTTTTGAATTGGTGGCTTTCGTCCACAAACAAGTGGTCAATACCCATCATCTTGAAATCCACTATGTCATCTTTGCGGTTTTCAATATCGTGCGCGAGGGTTTTAAGCTTTACTTCGAGGTTTTCTTTTTGTTTTTCCGCTCCGGCAAGCATCCCCCTGGTTATTTCATTGCCTTGGCTCCGTAGGAAGTCAAGGTTTTGTTCTACACTGTCCAGTTCGATTTGGAGAATTTCCTTTTGTATTTCGGGCGATTGGGGTATCATTCCGAATTGATCATGTGTGAGTATTACGCAATCCCAATCGTTGTTTTTAATATCACCGAAAATCCGTAACCGCTTTTGGGGGGTAAAATCATCAATGCCCGGATAAAGTATTTTGGCGTGAGGATAGGCGGTGCGGTAGGCTTCGGCAATTTCAGGTATATTCGCTTTCAGCCCGATAATCATCGGTTTGTGGACCAGTCCCAAACGCTTCATTTCCTGTGCCCCTGTACACATTATCAACGTCTTTCCTGCACCTACTTCGTGGTCGCAGATAGCACCGTTGTTCAGCTTTATCATCCAAACGGCATCCTTTTGGCTTGAATACAGTTCTTCAATACCCAATGCTTTTCGGTCCAATCCCGGAAACTCCTGATGGGAGCCGTCGTAGTTCGGTCGGACAAAACAGTTGAACGTGTCGTTGTATTGGTCAGTCAGCCTTGTCTTGAACTCATCGCTTTGGGCGTGGAGCCAATCGGTAAAGGAGGTTCGAATTTCGTCAATCTTGCTATTCGCCATCTGTATGGCTTCCATATCCCGTACCTTGACATCCTTTCCGTCAACCTGTACCGTTTTGGAAACATCAGGCGTGGTATTGACAAGGGCGTGTTTGAGCAGGGCAATCCCGTCATACGTCCGGCTTTGGCCTTTGACCGCATATTTATCCCATATATGGACGTTTTTCTGTTTGCAGGTAACGGAAAAATCATCGGCACTGTCCGAATAGTGGATTTTTACATCTGCATCGAACAGGTGCGATGCAAACCGGGCATAAATACCTGCGGGTATCCAGCGTTCACCCAGATTAAAATCGAGTTCCTCAAATTCGATACGTCTTGGTCGGGCTTCTTCCAAAACGGCAAGGCTTTCTTTGGCTTCTGTATCAGCGGAATTGTTTTCGATGTAGGTTCTGACCTCTTGGGCTTTCTCCACCACGTTGCCCGCAATCCAGCGTTCGGCTATTTCGTATTCCCTTTGGAGTGGATTGTAATAAATACGACCTCGGAGGGCTTCTTTCAGGGTATCGGCAGGCATACCACTGGTTTTGGACATATAGTCCAAATCCACGCTACCGTATTGGTTCAGCGAAGCCGCTAACGCTTCATCGGGATTGTCCGTTGCTATGGTTACGGTAGAAAAACTTACAGGACGACTGAATATATCTGCCTTGTGTACGACGCCACCGACAACACGCTCCAAATAGGGCATTTCTTTGCCTACACTGTCTGTTTTGATGAGCTTGATATTGTCCGCACTGTTGAGGTTTCCGTACTTTTTGACAAAGGCATCATATAAGCGGTTAAGGGTTTCCCTTTCTTCCTTATGCTCGGTTTGTAGTTCCGCTTCTTTGATGTAAAGCTGTTGGTAAACATCACGTACCCCGATATACGCTTCGGCTCGTGCTTTCTGTAAGGAAGGCAGTTGTAAAGGGTGGAACACAGCCTTACCGTCCTGCGTATCCACATCTTGCAGATGACCGACCCAACCGTTATCCACGATAAGGCAGTCGTTTCGGTGGAACGGTTGCAGTTCGCCACTGTACGGAGCAGGCTCTGGAATGGTGTTGATGGCAATATTGGTAACGATTTGCTTATCCACGTGGCCATTCCGACCCAAACCCGAAAACAGATCGCCGACAGCTTCCTGTTTTTTGCCGTTTATTTGAGTTGTGCCGTTTGTAGTTCCGTTAGGTTTTGGCGGTATATAAGGCTGTTGCATCGCACCGCCGAACAGGTCGGTTTGAAGACCTATTGTACCTCGTCTTTTTTTAGCGGTTTGTCTTTTGGCGTGCGTAGTTCTTTTGGGTGGAGCAACCACCATTACAGGCTCGTTCGCATTTTCAAACAGGTCAAAAATGCTCAGCTGCTTCGGTTCCTGTAGGCTTTCCAGACGGATTTCGGGTTGTGGCTTTTGGGGAATGCTTACAGGGGTTACATCTACGACCGGAGGTGTAACCGTTGGTGTTGGCGTAACAGGAATTTGTACCAATGGCTCATCGTTCCGTTCGCCTATGTATAAGCTCAAGTCCAAACGGTTTCCAAAATCTTCGGAAAGCATTTGCTTCAAATCTTTGGCAATGCCCTCAGCTCCGTCCTTATGTGTATAAATGATTGCAGGTTGTCCGTAGGGGTCGGTATCAATTTTACAGTCGGTATGTATGACCCTCGTACCATTCTGAAAGAAAGCATTGCTTGGCGTACCGTATTTGGTCTGTTTACTTTGGCAAAACAGTTCTTCCGTTTCGGTCAGATTTTGTTTTGCCGTATTCTTTTGTAGGATGATCAAATCGCTTCCGACCTCCGTACCTGCATATTCCGTAAACAGGTTGTTGGGCAACCGGACAACCGAAACCAGATTATTGTTTTCCATCAACACCCTGCGTATCGGTTCATTCTTCGGACTGTTTAAAACGCCTTGCGAAGTAATGAAAGCCTGTAAACCGCCCTCACGGAGCATATCGTTTCCTTTCAAGAAGAAATAATTATGAATGCTTCGTGCTGCCTGTACTTTTGCACTGTCCTTGCTTCGGGAAAAGGATAAATCGAATACGGAAGTATCGCCAAACGGAATATTGCTGGCAACTACATCATAGCTGTTTTGTTCCTTTTCGGGAATTTCCTCAAAACCGCTTACACGGATAGTGCTTTCGGGATAAAGGTGTTTTAGGATTTTGCCTGTCAGCAAGTCCTTTTCGTAGGCGGTAACTTTGGTTTGTTGGTTTTCCGAAAAGGATTGGATAAAAGACCCAATCCCTGCGGACGGCTCTAAAAATTTCTGAATATTTACACCGCTTTCACGCAAAGTTTCAGAAATCGCATCAATAACCTGTGGTGGTGTATAAAAAGCCGTCAGTACGGAGCTTTTCATACTGTCCACGTATCGGCGGTATTGCTTATCGTCTTCGGAGTTTTCTTTGAGCAGTCGGTGGAGTTCCTGCGTAATGGGGAATAAATCGTGTTCGGTTTTTCGCCAATGGTTGATGTCTGTTTCGTTTTCTACGGGGTTCAGAACGAATTTAAGACCGCCAAATCCGCTGTAACGCATCAATGACAGTCTTTCGCCTACGGTGGCTTGTCGTTTCTCCTTTTCCAATGTAAAAGCAATCCGCAGGGCATCAATATTCTGTTGGAGGTGTTGGCGTTTACTGAAGCCCATTTTCCTCTATCCATATTGCGATTGCTCCGGTTAGTTCGGTGTAGAGCAGGTCAAACTCATAACCATATGCGAAATCATCGGTTAGTGTATATCTTGAAAAAACAGGCTCACAGACAGGGAGCATTTTAAGGGCGAACGGTCGTAGTTCCTCGTCTGCCATCAGGGTATCAAACTCATTGCATACTACTTGGAAAACTGTATCAAACTTGGAGAAATGCAAGCCCTCAAAAAGTATGTAGTTGGCTATCTCGTTGCATTGCTCAATCGGGTTTCCCGAACGGAATGCACCCTCGTAAGCATTGGCAGCCCACGAAGAACGCTGGTCGATAAATTTTTGGTCGTGAGCTTTTTCAGGAAAGCTACCGTTAAGGTGTTCCTGCAATCGTAATCTGAAATACGATAGATCTTTTTGCTGTGTACTCATACTATGATTTTGTTTAGAATTTTACTGAAAGCCTAAAATTATAGCGGTAGATAAGTTCCTTTGAAGATGTGGCACGGTTTGGCGTTGAGAGGCAGGATTTGGCGTATTAAATTAATAGTAAAGGATTTATTGTTTACTTTTGTAACCATAATTTACCTATAGAAATGGGTAATAATTATTCCTAACCTATAGGCAGATAAGATGAATTTTGAAATATTAATAAACAACCCTTTTACAGACTTTTGTTTCGACAAGAGTTTAACTCCTGTAGAGAACAAGAGTGTGATTAGTATGATAAATAACTTTGAGGATAAAGAATGGAGATACAATCATTTTCAGAATTTTATATGGGATAATATAGCCGAAACTTCTTTATCTCATAAAGAGAGAGAAAGTCTGGTTAATAATCACCATTCTTTATTGACTTATGCTGCAAAAAACTTGAGACTTTCCGATAAATCAGGCGATATTAGTAAAGGAAGTGAGATTGCAGAAATTATTCTTTATGCTATAATGAAACATCATTTCAAGGCATTGCCAGTCGTTCCTAAAATATTTTATAAACAGAATGCCCAAGACAACGCTAAAGGTGCTGACAGTGTGCATATAATTATTGAAAATGGTAATGATTTTTCTATATGGTTTGGTGAAGCTAAATTTTATAATAGCATAGAAGATGCCAGACTCGCTGAAATAATCACATCTGTAGAAAACTCACTATTAACGGATAAATTAAAAAAGGAAAATAGTATTATCACAAATGTATCTGATATTGATTCATTAATTGGTGACGAAAAATTAAGAAATGAAATAAAAACCTCTCTTTCTCCAAGAGAATCTATCGACCTTATAAAGCCAAAGTTACATATTCCAATATTGCTTTTACACGAATGTGAAATAACACAAAAGCAAACATCTCTTTCTGATGACTATAAAATTGAAATGATAAATTATCACAAAAACAGGGCTGAAGCATTTTTTTCTAAACAAATAAATAAGCTGGGGGCTATACCACATTATTCTGAAATTAAATTTCATTTAGTTCTTTTTCCTGTACCGTTAAAAAAGACAATTGTAGATAGATTTATTTCTATTGCAGACTTTTATAAAAACTCTTGACCTATGGAAATATTTGAATCTTGCCACATAATAAACGACCTCTTGAACTCAAATCAAGAAGTTCAGGCAAGGAATGAATTAATTAAACTTCTTGATTATCACGAAAGAAACAATGTTGAATATTCTCCATTGGTAAATCACTTGATTCGTCATACGGGATTATATCCATATTTAAAAGCAGAAACGGCTAATTGGGAAGACAGATTTGTTTATGAAATCTTTAAAGTTGATACAGGAGGAAAACAGTCAACGCTACACAGAGAGCAATCTTCATTATTAAAAAGATTAGTTAATGGAGAGAATATTGCGGTAAGTGCACCTACCAGTTTTGGGAAAAGTTTTGTAATTGATGCTTTTATTTCCATTAAAGACCCTGATAATGTAGTGATTATTGTACCAACTATAGCACTGACAGATGAAACCCGTAGGCGTTTATACAAGAAATTTGCCCATAAATACAAGATAATTACAACGACTGAGGTAGAATTGGCGGAAAGAAACATTTTTATATTTCCTCAAGAAAGAGCAATGAATTATATCAATAAGATTGACAGTATTGATATTTTAATAATAGATGAATTTTATAAGGCAAGTTCCGATTACGACAAATCAAGGTCTCCTTCGTTGTTAAAAGCAATCATCAAACTTGGACATAAATCAAAGCAAAAGTATTTTCTTGCTCCGAATATTACTTCAATAGGAGACAATGTATTTACGCAAGATATGGAGTTCGAAGATAAATTAGGATTCAACACGGTTTATCTGGATATATTTGAAAAGTACAAAGAAATTGCAGGGGACAAAATTGAAAAAGAACTCCAAAAAGGAGAAATTCTACTAAACATTCTCGAAGAAACAAAAACAAAATCTCTGATATATGCAGCTTCATATCCTCAAATTGATAAAGTTTCAAATCTTTTAAATGAACGGCTTCCTATTTCTGAAAAACCATTATTAATTGATTTTGCTAATTGGCTTACCACTAACTATGGAGCAAACTGGAAATTAACCAATCTTGTAAAAAGAGGTGTTGGAATTCATAACGGACAGCTACATCGTTCAATTAGTCAAATACAAGTCAAGTTATTTGAAGAACAAGATGGGCTAAATAATATTATTTCAACCTCTTCAATAATTGAGGGAGTTAATACATCTGCTGAAAATGTTGTTATTTGGAGAAATCGTAAAAGTGGAAGCAATAGTATTTTAGATAGTTTTACCTATAAAAATATTATCGGCAGAAGTGGAAGAATGTTTAAATATTTTATAGGGAAAATATATTTGCTCGAAGCTCCTCCTCAAGATAATGCAACTCAACTCGATATTCCATTTCCAGATACTATTTTAGGTGATTTGGATGAAGATATTTATAGTTCAAGTTTAAATAATGAACAGATTTCAAAAATAATAACATTCAAAGGTGAAATGTATGAAATTTTAGGAAAGGAAACTTATGATAGACTATTGAAAGAAAATATTTTCCAATCAAATAACTCTGATTTCATAAAAGAAACAGCAAGACAAATGAAAGCAAATCCTGAAGATTGGAATGGACTTTCATACCTAAACTCGGATGACCCTGAATCTTGGGATAGACTACTATGGAAAATCATCAGCTTACAACCAGGTGAATGGGGTGACGGAGCTTATGGTCTTCAACATAAAAAATTTGTAGAGTTCGTAAAGGTATTAGTCGAAAATTGGGGAAGTACAATTCCTGAATTGTTGGACGAATTAGATGAATTTGATATAGATATTGAACAATTTTTTAAACTTGAAAGAATAGCTGCGTTCAACTTATCATCACTAATTAGTGATATTAATATCTTGCAAAGAGAGATTCTTGATAATGGAACTGACGTTTCCCCCTTTGTATCCAAAGTATCTCACGCCTTTTTACCATCTGTTGTTTATCAACTTGAAGAATATGGACTTCCAAGAATGATTTCAAGAAAACTTTATCAGAATCAAATAATTAACTTTATGGATGACCATCTGAATATACATAATGTAATTGATAAATTTCACGAAATTGGAAAGGAAAATATCAAATCTTTTGATTTTATAGATTCTTTTGAAAAATATATTATTGAATATTTTTATGATGGTATTACAGTAGGATAATTAACCTTATTTATTCAAGAGTTGAAGCATTCTGCCGACTTCTATATCCATTTTCGAAAAAGCAAACCACTTTTTACCCAAATCTTTGAGCGATGCTCCGATATGGTACAGTTCTGTTTGGTCGATGATTAAAAAGCGGTCGTGCACATCGGAGAACGTCTTAATCTCAATCGGGGGATATTGGCTGTTGTAACGTTGCAAGTCCAACCGTAGCTGATTGCTGATGCTTTTGGTGTAAATAGTTGCGGTTACATTGTCATTGCGTTTGCCCAATAAGGTCAATACCGTATCGTCCACGTAATTATCAAGCAGGATGATGGAACTTTCTGCACTTCGGACAATATCGGAAACAAATGTATAGGCATCAAAAACCTGTCCGTTGTAGAAAATACCTTTTTCGCTGTGGAGCTTGTCGCTTTCCAAAGCCTTAAAGATTTCCTCAAATTTTTGGTCGGCTTGTAATTGTTTCAGTTCTATATTGTCCAGACGATGAAACAGCGAAGCGTTGCTGATAAGCATTTTCCGCATTTCTACAAACGCATTCATTATCTCAATGCTTACCTGTACAGCTACTTCACTCCGCAACAATGCGGACATCATTGCCACTCCTTGCTCACAAAATGCAAAGGGTAGCGTACGACGACCGCCCCGTCCAACGTTTGAAGTACCAAATTGGCACTTCAAAGATTTTGCTTCGTGTTCGGTAAGTTGAAAGCAAAAAGTTTCGGGAAAGCGGTTGTTGTTTCGCTTTACAACCCTGTTTAACCCTTTTGTTTCTACCTGATAGAGCATTGCTAAATCATTGTCGAGAATGACCTGTTTACCCCTAATGGTGTGGATAAGCGGAGCAATTTCTTTTTGGGATATGATAATATCGGTCATTTTTTTTTAGCTTTTTTATTATCAAACTCAAAGGTTGTTTTGCATTCATCATCCAATACGATATAAGCATCGAATTTCTTTCCGGCTTTGCTTTTCATTCCTTTGATAAGTGAAGTTTTACCATTATTGACAAGGCTTGTTATGTCGGCTATGCCAATCTGCACACCGCAAACATTTCTAAACTGTATCCATTTACAGCTTTCGTCAGGACATTTGGCAATCTTATCACGGATAATAAGTTGCTGATTTTTGCATTTCGGACAGGTAAGTTTCGGCAGGTTTATACTGGCGATGGAAGTTTGTAGCAGTTCTTCGGTAATGGATTTCGCATAGGTTTCCATTTCGCTTAGAAATACGCTTGCATCTACTTCGTTGATTTCGATTTTCTGTAAAGCCAGTTCCCATTCGGCAGTCATCATTACGTCCGAAATTTTTTTGTCTTTCACTAATCTATATACCAGTAATCCTTTTTCGGTCGGGATCAAGGATTTCCTTTCCCGTTGGATATAACTACGGGTAAACAGCGTTTCAATTATTGCCGCCCGTGTCGCTGGGGTACCTATACCGATGTTTTGCAGGACTTTCCGTTCTTCCTCGCTTTCGATTTCTTTGCCTGCGTTTTCCATTGCCGACAATAGTCCGGCTTCTGTATAAAGCACAGGCGGTTTGGTTGTCTTTTCCAAAACGGAGGCTTCTTTTATTTTCAACTCATCGCCCGTTTTCAGTTCGGGTAGATCTTGTATGGGTTCGTTATCTTCGTCCGAAAATGTTCCTTTGATCGAACGCCAGCCCGCTTCCAAAACTTTACAGCCTTTTAGCATAAAATCGTAGTGTGATACTTCCAATGCTATATCCGTTATTTCTTTAATGCAAGGCTGAGAGATAGCTTCGAGCAGTCGAAAGGCAATCATATCATAAACCTTTGTTTCGTCGGCATTGAGTGCAGACGGCACTTTGTCCGTGATGAGTATTCCGTGGTGGTCTGTTACACGCAGGTCATTCACGACACGTTTATTGAAGCGACCCCATTTTAATTTAGAAATAGCTTGCTTAAAGTTATCATTGTCCTGTAACGCTCTTACAAGATTAGGTATCTCACTCCACATATCTTCGGGTATATATTTGCTTCCGGTACGTGGATAGGTAATAAATTTCTTTTCATAAAGGTTCTGGGCAATATTGAGTGTTTGCTCTGCCGACAGGTTCAGCTTTTTATTGGCTTCTTTTTGCAAGCCTGTGAGATCAAAAAGCAAGGGGGGTTGCTCCGTGGTGTTTTTGTTTTCCACAGATATGACCGTTGCGGTTCCGTGTCTTTGGACCAGTCGTAATGTATCTTCCGCAAGCTTTTGTTCGTTCCATTTGGTTTTTGAGATACTCTTAAAATCAATATCCTCTTTGCGGTGCAATAGCTGAATTTGCCAATACTTTTTAATAGCGAAATTTTTATTTTCCAGATAGCGTTTACAAATCAAAGCCAATGTAGGTGTTTGCACCCTGCCCAGCGAATAAATGCCGTTGCCAGCGGCTATACTCAATGCCTGTGTCGCATTGATGCCGATCAGCCAATCGGCACGGCTTCTGCCTTGTGCAGCCTGAAATAAGCCGTCAAATTCTTTACCGTCTTTCAGGCTGTCAAACCCTTGCTTGATTGCTTTTTCAGTAAGCGAGCTTATCCAAAGCCGCTGAAAGGGCTTACGGCATTTCAGATATTCATAAATGTACCGAAAGATAAGTTCACCCTCACGACCTGCATCGGTAGCTACGATAATACTGTTGCTTTTATGGAATAGCTCCTTGATGACTTTCAGTTGCTTTAATGCTCCAGTATCGGCTGTATAACCTTTGTCTTTTTTGACCTTACGAACAGTCAAAATAAACGGATTCGGGAGTATCGGCAAGGAAGCCTTGTCAAATCCCGAAATCCCATAATCTTCGGGCATTCCCAAACCGATAAGGTGTCCGAATGCCCACGTAACGAAATAGCCATTGCCCGTTAGATAACCGTCCTTTTTTTCGGAAACACCCAACAAGCCGGCTATTTCCCTTGCTACGCTTGGTTTTTCTGCGATAATTGTTTTCATACCTAACTCACTTTCCTACCCTTTGATTTTGCAGGTGCTTTGGGTTTGTTCTGTTGCTCCTGTTGCTTTTCGTTTTTCGGTCTTTGCTGCCCTTTCTGTAGAGGCTCTTTGATATTCTTGGTCGCTTCGTTGGTCTTGCCCTCGGAATTGACGGCAATCTGCGTTTTGTGGGCTTCTGTAGGTTTTATCCGTTCCTTGTATTGGTTGGGAAACTCAAAGTTGGTTTTTCCTGTTTCCTTGTTGAATGTGATATAGCCGTTATAAGTTTGCCCTTTCTTATCGACCAAATTCGGAATGTAAACTGTTTGACCGTCTTTGAACTTGTTGTATTGTTCATCCTCCAGTTCCTTTCCCCTAAAGGTTTTCGGGGCTTCCTGCGACCTGCTTTGCTGATTGTCCTGTTGGCTGTTTTGGGTTTGCCTGTTATTGTTGCTTCGGTCAAACAGAAATTCCACATACCGTTTATCCGCATTGAACTGTACGTTTGCATCAAAGGGAGTACCTTTTGTAGAAATCATTCCCTCAATGAACAGGGGTTTGCCCTCCACTAAGGTTTGTTTTTGTTCGTCATTTAGTTTTATACCTTTAACCTCATCGGGGATTTTGATGAAATCTGTTTTCAAAGCAATCAGCTCATTGGTAAGCCGGTCCACACTAATGATGGACGGCATCAATTCGCCTGTTTTGGAGTTTATCAGATCGACCACACGCCCCATATTGCCTGTTTGACGTAAGTTCTGTTTGTCCTCGTCCGAGAACTTGTGTCCGAAAAACTCAAAGTTTAAGTTGGGTTCACGCCTGATACCGTGTACCGCTGCCACAACGTCCCCCTCCGGGGTGGACTGTAAAGACAAGCGGGCATCTGTACGGACGACCGCACCGCCAAGATTAACGCTTATAGGTACAAGCTCATTGGTCTTGTAACCCCTCAATAGTGGGTCAAGGAGGTTCTTTTTCTCAAGGTATTCCTTGCTTAATCCGAGATTGTTCATTGTTTCCCAATCAATCTGTTCCGGCTGGAAGCGGTACTCGCTTGTTTCCGGGGTTGTCTCTGTTTTTGCCATATCATTTTTATTTTCTTGTTTTTGCTCTTGTTCGGGTTCATTTTTCACTTCATGCTTTTCCATTTTCTTTTTGCCTTCGGCAGTTGGATTGTTTATCTGATTCTGAAATTCTTTTGCTTTCTCTACGGCTTCGTCAGCCGAAACTTTGAAAAGAGCAAATTTGGTAGGGTCTTTTAACTGCCTCCAAAAATTGGAAAGGAAATTGGTCACGAAATCACCGTGTTTATCCACCCGCATGAACTCGCTTTGGTTCTTCTTCGTAGGGTCAACCGTTTCCATTTTTCCGCTTTTGTCAATACTTTTTACAGCTTGGATTTTCATTTTTTCTTTATCCAGCACTAAAAGTATATCCGATAACTGTTCGGAAGCAACCTGTTGGTTTTCTGTTTCTTTTTCTTCACTCATAATCTGAAAAGTTTAAAGTTTTATTGCCGAAAGTAAATGAAGCAGTTACTGCATCGCCCGAAGTGGCAGTCAAAGGCAGTATTTGGCACGCATTGGCGTTTTACTTGTTAAAACTCTCCCTGATAAACTGGTGCACATCGGATAGCTTGTAATACAGTTTTCCGCTAATGGTATAGTAAGGTAGTTTACCTATGGAGCGGTAGCGTTGCAGGGAACGGTTACTGATTTTCAACATTTGCAGCAGGTCCTGGTTATCGAGCAGTTCTTCTCCGTCTATGCTATTGCGTTTCTTTTTTAAATCGTCAATATTGTCGCCCAACATATCAAACCTGTCCATGATGCGTTCCATCCACGCTATAAATTCCATTCTGTCAATATTCATAGTCGATAAGTTTTAATGTTCACCATGCAAAATTGGGAAGCGTGGCAGTGTTTATCAGCCAAGCCCTGCCAATTGGTTTGGCTGTTTTTTGAAAATTTTTGCAATTGGGAGAAACCCTTGTTTGGTAGGGCTTAAAAAGAATTTCGAGTATTTAGGAGATGGTTTATACCATCATTTGCCAATTGACATACATTGGCTTATGGTATAAACAAAAAAGCAGTACACAACAATGCACTGCCCTGAACAAAAGACCTGCATTGGGTTAAAGGTCTTTATCCATATATTCTTCCAATGAAGTTTTAAGCTGGTCCAAGAATGCCGTTCGGGAACCGCTTCGGGTTTTCATTCTGTGGAATGCGTGGTGCAGGTCACCGAGCGTAATGCCAAAAAGTATCTGGAACATCAAACTGATTTTTCGGACACCGGTTTTACCGTGCGAAACTGCTGCCGAAGCATACAGGGCATATATCAATTCGACAAGTGCGTTTTTGCTTTCTGTCCAAAAAATATCTTTGGCGTTTTCCGGCTTTTGTAAAATAGCATCGGGATTTTCATCTGGATTGATTTTCGTCAGCAGATAGGTATAAAGCAATTCGTTGGCGATAATCCTTGCGGTCTTGTAATCGTAGAAAGTAGAAAATTCGGGATCAATTTCAAAGACGATACTGTTCAGACCGTCGTGGTAATTTATGTTGCCTCTTTTGAAATAGGTGTCGTCACGGTCCGTACGCCCCGAACGATAGTACCTATAAAAATCTGAATTGCAGATATGCTCAATGTACTCTCTTTTAAGATTGGCTAATTGAGTCGAAAAGTAACTGTAATACATTTTGCCGTTGCTGACCGGACAGGTCGTTTCAATCCGGTAAATTTTATTGTAGTAGATGAGTTTTCCAAGTATTTGGGGTTTGATGGTTCGGAAGAATTTTATTTCTTCCCCATCATTTTGAAAGCCCTTTTTAGCAATATATTTCTTGACCTCAAATAACAGGTCTTGTAGATACAAGGTCATTTCATAAGCCTCATCAATCAACCTTTTGCTCTGTGATAAAATCTTATCTTCCTTATTATGTATCTCTAAAATAATGGTGTGTAAAGAATGCTGCATAGCCCATAATTTTTGTGATCAATACCGAATTTCAAATTCAGTTTATCCCTAAATAATACACAAACATCATTATATTAAGTGATACCTTTACCCAAGTTCACCCCACCTGTGGGAAGATTTTTGCCATAAATCTCACCCAACTGTGGAGATTATTTTATAAATATTCAGTATGAAATGACTTTGAAAAGCCCCTTTAGTAAACGCAAATTTAACGGATATAAAGAGACTTTAAGTCTGATTGCTTTATTATATAACTTTGAACCTTGTTAATCTTTTTATTTGAAAAAATGAGCCAGAAAAATCGCTTTAGTGATTTTGAGGTTTAAATCAAAAATCACCAAATTGTATTGCTCAATCAAATTAAATGGTTAAATTTGCAACATCGAATCACAAATTATATGTGAGTTAAACGGTGAGTAGTTCTTTTTAAAGAAAGTCAACATATTGACATATAGATATTTGAGTGTGCGCAGATTCGTCCTGCCACCCCGACTAAAAAAAGCTCGACTTAGGTCGGGCTTTTTTTGTGTCCGGGTGTGGCAGATTCGAACCGTGGTTCGATCCGAAGGAGCTTCAGGGGAGTGTTTGGGGTGTGCGGGGCTGAAGCCATCCTGCCACCGTTGTTCTTCGTTACTTTTGGAGCCCAAAAGTAACCAAAAACCTTCGGCCCATTTAAGGTGGCTTTTCGCACGGGTCCACACACATGAATAGAATGCCTTGTTGTCGGGAATATCTTTCAGAAGATCATCCCTTTTAATGGGATGTTCTTCTGAAAGCATTCCAAGGCCAATCCCATCGCGCAGGGCATCGGCATTCTATCCATTTTCCCGCCACTGGAAATGAGCCGGATGCTAAATGACTTCCTTCGGAAGGATTGTTGTTTGAATAAATTAGGAACCCCCAACGGGGATGAAATCTTTGTAGAAAAACGGATTGTTAATCGGATAACTCACAATGTGGGTGAAATATTTTTCTGAAAATCCCTTCTGAATTATTTTCCAATTATGAATGATTTGTGAAGAATCTGTGGGCTTATAACTTGATAATACTCACGTAAAACATCATGAAGCTTATCTGGCAAAGATACTATATTGTCTTTGTTCCCTTTGCTTTGATTGATTCTAACAATCTAATCGGTAGAAAGTACATCTTTAATTTTGAGATTCAACAGTTCACTCAAACGTAAGCCACAGCTATAGAATGTCATCAACATCGCTTTGGGTTTGATATTATCAGTACTATCAAAAAGTCTACGCACCTCTTCTTTTGAAAAGAATTTGGGTAATTTAGTTTCACTACGCGTAGGTAATAAGTAATCCAAATGGAGTGGTTGATCTAGCAATAAGAGGTATATTTTTTTATTGCCCCAACTAATGATCGCTGATAGGATGAACTGATTTTGTCATCAATAACTTTCTTGTTGAGAAAAGCTTCTATACTTGAGATAGGGATAAGAGAGAGTTTTTTATATCCATGCATTTCTTTCAAAAATATCGTTATGTATTCCTTTTAAGATTTTATTGTACTAGCAGCTTAACTTTGTAGGCGCATACGCTCTTCAAAACTGATAAAATTCTTTCCCTATCCATAATAATTGATAATGATATCGAGCTGATATTCAGAAAAATACTATATTTAAGAACTTGATTAACGAAGTTCGCTTATAGAGATTATTTAGTGTAACATTATTTCGTCAAAAAGGTAGATGAACGCAATTATATACAGACCCCACTAATGAATCTAAAAATCCTGATTATTACAATATTTAATCTTTGTTCCATCTTTTCTAATGCACAAAATAAGTGGCTGACAAAAAAACAGGTAGTTGAAGACATTGAATTTTTGAGAAAGATCCTTAATGAGAAATCTTCTTATGCTTATCTAAACGGTTATGACTTTAATGTCGACTTTCAAAATTATTTGAAAATGGTAAAAGATTCTACACGTCTTGAAAATTTTGGACTTTTTGTCACGAACACTTTGGCAAAAATTGGCGATAGACATTCTTCATTATCAACAATAAGAGGCTATGATTTAAATGAAGATTTCTTTCTGCCGTTCGCTTACGCACCAATAAATAACAAAGTTTTAGTTTTGAATTATAATCAAAATAGAGAGTTAGCATTACTCAATTCAAAATTTCCTTACGTCAAGAAAATCGACGGTATGGATATAAATAATTTTCTGAAAAAAATACGCCCAGAGGATATAAAAGCACCCAAAGAAACTTATTTCACATTAGCGGTAAGAGATATTCGGGACATTCAGAAAAACTATATACTTCTTGAGAAATCATTACCCAAAAAAATCAAATTGACACTTTCGAATCCTACTTTTAAAAAAGACACTGTTATGGCTGTTTCGATAGTTGACAAGTCAAAAAGGCTTCGTCCTTGGGACGAAAAATTTGAAGTAGATTATCTTTTCATAAAAGATGAAGATTACAACAAACCTGAAATTATTGAAAACCTATTTAGCATAAAGGACAACATTGCATATATCAAGATTCCCGAAATGGTCAATAAAGATGAAGCCCCTCTTCTTTTTGATAAAGTCAATTCATTTATGAAATCTATTCAAAATGATAGTGAGGCCTTGATAATTGATGTAAGAGCCAACAGTGGTGGAACACGTGATTTGCTGTATGAATTTGCAAAATATTTAGTACACCCCGATTCGGTTTATGTCGTAAATATCACGAAACAAAGAGGACCAATCCCATTGCCGGAAGATTATAAAAAGACCTTACACAATCGGTTTTTGTATTCTTTTTCTGAATTGGATAAAAGAGAACAGAAAGTTGTAACGGAATTTTTGAAAACCTTTAACCCAATTTATGAATTGGACAACAAAAAATATAGCAATTATTATTTTGGGTTATTAAATGGACAAAAGTTAGCAAAGAAATCTTTTTACTACAATAAACCCGTCTATATATTAGCCAACGAAAAGACTTTTAGTGCTGCCTCTGTCTTTGTGTCCGTTTTCAAAGGAATTGAAAATATTAAAATTGTAGGCAACACAACCGATGGTTCAAGCGGAAATAGTGAGTGGTTTGATTTACCTAATTCAAAATTGTTTGGAAAAATCAGTACAATGGTTTCATTCCAAAATAACGGAAAAACTTTAGACGGATATGGGACTGAACCTGATATCAGAATTGAACGAGATATAAACCAGGTTCTTTGGCACACTGACTCACAACTTGAAAAATTGCGGGATATAATATTAAACGAATAATAAAAACTATGTACAACAAGCGGTTTGCAACAGCAGGACTAAAGTGCTTCGACTGAGCATTTGTACAAGGTTCAACTTTAGGATTTCAATTGAACTTTTGTGCTAAAATTCCGCTTTCGCCAAGCCTTAAACCCTAATGTGAAAACCTTTCCATACACTCCAATGAAAATAATTTTAGAAACAGATCGTCTTTATTTGCGAGAACTTAATATTCAAGATTCCGAGGATTTCTATAACTTGAATCTAAATCCAAACGTTATACGGTATACAGGAAATCCTGCATTTAAAAATATCGAAGAAGCAAAACAATTCTTATTAAATTATGAAGATTATGAATTGAATGGTTTTGGAAGATGGGCGGTAATTGAAAAGGAAAACGAAGAATTTTTAGGCTGGTGCGGTCTTAAATATGATAAGGGAAAAAACGAAACAGATATTGGCTTTAGATTTTTTGAAGAAAAGTGGAACAAAGGTTATGCTACAGAAAGTGCAAAAGCTTGTGTTGAATATGGATTCGAAAAACTGAATCTAAAAACAATTATAGGAAGGGCCATGAAAAATAATATTGCGTCGATAAAAGTATTAGAAAAAATAGGCTTACAATTCGTAAATGAATTTGATTTTGATGAATCCAATATTGGACTAATCTACAAAATTGAAAATAATAAGACATTCACCTAACAGCGGTTTGCGAAATGGCGCGTTAAGGGAAATATAGAAGGATTGTGCAAATTTATCCGTAACAGCCTTTTTTATTTCCTTTTTTTTATTGGTAAATATAAAAAAAGCTGTTGCTCAAGTTAGTGCAAATTGAATGTTCTCGCTTGTTATCTGCCATTCTCGCAAATCCGTGGCTTGTGATCTGATATTATAAAACAACGCACTGAAAACCCCTGGAAGGGGTGAAATCTTTGTAGAAAAATTGGATTGCAAAACGGATAACCCACAGCGTGGGTGAAATATTTTTCTACAACTATTTTGTGTAACCCTGGGCACCCCCGAAGGGTCTCGGAACTATCCACAAACATTTGAAATAGTTTTCTCATCTTACGATTGCGGAATTACAGCATATCCTAAAAATAACAAAAATAGATTCTTCGCAGAGCTCTGAATCTCTCTAAGGAATATCCAATTCTGAACGATCAGTTAAGAATCTGTACGTAAATGTCTCAACACTTCCTTGTCATCTTTGATCGAAGATCAAGGACCTGTTCGCCAATGATGTTGTTTTATTTATGGTTCTGTTATCATTTTCTGAATGGCTCCAAGATTCTTCGTTCCTACCAATGAACATTTTGTGGAAGTCTGTTTCTAGGTATTTATAACCATATTTATTTTCCTGTATTAATATCTTTCTAATTCACTATTGAAATAAATTAAATAATGTTTTTAAAAATAATTTTTAATTTTCTGTGCGCTTGTATTTTCTAATAATAAAAAATTTTCATAATTTGAAATAGTGTTCAAGTTGAGATATTTGTGAGCGATATAGTTAAGTGAATTACTTTAGTATTTGAGTGAGATTAACAATATATAGCCTCTCCTTATTTAATGTGAATACTATAGCGGCGAAGCTGAAAACCGAAGAGAGTAGGCATGAAAAATAAAAATTAAAAACATGAGCGATAATTGGGACAGATTTCCAAGTAATATTAAGGAAATGTCAGGACGGATAACCCGTCAAGCATTTAATTTCAACTACCATAGATTTGAAGTTTGGCAGGCGGGTGCTTGCATTTATTCAGGTAACTCCAATGGACAGATTGTTGCCAAAGTAGATAGTGATATTCTCAATGTTACTATTGATGATGCTATGATCAACAATCATATCAAAAAGCAATTTTCATTTGGTGAGATTTCTACAAATGGAGATAGAATAATGTGGAGTAAAGATATTTTCAATACCACAAATAAAATTGAAAGGAACAATCCAGACATTTCATCGCTTTTTTACAAACATGGTGTATTGACAAAAGTCACATATACAATTCATGATCCCAATACCTTAGTAGAATTTTATTCATAACATTCATATTCATGGCAACAACAATAAAAGAAATTGGAAATGGCGGTGAGTTTCATATCCAGTTTAATAAAACGAAAATTTTTAAACGAAGGTATGGGAGCGAAGAAATTCAAATTGATGAATTTGATTACTACGAGGCCGAAGATGAGTTTCCATCAGAAATAATTTGGATGCCTTCTATTGGTAGAGGGATTTTAACCTGGTTCAACTTCAATAAAGTGGAGCGTTTTGAACAACATGGAATAATTGACTATCACAGGAATTTACTTCTTTCAGAATGGGACTATACAGCTAAGCCTGAACATGAATTGGAGATTGCTCATGCAACTTTACCCGGTTCTATGTTTGATGTCTCAATTGTAAAACAAAGGGGAAAATACTATACTCACATTCTTATCAGTTTTGAAAATCATTATTTCAGAATTGAATATTCCGAACCCATTGAAAATTCATTTAAAAACTAAAAAATAATGATAGAATTAGATTTTGTATTTAAGTCTTCAGACCACCTTCGTTATGAAAATGGGAGACATGTTTCAGGACCACATAACGGTGCCGCACGAGCGGTTAAAGTAGAACCAAATATTCATGGTGGTGAAGGACTGACAGTAACACTTTATAACCTAAATGGCAACCATCCTCTTTGGCAAAACAATATCCAAATGGCTCCGAAACAGATGCGAATTATTGAAAGCAACAATGACAGAATTGTATTGAGAGGCTATGGACATGATTCCATGGGTGCATCTTTTTCAGACTATGGGCTAACAATACATTTGAAAAATGGGCAGGTTGATAATTGCGTTCTGCATATGCACGACAGAGGAGTTGACATTAAATATTTGCCTTAACAAAAATAAAGGAAACACCCACTTACAAGTTATTCTTAAATAAAGGATTGATCGAATTCGATTGGACCATAATCTAAGGTGCAAAATTTGTGCTTCGTTTGTGATATTGTTTTAAAAGAAGAAACTAGATGAGCTAACTAAAATGGTTTTTATATGTTATTATTATTGTTATTAGGTGCGTCAAATTATAATTGAACATTACAGATTTTATTACTATAGCTTGCTTTCATATTCTTACAACCTAAAAAAAAGAGATCGGTTTTCTATGAGCATATCTCAATGGAAAGGGGGCAGGTCCATTTTTTCTAATCTTTAAGACTTCCCGAAATATTAATACTTATAAATTGTTTTTATTATACTATTTCCCTTTTTTTATTAAAAAACAAATTATGAAAGCACTTATCACAGCACTAACCATGGTTTTCATGCTCCATTCACCTTCCTTTTCCCAAGAAACCAATTCAGCCAAACAACTCATCAAAACTTTCTATAAGGAAATATTTGAAGGTCAAAAATGGTCAGATGAAATCGTCGATAAGTATGTGGTTTATGTAGATTCCAACTATCAGGATGCAGTCAATTCCGTGGAATATTTTCAAAAGGGAACTCATGAATCCTTTGTTGCTGCATTTAAGGTAAACATACTCAACGATAATATTAAGTTGATTGGATATGAAGAGTTCAAGGAAGAAGATAAGGCAAAGTTTTTGAGATTTGACCCAATACGGTATCAAGATATCTATAAATTGTCCTTTGAGGATTATCCACCAATCTACGTCCTGGTTAAGGACCATCAAATCGAATCATTTTTTGGTTTTCAGAAAGCGCAGGACGATAGTTATCATTTTATCATCTATCACTAAGTGATAGGAGATAATGGTTAAGAACCTTTTTAGGTACCAGTATTTCTAAATTCCCTCTTCTTCTTTCCCTAGCCCTTGATCATGGTCAACATCATTTTGAATGCCGTTGTTGCATAGACTTCGTGGGGGATATTGGCTGGCAGGATGATCATTTCGCCTTCTTTGACCACATGGGGTTGACGGGCGATATGGATCAGGGCTTCGCCGTCCAGAACCTGTAGTGCAGCATCAAAGGGAGCGGAATGTTCGCTGAGTTGTTCGTCTTTGTCAAATGCGAATAGGGTAATATTGCCAGCCTTACTTTTGATAACCTGTTGGCTTACCACACTGTTTTTTGAATATTCTATTCTTTCCTTTAGTGAAAAAACAAAACCTGTTTCTATTGTTGCCATATAATGTTATGTTTTTCTTTTTTTCAATTCCTATTAATTTAAACCATTTTATCCAGTAATCATCATTTCTACATCTTTTTACGGGCAACAATGGCAACGGCGTTGATATCATTCTTATGCTTTTTGAATGTTTTGCGCATCTGTAAAATGCGTTTTCTTAAATCAGCATGGGTTATCACGTTGTAAATGATTTTTATAGTACGGAAAAAACCTTCGTCGGCTAGGACTCGAGAAAATTCCAACAGTGCCATGGCATTGCTTTCTACCTTTACAATTTCAAATCCTTCATCCTCTAATAGTTGGCTCCATTCTGATATGGTCAATGGACGGGCGTGGACCCTAATGTTGGAGCTCAAATCCTTGTAAACGCTCTGTTTTATTTCTTCGCTAATATCCTCTGGTTGCAGTCCCAATTCGTGAATGCCATAATAACCACCAGGTTTCAAGAGTCTTGCAGCTTCTTTGATGATCGCTTTTTTATGTTCTTGGGGCTGCATGGTCAACATGGCTTCACCGTAAACCTTTGTAGCATGGCAAGAGGGAAGGCTGGTTTCGGAGGCATCAGCGATAATAAATTTCACTTTGTCGTATTTGACGTTTTTGCGAGCTAGTTCGGCAGCCTGCAGGTTGTTGTCTACTCCAATATAACTGTTTGGTTTTTTTGCACAGGCAATCGATGCGGTGAAGCCCAAGCCAGGGGCAAACTCTACTACATCATCTGAGGAATTGATGTCCATATTGTCCATCAGTATTTTTGTAAGTTCACGACCTCCGGGACGAAGGACCTTTTTACCTACCTTCGCAAGGATCCAGTGTCCTTGCTTTTCATTTAATTTTTCTTCTATTGACATTTTGCTATTGAATTTACGATAAGTGATTAACAGCTTTTGAATGAGGGCATATTACGCTTTAAATCATGCTGAATATTCTTAGTCTTGCTGTAATTTATTGAATTACAAGCGATAGTATTTAGATTTATACTAAATAAAAATTATCTTTGTAAAGTTATCCATTGTGATATTTTTTGAATGCCCAAAAAGGAAGTAAAAATGCCCAAAAAGGAAGTATTTTATAAGCATGATTGAAGATGGAATTGATATTCAACAATCGAAAAATGGCTGAGAAAGCAAGCTTTGCTGTAACTGATGGTTACAACTTGGGCTCAGACCTGAAAGAACTTTCTCTGGGGGATGGGGAGATATCCGATGGCCAGTTTAGGGTCTTTCATACCGATGGATTGATTCTCATTGATATCCATTCGCAATTTTCTCAGCGAGCTGCTTTAAATGTGTCTTTTCACAATAGCGTAGTTGCCATGCTATTTCATCTCGACGGAGATGCAAGGATCGTGGAGAGCGGCGTGAATCACGATTCTGGAATAAAGTTACAAAGAGGAAAGCACAATTTCGAGGTTTTCAACTCGAGAAATCTAAAGCTCCTCATTGAGCCTGTTTTGAGTGTCAATTCCTTTATTATCCTGCTTTCTCAAGAGTTCTGCCTTCGGATTATGCCACAAGACTATGATAGTCAAGATAGGCTGGTAAAAGCTGTCAAAGAAGGGCATAGAATTAGTTTGTCCCCTGAGTTTGCTTTAATGGGCCTTGACATGAAACAGATTATCGATAAGGTTCGAAACTGTAGTCGAAAGGGTTCATTTCATCGCCTATGTCTCGAAATAAAGATTGCTGAATTGCTGATGCTACAATTAGAGCAGCAAGCCAGCTTGCATTCAGAACAGTCGGCAAGACCGGCCATGCATGATGCGGATATTGAAAAAATAGAAGAAGCGAAAAACATTTTGGAGGATCAATATATCCAACCACCAACCATAAAGGACCTAGCAGGGATGGTTGGTCTGAACGAGACAAAGCTCAAGACCAATTTTAAGAAAACTTTCCACAGTACCATTCATGCCTATACGCAACGGATTAGAATGCAAAAAGCGCATGAACTTCTTACCCAAAAGAATTTATTGTTGAAAGAAATTGCTATACAAGTTGGTTATCAAAAGCCTTCCAATTTTACATACGCCTATAAAGAATTTTTTGGAATACATCCGGGTGATGTTGCTCGAAATAGGAAAAGAAGGGAATATTAATGATCACCTGTTTTCTTATAGAAAACATAATATTGAGTATTGTTTTTCTTTTGGATTAAAATTTTAAATTGCAACTCAAGCTAGTGGTGTGCAAGAAATCTAGGTGCTCTAATCATTATCTAGTACTAGTTTCTTGTATACGGCCCTGTATGTCGGTTGTTCTTTGAAATTGTCGAATATTCACGTTTTTTGCAGCTGCATGCGAAAATTTAATCTTCGTTACTTTTGAAGCCCAAAAGTAACCAAACCGACGAAGGAGCTCAGGGATACCAATTCTCTTCGTTACTTTTGAAGCGCAAAAGTACCAAACCGACGAAGGAGCTCAGGGATACCAAAAACAACTCGAATCCGTAAACGCTTCGGCCCATTTAAGGTGGCTTTTCGCACGGGCTCCCGCACATGGATAGAATGCCTTGTTGTCGGGAATATCTTTCAATAGATCATCCCTTTTAATGGGATGATCTATTGAAAGCATTCCAAGGCCAATCCCATCGCACAAGTCGACGGCATTCTATCCATTTTTCCGCCACTGGAAATGAGCCGAGGGCTAAAGAGCTTCCTCCGGAAGAATGGTTGTTTATATATTGGGAACCCCTGGAAGGGGTGACATCTTTGTAGAAAATCGGATCGTTGATCGGAAAACCCACAGTGTGGGTGAAATATTTTTCTGAAAATCCCTGCTGAATTCATTTCCAATTCTGAACGATTCGTGAAGAATCTGTACGGTTTCCCACCCACCCACTATGTCATCCTGCACCGAAGGTGCAGGAACTGTACGCCTATACACTCTTATTTGTATAGTTCCGAGACCCTTCCGGTGTCAGGGTGACAGTGTGGGGTTAACGTTCGGTTAAGGGCATGTGCGCTAATACACTCTTATTTGTATAGTTCCGAGACCCTTCCGGTGTCAGGGTGACAGTGTGGGGTTAACGTTCGGTTAAGGGCATGTGCGCTAATAC
>NZ_DAMBMM010000011.1:0-126531 GCF_032065005.1 Sphingobacterium sp.
CATCCGTAATTGATTATGTCTGTAAAATTCCGAGATCCTTCCTTCGTCAGGACGACAGCTAGGGGGGGCGAAGATTGAGAGCCTGCACGCTAAAGGCATCCGTAATTGATTATGTCTGTAAAATTCCGAGATCCTTCCTTCGTACCAATGACACGTTTGATAGAACTGTGTTAATAACCTTTCAGGCCCATATTTATTTACCATAAGATATTTCTACCTGCCATACATCCCCAGCGGGGATGAATTATTTTAGCATGAAGGAAATTGAACAGTATAGGGCTAATGCAAAACCGATGTTCGATTAATCGAACATCGGTTTTGCGCGACTTTCAGGCTAACGTGCCATGCCAGCTAAAATAATGGAACCCCTATAGGGATGTAATCAAAAAATAAAAGCTTCTAATAAATTCCAATTCAAAATTTTTATTCTTAGGAGGACTTGACCTCATTCGAGACACATTCCGAAAAATTGCAAAATGTTTAATATAATCCTCCACTGATATTCGGAGCATTCTGCATTGTCCTTCGAATGTTTCTCGAATATGCCTCGAATGAAACCAGAGTTTATGGTTTTTATGGAAATGAAATTTTAACTCTGTCTATTTATTATTTCTAAACCCCTTTTGTCCTCGTTATGTTAAATTTTTTAACGAGCTGAACAAAAGAAATAGATAATTGTTAATCGAGCAAATGAATGGCTCAAATAGCTAAGGAATGCGAAGTTGATGATTATAAATATATATTATGGCCTGATGGTCCTAATATGCTTAAAATGATGCTGTTTGGACGGATTTAATGCCTTTATGGGTTAATTTAAGTAAACATTTATTTTGTATCTTTGATAAGAACTAAATAAAAATGGACAAAATATGTTTATTATCGGTTCAGATATGTTGTTCATTCCGTTTCTCAATTGAGTATCTTCGTAAGAATAATTCTGATGGAAGTCTTAGAGGGGAAAATTTATCGTTCTATTGATCTTATTGGAATTTTTTGGACGGATCGTCCGTCCGGTTTTGAGTATTTTTATGAATCAAAAAAAATAATTTTTAATTATGTTGAAAGGTTTTTTTACAGTTCCTACGCCAACGAATGAGCCCGTTTACTCATACGCTCCTGGAACTAAAGAAAGAAGTTTATTAAAAGAAGCTATTGCTGCTGCAAGAGCAACAGAAATAGATATCCCGATGTACATTGGAGGCGAGGAAGTTCGCACCAGTAAGAAAGTGAAAATTACACCTCCACATGACCACAAACATGTGCTAGGTTATTTTAATCAAGGTACGAAAGAGAATGTTAAAGAGGCAATCGATGCTGCTTTAGCTGCTAAAAACGATTGGGAAAATCTTCCATGGGAACAGAGAGCTGCAATTTTCTTGAAAGCTGCAGAGTTGATCTCCACAAAATATCGTTATAAATTGAATGCTGCTACCATGCTTGGACAGTCAAAAAACCCGTACCAAGCAGAAATCGATTCAGCATGTGAGATCGCAGATTTCTTGCGCTTCAATGTGAAGTACATGAGTGAAATCTACCAACAACAACCTCCAATCAACCCTAAAAATGTATGGAACAGAGTAGAGCAACGTCCTCTTGAAGGATTCGTATTTGCATTGACTCCGTTCAACTTTACAGCTATTGCAGGTAATTTACCTACAAGTGCTGCGATGATGGGTAATGTGGTGGTTTGGAAACCAGCAAATACACAGATCTATTCAGCGAATGTGTTGATGGAGATCTTCAGAGAAGCTGGCGTTCCTGCTGGTGTGATCAACTTGGTATATGTTTCAGGACCTGATGCAGGTGATGTAATCTTCAAACACCCTGATTTCGCTGGTATCCACTTTACAGGTTCAACCGGTGTATTCCAAGATATCTGGAAAACAATTGGTGAAAACATCCACCTTTACAAAACATACCCTCGTATCGTAGGTGAAACTGGTGGTAAGGACTTTATCTTAGCTCACCCATCTGCTGATTTAGATGTATTGAATACAGCATTGGTTCGTGGTGCTTTTGAGTTCCAAGGACAGAAATGTTCAGCTGCTTCACGTGCTTACGTTCCTAAATCTCTTTGGAAAGAGCTTAAAGAAAAAATGGAGCGTGATATCAAAACCTTCAAAATTGGTGGAACGGAAGATTTCAGCAACTTTATCAATGCGGTTATTGATGAGAAAGCTTTTGATAAGATCACAAAATATATCGATAGAGCAAAAGAGTCTAAAGATGCAGAGGTTGTAATCGGTGGTGAGTACGACAAATCTAAAGGTTACTTCATTAACCCTACGGTTATCGTTGCGGAGAAAGCTGATTACGAAACCATGTCAGAAGAATTATTCGGTCCGGTATTGACAATTTATGTTTATGACGATAAGAAATGGGCTGAAACCTTGAAATTGGTTGATACTACTTCAATCTACGCATTGACAGGTTCCATTATCTCTCAAGATCGTTATGCAATCGAAGAAGCAACTCATTACTTACGTAATGCAGCTGGTAACTTCTATATCAATGATAAATGTACAGGTGCCGTGGTTGGACAACAACCATTTGGCGGAGCAAGAGGATCAGGTACCAACGATAAAGCAGGATCTATGATCAACCTATTGCGTTGGGTATCTCCAAGAACGATTAAGGAAACCTTTAATCCAGATGTAGATTACCGTTATCCTTTCTTATCTGAGGAATTATAGAATATTATTAAAATAAGTCATGAGGAGCTCTCTGAAAAGGTGGCTCCTTTTTTTTTGTGCTGCCCTTCGGTTCCGATAACTGTCGAAGCTACATTCCAAAATACAACCCCTAGCGGGCAATGTCATTAATTTAAGAAAGAAAACAAACTTTAGATTCTTCGTTACTTTTGGAGCGCAAAAGTAATCAAACCGACGAAGGAGCTCAGGGATACCAATTCTCTTCATTACTTTTGGAGCGCAAAAGTAATCAAACCGACGAAGGAGCTCAGGGATACCAATTCTCTTCATTACTTTTGAAGCCCAAAAGTAACCAAAACCGACGAAGGAGCTCACGGATACCATAAACAACTCGAATCCGTAACGCTTCGGCTCATTTAAGATGGGTTTTCGCACCATCCATCGCACATGAAAAGAATGCCTTGATGTCGAGGATGCCGTTCTTCTAAATTCTCCCTTTAGATTGGAGAATTTCTTGAAAGCATCCAAGCCCAATCCCATCGCACAGGGCCACGGCATTCGTTCCCTTTTTCCGCCATTGGAAATGAGCCAGGGGCTAAAGGACTTCCTGCGGAAGGATTGATGTTTGTAAATTTGGGAACCCCATGAAGGGGTGAAATCTTTGTAGATCCAAGGGGTTCCCCATGGAGAACCCACAGCGGGGGTGAAATATTTTTCTAAAAATCCTCTTTATTGGGCGAGCTTAATAAAAAATAGTTTCCTCATCTTACGATTTCTGAATGACCAAATCCGAAAAAAAATAAAAAATAGATTCTTCGCTACGCTCTGAATCCCTCTCGGAAACATCCGATTTTGAATGATCAGTGAAGAATCTGTACGGTTTTCCAACAAAAAGTCCTGTCCTCGTCAATCGAAGACTGACAACTGTACGCCTACGAAAATTGGAAACCCTTCAAGTGGGCATGAGTTACGATCTTGGTCGATCCTCCTATCCCATGGATCCTGGTTCTTGCCATAATCTTGGTCGATCCTCTCATCCTTGGTATCCTGGTTCATGTCCTGATCATGGTCGATCCTCTAATCCCGTACACTGCGCTGTGTCGGAGGGCATCCTTGTTCAAACCATCCTCAGCCCCTTCCAATCTGGTTTAACTTTTTTTCTGTCCTTCCATAAATTTTCTTATTTTGAAGGAGGGAAAACAGCTGTTACAACACTGTGTTTCTTACCATTATTAAACTGATCATCAATTAGAGCTGCGTATATGTTTAAAAGATTGTTTTTATTGGAATGGAGATCTTTTTTTAGGTCGGCTGATCTGGGGAGAAGTTTGTCCGTCAGGCTTCTTCTGGCTTTCCTAGGGATTTATTTTCTAGGCTCTGCGGTAACTTTTGGAGTTTCCTTACATTTTTTGCTCAGTGAATTGTTCCCGAATGAGGTACCGATCTATTTCGTGGGTAAATTTCTGCTGTATTGGTTCTTTTTGAGTTTCTTGATACGGTTGATGATGCAAAAGCTTCCCATTCAAAATGTCAAGCCCTTGTTGGTCTTAAATATACCACGGAGTAACATTGTAAATTATACGCTCTTGAAATCATCTAATTCATTTTGGAATTGGATGTTGTTGGCCGTTGTTGTTCCCTATTTGATCATTGCCGCAAGGGTAACTGATTTCACGAATTTTCAATTGTTAGCTTGGTGCATTGCCGTGGTGGGATTTGAATATGTCGTTAACTACCTGAATCTCTATGTACAGCAGAACTTCGATAATGGGGTTCTGAAGGCCCTTCCAATTTTTGCCTTACTCGCAATCATATTTGGCTTGGATTATTTCGAAATATATTCCATTTCAGGATTATTTGGACAGTATTTCAATCTGGTTTTAGAATTTCCAGCTTTATGTTTAGCTGCGGTAGTCTTAGCGGTATTGAGTTATTTTCTGCTCTATCATGATGTGAAAAAGAATTTGTTTTTGGATGCTTATCTGCAAAAAGAAAGGTCGGTAGTCAAAAACTATGATCTTTCATGGACGAACCGTTTTGGAGAATTGGCTCCTTTTCTTCAGTTGGATATGAAATTGATCTGGAGGTCAAAAAGAGCGAGGACAGTAATTTACTCTTGTTTGATATTTTGCCTCTATGGCCTACTTTTCTATCCACAAAAGGAAGGGAACCCAACCACTTTAGTCTTTGTGGGTATTTTTATTACGGGAATATTTGTGATCAATTTTGGTCAATTTGTTCCGGCTTGGGATAGTACCTATTTTGCCATGTTGATGACTCAAAATATGCCCATCAAACTTTATTTGGAATCTAAAGCGATGCTGATGTATCTCTCCATTGCGATCATGACCGTGTTGAGTACAGGATACCTTTACTTTGGATGGATGATTGTTTGGGTTAATATAGCCTGTGCAGTCTATAATTTAGGAGTCAACGTTCCTGTTATCCTATATTTTGGCAGCATGAACAAGAAGAGGATCGATCTGGACAATGGCAATATCTTTAACTATCAAGGTACCGGTGCAGCTCAATGGTTGGTCGGTATACCTTTACTGATTGCACCAATTATCATTTGGGCAAGTGTCTATTATGCAGGAGGCATCAACGTAGCCAATATTACGCTCATTGTCATTGGCTTAATTGGATTTGCTTTACGGAATGAAATATTAAATAGGATCGCTAAAAAGTACGAAGATAACAAGTACAAAATGTTGATAGGGTTTAAGGAGGTTAATAATTAATTGTAGGCTTTGAAATTGAAAATAAATGATCGAGATAAAAGATATAATAAAAAGCTATCATGGAGTTCGGGTTTTGAATATCCCGAGTTTACATATTAGAAAAGGGGAGAGCATAGGATTGGTCGGAAACAATGGAGCTGGGAAAACAACTTTGTTTAGTTTGATTTTGGATCTGATCCAACCGGATTCAGGCGAGATATTGTTGAATGATATACCAGTCCATGGACAAGATGGCTGGAAGAAATTTACCACCGCCTTTATTGATGATAGCTTCCTGATTGGATACCTTACCCCTGAAGAATATTTCTATTTTCTGGGTGAATTACGAGGGATGAACAAAAGTGATGTAGATGCGCTTTTAGCGGAGTATGCAGAGTTTTTTAATGGTGAAGTTTTGAATAAGAAGGTTTATGTGCGCGATCTTTCCAAGGGTAACCAAAAAAAGGTTGGTATTGTCGGGACACTCATTGGAAATCCTGAATTGATTATTTTGGATGAACCCTTTGCAAATCTTGATCCTACTACACAGTTTAGGTTAAAAAAACTGATTGCTAAAATAAGGGAAAATAAGGATGTAACGCTGTTGATTTCCAGTCATGACCTTTCCCATACGGTTGAAACTGCAGATCGGATCATTGCGTTGAGCATGGGCTTGATCGTTAAAGATGGTATCAAAACGGAGGAAACACTGGCCGAGTTGAATACATTCTTTGCAGTTGAATAATAAGCTTGATGGCTAAGCTATGTTTATGGCCAAGCAGAATATAAGTAAGAATCTCAGATTGGAGATGGCTTTTAGCTATTCTCCAATCTGGGATTTTTTATTTGATAGCTAGCTCAAAAGAGCGCTTATCCATTTTTTGAAAATCTATTGATGGTGCTTCCATCATCAAGGTTCAAGGAGACCTGAAGGACTTTTCCTTGGGCTGTGATGTCCACATAGGTTCTATTTCCTGCTTTTGGACCACCGCCAATTATCACATAATAATTATGGGAATTATCGGGTGGATGGAAACTGTATTTATGTGTATGTCCTGAAATTACGGCATCTACCTTATTGTCATTCAATATATCGTGGAAACATTCAAAGTTATGTTTGGTTCCATGCCAGTCATCCGAATGATGGAAGGGGATATGGGTCACGACAAGGGTATGTTTTGCTTCCTTACGTTCTTTGGAGTGCAACACTTTGGATAACCATTCCTTTTGTTCCAATCGGTAATTATCGTAATCCACCGTGCCGGCATATACTTCATGGTCATCAGGTTTATCCTCTCCACTGTCCAGAATGATCCAATAGATTGGCCCCATGCGGAATGCTTGGTAGAACTTGTTTTCTGGGTAATCAAAATATTTTTTGTAGTCTCTGGCGAAGCTTCCTCTAGTTTCATGGTTACCTCGTATCATGAGGAAAGGGGTGGTACTGGCAAATTTGTTTCCAACAGGCTTCAATAGTTTTTCGGTCAGGTCAGCTTGGTTGCTCACATAATGGAAGGAGTCGCCATTTAGGAATACCAAATCCTTTTTTGCCAATTTACTCTTATCAAAAAGGAAAGCATAGCTGTCTTTATCCTCATGGATGTCATTCAGGATCAAGCATTGTATGCTATCCTGTTTGGGTAGGGGAACAGAAATCTCAAAAGGTTCCGATTGAATGGTGCCAGCATATTCAATTTTATAGGGTTCGAATTTAGTGATTTCCTTGCCTACCACCTTGTATTTCAACTGGCCGTTCATATGGTTTACCTTGAATTTGAAAAGGTCGGTATTTGCGTTTCGCATTCCGTCCTCTACCTGATAAATGGATTTGACGGTCTTGTTATTGGCATCTAGGACTTCAACCCAGGCTAGGCATGGTTTGTTGAATATCGCGCAGATGGTTACAGTCTCGGCATTCAGGTTCTGTAAGTAGGGTGGACAGGCGAGCGAAAAGGCTTCGTTCTGATTGGGGATCAGCTTTTCTGCATAGGCAGGGGTACTGGCTCCTAAACCAATTAATCCTAATCCTTTCAGGAAATTTCTTCTATTAAAGTTCATGCTAGATTGAGGTTAGATTTTGTCTCTATAAATTTATAAAAAACATCCTAGCATTGGATAGGTAAATGATGATGTAGGACTAATTTTACAATAGCGGATTTTTATCCATAAAAAAACAGCAGCTCAGATGAGCTGCTGTTTCAATATGTCCTCCTATTAATTTGAAACCTAGAGGAGTTTTGTAAAAAATGATTCTAATTAATCTTCTTCCCTGATAGCGGCTTGATCAAGATCCTGACCACTTACTTCAGCTCTGATTTTGTGTTCAAGTTCATCCATTAAATCTGGATTGTCTAACAGTAAGGTTTTCACGGCATCACGACCTTGTCCCAATTTCGTGTCACCATAGCTGAACCATGAACCTGATTTTTTAACGATTCCGTATTCCACACCTAGGTCAATGATCTCACCAACTTTGGAGATACCTTCACCAAACATAATGTCAAATTCAGCGATACGGAAAGGAGGGGCAACTTTATTTTTCACGATCTTCACTTTTACGCGGTTACCAGATACCTCATCAGAATCTTTGATCTGTGAAGTACGACGGATATCCAAACGTACGGAAGCATAGAATTTCAATGCATTACCACCAGTAGTCGTTTCAGGGTTACCAAACATCACACCGATTTTCTCGCGTAATTGGTTGATGAAGATACAACAACAGTTGGTCTTAGAAATGGTACCGGTCAACTTACGTAAAGCCTGAGACATTAAACGAGCCTGAAGACCCATTTTGGATTCACCCATTTCACCTTCAATCTCGCCTTTTGGAACCAAAGCTGCAACGGAGTCAATCACGATAACGTCGATAGCTCCGGAGCGGATCAAGTTATCTGCAATTTCCAATGCTTGCTCACCATTGTCTGGTTGAGAGATCAAAAGGTTCTCGATATCAACCCCTAGCTTTTGTGCATAATATTTATCGAAAGCGTGTTCCGCATCAATGATTGCTGCGATACCACCTTTTTTCTGTGCTTCTGCTACAATATGAGTGGCTAAAGTAGTCTTACCAGAAGATTCTGGACCATAGATCTCGATGATACGTCCTTTTGGAACTCCACCAATACCTAAAGCGATATCTAAGCCTAATGAACCTGTAGAGATAGCCTCGATAGGTTCAACAGCTGTATCACCTAATTTCATGATGGTACCTTTTCCGTAGTTCTTTTCTAATTTATCTAATGTAAGCTGTAAGGCTTTTAGTTTGTCTGAGTTGCTCATATTTTTAGTATAACGTTGTCAAAAATAATTTATAATATTGAATTCTACAAATAAAATGCTAAAAAAGTTAGTTATTTTGTTTTAATATGTTCAAGATGTTTGTTTTCTGTTGTTTTAAGCTAGATTTTAAAGAAGGATTTAATCTTTGTTAACCAATTTTGCCTTTTTATTCCGTTCAAAATACCTGCAAAAATAGGAGATGGGGCAAATGTCGCATTTTGGTGATCTTGCCAGGCATATATATCGACCATGTAAGATTAGCCAATGATGTGCCATGGCAATGGTATCTTTAGGTAAATGTTTGACCAATTGTTTTTCTGCTGCCAGTGGGGTTGTTGCCTTATTGGTCAATCCTATTCGGTCGGCCACCCGGAACACATGTGTATCTACAGCCATGGCCGGGTTATGGAATACCACAGAAGAAATCACATTGGCTGTTTTGCGGCCGACACCGGGAAGTTTGACCAAGTCTTCGACCTTCTCCGGAATTTCCCCCTGGAATTCACTGAGGAGTTTTTGAGCCATACCAACCAAGTGTTTCGCTTTGTTGTTGGGATAGCTTACCGATCTGATATAAGTGAATACCTCATCAGGGGAGCTAGCCGCTAAGGATTCAGGATCGGGGTATCGTTCAAAGAGGGCAGGGGTCACCTGATTTATCCTTTTGTCCGTACATTGAGCAGAAAGAATAACCGCAATGAGCAATTCAAATGGATTGCCATAATTCAGTTCCGTTTGTGCGTCAGGATTGTGGGTAGAAAAATATTCAACAAAAGCCTTGTAACGTTCTTTTATCAGCATAAACAAAGATAATAATATTTCTAGGGAAGATTTAAGCTTTGTTGAGGGAATAGGGTATAAATGACGAAGCCACTCTTTCTTAGAATGGCTTCGTTATTATAAGTTACGTAAGGTCTTAGAATAGTTGAGGATATTTTCTATAGTTCTGTCTTCTGGATCTTTAGACAACTGTTGTATGCAACTTTTGATTTTTTCCTCGAATGATAATTCAAGATTAACGTCTTGAATGATACCTGAAAGTTGACCTTCGTAATTTACTTCTTTTGTTTTAGTAGAGTTTTCGACCATAAGCATCTTGTTTTCTATCTAAACGCAAGATACTTAGCAATATTGTGAAAAATTTAACATTTTTTTACTTTTTTTCTGAAACTAATTTATTAGCCTCTACAATAGCATTATAGGCATTCACAATACCTCCACTTACGCTGATTTCATCCAAATACACGCGTTTCGTGTTACCATCTTTTTTGATCTTAACTTTTTGATCCACCTTAGTTACGCTCTTCATAATGACCTCTTTAACTTGCTCGGCAGTCAATGAAGGGTAATAGGCACGGATCATTGCAGCTAAACCTGCAACAACAGGTGCTGCCATACTCGTACCTTGGTTCTCTTTATATTTAGACTCAGGGATCGTTGAGTTAATTTTTACTCCTGGCGCAAAAACATCCACGCTGCGGTAACCATAGTTTGAGAAGTTCGCTAATAGATCAGCATCCTGTTTCAGGCCTGTTGCACCAACGGTGATCCAGTTCTTGGCTTCACCAACAACAGCATCTACGCTATCGGTAAAATATTTGGTCGGGTAGTTTTTCTCTATATCATTATCCTGAGCATCATTACCAGCTGCATGAACAAGTAATACATCTTTAGATTCAGCATATTTAATGGCTTCGTCCACTGCTTTTTTATTGTAAGCATAGCCTTTTCCGAAACTCATGTTAATTACCCTTGCTCCATTATCCACAGCATAGCGGATACCATTGGCCACATCCTTGTCGCGTTCATCACCATTAGGAACCAGACGAACAGCCATGATCTGTACATGATCCGCAACACCGTTGACACCTTTGTTGTTATTGCGTTTAGCACCGATGATACCAGCAACATGGGTTCCGTGTTCAGCATCTGGACCTTTTACATCTGGGTTTCCATAAATGCGTTGGGAAGCGTCTTCATAGTCGTCGCCTACAACGTCTCTAGGATCAAACTCTTTGTTTAAATGGGAATCGACCTGATCGGTAAAGTATTTTACAGCATCCTCTATGTCCGTGTAGAATTTCTCGAATGAACCATTGTCAAGTTCTTTCTTTGCGATCCTAATGGCCATCTTTTGCTGGTCCCCTTCCGCTTGGAATGCTTCCAGATCTGCTTTGGTAATATCTTTAGGGGCTTTGCCGATTTTTTTCACTACAGCATCTACTTCATTTTTAAGACGGCCATAGTTCAACTTGCCGAATGAAGCTTCTTCCATTTTAGAAGTATAGTCTGTGATCATTTTTTGGTAGGCCACGAACTCTCTTCTTTCCTTTTCAGAAAGAGGCGTACTTGGTAATACGGAAATGTATTTAGGTTCGTAGATACGGATAAGACGGGTTACTTCTAAGTTATCTTGATTAACATTCAATCCATCTTTACCGCCAATAAAGTTCCATCCATGTACATCATCGATATAGCCATTGCCATCATCATCTTTGCCATTCCCAGGGATTTCCTTTGGATTGGTCCATAATACATCCTTTAAATCTTCGTGTTGAATATCCACACCACCATCTAGTACAGCCACAACAACAGGGGTTGCTTTTTTGCCTTTTAAAAGTTCTTGGGCTTTTTCAGTACTGATACCCATGACACCGTCTTTTTGAAAGTCAAGATTATACCAGTTTGCTGGGGGAGTTGCAGTCTTATCTTGGCTAAATCCAAGGGTTGGAAGAATTCCTAAAGCTAAATAGCACAGAAATTTATTTGTTCCTATCATATTTTTATAGATTATAATTCGACAAATTTAATATTTTCAACTAGATGCTTTTGTTAATTAATCTAAAATCACAAAAATTTTATCTTATTTTTAAGCATTCATTAACCATTATTAACTAAATAGTATGAAAGATAAATATGTAATTGGTTTAATATTGTCAATCATGATATCATCCTGTTCATCAGATAACAAAATACAGAAAGAGCCACTGAGTTGGCCCGACGCAACGGCACCTATTGCCGAAGAAATAGCCCATGTAAGAATAATCCACGGAGATACGGTCGCTGACCCTTATTATTGGATGATTGATTATTTCAAAAAAGGACCAGATTCTTCGAAGGTTGTGGCTTATCTGGAAGCAGAGAATAAATATACAGAGGCCATGATGAAGGATACGGAATCTTTTCAGGATATCCTTTTCAAGGAAATGAAGGGTCGGATCAAGGAAACCGATGAAAGTGTCCCATATTTGAGAAACGGGTATTACTATTATCAAAGAACGGAAGAGGGGAAGCAATACTTTAAGCTATGCCGCAAAAAAGGGAGCCTAGATGCCAAAGAAGAAGTATTGTTGGATGTGGATAAGATGGCTGAAGGATTTGCCTATTATGCCATTGGTGGTGCGACGGTGAGTCCGGACAATAAACTGCTTGCCTTTTCGGTAGACACGGTTTCCAGAAGAGAGTACGTCATTCAGTTTAAGAACCTGGAAACAGGAGAGCTTTTAGCTGATAAAATTGTCAGGACTTCTGGAGGTGCTGTTTGGGCATCAGATAATAAAACGATCTTCTACACTTCCAAAAACCCTGTGACCTTATTGAGTGAAAAAATAAAGCGTCATGCCTTGGGTACCGATGCTGCATCGGATGCAGTGGTTTATGAGGAAAAGGATAATACCAACTATATCGGGGTAAGCAAGTCCAAGAACGATCAATACATCTTTATCTATTCAGGTGGTACCTTAAGTTCGGAGACCAGGTACATTAAAGCTGATGAGCCCAATGCGGAGTTCAAGGTTTTCCAAGCCAGAATGAAGGATGTCCTTTATGATGTAACACCATTGGCAGATAAGTTTTTAATTGTTACCAACGATAATGCACAGAACTTTAAGGTGATGGAAACACCATTGGATAAAACGTCTAAAGAAAACTGGAAGGAATATATCCCACATAGAAAGGATGTTTTGGTGCAGGGGATCGATGAGTTTGCGGATTATGTAGCCATATCAGAAAGGAAAAATGGATTGACGCAATTGGCCATCAGGAACCTAAAGGATAATTCTCAGCATTACCTTGATTTTGGTGAAGCTGCCTATACAGTTTATCCGAGTACCAATGCAGAATACAATACCGACGTATTACGATATGGATATACTTCCATGGTCACTCCATCCTCTACATTTGATTATAATATGAAGACCAAAGAAAAGACCTTGATGAAGCAACAAGAGGTTCTTGGCGGTTATGATATGAAGAACTATGTGACGGAGCGTGTAATGGCCAAGTCTACAGATGGTACAGAAGTTCCAATTTCTATCGTCTATAAGAAGGGCACCAAGAAAGATGGTACTGCTCCATTGTTGTTGTATGCATACGGTTCCTATGGTAACTCCATGGATCCAAGCTTCAGTTCTTCGAGATTGTCTCTATTGGACCGAGGGTTTATCTATGCATTAGCGCATATTCGTGGTGGTGAGGAAATGGGAAGACAGTGGTATGAGGATGGGAAAATGATGAAAAAGAAGAATACGTTCACCGATTTTATTGACTGTGGCAAGTACTTGATCGATCAGAAATTTACTGCCACGGAGCATCTTTATGCCCAAGGCGGAAGTGCCGGCGGATTGTTGATGGGTGCCGTGATCAATATGTCGCCAGAAATCTGGAATGGCGTGATTGCCCAGGTTCCATTTGTCGATGTAGTGAACACCATGTTGGATGAAAGCATTCCATTGACGACGAATGAATATGATGAGTGGGGGAATCCCAACAATAAAGAAGCATACGATTATATGAAATCATATTCTCCATATGAAAACATTGAGGCGAAGGAATATCCAAACCTATTGGTTACCACTGGTCTCCATGATAGTCAGGTGCAGTATTTTGAGCCTGCAAAATGGGTGGCGAAATTGCGCGCAACCAAGAAAGGTAACAATGTTATCCTTTTGAAAACTGATATGGATTATGGACATGGTGGAGCATCGGGCAGGTTTGATTACTTAAAAGATGTTGCACTGAGTTATGCATTCCTATTTAAGTTGGAGGGAATAACCAAATAAGAGGAAAAGAGAAAGATACAAGAAAGGGCAATAGATGATTCTATTGCCCTTTTTCTATGATTACAAAAATTTCTTATTTGTGATTTAAGCTATCGGCTTTGTTTTCTGCTTCAATTTCGCGGGCATCGATTTGATGCTGCTTGTAGTTTTCCATTGCGATCTTGCTTGCACGTTGAGAAACGACCAGGCCAAAAATGGCAACTACTGTTACGACTATTACTCCCCACATATATTTCTTTTTGTCTTGCTTTACCAACCAATACATGAAAAGGATGTAGGGGATAACGAATAGGGCGTAAAAAAAGATACTTGGACCAACCATGATTTTTTAATTTGATGCAAAATTAAGGATTTATTTATATATCGATGCAAATGCTTCATTTTGAATTGAAATCTTACAAAACAATGAAAGATTTTAAACGTTTCAATAATTGGAAAGTCTGATTGAAAGGTTTTCAATGAATTTGGGACGTATTTATTTTATAAATAAAAAAACTACTTTCAGATTGCATAAAAGAAAAAAATAATTGTTTACTTTTGCGCTGTCTGATCACTAAGCATCAAAGGCAAAAATATATGTATTGTAACAAGTTATATATGAACTCTTTCGCTCAAGCTTGCATCAAGCTTAGTATAAGGGCATATTATGCAATGCGTAGATTTAATTGTCCAGTTCTTCGATTCCGACGACCTATTCTGCCTCGAGCTTGATACCGAGGCAGGCAAACTTCCCATATATTGTCATTCGCCCAGCTCGGTGATTGATATTCAAATTAGATTAGTTAGTTCAAATACTTTGGTATTTATTTTTTAGGTCGACATTATTCAATGACAATCTCAGATTTTTTAATTATTCCCGCGACGGCAAACCATGTTAAGTATGCCGATGAAGTCTGTAATGAAATGTTCGAGTCTGCAAAGGCTCGTGGGACGGGTATTGCACGCAGAAAACCAGAATACGTAGCGCGCAAGATGGAGGAAGGTAAGGCTGTTATTGCTTTACATAAGGATGGGACTTGGGCCGGTTTCTGTTATATTGAGACTTGGAGCCATGGTGATTATGTGGCGAACTCTGGTTTAATTGTCAATCCGCTCTTTCGTAAAGTAGGTTTGGCAAAAGCAATCAAGAAGCGCGTGTTTGATCTGTCAAGGGAGAAGTATCCGAATGCCAAGATTTTCGGCCTGACTACAGGTTTGGCTGTCATGAAAATCAATTCAGACCTAGGCTATGAGCCGGTTACCTATTCTGAATTAACTCAAGATGAGGAATTCTGGAAAGGGTGCCAGTCCTGTGTGAACTTTGATATCTTGGTCTCTAAAGATCGTAAGAACTGCATGTGTACTGCGATGTTATGGGACCCGGTTGAAAAAGAAAAAGAGCTGAAGGAAAAGATCCTTCGTAAGGCCGAGGCTAAGGAACGTCTTGACCGTATTTCCAAAAAGCAATCTCTATTGAAGAGAATTGAAGCAAAACTTTGGAGGTCGACTAAAAAAATGGTCGCTGCGGTAATTCCCGTAGGGATTAGACCTGTTAAAGGTTTTTAATTTGTTATTTTTGTTATCATCAGCATATTAATCGTTATCAAATGAAAAAAGTAGTTTTAGCATTTAGTGGTGGGTTGGATACTTCCTTCTGTTGTATCTATCTGTCTCGTGACTTAGGATTAGAAGTTCACTCCGTAGTAGTAAATACCGGAGGTTTTTCAGAGGAAGAATTAAAGAATATCGAAAAGAAGGCCTATGATCTAGGTGTGAAGTCGCATACTACTATTGATGAAACTGAAGATTACTACCAAGATACCATCAAGTACTTGATTTTTGGTAATGTCTTGAAAAATGCTACCTATCCACTTTCCGTGTCAGCCGAGCGTGTTTGCCAAGCTACAGCTATAGCAAACTATGCGAAGAAAATCGGCGCAGAGTGTGTTGCGCATGGTTCTACTGGCGCAGGGAATGATCAGGTACGTTTTGATATGATCTTCCAGACCTTGATTCCAGGGGTGGAGATCATTACGCCAATCCGTGATCTGCAGTTATCACGTGAGGCGGAAATTGATTATTTAAATTCACATGGTGTTGAATACTCTGCTGATAAAGCAAAATACTCCATCAATAAAGGATTATGGGGAACTTCCGTAGGAGGTGCTGAGACGCTTACTTCGAATGAATACCTTCCAGAATCTGCCTGGCCAACTCCTGTAACTTCTACAGAACCTCGTAAGATTACTGTTGACTTTGAAAACGGTCAACCAGTTGCTTTAGATGGTGAGAAAATGAGTCCTGTTAAGGTTATCCAAGAGTTGCAAGCGATTGCACAACCTTATGGAATCGGACGTGATATCCATGTTGGTGATACCATCATCGGTATTAAAGGTCGCGTCGGTTTTGAGGCTGCAGGCCCAATTATCCTGATCAAAGCGCACCATGCTTTGGAAAAACATACCTTGACCAAATGGCAACTTTCTTGGAAAGATCAATTAGCAGGTTTCTATGGTAACTATATGCATGAAGGTCAAATGCATGATCCTGTAATGCGTGATATGGAGGCTTTCCTTCAAAGTTCACAGGATACTGTTTCAGGCCGCGTATTTATCGAGCTTCACCCATACCGATTTGTGATCTTGGGAATTGAGTCTGAGCATGATTTGATGTCCAACAAGTTTGGTTCATACGGTGAAATGAACAAAGGCTACACTGGTGATGATGTGAAAGGTTTCTCGAAAATCTTCGGTAACCAAACCATCATTTGGCACAAAGTAAATAACAAAGGCTAATCGCCTTTCTTCAAATATTGAAAATCTTTTTGCAAACCAAGGTAGCTGTCTAGGCACCTTGGTTTTTTGTTTTATTTTGACTGATTATTTATCATAATGGAAAAAATTAAAGTAGGAATTGTAGGGTCGGCAGGCTATACCGGAGGAGAATTGCTTCGGGTATTGATCTATCACCCGAACGTGGATATAATATTTGCTAACAGTGCTTCCAATGCAGGCAATAAACTTTCTGACGTTCATAATGATTTGTTTGGAGATACAGACTTAACGTTCTCTTCAGATTTTCATTCTGATATTGATGTTCTGTTTTTATGTGTAGGACATGGCGATGCACGCAAGTTTTTAGATGCCCATCCTATCGATCCTTCCGTGAAGATCATTGACCTTTCTCAGGATTATAGGCTAAAGGCAAATACGGAATACCAAGGTAAGAATTTTATCTACGGCTTGCCTGAACTAAATAAATCTGAGATTGTTTCGGCGCAATATATTGCTAATCCGGGCTGTTTTGCCACAAACATCCAATTGGCATTATTGCCTTTGGCGAGCAAAGGATTGTTGGGCGACCAAATCCATGTGAATGCAACAACAGGATCGACCGGTGCTGGTCAAAAACCTTCTGCGACGTCGCATTTCTCCTGGAGAAGCAATAACCTTTCGGCTTATAAGTCATTTGAGCATCAGCACTTACAAGAGATATCGGAGTCGCTCAATCAATTGCAGGATGGGTTCCTTCCAGCAGGAGATGGATCCCTGCTTGAAAGAGCTGCCCAAAAAATTAATTTTATCCCTCAACGTGGAGCATTCCCTAGGGGTATCTTTTCTGCCATCTATGTAGATTCAGGTCTTTCGGAAGAGGAAGCTTATGAGCTTTATGAGGCTTATTATGCCTCGCATCCTTTTACCCATGTATCTAGGGCTAATATTGATATCAAACAGGTGGTCAATACCAATAAGAGCATCATCCATCTGGAGAAACATGGAAATAAGCTGTTGATCCTGAATATCACTGACAACCTATTGAAGGGTGCTTCCGGACAAGCTGTACAGAATATGAACCTGATGTTTGGATTGGATGAAAGAGCGGGATTGAACCTGAAGTCGGTGGGCTTTTAGTGAGGAGATATGAGATGTGAGACATGTCCATCCCTAAATGGGGTTGACCGTTTTTATACTTATCTCATTTTCATCAAATATAGTTAAAAGTGGTTTAGGAGATAACACAGGTGGTATCTCAATACTCAAATTGAAATACTCATATTCGACCACATAAAATATAGAAGGGCTTGCACAGATCTTGTACAAGCCCACATTCACTAACAACACATATTAACTGTATAAAAGATATAATAAAACAACTTAACCTTAATTATTTTAGAGATGTTACTGATTTATAGTCCTACAAACTTATAGACGAAAACAGGGTCATCCATTCCGGTATCTTTGATATCATAGATATATAGGCGTTTTACTTCCTCAAAATCCTTGATTTTCCATAGCCATGTGTCTGGTTGTAAATCTTTTGGTTCTGCGTTTCTTGTTGTAGTTCCATTCGTGCTGCAACCTTTTTTTACCGTTGTAAATGTTCCGGATATAGGGTGAAAAGTGAATTTATTTCCTTCGAAAACTGTTGTTCCAGTTTTTTTTGTGAATATCTCAGTGACACAATTTGAGGCACTTCTAGTACCTAAATATTGATAGAATTCCAGTTTTCCTTTTTTATTTTGTTCCGTAAAATAATATTCCCGAGCGGCTTCCCAATCACTTCCTAATTGATGCCCGTCTCTATCATAATAAGATATAGGGCCTAAACCACCCCAGAACCAAAGACCATTTTTTAATTCGGAAGGGGTCTCTGTTGCTGGCTTATCCTGAGGAACAGGCTTTTCCTCTTCAATATTTGTTTTTTTACATGATAATAATATCGATGCACATATTGCCAATAAATAATACATAGTTTTCATAATCTATTTATATAATTCTAATTTGATAATTACCAACCCCTTGGTACTCGGTAGATCCCTCTAACGCTTCCTATTCGCACCTGTTCATTTGTTATTGCCGACCTGAAATAGCCGGAGCTTTCGATGACGAAGATTCCTGATATATATTTTTTGCCTTTTTCTTCCGTTTCTTTGACCGTAAAATATCCAGGACTATCCTTGAAATCTTGGTCATCTTTATATACGGAAGAGTAAACATGGCTTAGACCTGGGGTAAAATAGGCAAAGGTTACTTGCTGATCAGCTTCATTGAACATGGACCATGTGTATCTTTTTTCTGTCCTTGACAAGGCCGATGTAGGCCATAAGAAAGTAATTTGAGGGTCCGTGCTACTGGCTACAATGTTGTTCATGCTATGGAAGTTAGTTCCAGGGACATTACCTGCAGCACCCAAGTATGTTCTCCATTCGCCTCCATCTAAACTAATCATAATGCCATCCTCAATGATGTGGATTTCACTTATTAAAATCACTTGATGCCCTCTAACATTTAGTTCTACGGAAACTGTGGCAATATTTTTAGTGGGTTTGGAAGAAGGTGCAAAATACTTTGCTTTATGTCCATTCACGACCAGTTTTCCTGGGCCGTCCAACTTCCAATTTTTAATATAGGTTTGGCTTAATGGTATAGGAGTTCCGGCATTTGTTGGTTGCACTAAGGGGACCAAAAGGTCTCCGTCTACGGGATGTACATTTTGAATAGCTGCCAAATCAAGCGACTCACTGAGTCCTATGGTTGCCAAATTTGGTGTTAATTGCATGGTTTCGATCATTGACCAATCACTAAAGTGGTCTGTCAGGACGCGTAATTCCTTTTTGTTTAGGTCAGTTTCATTCTTTCCTGGACATATCCAGATTCCAGCTTCATTTTGATACGCAATTTCTAAGGTTTTGGATAAGAGGGCCTGTTGGCTTTGTCCCTCTAAGTTGAAGGTAATGGTTACCTCTTTTTGTAATTCGATAATTTCTGGTGTAAAGCGATATGAAAAGCCGCTACCGCCAGGGCTGCTGTTTTCAAGCGGCTGGATACCAATTTCCTGTTCCTCGAGCAGGGCACCTTCAGGGAATAATATTTTTACTTTACCATCTGTACTTTGTATGGATCCTCCTTCAGGACCGATGAATTCAAATACAGGTTCACCTATCGCCTCTCCGATAGGCCTTTCATATTTGACAGTATCTTTAAAAGGTTCTTCTTCTTCTAACCTTAGATCGTTCCGTTCACAGGCCAGGACACTTGAAAATACAAGGATAAGATGAAAGATAATTGCGGTTTTTAATCCAGTTTTTAGATGATTTTTCATGATAATTATTTACAATCACTATAGGTTAATCCATACTCTAACTTGTAGCCATTTAATCTGTTTTCAACGATTTTTATTGGGTACTCTTCTTTATTGTAGGTTATTGTTCGATCGAAACTGACACTTTGGGATAACTTGAGCACAGGTACTTCATTTACTTCAGCAGTATTGTGATAGTGGTAGTAATTGATGATGTTATTTCTACTGTCAGGAAGAAGTAAATCTAACCTTGTTTGATGGTACAGGTTGATGGCAAAAGCAGGGTGGATTTCACCAGTATGCTTGTCGTCATAATGATACTCATCTTTAGAAGATAAATAGTGATGGTTAGGATTTGCAGTACTGACTTCATAGGTCTCGGTTTTGATGACTTGTTTGCCCTGATCAATGGAATAGAAATATTTGATCTTTTCCAAGAATAGATTGTTTGAGTACAATTTCAGTTCAGAAACTTTATTTTCTTGGTTGTAAGTAAACAAATAGCCTTCAGTCACTGCAGGAGAGATATTGTCATAACGAACCTCAGCGCTTTCAATCCTTTTGCTATTTGCTGCATAATTAAATGAATACCTGATTTTAAGGATTTCATTTGAATCATAAAAAGAAACTGATTTAACCAATCCATCTATGGTCGCTACACGTCGAATGAGGTCTTTTGTCCCTCGTGTGAAGTTTATTACTTCTTTTAGGTTTTTGTTCTCGTAGGATAGTTGAGATTCCTTATAAAGGTTTCCTCCTAGGGTACTTAAATCGAATCCATCGAATTGTTTCAGGACAGAAAGGGTACATCCTTTTTTGGGAGGTGTTGGCTCGACAACTTGATCCTGTTTACAACTAGAAAGGATCAAGAGAAGGCTTGCCAGGTAAATTGTGGTTTTATTGTTTTTCATGATTTTTGGTTTCATTAAAATTTATGGAACAAATTTGAGCCTAATCATTCCCCATTTTTTAAGTAGCAGACCTGAAATTTATATCTCCGTAGATGTACTGAAATTGGCTGCCCTTGCTATCTTTTCCGTAGAACTACGTATTTCTTTATATCCGTGCAGGTATCGAAAAAGTGTCGCTTATTCGCTGGTAGCTTTGTTAAAATTTAATATTATGGTAAAGACATCAGTAATAATAGTAGGCCTTATGGCAACAATGACCATAAGCAACGGTCAATCTATCCTGAATCGAATTAAGGATAAGGTGAAGAACAAAGTAGAGCAGAAGATTGAAGAAGGTATTGACAAGGGGATAGATAAAGCAGAGCAAAAAGGGACTGAAGCTGTCAAGAATGAAGCCGTAAAGAACAAAGGGGCAAAGTCAGAGAATAAGGCAAGCAATAAGGAAAAAGGTATCGGAGAGACGGAACAAGCCGCAAAGGCTCATTCAAGTTTTCAAAGCTACTCAAAGTATGATTTCGAAAGAGGGAGCCAAATCCGTTTTTCGGATGATTTTTCTGAAGATGTTATTGGAGAATTCCCCTTGAAATGGTCAACCAATAATAGAGGAGAAGCTGTAAATGTAAAAAACAATACTAATAAATGGCTTCGCTTGTATCAATCTTCAAAATTTGTATCACCAATGATCAGTTCATTGCCCGTAAACCATACGATAGAATTTGATTTGATCCTAAATTTTGATAAAGGGGGAAATAGTTATCGCTTCCCGGGGTTGCAACTGAATTTGCTGGCACTGAATGGAAAGAATAATGTCAAAGATTATTTGGTGAACAATAATTCCAAGGGGGAATTGATCATTGAAATACTTCCAGGAGAGGAAGGCAGTTCCAACATCTCCCTAAAAGTAAATAAGGAAGGGAGTTTGTTTTTTCAGAATGAAGAAAAGGGTTATCGGAAGCTAGATTCATTTTACGGCAAACCAATTCATATTGCCATCTGGAATCAAGGGCAAAGAATTAGGGTCTGGCTGAATGAGGAAAAGATATATGATATTCCAGTTGCCATTCCACAGGGCGTTGTCTTTGACCATTTGGGCTTTAATGTAGAAGGATCTGCCTATCAGGATGAGCAAGTTGGTTACTACATTAGTAATGTTATGGTTGCAGATGCTATGGCAGATCTAAGGTCTAAATTTTTGACAGAAGGCAAGATCGTGACGCAGGGAATTTTATTTGACAGCAATTCATCGAATATTAAACCAGAAAGTGTAGGAACAATCGATGCTATTGCCAAAATATTTATTGATAATCCAAGTCTGAATATAGAGATAAAGGGACACACTGACAGTGAGGGGGATGAACAAAAGAATCTGACATTATCAAACCAAAGGGCAGAATCAGTGAAAAACTATTTAGAAGAAAAGCATAAAATAGCTGGATCTAGGTTAAGGACAAGTGGTGCAGGCGAAGGAAGTCCGATAGAGGATAATGCTACTTCAGCTGGAAGAGCAAAAAATAGAAGGGTTGAATTTATTAAGTTCTAGTAATCTATGAAAACTATTATTTTATTGCCATTTTTCTTATTTGGGCTTGGAGCAGAAATGATCTTTTCTCAAGAAAAGGATCCTATGACCGTAATAAATCATTGGGAAAGCCAATTGGTTTTAAATCCTGATATTGATTTGACAGCAAGCCAGCATCCACATAATGAATTGGTCGAGGCACATAAGAACAAACTTCTAGCGGCAATTAACGAAACTTTGGACCTATTTTATGCTGACCTTATACCCAAATTTGAAAGCAATAATCTGAATGGGAATATGACTCTTGCTGAAAAGAATTTAAGGGAACAAGTGGCAACCCATAGGTTGGGACTATCTGAAGCTTCTCAAATTGTGGCTTTTAGGATTGCCATAAAAAAAAGGGGTCCCATAAGTAGTAATAGCTACTCTTGGATAAACTTTGAAAATTCTGGTATTAGTGTAGCCCAAGTCAAGGCGATTGAGCAGTTGCTAGGAAGTCTAAAAAGTAATGATAATAATCTTTCTGATTTGCCAACACTTTATGCCGATAATTTAATGGAATTAGAATCTTCTCTTAGGGAAGAACTGGATGCTATTCCTAAGGTTTGGGTGTTTCATAAGCAGGAGCCGAGCATTATTATGGAAATGGAAAACCCAAAGAAAGCCATTGAGCTGCAGATCAGATATGATGGAAAACGGTACTTATTGCTGAAACAGAATTATGCGAAGGTTTATTTGGATTGGAAGGCAAAACAAGATCGATTGGAAGAGGCTATAAGGTTGTACAAAGCCCTTATCCCACTACGAAAACCCCAAAATGGATTTACTGTTTTTGACGACCTTTCAACCCATATCATGGAGCATATCCAAGAGCATATAGTAAACACGGATTTGGCATTGAATATTGCTCAAAACACACTATGGAGTAAGGAACAGTTAAATTTTCATATTGCTACCTATAATAATTTTCAAATTGTTGGAAATCAATAAAATTTCAATTTCTACTCACTAATTTTGTGTCTGAGAAACAGCCAATTATACCATGAAAATCATGCTACTAGTCCTAAGGATGATACTTTCCATCTTTCAGGACAATAACCCACCCTCAAATTCGGAGTTAGATAGGATTTTGGGTCTTAAGGATGATACCACGAAAATGGTTCAATTAGATAATTATATCAACAAGGTAATCTATACTGACCCTGTTCAATCCAAATGGTTAGTTTATAAACAAATGGACCTCAGTAAGAAATTGAAGAATGAATACTGGAGCGGAATTGCATGGTTCAATATTGGTTTTATTAATGCTCGGGACGCATTTGACAGTCTTTCCATTGAAAATTTTGAAACAGCAATAAAGCATTTTGAAAAAGTTGCTGCAAAGGAAAATATCATTCGATGTTACGTGAATATCGCAGCATTGAATGGCCGATTAGGGAGGTTAGAAAAAGAAATTGAATTGCAGCAAAAAATCATAAAGATGTTGGAGGGTAGCAATAAAAGCAACCTCATACTCAATGCCTATAATAGCATGGGTGCCCTATATTACAATTTGGAAGAGATAGAGAAAGGGCTTATTTATTTTAAAAAAGCTAGGGATTTGGCTGTTATTCGGAAAGATACATCAAACTTAATCACAGCGAATCTTGGTTTTACAAATTGTTATTCAGCCCTGAAAAGGTTTCCAGAGGGGTTGAAACATGCACAGGCAGCTTTAGCATTGGCGCAGAAATTTGGGGCCCATTTTGAGTATTCCCTTGCCCATAATGCCTTTACACAACTTTATCAAGCATGGAAGAAACCTGATGAATTAATCTATCACGGTCAGCAAATTATCTACCATGCTGCGCAACTCAATGAAACCCAATATTTACTCATTGGTAATCTAGCGGTTGCGGATGGATGCAGATTAAAGAAGGATCCAGAAAATGCCATTCATTTTTACAAAAATGCTGAAAAAATCGCCTTGAAAAGTGGAACCGTTCTGCAATTGGATGATATCTATAAGGGCCTTTCATCGGCCTATAGTCAGGTGGATGATTATAAATCTGCTTTACATTACTATATCAAATATGCTTCGTTGAATGATAGTACATTGAATGAAAAGACCAAACGTGAGGCCAATGAAATGCATATCAAGTATGAAACTGCCCAAAAGGAAAAAGAGCTTTCCATGCAGAAATTGGATCTTGTAGAACAGGAAGTCACCATTCAAAAGAACCGACAGTATTTTTTTATTTCAATCACTACAGCCATCATTTTTTTGATGCTCTTGATTTTCGCGGTCTTCTTTATTTATAGCAAGAGGAAGCAGTTTGCCTTGCAAACTGTTGCCAATGAGAAGGAAAAAGAAGTGCAACAATTGCAGGCCTTTATGGAGGGCGAAGAAAAGGAGCGCATTCGAATAGCAAAAGAGTTGCATGATGGAGTAGCTGGGATGTTGACAGCATCTAAGATGCAGTTTCAATCTTTTAAGACATGTAAGGAATATACCTGTAATCTGGAAAATTACCAGTTAGGTCTACAATTGCTAACAGATGCTACCGATGAAATTAGGAAGACCTCACATAACCTTATGCCCGATATTGTGCTTCAGAAAGGATTGGTTGAAGCAATTAGAAAATATTGTAATAAAATAAACAGCCATAACTTGGAGGTTCAATTTGATAGTTGGGGAGAGATTGGCCGTTATGATGAGCGATTTGAATTGGCGGTATATCGCATGATCCAGGAATTGCTGAACAACGCGATGAAACATGCTGGAGCCTCCGTGGTATTAGTTCAGATCAACAAGCATAACGACATTATATTTTTGACAGTGGAGGATAATGGCAAGGGGATCAATTTTGATGCGGTGGACCAAGAGGGAGTAGGTTTACAGCGATTTCAAAAACAGGCAGTAGCCATGGATGGTAAATTGGAATACGAAAACCGACCGGGAAAGGGTCTAAGTGTTTATTTAGAATTTAATATCAACAATCAGCATATTTAAAATTATGGAAAATATAAAGCTCGCGATAATTGATGACCATAAAGTGGTTGTTGATGGCTTAATATCGATGTTATCCTCTGAGCAGAGGATTCAAGTAGTTCTCGCCGTGCAAACAGCAGATGAACTTATCAATAAATTACAGGAAAGTAGTCCAGATATTTTACTAATGGATATTCAAATGCCGGGGATAAGTGGAATAGATCTGGCCTATAGTGTTTTGAAAAGTTATCCAGCGTTAAGAATTATTGCGTTCAGTAGTTTTGATGAATCTCATTATATCAAACAGATTTTGAGAAATGGGGCAAAGGGCTATTTACTTAAAAATGCAGATCGACAAACCATTATTGAGGCTATATTTCAGGTTGCGGAAGGAGAGAATTATATCGATGAAAGATTGAAATCTTCCCTGTTGCAAGAGAGTATCTTTGGGCATAAAAGATCCATGCACGATATCCCATTGACAAATAGGGAGACGGAAATCTTAAGGTTGATTGCAGAAGAATTTACCAACCAAGAAATCGCAGATAAGCTTTTTATTGGCTTACGTACCGTTGAAACCCATCGCTTGAACCTAAATCAAAAGTTGGGTGTTAAGACTTCCGCTGGACTGGTCAAACAAGCTATTAAACGAGGACTAATTAATTAAACTTTACACTTAATATAGCGTTTTATGAAACTTGAAGTAGTCAAAAATCTGGATTCAGGTGAAATTAACAAATCTAAATGGGCATTGTTTTTTGAAAGGATTCGGAATAATCGAGAGGTTGAATTATGTATAATCGGGCTAAGGTTTCTGATGGGAATGGCTTTTATTCCTTCTGGCATTGTTAAGGTTGAAGGTGAACGGTTTACTCGATTGGGGGTTGAGACTAAAATTGGATATTTCTTTGAAGCCTTATTTCAAGCTTCAGATTATTGGAAGTTTATTGGGATGATGCAATTGACAGCAGCGTTTCTTCTTTTTACACAAAAATTTGCAGCATTAGGGAATTTGATCTTTTTTGTAGTGATTTCAAATATCTTCATAATAACTGTGGATCTTAATTTTAAAGGGACATGGGTGATTACAGGAATGTTAATGCTGAGTTCAATATTTTTATTTATATGGGATTGGTATAAGTACGTGATGTTGGTCAGGTCTCATGGTAGTTCTGTGGAAAGAACCTTTTATAGAGAGCCAGCGGTCATATGGCAAGTAATTGGGATGCTGTTATTTTTTAGTCTTGTATTTATGATTGCAATATTTGGTTAAAAAGATAAGGGGCAAAATGATTATTTTGCCCCTTATCTTTTTATTTAGAAAAAACCTATTTTTCTAATAAGTTGATTTTCCTTTCAACAGAAACATTGTCTCCAGTTACAGCATTACCGTCTTTATCAACCAAAGTCAATTTAACAGTTGCTTCGCCTAGAGGCAGGTTAAGGATTTCGTAAGGAACCCATTGGTCCAAAGTGAAATCTTGACCATTGATGTTTGCTTTTACTTTATAGCTATCTGCGCCTAATGTTGCATTAGATACGAAGAAGTCTAACAATAAAGTTTTAGTTTCTTCACCTTTGTAATCACCTTTTGGTCTGCTGTAGAACAAAGAAGGTTCAGTAGGAGTAGGAAGCTCAGCGATTTTAGCGTCAGCTTCTACTTTGAACTTCACTAATTTGGAAGCGTCAGCAGTTTTTAGGGATTCGTGGAATGAACGAGACAAGAATGACATCAAATAGTGCTCAGAATTAACTGGTACTGTAAATGTATGTTCTGGTTTGTACAAAGCTACATATGGAGTGTTATCCAAAATAAAGTGGATATGTTGACCATCATGTGAATTTGCCATGTGGTGCTCATGTTCAGTTTGCTCAGTTAATTTAAAGTTCTGAACATCATATTTAACTGTAATCTTTGCAGAGTCTGTTCCTACTTTTTCAGAAGTTAATGAAGCGATTTTCAAGGTTGCTCCTGGGAAGTCTTTCGCATGTTGAAGCGGGTTCACTGCGATTGCACCAACTGTGTCAGCTAATGCTGTAGAATCTTTAACTTCTCCTTCTTGATTTTTTGTCGGGTTATTGCATGAAGCGAGTACCGCTGTTGCAGCTAATACTGCTAATGCTGATTTGAATGTTCTCATCACTTAATTTAAAATTTAGTCGAATTTGTTATGTTACTTAAACAAATATAACGGTAAATTGTTTATTTTTTATTGAAATACAATCTGTAAAGCTTCTTTTATCGCGAGAAGTGTTTTCTGAAGGTCATCTTCTGTATGTGCAGCCGAGATAAATCCTACCTCATATCCGGAAGGACCGAAATAGATTCCTCTGTTCAATAATTCCCTATGCATCACTTTGTATTTTTCCATGGATGCCGGATCAATTTCATCTGCACGTTGAATTTTTTCCTTGTCATTAAAGGCAAACCAGAAAATGGAACCAATGGTCGTAATGGAAACCTCAAAATCATTCTCTTTAATGAAGGAACGAAGCTCATTAACGAATTCTTGGGTTGTTTTTTCTAGTTTTTCATAGAAACCAGGTTGTGCAAGGATCTGCAAAGCTGCAATTCCAGCTGCCATAGCAACCGGATTACCTGATAGGGTTCCTGCTTGGTATACCGAACCATCTGGCGATATACAACCCATCAGTTCCTTGGAAGCTCCATAAGCCCCCACAGGCATACCACCACCGATAATCTTTCCATAGGTCAAAATATCAGGTTGGATATCATAATATTTGGAAGCACCTTCAAAACCTAGACGGAATCCAGTGATTACCTCATCCATGATCAATAATGCACCGTTCTCTTGGGTAATATCCCTCAAGAAATGTATGTAATCTTTATCCTGTATCAACAAGCCATTATTTGCAGGAACACCTTCAATAATAACCGCGGCAATTTGATCCTTGAAATCTGCAAACACCTTTTTAAGGGCTTCTTTATCATTCAATGCAATGACGATAGTTTCATCTGCAAAAGCTTTAGGTACCCCCGCTGAAGAGGTTTCACCGAAGGTGACAAGACCTGAGCCTGCTTTAACCAATAAGGAGTCTGAATGGCCATGATAACAGCCTTCGAATTTTACGATTTTATCTCTTTTTGTGTATCCGCGAGCCAGTCGGATAGCAGACATCACAGCTTCTGTACCTGAGCTTACAAAACGGATTTTTTCAATCTTTTTGTTGTTGCTAAGGATCAGCTCTGCCAATTCATTTTCAAGCGCTGTAGGAGCTCCAAAACTCAAACCTTTTCCTAATTGCTCTTGCACAGCTTCACGGATTTCTGGCGTATTGTGGCCAAGGATCAAAGGACCCCAAGAACAGCAATAGTCAATAAATTCATTGCCATCAGCATCCCATAAATGGGCCTTGTCGCCACGCTCAATGAACAAAGGAGTTCCATATACTGATTTAAATGCACGAACAGGAGAGTTTACACCACCAGGAAAGAATTCCTTGGCTTTTTCAAATAACTTCGCTGACTTTTCGCGAGAAATATCTGAAGTAGATGTTGTCATAGTTTTTTGTTTTATTGTATGGTACAAAAGTAGTATTTAGTAGTTAGTATTTAGTATTTAGATTGGGGGAGGGCTGGATATTGAGGGATTATGACGGAAATGTTATAATATAACCTGTCAAAGCATTTAGTGTATTGTTATCGGTAGTTTTACTTTGATATAGACCTCAAAGCTACAAATCTGAAAAGAAGCAATAGGTCTAACTACTAAATACTTAATACTAAATACTCCATAAAAAAAGCGGGCTTTCTTGAGAAAAGCCCGCATTTTTATGGGAAGAATTATTTTCCTTCTTCTAATACTTTAGTTACAAGTTCAGCTGCTTCTTTCAATAAGATTGCAGAGTACACCTTTAAGCCAGAATTGTCGATTAATTCTTTAGCTTCTTTAGCGTTTGTACCTTGTAGACGTACGATAATTGGAACCGGAATGTTTCCAATTTCGTTATATGCATCGATAACACCTTGAGCAACACGGTCACAACGAACGATACCACCGAAGATGTTAATCAAAATAGCTTTTACGTTAGGGTCTTTTAAGATGATGTTGAAACCAGCTTTTACAGTTTCAGCGTTTGCAGTACCACCAACATCTAAGAAGTTTGCAGGCTCACCACCAGCAATTTTAATGATGTCCATAGTTGCCATTGCTAAACCAGCACCATTTACCATACATCCTACGTTTCCATCAAGTTTTACGTAGTTAAGGTTGAATTCTCCAGCTTCCACTTCAGTTGGATCTTCTTCCGTAATATCACGTAAAGCAGCGATTTCTGGATGACGGTATAAAGCGTTTTCATCCAAGTTCACTTTCGCGTCAACCGCTAGGATTTTATCATCAGATGTTTTCAAAACAGGGTTGATTTCGAACATAGATGCGTCAATTGAATCGTAAGCTTTGTACAATGCAGCAACAAACTTAACCATGTCCTTGTGCGCAGGACCAGAAAGGCCTAAGTTGAAAGCGATTTTACGAGCTTGGAAACCTTGAAGACCTACTTTAGGGTCGATCTCTTCTTTGAAAATAAGGTGTGGAGTTTTTTCAGCTACCTCTTCGATGTCCATACCACCTTCTGTAGAGTACATAATGATGTTGCGACCAGTAGCACGGTCTAACAATACAGACATGTAGAATTCTTTGGTTTCGCTGTCACCAGGATAGTAAACATCCTGAGCGATCAAAACCTTATTAACTTTTTTACCTTCTGGACCAGTCTGTGGAGTTACTAACTGCATTCCAATGATGTCAGTTGCGCGTTGCAATACTTCATCTTGGTTCTTCGCTAATTTCACACCACCACCTTTACCACGGCCACCCGCATGGATCTGTGCTTTTACCACAACCCAATCCGAGTTGAATTCTTCTTTCATTCTCTTAGCAGCTTCAACAGCTTGCTCTGGGGTTTCAGCAACAATACCTTCTTGTACTCTTACTCCGAAACTCTTAAGTATTTCTTTTCCTTGATATTCGTGAATGTTCATTGATAAAAAAATTTGCTGTAAAAATAGCGTATTTATTCGTAAGGGTCAAGTTATTATTACGATTAAATTGTCCTTTGTTACGCCTTACTATTTATTATATCGCTTGAACGGCAAGTTGTTTTTGATTTTTGTTATTTTCGCAGTATGATCTTAAAGGCAAATAACATTTTTAAGTCTTATGGCGACCTTGAAATTCTCAAGGGTGTCAGTATTTCTGTCCGTAAAGGGGAGATTGTTTCCATCGTGGGGGCTTCTGGTGCCGGTAAGAGTACCTTGCTCCATATCATCGGTACTTTGGATAAACCTGATCAAGGGACTGTACTGATCGAGGGTGAGGACGTTTTTGCCTTGAATGAAAAAAAACTGAGTGATTTCAGAAATAAACACATAGGCTTTGTTTTTCAATTTCATCATCTCCTTCCTGAATTCACTGCCCTGGAAAATGTGTCCATACCTGGTTTCATCGCTGGTCAGGATAAAAAAGCTGTTGAGAAGCGAGCCTTGGAACTCTTGGATATTCTTGGTGTTGCCCATAGAGCTCATCATAAACCTTCGGCCATGTCTGGGGGAGAGCAACAAAGGGTGTCGGTAGCTCGAGCGCTCATCAATAATCCTACCCTCATCCTTGCTGATGAGCCCTCAGGAAACCTAGACTCGGAAAATGCGACTGCCCTACATCAATTATTCTTTGACCTCAGGGATAAAATGCAACAGACCTTTGTCATTGTCACCCACAATGAGGAACTCGCGAGAATTTCGGATCGTACGATCCATATGAGAGACGGTTTAATCTATTAATATGCAAAAGCTCCTGATAACTTTTGGAACAAGGCCATTGGCTCAAAGACTTTCCAAAATGTTGAACAATCAATTTGAGGTTATTTTCGCAACTTCTGAAGAAGTGCCCAGCTTTTTAGAAGCTAATTTTAAAAAAATTCCCACAGCAGCAAATCCAACATACGCCCATGAACTTTTGAAACGCTGTCTTGATAAGGAGGTGAATTTTTTACTGCCTCTAGGCCTCAACGAAATCAATGTGTTGGCGGAGTCCAAAATCCTTTTTGAAGAATATGGAATTCAATTGCTCTCTCCATCTAAGGAGGCATTGACAGAGCTGTATGTTTTGGAGAATCCACCTTCAGCAGTGGAGTTATTGTTGGTTTTAGATGGTAAAAGCCTGATTTCTGACCATCAATTGGAATCGGAAGTTTCTGGTCTGTTTACCATTTCGGATGATGGTGATGATATAGCGCTTTGTACAATTTAACATGATCGATTTTTCAAATATTCCCCTCGATAAAAAACTATATCTATTTGAAATAGACGATGTCCTTTTTCCAAAAAAGGACTATTTATTGCAGATCTATTATCTTTTTTCGCAGTTTGTTGAGTTTACTGAAGGAAGAGCGATTTCTACTGAACTGGTGAACTATATGAAAGATCAATATCTGGAAAATGGAGAGGATCATCTATATGAGCAAACCGCCAAAAAGTTCAATTTCAGTAAAGATTATAAGGAAAACTTTGAACGTTTAATGGTGAATGGACATCTTCCCTTGAAACTGTTCCTGTTTAATGAAATCAAGCTGTTATTTGCCTCCATTCTTGAGCATGGCGGACAGATTGCCATATTAACCAAAGGGAACCCAGCGTTACAGTTAAATAAACTAAAACATATTGATTGGCAAGGTTTTGACCGAAATGTTAAAATTTATTTTATCGATGAGTTAAATTTCAGAAATATTGAACCATTTAACTATATTGCTTCAGAAAATCATATAACACAGAGTGATTTGATTTTCATTGAAGACAATATAGCTAGGTTATGATGAAAAGATTTGTTCTTCCTTTTTTACTGCTTTCATTGCTTTTTGGAGCTAGTTGTAAAAAAGACCCGGTTCAACCATCCGATGATGGTCGAGATCCTGACAAAGAAATCCTCTTAAGAGACTCCACTTACTATTACTCCTTAGCGTTTTCCCTCTGGGAAGATCAACTCCCACAGCCCAAAGTAGATTCGAAAGGCCAACCTGACCTTAAAGCATTTACGAATGCCTATCAGGATGCCGAAGGGGTTCTGGCGGCACTGAAAAGAAATGCTCCCGAAGATCGCTTTAGCTTTGTTGATCGTGAAGGCACCGTGAGTGAGGAAATTCAGCAAGGTGTGCACAAAGAAACAGGAATAGTCCCAATTTTTATTACGGTCAGCAACCAGAACAATGGCGAAGCCAATATGTATGTCAAGTATGTGCAAAAGAATTCTCCCGGTGAGAAGGCTGGATTAAAACGTGGAATGCGCATTGTGAGCATCAATGGTGATAGCAATCTGGACTATAATAAGAGTGAGCAAAAGGCTATCGAAAACTACTATAAAGTTGTAGAAGGCAAGGAGACCTTGAATTTGGTGGTTCAAGCACCTGGAGAAACGGCGACAAAAACCGTATCGGTTTCTGGAGGAGCTTATAATATCGATCCAATCTTAGTCAAAAAGATATTTACCATCAATGGGAAGAAAATAGGATACATCTTTTACACCTCCTTTGTCAATGTGTTTGGTAAATCTGGACCTAACAGCTATCATACAGCCATGATAAATGCATTCAAGGAATTTGAAACGGCCAACGTGAATGAGTTGATCATAGATTTAAGATATAACGGAGGTGGCTCAACTTCAACAGCTGAAATGATGTCAAACCTTTTGGTGCCTACCGCTGGAGCAAAAGGTAAAATGTATGACTATAAGATCAATAAGAATCTGAAAGCATGGGGTTGGGATGATGAAACTGATCCTGAAGCTCCATTCCGCTCTGTGAACTTTAATAAAACCAACGCCCTGAACCTACAAAGAATCTACTTCTTAGGAACCACCGGAACAGCATCTGCCAGTGAGTTAGTCATGAATGTGCTGAAACCTTATATGGATGTGCAGATCATCACAACCAATGGAAAAGGTACCTACGGCAAGCCGGTTGGCTTTTTTGGATATCCAGTGGTACATGGCTATGCAGATCTTTATATTACATCTTTCCAAATGCTCAATAAGGACGGTTTTGGAGATTACTTTGATGGATTAAAAGGAAAGATCACCAACGCCTCGGATGGTTTCTTCACAGAATTAGGAGATGAGAAAGAAGCATTATTGGCTACTGCTATCTCGGATATTACCGGAACAGGAGCAGGGGCTAGGGCATCCAGCAGGGCTACAAAAACTGGGCTTGAAGGAGCTAGAGAGATAAAAGTTCCGGAATTGAACGACCATCGAAATAATATGTACAAGTTTCCGGACCTGAAACTTCGAAGTATACCAAAGGTTGATTAATCTTTTTCCGAATTTGGAAGTCAATTATTGGAATCATCTTTGCATGCTTCGATATTACTTAATGTTATAAATGAAAAACGCTATTCTCAGTAAATTAGTGGTGTTATTGACCCTAGTTTCCATATTCGGTTGTAAAAAAGATCTTGATGATATTACTCCTCCACCAAGACCTGGTGGTGACAGAACCATTGATCAAGAGGTGTTAGATAATGTTTACTCTAAATATAAATATTCATCCTATTGGGAGTCCTCTATTCCAGTTGCAAATCCTATTTCCAGTCTAACAGATAAATATACTGATGCAGATGACCTTTTGAGTTATCTGATGGGGCTAACGCCTAAAAAGAATGATTATAAGTATCATCCCACCTACAATGGACCTTTAGATCGCTTTTCCTGGATTGAAGATCTCGGCGCAGATTCCAAAGCCTCAGCAATGGCTGATTTAGCGGATGGTTATGGCTTATATATGGCGTTTGATGGAAATCGTGGAGATAGCTTGTTTGTCTACTTTGTAGAAGGCGGTTCCCCAGGGGCAGCTGTAGGTATCAAAAGGGGAGATAAAGTCCTTGAAATGCAAGGTGATAAGAAAATGGTGTATTCCAACAAAACCAAGGTGGATGAATACATAGAAGGGAATACCCTGAGCATTAAGACTGAAAATGCCCAACATGTACAAAAAACCTATAATCTGAATTATACTTCCTATGATATTCAGCCTTTCCAATTAGGTAAGGTATTTACTGAGAATGGAAAAAAAGCTGGTTATATCGGTCTATCCTCTTTTGAGGAACTTACGTCAGGTGTCTCGGACAGTAAAATGAAAAAAGGAATCGACTCCACCTTTGCGGTTTTCGCAAACCAAAATGTGACCAAGCTAATTGTAGATTTACGATATAATGGAGGGGGATATGTAAGTTCCGCTATCCATTTGCTCAATAAAATCATCAATTCATCAGGAAATGGAAAGCTGATGTTTAAATATGACCTGAATAAAAATCTTAAAAAGGAACGTGATCAAGGTGAAACAGAATTTGCAGATGAAATCTTTGTAAAGGATAATGGAAATCTTGAAATCCAACAGGTCGTATTCTTGGTGAGTGATTATACGGCTTCAGCGAGCGAGATTGTGATCTCTGCCTTGAAACCTTATATGGATGTTAAACTTGTTGGTTATGATGCTTCGACCTATGGAAAGCCAGTTGGCTTTTATAGAGAGGATATCCTAGGAAAAGTTGGACTTTGGGCAGCATCATTCAAAATCATCAATGCAGCTAACTATACAGACTACTGGGATGGTATCCCTGCTGATTATCCGAATGTTTTTGATAACTTCTATAAACAGTTTGGAGATCCGAGCGAGGATATGACCCGCAAAGCCTTGAATATCCTGATTGGTCCTGGATCTAAGGCTAGCAGCAGAACTGCTACTGTTCGAAGTTCAGTGAACAGAACTACACGTGAATTGAACAAAATACCACGTCGTAATATGATAAAGGACTAATTTATCATTATATAATTATTAACTTTGATGCATGGCAGGAAATAAACCAACCACGATCAAAGAAATCGCAAGGAAACTGAAGATTTCTCCTTCTACTGTGTCTAGGGCATTGAATGATCACCCAAGCATTGGGTTGGTCACGACTATGCGCGTGAAGAAAATGGCTGAAGAAATGGCTTATGAGCCTAATCAAACTGCTATTTTCTTTAAACAACGCAAGACCTTTACGATCGGTGTCATTCTGCCCAAACTATCTGAACCTTTTTTCTCTGAAGCCATCAGTGTGATCGAAAATGTTGCCGAAGAAAAGAAATATACCGTGCTTCTTGGCCAATCGCTGGATGATGAGAACAGGGAACTGAATATTATCCAGACTTTCAAAAAGCATAGGGTAGATGGTATCCTAATTTCCATGAGTAAAAATACTGGTGATACCGACTTTTTGGAATTACTTGCCAAAACGGAAATCCCAATTGTGTTTTTTGACTGTGTTCCCGACCTAGAACATGTACATAAGGTATACAGCGACCTTGCCTCAGGAATGATCGAAGCCATCGAAGCATTCGTAGACCGCGGGCACCGAAAAATTGCCCTGATCAATGGCCCTGAATCATTGTTAGCATCAAAGGAAAGGGCAGAAGCTTTTCAAAATGCCTTGGAAAAGAAGGGTATCGGTGCAGAATCAAGCTTTGTTGTCAATACTGATCTTACGGAACAGGGAAATGAAGATGCAATGGATAAAATATGCTCCCTAGCTGATCGACCATCGGCCGTTGTTTCCTTTAATGACTTCGTGACTTTGGACCTTATCCGCTATGCCAAACAAAGAGGCATAGTCCTCAATCAAGATATGTTTTTCATTAGCTATGCAAACTATCCTTTATGGAAATATATGGATAATCCGCCAATGGGAAGTATCGAACAATACCCTGAAAAACAAGCTCAAAAAGCTTCCGAGATATTGTTCGATTGTATAGATAAGAAAGAATATACCAACAAACCACAGGATGTGGTATTCCCTTCTAAATTGGTGCTTAAGTAATCAGGATTAGTTGATCTGAATGCTATAGGTGATTTCAATACCACCGTTCGCTAGCATGTCATGTACCGAGCAGTATTTCTTTACGGCCAGTTCGGCTGCCTTTTGGGCCTTAGCTTCATCGATCTCTCCTTTCAATTTGAAGGAAATATGGATTTTAGTGAAGATATTAGGGATTTCATCTCTACGCTCACCTTCCACATCCACTTGTATATCCTGTATATCTTGACGCTGTTTCTGCAAGATGGTCGTTAAATCAAACGCACTGCACGAACCTAAAGCCATCAATACCAATTCCATCGGTCTAACGCCCTTGCCTTCGCCTCCAATTGATTCTGGCCCGTCTACATGAACTGTTATGGGTGAAAGTTCGCTGGATGCCTCGAAGTGTACCGCTTGATTCTGTCTTTTAATATGTACTTTCATGTTTTTTGATTTATAGCTTTAAAGGTAGTCAAAATACATTCAAGACGAAAAGGGAACACGCAAAGACTACATATTATAGACATTCGAGAGGATTGAATGCCTTTATGGATCGGATAAAAAACAAGAAACCCCCAAAGATTTGGGGGTTTCTTGTTTTATTAGTTCGGGTATTTTACACCTCGATATAGACTGATATCAACCTTAGGTACTTTAGAATTGTACTTAGCGTTGATGGCGTCGATAAATAAGTTTGCTACGATAGCATTACCCATTGGAGTAAGGTGAACACCATCCAAAGAGAAAGCATTTCCAGTAATAAATGCTGCTGAAATGTGAACACCATTGTAGTTGTATCCTGCTTTCACCTTGTTTAGGAAAGCATGAACATCAGCAAGAGCAAGTTGTTTCGATTCAGCGATCGCTTTAATCTTATCATTAAAGGCTTTTACACGCCCTGAAACCTCAGTTACCTCAGCTTTATCCAATACATATTGATCCTCAATAGGGTTCAATGGATGCATACCGTAAGGAATCTGTTGCTCATTTGGCTTGCCCAATAGCGTAGTAGGGAAAGTCAGCACAAATAGATCGGCATCAGTTGCCATTCTAGGTCCTGTTTTAGTTGCGATAAATACATTCTTAGCTTTACCTTGAGAAGCAGCTTCTACTGCGGCATTTAAGCGAGCGGTAGTTACGGTGTTCAAGAAAGGAATGGTCGTAACGTCAGGGATGGTCGCCACAACGCCTTTTGAGCCATTTTGAGTCAGTGCATTGACAAAAGTATTGTAGGCAAAATCAAAAGTTGCCAAATCCAACAATTTCTTGGTTGGATCCGTTGATGCAGCTGCACCATTGGTTGCATAGCCTAATACATCATTATTTCCTAACCAGAAGGAGAAGAACGTATGTTCATGAGAAGCCGCGTATTCCACATATTTCAATGTTTGAGGGGTGCCATCAGGTAATAACCTTTCGAAATAAGGATTTCCCATAACAGTACCAATTCCAGGGGCCATGGACATATCCAAACGCATGCCTGGTACGCCTAAGTTTTGAATAGGCTCTGTATGTTTTGTGTATAATGGACCACCATTAGGGCTTTTTCCACGGATTGCCAAATTGGTTGTCACAGGCTCCATCACTGGATTGCCATCAACCAAAGACTTCAATTGGATATAACCTGAACCATTTGCTTGTTCCTGACTGAAGAATGGGGAAGTAAATTCACCACCACCTACAGTTTTAAACTGCTCAGCCATCAAATTAGGGAATGCCACTTTTTGTCCTTCAAGATAAAGGCCATTGTCTGCATAACCAGAAGTCAAAGAGTTACCCACGGCGATGAATTTCGAGAAATCAGCTGTTCCTTTGCTGGCTTCCAGTTCATCCAAGGACGGGGCACATGAACTCGCAAATCCTAAAATTGCAAGTCCGATATAGAGTTTAAAGTTCTTTTTCATTGTTTTCATAATTTAAGGCCTACCAGTAATAAGAAACAGAAATACCTGGAGCATGAATATTGGTTTCATACGTTCCTCTCAATTGCGTTTCAGCATTCGTGGTTGTTCTCTTCAAGATCTTTTGGAAAACATAGGCTGCTGACATCTGCCAGTTTGGTGAAAACTTATAGGTTACACCTCCTGCCGCCATTACACGGTTGTTATCCGGTGTTTCTGGATAAACATATTTTGCTTGAACAGGAGTGTAGACATATCCAGCTCCAAGGCGTAGATCGAGTTTGTCATTCACCTCATAGTTCAGACCAGCTTTTCCTGAAAAGGCATTTTGATATTTTTTCTCTGAACGGGTATCTTGCAATACTGGGGTATTGTTTTCATAATCAAATACCAATTCTTTATAGATGTCATAATTGATAATGGATCCATCGATCGCTGCATCCACTTTATCCGATAATGGGAAAGTCATACCGATATTGAATGAACCTGGAAGAGGTAATTCAGCGTCGAATTTGCCATTCGGGAAGTTGGCCGCCAAAGCATTTGGCACTTCAAATGAGGCATCTCCACCTTTCAGTTTTGTAACAACTTTTGAACGGTAGTTTAGGGATAGAGCAAAGGTTTCATCAAGCGTATAGTGAACACCTAAATTATAGCCCATACCCGTTCCTGTTCCTTTCAGGGTAGCCTGACCTGTTCTTCCGTCAGGGTAGAAAACAGGAAGAGCCCTTCCTAAATCCACCAAACCGATGTTGTAAACAAATCCACCACCGATAGAGAACTGATCGGTCAGTTTAAAACTAATTGTTGGTTGGATATAGATTGCACGCATGGATAGATGCGTCAATGAAAATCTACCTGGCCATTCCGTTCCCCAGTCAACTCCACCACCAAAGGGAGTATAAACACCGATGCCCGCTTTCCACCAAGATCCTTTAGGACCAAAAGTGGCATAAGCACCAAAGGGAGGGGATATTTGGAATTTCGTATGGTGTACATCTGGGCTACCAGCTTCTTGGAAAGCAGACCTGTACATGATGGCGCTACCACCTATTTGTACCCCATTATTCTCCATTTTCACCAGTGCTCCAGGGTTGTATACGATGGATGTTTCATCGATAAAAAGTGCAGATCCTGCACCAGCCATACCCACTGCCTTTTGACTCTGGGTATTAACTTGGGAGCCCTGTGCAAACAAAAGCGTAGGGGAAGCTAATAACAAACTGAGTAATAATCGTTTCATAGTAATTATTGATTAGCGTTTTTCAAATTTAATTTGATATGCTAACATAGTAAAATTCTATTAATTATTATAAATTAATTGATAAATATTTATAAACTAATTGTCAAGATTCGATAAAAGAGTGCATATCGTTTTTAATCAAAACATAATTAAGGTATATTGGTTTTCAATATAAACAGATAAAAAAAATATTTATGGCTCAAGTATCATTTAAAGGTAATGCAGTGCATACCGGTGGAGACCTACCTAAAGTAGGTGAGGTTGCTCCTGACTTCACACTTACAGCTGGTGATTTATCACAAAAATCATTGAAAGACTTTGCAGGAAAGAAAGTAATCCTTAATATATTCCCAAGTATTGACACAGGGACCTGTGCCATGTCAGTACGTCAATTCAACGAAAAAGCTTCTGGCTTAGATAATACCGTTGTCCTTTGTATATCCAAAGACCTTCCTTTTGCTCAGAGTCGCTTCTGCGCAGCTGAAGGATTGGAAAATGTAGTGACCTTATCCGATTTTAAAGACGATAACTTCAATAATGCGTATCATGTGAAATTTACGGATGGACCTCTTCAAGGTCTTTTAAGCCGTTCGGTAGTCGTTGTAGATGAAGACGGAAAAGTGAAATACACTGAACAGGTCGCAGAAACAACAGAAGAGCCAAACTACGAAGCAGCATTAGCGGCGGTTTAAGATGTTAGATATGAGATTTGAGATTTGAGAAATTTTATCTCTGCTGAAGACCAAATTTAACACGGTTTCTCTCTCAATACTCAAATCTCACTTCTCAATACTAGACAAAAAAACGGGCTTTAATTCCCGTTTTTTTTGTCTATTTCGAAGCCTCTAAGGCTTGAAGGATATCATCGATGATGTCCTGTTTATCTTCGATTCCAATGGAAAGTCTTACGGTTCCCGGTTTGATCCCTAATTTTTCCCTTTCTTCCTCAGATAACTTGGAGTGGGTAGTAGAGGCAGGGTGAGTCGCTATACTTCTGGAATCACCTAAATTGGATGTATAAAGGATCATATTTAATGCATCCAAGAAATTAAATGCACGCTCCTTACCACCTTTCACTTCAATGGTCACAATCCCTCCACCCGCTTTCATTTGTTTTTTTGCAAGTTCATATTGAGGGTGCGATGGCAAGAAAGGATATTTCACATCCAAAACCTCCTCATTTTTCTCCAGTTCTTCGGCAAGAGCAAGGGCGTTTGAACAATGCCTGTCCATACGTAATCCCAAAGTCTCAATGCTTTTTGAAAGAATCCATGCATTAAATGCAGACATTGCTGGACCAGTATGACGGATCAAGAACATCATCTTGTCCATTAATTCCTGCTTACCAACTACAACACCGCCAAGTACCCGGCCTTGTCCGTCCATGTATTTCGTGGCCGAATGTATGGAAAGGTCGAAACCATAGGGAAGGGGTTTCTGAAGATAAGGTGTCGCAAAACAATTATCAATTGCAAAAATGATATGTGGATATTTTTTCTTTAGACCTCCTAGCCATTCCAGGTCCACAAGTTCAAGACCAGGGTTAGAGGGAGATTCCAAGAAGATAAATTTTGTATTGGGCTGTATGGCTTTTTCCCATTCTTCCGGGTTAATGGCATCCACATAGGTCGTTGTTACTCCCCAACGTGGAAACAGCTGTGTAAACAGCTGATGGGTTGAACCAAATATTGCTCGAGAAGATACGATATGATCTCCCTGTGCGATGAAAGCTGCAAAAGTGGCAAAGATTGCACCCATTCCAGATGCGAAAGCTAATCCAGCTTCAGCCTCTTCCATTAAACAGACTTTGTTGATAAACTCAGTGGTGTTAGGATTAGCATATCGAGAGTAGACCATGGCCTCTTCTTCGTCAGCAAAGACCGCACGGCCTTGCTCAGCACTGTCAAAAATAAAACTTGAGGTTAAGTATAATGGTACCGAATGCTCCCTCAATGAAGAACGTTTGGCTTGCTCGCGGATGATTTTGGATTGTTCGTTATTCATGATTAACAAATTTATTCACTTTTCAATAAAAAGCACTAAGTCAATAAGATAATTTTAAGCCTGAATTGAAAATATTTTTATGCAAACCTTTGTGTAGGCCGATTTTTGAACCAAAGTTTTTCAATTTCTACCTTCTAAATATATTTTGATGAATTAATTATGATTACAATTCGCTTCTGTTGGTTTATCAACGAAATCGATTGTTTAATGAAAAATCCTTATTGTTTTAAAGAAATTACATCAAAAAACGAATTTTACCCATGAATCTATGCAGTTTTCTGTATCTTGAGGGTTTATTTTAAGCGCGTTTATGAAAAGATCTAACCTACTTTCTTTGGTGTTACTATGCCCTTTGCTTTCCTTTGGACAAACCGAGCCTAAACCCTACGGTGTACTGCCTAGTGAAAGGCAATTGAAATGGCATGAAATGGAATTGTACACCTTGATTCACTTTACTCCGACAACTTTCCAAAATAAAGAATGGGGCTTCGGTGATGCCGACCCTAAAATATTCAACCCGACAAAGTTCGATGCCAACCAAATTGCCAAAGCTGCAGCGGCAGGAGGCTTCAAAGGCTTGATATCGGTAGCAAAACACCATGACGGCTTTTGTCTATGGCCTACTAAAACGACCCAATACAGTGTAGCCAGTTCACCTTGGCGTGATGGAAAAGGAGATATGGTCAAAGAATTTATGCAAGCCTCGCATGACAATGCCCTTGAATTCGGTGTTTACCTTTCGGCTTGGGATAGAAATGATACGCGATATGGCACCAAAGCCTATGCAGATGCTTATCGTGAGCAGCTTACAGAATTGATGACCAACTACGGCCCATTGTTCACTTCTTGGCATGATGGTGCAAACGGGGGTGATGGCTATTATGGTGGAAAAAATGAAAAACGGACTATTGACCGTACCACCTACTATGAATGGCATGAAAAGACTTGGCCAATTGTGAGAAAACTTCAGCCAATGGCCATGATATTCTCAGATGTTGGCCCAGATATGAGATGGGTAGGAAATGAAAAAGGATTTGCTGCAGAAACCAGTTGGGCAACCCTGACTCCGAAGAGCAAAACCCCAGGTAAACCAGCCGTTCCTGGTGAAGTCGATGATTCCAATTTGCCATCCGGTGACCGTAATGGTGAATTCTGGATTCCCGCAGAATGTGATGTTCCCCAAAGACCAGGTTGGTTCTATCATGAGGACCAAAACGAAAAGGTGAAAACACCAAATCAACTGTTTGAAATATATTTGAAATCAGTGGGACGTGGTGGCAACATGAACCTTGGATTGGCGCCAATGCCAAATGGTCTCCTACATGATAATGATGTGAAATCACTGGCTGCTTTTGGAGAAAAATTAAAAGCAACCTTCGCTGATAATTTAGCCGCTGGAGCTACGGCAAAAGCAAGCAATATAAGAGAAAACCATGCAAAGTTCTCCGAGAAAAATCTATTTGACAACGATAGGTATTCTTATTATGCCTCGGATGATAATGTACTGAACCCAACGATAGAAATCAATCTGGCCCATGATCAAGAGTTTGACCTCATTAGATTGCGCGAAAATATCAAACTGGGACAGCGTTTGGATAGTGTTCAGGTAGAGGTTTGGTCGGAAGATAACTGGAAGCCATTGGCTTCAGCGACCAGTATCGGATCAACCAGATTGATCAAATTGGACCAACCCATCCGTGCTAGCAAATTGAGACTGAAACTGTATGCACCTGTTGCACCTACCTTGAGCGACTTTGCATTGTTCAAGGAAGCGAAGTCTGATTTTAAATTTGATCATGCCGACCGTAAAAAAATCGCCAAGGATCAGATCACGATCATTTCTGCGGATAAAAATGTAAAACTGGCCTCAGACAACAATGACAAGACGGTTTGGGAAACTATCTTGAGCAATCAAAAATTCGTTGAAATCCGTCTGCCAAAAACAGAAGAGGTTGTCGGAATGAGCTATATGCCGAGACAGGATCGCAAGATCAATGGAATTCCTTCCAAATATGAAGTACAGACCAGTATTGATGGAAAAGAATGGAAGACGGCAGCAATAGGGGAGTTTTCCAATATTCGAGCAAATGCAACGGAACAGAATATCAATTTTGATACCGCCCATGAAGCACATTATATACGATTTATCCCGAAAGAGATCTTAAGTGAGGGAAAAGAATTTTCAGTAGCAGAGTTTGATATCTATTTAAAATAAGAAATGAAGAGAGTAGTGTTGATGAGTTTGTGCCTATGGACGGGACTTCTAAGTGCGCAGGATTCTAAATTATGGTATAAGGAACCCGCAAAAGTTTGGGAAGAGACCCTGCCATTGGGCAACGGATTGATTGGAATGATGCCGGATGGCAAGGTCAATGATGAATCCATTGTATTGAATGAAATATCCATGTGGTCCGGATCTCCCCAAGATGCCAACAACTATAAGGCAATGAATTCTGTTGGTGAAATCCAGAAACTGCTGTTTGAAGGTAAGAATGACCTAGCAGAAGCATTGGTCAATAGGAATTTTGTATGTGTTGGAGCCGGTTCAGGACAAGGTAACGGAGCTGATGCCCCTTATGGCGCATTCCAGAATCTTGGTTTCATGAATTTTCTATTCTTTCATCAGGGGGAAACTACCGATTACAAACGCTGGCTGGATATCGCCGATGCAAAAGCGGTTACCAGTTTTAGCAATAATGGCACTCATTACCTAAGGGAATACTTTACATCTTTTGACAAGAATGTAGGCGTTGTCCGTTTGTCTGCAGATAAAAAGAAATCTATAGCATTTGCCATGCATTTCTATAGAGATCAAAATGTGGAAGACTACAAGATAAACGGAAATGAAATTACGGTAACAGGCAGCCTTCCGGATGGAAAGGGAGGCCGTGGAATACAGTTTGCCACCAAGTTCAAGGTCCTGACAAAAGGAGGAACTCTTCAGAACCACGACAATCAGATCATTATCAAGGGTGCAGATGAGGCCCTAGTGTTGTTCACAGGCTCTACCAGTTATTATGGACATGATCCTAAGGATTATGTGTCAAAGGAAATGTTGAAGGTGGAGAAAAGCAATTATGCTAAACTGTGGAAAGCACATGCTGCAAAATATAAGCCTCTGTTCGATCGCGTTTCCCTACAGCTTGCAGATGTATCCCCAAAGGCAGATGTTCCGACAAAAGACCGTTTACAGGCTTTCTTTAAAGATCCAAGCCAAGATAATGGACTGGCGTCTTTATATTATCAGTTCGGAAGATATTTAACCTTAGCAAGCGCATCGCCCCATACCCCGAAAGCATTGCCACCTAACCTTCAAGGTCTTTGGGCCCATCAGATCCAGACCCCTTGGAACGGAGATTACCATTTGAACATCAACGCTCAGATGAACCATTGGGGAGTAGAAGTGAGCAATCTTTCTGAATACCATAAACCTTTTATCGAGATGATCAAAAATATTGCGAAAGAAGGGACAAAAACAGCAAAGGCTTATTATAATGCACCTGGATGGGTTGTCTATATGATGACGAACCCATGGGGTTACACTGCCCCGGGTGAACACGCTTCTTGGGGATCCAGTACGGCTTCCGGATGGTTGTGCAATCACCTTTGGGAGCACTACCAATTCACTAAGGACGAAGCATACCTCAAGGAAATATATCCGGTTTTAAAAGAAGCTGCTGTTTTTTATAAAGCCACCATGGTAAAAGACCCTAAGACGGGATGGTTAGTCACCTCTCCTTCGGTTTCTCCAGAAAATGGTTTCAAATTGGCCAATGGAAAGCGTGCTGCTGTGGTCATGGGACCTACTATCGATAACCAAATCGTCCGCGAATTATATGAATCGGTCATAAAAAGTAATGAGATCCTTGGCTTAAATGATGATTTCGCGAAGCAGTTGCAGACCGACATAAAACAGTTACCTCCGGCAGTGGTAGTAAGCAAATCAGGTCGTGTAATGGAATGGCTGGAAGATTATGAAGAAGTTGAACCTAAGCATCGACATGTTTCTCACCTATATGGATTATATCCAGCAAATTTCATATCGCCTGTGAGCAGTCCGGAATGGGCAGAGGCCGCTAAGAAAACTTTGGCCGTTCGTGGAGATGAAGGAACGGGTTGGTCCAGAGCTTGGAAAATCTTGTTCTGGGCGAGATTGCATGATGGTGACCATTCCCTAGAAATCTTGAGACAGTTGTTGCAACCAGCATATGGTAGTGGAACGACTTATGAAGGCGCTGGAGCAGGCACCTATCCTAATCTCTTTTGTGCCCATCCTCCCTTCCAAATTGATGGAAACTTTGGCGGTTCAGCAGGTATCGCTGAAATGCTGATTCAAAGCCATGATGGTTATATCCATTTATTGCCTGCTTTACCATCAGCATGGAAAGATGGTAAAGTTTCTGGTTTAAAAGCCAGAGGGAATTACACGGTTGATTTTGAATGGAAAGACGGAAAAGTTACAAATCTTCAAATTAAAGGTAAAAAAGGTGAAAAAGTACCTGTTATCAAAAATGGAGAAAAAATAAGCTACAGCGTTTCTTAAAGCATTTAATTAAGTTTTTTTGATGTAAAGTTTAGATATCATTCTATCTTACAGAGGATTAAAGAGATAATTAATATTTTGATTATCTCTTTTTTCTTTTCTGTTAAACTCTATCATTTAATTTAAACATAAAATATTTTAGTTTACTTTAAATTTTAATTACTATGAATTTATTTTGCCGGTCCCTCCGTTTTCTTTTAGCCTTCCTAATCCCAACATTGCTTTGTTTCTCCTGTAAAAGGAAAGATCACGAAGCCCCACAGCCTGACAATGGCCTACATCAAGTTTCTTTCAATTTTTCAAATTTCCAGTCTGAGATCCAATCCTACCATTCCGCTCCCTCAACCAAATCTGCTCAAAATGATACCCTATTAAATCTTCATCCTGATCAATTTGAACTATTGGGTAACTTCGATATGAATAAAAAATCTCTAGAACCAACCTATGAATATGATAAGGTATTTAAAATGTACGTTTTCACAAGTTTAGATAGTACTAAGCATTTTGTAAATAACCCTTCAAAGCCTGCGGATAAAGATAATTATGTCTTTACTCTGAAAGCATTAGCGTGGATTGAAATCAAAATAAATCTGACGAAAATCCATGAACTCGATAGAATTGAATTTGATTTGTTATCCACAGATGAAAATCAAAAATACTTCTACATACAATTTTTGGATCAAAAGGATGATTCTATTGTAGGTTCAAGTAGACTAATTGACATTGTTCCTCATTCTAATGCCTCAAAACAATTGCAAACCTATAACATTCAAATTCCGAAAGAATTAAAAGGAAATGATAAAGCCACCATTAAAATCTTGATGAAAGACCCTGTAAACCATACCCCTTATGTTGAGGAACTAGTTAAACATGCACATTATATAGATAATATTAAGTTTTATGGTAGGGCAAAGGAACGCAGTAAACCTAATTTGTCAGACTTGCCCTATTTTATCTTTAAAAAGAAAACAGGTGAACTTGTGAAAAATGGAAGTTTTGACCTGTCCCAGAATAATAAGGAACAATTAGTGGAACTTCCTTATGGAAGCTATTATAACCTTATCTTATTCCATGATTCACCAAAAAAATTACTGATGCCTGCTGATATCAAAAATAAGGACCAGATTTTTATAGGCCATTCCTTCGATGATAAATTTGCCCGTTCATTCGCCGCAATCGATTCCTTCGACTTAAAGGAAAATGTAGAAAAACAGGTCAAGCTTAAGCGCCTTTATAGTTTGGTAACCTTGAACTTTTCCGATATTCGAGACCTAAAGGAAATTAAAAAAGTCACCGTCAGACCAATTACTGCTCCTTATTTTTGGAAACCATTTAATATAAAAGTAGATACCAAAATTCTGGAAGAACCTACAAAACCAATGGAATTTGAGCAAGATTTTAATCTGAATAGAGAAATTTCATTTAGTCATTTTTTAGGACTATCTGATAAGGAGCTTCCCGTTCAATATGAAATTGAGGTCTGGGACAAAAGTAAAGTCATCCGAAAATTTAGGCTGAAATCAAATATCAAAAACAATGTGAAGTTGATTTTCAAAGGGCCTTTGTACCCATCAGGTTTCTCTACAGGCTTTTTTGAAGTGATCATCGATGAAACTTGGGACGCGAACAAAGTGGTTGTTTTTAAATAAAATTTCGAAATCATCGTACTGATTAAAAAATTAAACTTAACGAGACCTTTTTAATTTGTTAATAATAGTGTGTTATTATTGTTATATGGCTTATTTGCTAGCGCTAACTATTATTCAGGTACTAATCATAATCCTCTATCTTAAGGTAAAGACTATTAGGGATGAAAGAGGGGAGATTATTCGAATCCTAATGTTTTCTTCCATTGTTGTTCTATTAGTTAAATATTTGGTATCCATGATTGATCCTCATATTGACCTACTTTTTACTGCAACCAGTAGCCTATGTTTGGTTTCCCTATCTTCGTTATATCTCCGCAATATCGTCTTAGAAATCAGGACCTCGGGATACCTCATGCTATTGGCGTTTTTCCCTTTTTTACTTTTTTATGTCTTCTTTTTCCTCTACAATATCTTTTCAGAACAGATAAAAGAAGGGATGATCTACGATTACCTGGATTTTTTTAATCAACGGTCAAGGACAATTTTGTTCGCCGTTACGCTAGTGTATGACATCTATATACTTTGGCCATTTAGAAAGAACTTGGCTAAGCTATCTTGTTCCATTGATGGACAATTAGCTTGTTCTCTCATACTGTCAAAGCTGCTTGTCCTTACAGTCATTATTTTCAATGGGATTATTTTTGAAAACGGTTTGTTCCTCAAGTTCCCAGATGGTCTCTATACTTTTTTGGTTCTCTTTTCTATCCTCTATTATCGGTATTTTAAAACGGTGCAAATATTTTTCGCCTACATGTTTCGGTTTTACGGATTGCAAAAAAATCCAAGGTTGGAAGACTCATTTAAGAAGGACGTAGACCTGATCTTTTATGTGACAGCCATTGACCAATTAATGGACCAGGAAAAGCTCTTTATGAATCCTGAATTTAAACTAGGCGACATCGCAAAGTTTTTGCCATTGTCTGACCGTGAATTAAAGGAAATCACTAAAGTTTATTTGCGGGGTAATTTTGATTATTATCTCAATTCTAAACGCATTTCCTATTTTATGGATAAATTAGGGCATGCAGATCAAGATACGGCGGTGATCAATAAATTACTGTTTGAATCGGGCTTTAAAAGCGATTATGAATTTCATAGGGTATTCCATCGTGTAAATGGCTGTTCGGTTTGGAAGTATCTGGAACGAAAAAACTATACTATTGATCAAACAAGGGTAACCTCCTCTTGAATGTTTTGAACTAACCACCCCTCTATATAAAAAAAACCTGCTTCATTTCCGAAGCAGGTTTAATTTTTATTATTTCTTTTGATGCTTAGATCAATTTTTTCAAAAGGTTGCTCATGCTCACAAGGTTGCCAATGATGTTCTCTAGTTCATCAATGTTTACACGCTCTTGTTGCATGCTGTCGCGATGACGGATCGTAACCATATTGTCTTCCAAAGTCTGGTGATCAACCGTAATACAGAATGGTGTACCGATGGCATCCTGACGGCGATAACGTTTTCCAATGGAATCTTTTTCGTCATACTGGATGTTATAGTCCAATTTCAACTTAGACATAATCTCCCTGGCCTTTTCTGGCAATCCATCTTTCTTGGTCAAAGGAAGGATAGCTGCTTTAACTGGAGCGATTGCAGGGTGGAATTTCAATACCACACGTGAATCTTGTTTGTCTTCCGTGGAAAGGTCTTCCTGAACCAGGCTATTTGCCAATACTGTCAGGAATAAACGGTCCAAACCGATTGAGGTCTCAATTACGAATGGAATATAACTTTGGTTGATTTCAGGATCAAAATATTGCATCTTCTTACCTGAAAACTCTTGATGTTGTTTTAGGTCGAAATCAGACCTGGAGTGGATACCTTCTACCTCTTTAAACCCAAAAGGAAATTGGTATTCAATATCTACTGCCGCTTTAGCATAATGCGCTAATTTCACGTGATCATGGTAGCGATATTTTGTTTCATCAGCTCCGAGTGCCAAATGCCATTTTAAACGGTTCTCTTTCCACTTTGCATACCATTCTGAATCTGTGCCAGGGCGTACAAAGAATTGCATTTCCATCTGTTCAAATTCACGCATGCGCATGATGAATTGACGGGCAATTACCTCATTACGGAATGCTTTACCAATTTGGGCAATACCAAAAGGAATTTTCATCCTACCTGTTTTTTGAACATTCAGGAAGTTCACAAAAATACCTTGTGCTGTTTCAGGGCGAAGATAAACCTGTTCCGCACCATCAGCCATAGCACCCATCTGCGTGGCAAACATTAAGTTGAACTGACGTACATCCGTCCAATTTTTCGTTCCAGAGATAGGACAAACAATATTGTGCTCTTCAATGATGGTTTTCAAACGAACCAAGTCGTCCGCATTCAACGCATCATCTAAATCTTTCTGTAGTTGGGCAGCTTTTTCATTCTTGCCGTCCTTTTCATAACGATCGATCTTATCTTCGATCAATTGATCTGCACGGTAACGCTTTTTCGAATCCTTATTGTCAATCATCGGGTCATTGAACCCATCTACGTGTCCGGATGCTTTCCAGGTCGTTGGATGCATGAAAATTGCAGCATCAATGCCCACAATGTTCTCGTTCAATTGAACCATGGATTTCCACCAATAAGTCTTAAGGTTGTTCTTTAGTTCAGAACCCAATTGACCATAATCATATACGGCACTTAGACCGTCATAGATCTCACTCGAAGGAAAAACAAATCCATATTCCTTCGCATGCGAAATGATATTCTTGAAAAAATCGTCTGTTTGCTTGCTCATAAGGGGCAAATATAATGTATTCGTTTGATTTATTGTACCAATAAATCTCTTATTTGTTGACTCGCATTTTTATTGTCAACTTTTTTGATAATATGCTGAATAATACCTTTCTCGTCAATGATAAAAGTGGTTCTGGCGGTTCCCATGTATTTCTTGCCGTACATGTTCTTCTCCACCCAAACACCATAATCTTCAACGATCTTTTTGTCCTCATCGGACAGCAGATTAAATGGGAGTTCGAATTTCGAAATGAACTTCTGATGCGATTGCTCGCTATCAATACTTACGCCAATTACCTCAAAACCATCTTTCACCAAACTCTGGTAGTTATCCCTGAAATTACAGGCCTCTGTGGTACAACCTGGTGTATTATCTTTGGGATAGAAATATAAGATTACCTTTTTTTCTTTGAAATCCGATAGCTTAATCTCCTCCCCATTCTGGTTCTTTGATGTAAACTGTGGAGCTTTATCTCCAACTTTCAACTCTGCCATAATTGTCCTTTCTATCTAGTAAATGTAGCTTCGTAGACCTTCTCGTTATCCTTCCAGTCCTTCACTACGAATTTGAATTTATGTTGTCCCTTGCTCAAAGAGGGGTCAAGTCGATGCCATACATGCCTGTTCTTGGAATCATACTCCATAAGCACCCATTTGTCATCAATATATGCATTGAATGATTGTATCCCCGAGTAATTATCGGCAATGGTGAAGTCAATTTTTGATTGGGCACTAACGTTCTTGCCATTACTGAAATTGCGTGGAACAATGGTCGGTGCAATCGTATCTACCGTCACATAAAATGAGCCAAATATCTTGGTGTTAACCGTTACCCAACCATTTTCAAATTTCCCACCTACTGAACCTCCTTCTACAGATGCCAATAAGGCTTTGCTCTCCAGGTGTTTTGGAAGGCTGGTTGGTTTTACACTCAACTTGTATGTAGAAAATAAAGGAGTTAGGTTGTTCTGCACATGATGTACCGCCGAATAACTGTTGGGTCTTGGAGCACTCGTGGAATACACAAAATCCAAATCAGTATATAGAGCTCCTTTCGGAATATCCAATTTCACTTGGTCTGCTTCAAATTTGTTGTCTTTGCTGTAGGTAAACAGTTCTCCTTTTGCAGGGTTTCGCTTAGCAGTATAGCTTGCATTGTTCTTGACTTTAAAATCCAGCTCGCTACAATTGCCATGAACGTCCTTGACTACATATTTCACATCATGAACCGCATCATCTTTCAGTTCAATCGTACCATCCTTGTCCAGGAACTTAAAGATCTGTATAGGATTGCCTGGGTCTTTAAAACTCTTCTGAACCTTAGCCTTCGTTTTCTTAAAATGCGGAAAATCTAGGTAAGAATGGATGGCACTGGATGTATTGAAATCGAGTTCCTCGAACAGCACGGTGGAGACCGCTTTCCCATCAAGGAACAGTTCGATGGAATACACCCCGTTTTGGAAACCTCCAGCACGATGCCTGTCAATCGTATTTATCCCAAGTCCAAATTTGCCGTTTACTGAAATCGGTGCTCCAGAAGCCAGCGCATAGCGTCCTGAGCCCAGTGCCTTTAATTGCTGATACCTTCGGCCAGTATTTTCGTTAAACAGTGGATCAATAAGGTCATAGACCATAATGCCGTTAATGGTTGGGGCAAACTTATCGGTGAAATGCAGACCAAAAAGCTGCGGGTTCAAAGGATGCTGGGACTTAGTATCTCTGATCTCGAGATGGAGATGCGGTCCTGCTGAACCGCCCGTATTCCCTGCATTCCCAATAAATTGCCCTTTGCTCAATTTGACCTGACCGGGTTTTAATTCCATGTCCACATCAAAACGTTGCTGCTTGTACTGCTCGGCACGGATGATTTTCGTCAGGGCATCATTAAAGCTGTCCATATGCAGATAAACCGTGGTATAACCATTGGGATGGTCTATATAAACCGAGTTTCCACCACCACCGATCTGTACCCTTACACGGGAAACATAACCTTCGGCAGCGGCATGTAATGGCAGTCCGATTCTTTGCTGGGTACGGTAATCGTCACCCGCATGGAAGTGGGTCGAACGGAGTTCCCCAAAAGTTCCAGAAGCATCTGGTGCAATATTCAATGGATTCCGGAAATAGCCCTGTGGATAATTCCGTGATTTGATAATATCTTTATTTTGAGCGGATAGACTTCCCGCCAGACTGAGTGCTACGAATAAGGATAGCGTTATTTTCTTCATCTTATTTTATTTGGCATGTAAACATGCTTTTCTCCTCCAAAAATCCTTCCAATTTATCCCCAATTTGTACCGGTCCGACCCCTGCAGGGGTACCCGTATAGATCAAATCCCCTTTTCTTAAGGTAATGTATTGGGAAACAAAAGTGATCAAGCTATCGAAATCAAAAATCATGTCCTTGCTATTGCCTTCCTGAACCATTTCTCCGTTTTTCTGAAGTGAAAAGTTCAGGTTTTCTAGGTTATTGAACTGCTCTTTCGCAATCAATTCTCCGACTACAGCCGAATGGTCAAATGCTTTTGCCAACTCCCAAGGTAAACCCTTTGCCTTCAGTTCTGATTGAAGATCCCTTGCCGTAAAATCAATGCCCAAGCCTATCGCATCATAATATTTATGGGCGAACTTTTTGGAAACATGTTTGCCCTCATTACATACCCGTAGCACCAGTTCCACTTCATAGTGCACATCTTTGCTGAATTCGGGGTAGTAGAAGTCCTTATTGTCTTTCAAAACTGCAGTATCAGGTTTTAGAAAGATAACTGGCTTTTCTGGGACAGGATTGTTTAATTCTTTGGCGTGGTCTATATAGTTTCTGCCTACTGCAATTATTTTCATAAAGTATTTTGTTTTTATACCTTCCGCATATCTTTAAAGCGGGCTAAGCAAACTTAATAAAAGCCTCTAGCTATCGCAAATCAAGCCTTCATTAACAACAATGAATTTACAGTTCAATGGAAGGCATGAATGCTAATTTACATTTCTGTTAAGCCAGTGTTTTCTCATGAACTTTTGACCTGATTCGAGACACATTCGGAATTTTCGCAATATGTCTCGAATATGGGTAAACTGATTCCTAGTTCCCTTCATTAAAAAAACACAGAACCTTATTCATAGAACCCTGTTAAATAAAGATGAAGGCCTATGTTAAGGGTTAGTTATTTAACATGGGCTTAATATTAATATGGTTAAATTTGCAGCATGAATAATATAAATGCAGTACTTTTTGATTTAGATGGGACGTTGATTGATTCGGAATATTTCTATTTCAGCAATTGGGCTCCAATTTTGGAGAATGATTATGGGTTGAAGATTGATTTTGATGAATGGATTTCCAATTTTGCTGGGCACACCTTGAGTCATAACGTAAAGATGTTGAACGAGGAATATAAGCTGCAAGTTGATGAAGAAGACATGTGGTTTGCGACGCGTTCACGGTATGCAAAGGCTAATATGAAGAACATTCGCCTGATGCCCCATGCCAAGGAATTATTAGATGCTGTAAAGGATGCCGGAAAGACCATAGGTCTGGTAACTTCCAGTTATCAAACGACTGTCGATACCGTGCTTGGAGAACATAATTTACTGAAGTACTTTGAATTCTTTGTGACAAGGGAACAAGTGGAGAATCCAAAACCCAACCCTGAACCATATTTATTGGCAGTCAATAAATTGTCGATCCCTAAAGAGGAGATCGTGGTGGTAGAAGATACCAGTACGGGCTGTACAGCGGCTAAAACCGCCGGTCTTTACTGTATCGCGGTGACCAAACAGGAGGTTGAGAAATCTCGTTTGACACATGCTGACGAATTATTAAACGATTTAGCAGAAGTAAAAAAATCGTTGCTTTCCCTAAATTAAAGAACTAACTATCCAATAATTCGTATTTTAGGATTCTAGATTATGAATCTTATGGATAGACGGACCGCATTAAAACAAATGTTTATCGTGGCAGGTGGTATCATGATTGCTACTTCCTGCGACTTTAGTTCTAAAGCTCCTACCATTCAGTTAAACAATGTGAAGCTCAATCTTGATGATGAGCACTTGTTGGCTGAATTGGTTGAAGCCATTATTCCCAAAACCGATAGCCCTGGTGCCAAAGAGCTAAACCTCCATCTTTTCGTGATGAAAATGCTGGACGATTGCACGAGTCCCGAAGATCAGCATAAATTTACCGAAGGCTTGAAAACTGCCTCAAAACTGAAAGGTAAAACCTTGGAAGAGCAGCAGGCTTATCTCAAGGCGCTTCCTGAAGATGATGTTTTCTTCAAGATATTAAAAAGAAGGACTATCCAAGGGTATAAGAACTCGGAATACGTGATGAAAAATAAATTAGTTTACGAATTGGTTCCGGGTAGATACAACGGAGCCGCAAAAATAGATGCATAGGTCATGGCAAACTTAAATATTGATTCAGAAAAAGATCGTAGTTACGATGCCATCGTCATCGGCTCTGGGATTTCCGGCGGCTGGTCTGCCAAGGAACTTTGTGAAAAAGGTCTCAAGACCTTGGTTCTGGAGCGTGGCCGAGATGTACAGCATGTAAAGGATTATCCGACGACCAATCTATATCCATGGGAATTTGAACATAGAGGGGAAATGCCTTATGCCGTACAGCAGGAAAACCCAATTGTAAATCGTTGTTATGCCTTCCATGAGGATGCAGCCCATTTTTTCGTGAAAGATAAGGAACATCCTTATGTTCAGGAAAAGCCTTTCGACTGGATCCGTGGCTATCAGGTAGGGGGGAAATCCCTATTATGGGCCAGACAGACGCAGCGATGGTCTGATTTTGATTTTGAAGGTCCAGCAAGGGATGGCTTTGCCGTAGATTGGCCTATCCGTTATAAAGATATTAAACCTTGGTATGACCACGTGGAACGTTTTGCGGGGATTGCCGGTGATAAGGACGGTCTGCCGGAATTACCGGATGGTGAGTTTCTGCCAGGTTACCCCTTGAATGTGGTTGAGAAATATTTCAAACAACAGGTTGAGAGCAAATATCCGGGAAGAAAAGTGATTTCAGCTCGATGTGCCCATTTATCTAAACCTAATCAGATCCACTTGGATCAAGGTAGGGTACAATGTCAGAACCGTACGTTATGCCAACGTGGCTGTCCATTTGGAGGATACTTCAGCTCGAATGCGTCCACTCTGCCTTGGGCAGCGAAAACAGGAAACCTGACCATGAGACCGAATTCGGTGGTACACTCTATCTTATACGATGAAACTAAAGGAAAAGCGGTAGGGGTAAAGGTCATCGATAAGGAAACGAAGGAAGAAATAGATTTCTATGCTAAGGTGATCTTCGTGAATGCAGCGGCGCTAAATTCTACCTTGATCCTGTTGAACTCTAAATCCAATAGGTTCCAGAATGGCCTAGGCAATGATTCGGGTACCTTAGGAAAGTATGTGGCTTTCCATAATTACAGTGCACGGATAGGTGCGGAGTACGAAGGGATGCTGGAATTTAAGACCGATGGCAGGAATCCTGCTGGTGGTGGTTATATTCCGCGTTTCAGAAATTTACATAAACAGGAGACCGAATTCTTGAGAGGGTACGCGGCTGGATTTGGAGCATACCGTTCTTCTTGGTCGGACGAGTCGGGATTGGGGGCAGACCTGAAAGGGTCGATCTTAACTCCAAAATATGGAATTTGGGGCGTGGGTTCGCATATGATGGGTGAAACCATTCCTAAGGAAAGCAATTATGTAGCACTGGATGATAAGCAGAAAGATGAATGGGGAATGCCATTGCTCAAGATATCCGTGGATTATGATGATAACGATGCGAAGATGAAGAAGGATTATCTCGACACCATGGAGGAAATGTTTATTGCCGCGGGGTTCAAGAATATCCATAGAAATGAAAGTTCACAAGCTCCAGGTTTGGATATCCATGAAATGGGTGGAGCCCGCATGGGTAAAGATCCCAAAACCTCGGTTTTGAACAGTTGGCATCAGGTTCATGCCTGTCCAAATGTGTTCGTTACGGATGGAGCTAGTATGACATCCACCTCTACGCAAAACCCTTCATTGACCTATATGGCTTTCTCTGCTCGGGCAGTGGACCATGCCGTCAATGAGCTGAAAAAAGGCAATATTTAAGAAAATACCGACATATCTTGGGGATACCATCCTATTGTTCCCCAAGAAATGTAAATCACGCTGATGCCATCTGACATCAATCAACCTATGGAAACCTGGTTTCCCAAAATAAACTTTAAGAAGAAAAGAACGCGATCATGAAAAAAACATTCATCCTAACCGTAATTTGTTTAATGCAGCTTGTCCAAGTACTTGCACAGCCAAACTCTGCAGTACCATCCTTTGCTGAGCAAGCAGCGATAAGCTTGGACTCCATCTATAAGCATTATGGTATTAAAGGGGAATATTTACTTCGCGAGAATTTTCCATATGATGATAGCTACAAAGCCAGTTATCTGGCCGGGCCTGATGAAGGGAAAAAGGGAAATGCCTATTCCTACCTATGGCCATTTTCAGGCTCCCTTTCTGCTCAAGTGGCCCGTTATGAGCTTCATAAAGACCCAAAGATCCTTAAAGAGATCAAAACCAAGGTCCTGCCGGGATTGGAACATTATTATGATAAAAGAGAACCATATGGCTATGCCTCTTATGTGAAAAATGCCCCCTTATCAGATCGATTCTATGATGATAACGTCTGGTTGGGAATCGACTTTGCCGATCTATACCTGAACAGCAAGGATAAGAAATTCCTAGCTAAATCGGAGGAGATCTGGCGTTTTGTGGAAAGTGGGATGGATGATAAACTAGGGGGCGGGATCTATTGGTGCGAACAGAAAAAAGAATCCAAGAATACCTGTTCGAATGCTCCGGCTGTGGTCTATCTGTTAAAGCTGTATGAGGCGACCAACAATCGAGCATATTTAGAGAAGGCAGAGAAATTGTACCAATGGACAAAGGAGCATTTGGAAGATCCTGCCGATCATCTCTATTTTGACAACATTTCCTTGACGGGTAAAGTAAACAAAACAAAATTCCCCTATAATTCCGGACAAATGTTACAATCGGCTGCCTTATTTTATAAAATTACAAAGGACCAAAAATACCTCAAAGAAGCCCAGGAAATTGCAGCTTCTGCGCATGAATATTTCTTCCAAGATAAAGCATTGAATTCTGGAAAAAAAATTAAGCTTTTCAAGAACTCTGATTCCTGGTTTATCGCTGTGATGTTAAGGGGTTTTGTGGAGTTATACCATGCCGATAAAAATCCACTGTATATCAATAGTTTCAAGGATAATCTACGTTATGCTTGGACGGATCTAAGGGATGAGCACGGCTTGTTCAACAAGGACTGGACGGGTGAAAAAAAGAGCTCCAAAAAATGGTTGTTGGACCAGCTGGCCATGGTGGAAATGTACGCTCGAATTGCCTCCATTTAGGCACTAAAATTTCTGAACTTTTTTAGCAGAATATAACACAAGTGTTACCAAATTTTGTGCGGTTAATTTTAGGTTTTTAACATAAATTTTCTAATTTCCCCGAATATCAATAAAACAGAGGATAATATTTAACTAATTATCACGTTACTTTTATTGGGTCATTCAGAATCACATTGGTGTCCCAATTAAACTAAATCGTTTTAGGATTAAGTATCAGTTTTATAGACCTTTAAAAATTATTTATTCATTAACGTTAATTAACATGCCAAACATTTACAGTTCAAAAATGTATCGGAAAGGCTTTGTCAGAGGGAGCATTTTGTGCTTTGCGCTGATGGCTTGCAGTTATGGTTATGCTGCATCGGTACCGTATTCTGAAGCGACAAGGATGGAGAAGGTTGAATTTCAACAGACAGTGACGGGGACGGTGAAGAATGCAAGCACGGGGGAAACACTTTCAGGAGTGACCGTCCGCGTGAAGGGAAAAGAAGCAGCGGCCCAAACCGATGATGCCGGTAATTTTAGCATCGCAGCTGAAAACGGAGATGTTCTCCAGGTAAGTTACATTGGATTTAAATCCCAAGAATTTCCAGTGACCTCTGCAACAGCCAATGTAAACCTGAGCCCAGATGAAGAATCATTGGATGAAGTAGTCGTAGTTGGTTACGGTACGCAGAAACGTAAGGAGATTACTTCCGCAGTGGCTTCCGTAAAGGAAAAGGACTTTAACAGAGGGGGAATGAGAAACCCGATGGAATTGGTCCAAGGTAAAGTTGCAGGTCTGAACGTGACCAGGACCCAAGGAAGTAACCCCAACTCGGGAACCAATATTCAGTTACGTGGTATGGCATCCCTAAAAGGATCCAATAGCCCATTGGTGGTTATCGATGGTATCCCTGGAGGTAACCTGGACCTGATCAAACAAGGGGACATCGAGTCCATCGACGTTTTGAAGGATGGTTCTGCTGCAGCAATCTATGGTACCCGCGGTAACGGTGGTGTAATCTTGGTTACCACGAAAAAAGGGAAAGCCGGAACACCTCAGTTTGAATACCTGACCTATGGACAGACTGAAATCGTAAACCGCAGACCAACCATGTTGGATGCTGCTCAGTTTAGAGATAAAGTAGTCGTAGGATTGGATAGACCAAAATATGATTTGGGTGCTACAACTGACCTATATGATGAATTGATCAATAAGGATAACTTTTCGCATTTCCATAACTTCATCGCCAGCGGTGGTGGAGAAAACTCAACATACCGTGCTTCCTTCAACTATGAACAGGCAAAAGGTGTGGCGAAGGAAAATGGTAAAGAGCAATTTGGTGGACGTATCAACTTCAGCCAGACAGGATTGAAGGATCGTTTGACCTTGTCAGCTAACATTGCTGCCAACTTTAATAAAGCTAATCTATTGGGTGGACAGACTGGGGATTTTGAACAAGCCATTCAACGTAACCCGACAGCTCCATTGGTGAATGCCGATGGAACTTTCTACCAAACCCAGGAATACAATAACTATAACCCGATGAGCCGATTGGCTTATAGGTTAAATGAGCGTAACCAACAGACATTCTCTGGTGATGCCCGTTTGAAGTTCAAGATCTTGGACGAATTGAGCGTTTCGGCATTCGGATCTTATGTAAGAGACAACTGGAACGGTCGTGAATTCCGTTCTAAATTAGATTGGGACCAAAGGGAAGACTCAAACTACCAAGGAATGGGATATGCGTATAAACGCAATGAACTGAACTGGACAAAAACCTTTGAAAGTACGATTGACTATAACAAAACCTTCAACGAGAAACATACCGTTACGGGATTATTAGGCTATAGTTATCAATATTCAACTTTGGAGTGGTTTGACATGAACAATAATGGTTTTACCACCGACGGATTCCTAGATTGGGACTTTAACTCCGGTACTGCCATTACCAATGATAAATTACCTAGACCAGGATTGAATTCATTTAAAGAAGACAACACCCTGATCGCATTCTTTGGTCGTGTAAACTATAATTATGCAGACAAGTACTTTGTTACTGCAATTTTGCGTCGTGAAGGATCTTCAAGATTTGGTGCCAACAACAAATGGGGAAATTTCCCAGCAGTTTCAGCAGGTTGGAACATTTCAAACGAAGACTTCTTTACCAACAAAGAAGTGGTTAATGACTTGAAATTACGTGCTGGTTATGGTGTTACGGGTAACCAAGGTATCCCTAATTACCTATCGTTAGTTACCTTAGGTACTGGTGGTGTATATCCGCAGAACGGAATCTATTACCAAACTTACGGTATCTCCACAAACCCGAATCCAGACTTGAAATGGGAGCAAAAAGCAGAAACCAATATCGGGGTTGACTTTGGTATGTTCAATAACCGATTGACGGGTGCTATCGATGTGTACCACAGAAAGACCACCGATTTATTGTATGAATACAATGCGCAGTTGCCTGCTTACGTACAGCCATCGATCTGGTACAACGTAGGTGAAGTAGTGAACAAAGGTATCGAGATCCAATTGACCGGTACGCCGATCGCCAATGATAACTTTACATGGCAAGTTGATTTTGCCGGTAACTACCAAAAGAACAAGTTGACCAAACTATCCAGTGATATCTTCAAGAGTAACTGGTTAGAGTTCGGAGGATTGCCTTCGCCAGGAAACTTGGGTAATGCTATCCGTCTGGAAGAAGGTGGCGAGGTAGGATCATTCTACGGCAAGAGATTTGCTGGATTTGACGATGAAGGAAAATGGTTATTCTACAAAGCTGATGGTTCTACAGCACATGCTGGCGAAATCAACAACGATGACCTGTCCTATATCGGAAACGGTATTCCTAAATTCCAGGCTTCCCTAGGTAACCGATTCAGTTATAAAGGATTTGACCTGACCGTATTCTTAAGAGGTAAATTCAAATATGATATCTTGAACACTGCAGATATGTATTTTGGAAACCAAAAATGGTTGCCGAACAACGTATTGGAGTCTGCATTTGGCAAACATGCTGCCTTGAAGGATGACCCGCAGTACTCAGACTACTATTTGGAGAACGGTTCATTTGTTAAGATCGACAATATTACCCTTGGATATACTTTCAACCTTAAGAATGACTATTTGAGGAATTTATATGTGTATATGACCGCAAGAAATCTTGCAACCATTACTTCTTATTCTGGAATTGATCCAGAATTGCAAGATACTGGATTTGATGGAGGTATCGATTCTAGAGGATTCTACCCTAGAACACAATCATGGTCATTGGGATTAAATATTGGTTTTTAAAGAAGTAAATTATGAGATTATTAAATAAACGTACGATACGATTTGCAGCCGTTGCGGTAATGGCGACAGCTGGACTTTCCGCTTGTACCAATTTAGATGAGAATCTATATAGCAAATTAGAACAGGAAAGTTTCTATAAGAATAAATTGGAGGTAGAGCAGGCCGTATTAAGACCATTCACGCACATGCAGGCTTGGTTGGCCCCTACAGGAGGTTCTGGATTTTACTATCATTCCGAATTGGCTGCTGATCAAGTGGCTTGGCCACAAAAAGGTCGCCACGGTTATGATGGGGGAGACCACTTCCGTATGCATTACCATACCTGGACAGTAAATGAAAATAGACTGAAGAATGCTTGGGATTTGATGTGGACTGGTGTTGGTTTTATCAATAATGCCATCGGTGATATTGAGAAACTGGATTTCGCAAGCATCAATATGACCCAAGAAGAGATCAATGTCGCTATTGCGCAATTGAAGGTATTAAGAGCATACCATTACATGCGCATCATGGATATGTGGGGAAATGTGCCGATTGCAGTAGAAGTAGCTGACAAGCCATTGAACCCAGAAACCAAGACCAGAAAAGAGGTTTTTGATTTTATCAAGACCGAATTGGAGGCTGAGGTTCCGAAGTTGCCAGATCTGACTGCAGAATCAGTGGGTAAGGTGAACAGAGCGGCAGGATATGCCATGCTTTCGGAGCTTTATCTGAATGCACAGAAATGGTCGGGCACCGCTATGTGGGATCAAGCGATTGCTGCATCGGATAAAGTCATTTCAGGTGCTGGTGGTGGAATCGGTGGAACGCCGAAACTTTCTACCGACATCAATGCTGCTTTCAGCAATACCAACTCTGCAAATCCAGAAGCCCTTTTCCAATTCCAGTTCAGCCGTAAAGGTGGATGGGCTTTTGATTGGGGCGGATTCTATTTCGGATATGATTATATGAAAGAGGCCTTGAACGTAGGTTACGGAGGTTGGAATGCATTCGTGGTTATTCCTACTGCGTTTGACGCCTACAACGCCAAAGACTTGAGAAAGAAAGATTGGTTCTTGTTCGGTCCTCAATATAAATACGGCACCAAGACTCCAGTTCAAGGTACAGAAGAGTATTCAGGGCAAGATTTAGTATTTGTTAATTCCATCCGTCGTGAAAGTGAAGGCGATAAAACCTCACAAGGATCGATGGCAGAAGGAGAAGAAAACTCAGGAGCAAGGTTTAACAAGTATAAATCAGGTCGTTTATCGGATGATAACTACCAAGAGAATGATTACTTGATCTACCGTCTGAGCGAGGTTTACTTTAATAAGGCTGAAGCCATCATGCGCAAGAATGGAGGAACGGCAAACCAAGAAGCTGTAAACTTAATCAATGAGTCTAAGAAGCGCTCATTCGCAGCAGCAGACTGGGCAGCCAACCAATATACTACAGCTACCTTGACCCTAGATGAACTTTTGGCTGAACGTGGCCGTGAGTTTATCTTCGAAGGAAAACGCAGAACTGATCTTATCCGTTTCGGAAAATACACAACCGGAACATGGTGGGATCATAAAGCAACCAACGATGTCAACAAGGAATTGTTCCCAATTCCACAACAACATATGGCCATCAACCCTAACCTGAAACAAAACCCAGGTTATTAAGAGATACCTTTGTTGAGACAGATATGAGATGTGAGATATGAGATATGAGAAATTGGAAAGGGAAAAATCGTGGCTATTAATACCTTATAGCTATAATCAAATATTTTGAGGTTGATATCCCCATTCTCATATCTCAACCCTCATATCTTTAGAAATGGTTCAAGGTTGATATCTCAAATCTCATATCTTAATACTCACATCTATAAAAAAAACTCCCCTCAATTTTACTTGAGGGGAGTTTTTTTTATAACAAAGAATATTAAATCTCTACTGTAGCATCTAATAGGAAATCTTCATTTTTTAGGTGGACGATTTCCGTTGCTTTTTCGTAGTTAGTAGATTTTTTGGAGAAGAAATCGTGTTGAGTGGTTTCTGTGTTCAGACCGTTCAATACGATTGGGTTTACTTGTTTTACCTCGAAGATAGGTTCGAAACCTAAGTTCATTAGGGCTTTGTTTCCGTTGTAACGTACGTATTCCTTTACCTCAGCGGTTAATCCCACTACGGTGTACAATTCTTCTGTGTATTTGATTTCGTTCTCGTACAGCTCGTTTAACAAGTCTAGGAAGCGTTGTTTAACTTCAGCTTTGTTCTGCAGTCTTGCAAACACCTCTTGACCAATAAGGCCTACGAATACACCGTGGATAGATTCATCTGCGATGATCTTTTTGATGATATCGGCAGAAGCTACCATCTGTCCCTGACCACATAACCATAAAGGCAAGAAGAAACCAGAGTAGAACAGGAAGGATTCCAAAAGGACAGAAGCGCCTAGAGCCATGAACAGTTCTTCATCAGATACATTTTCTTTGTCGATGGCACGGTAGTACTTGTCGATCGTAGAAGCTTTGTACTGTAAGAATTTGTTTTGGGAAACCCATCCGAATACGTCATTGATTTCATTGGTTGTGGAAACCGTTGTAAAGATGGTTGAATATGATTTGGCGTGGATCGCTTCCATCATACACATATAAGATAGGACAGCTTTGTTCTGCAATGAGTCAATGTGGTCAATGATCTTAGGCATACCGGTATGGCTTTGTAGGGTATCCAATAATGTAAGACCGCCAAGGGCTTTCTTATAACATTCTTTCATATCCCAGCTTAGGCCTTTCCAGCTGTCTATATCCTTGGAAGGGATGTATTCTGTATCGATCCAGAATTGTCTGATATTCTGTTCCCAGAACATCAAGGCGTAATCGTTGTCCGGTGTATTCCAGTTTACCGCTGTAAATTGTTTGCTCATTGCTTTTCTTATATCTTTTAGTTGAAGAAGCTGAACTGGATATTTTTCAATTTCCAGTTCAGCTTCTCAGTGATTTATGTCTTGGGTTCTAACGAGGATGTCTTATGCTGAACAAGAGATACATTCCTCGATGGTAGATTTACGCGTACGGGTGTAGTACAATGATTTCAGTCCTAACTTATGGGCGTAAATGTAATATTTCGCTAGATCACGTGTGGAGTCCTTTGAATTGGTGTGAAGGATGGTGGAAACCCCTTGGTCAATATGACGTTGGATAACCGAGATCAACTTCAACACTTTCATCTGGTCCATATCGTAAGCTGATTTGAAATAGAAGTAGTTGTCATTGGTCAAGTAAGGCATTGGGTAATAAGTTGTACTATCACCGTACTCTCTTACTTCGATGATGTCCACGATCGGCATGACAGAAGCAGTTGCATTCATGATGTATGAAGTTGACTGGTTAGGAGCGATCGCTAAGCGGTATGCATGGTAAACACCATGTTCAGCCACTTGAGCTTTTAGGTTCGCCCAATCTTCCAATGTTGGGATGTGGATGCCCTCGAACAATTCTTTTACTTTTTCCGTTTTAGGTATGTATTCATGCGAAAGGTATTTATCGAAATAAGTACCATCAGCGTATGCTGATTTTTCGAATCCCACGAAAGTCTGTTGGCGTTCTTTTGCAATCTCCATGGAAGCCTCGATAGAATAGTAGTTCATGGCCATGAAGAAGATATTGGCGAAATCCAATGCTTCGGTAGATTCATACATGATAAAGCTTTTCGCTAGGTAGCCATGTAGGTTCATTGCTCCTAAACCTACAGAGTGAAGTTCGCGGTTTGCTTTAGCAATGGAAGGAACCATTTCGATATTGGTGACATCAGATACCACGGTTAAGGCACGCATAGCGGTTTTAACAGTTTCTTTGATGCGTTTGTTGTCCATTACCGTTGCAATGTTCAAGGAACCTAGGTTACAGGAAATACCGTAACGGATGGTGTCTTCTTTTCCGTAGATGTTGATATCAGATACTTCTGATACTTGCATGATCTCGGTACACAGGTTAGAGAATTTCACTTTACCGATTCCGTTCAATGCGTGTGCACGGTTGGTGTTCTCCTTGAAGAAGATGTATGGGTATCCCGACTCTTTTTGTGTCTGAGCGATTTTCACCAATAGGTGACGGGCATTGATTTTTTTCTTTTTAACGTTAGGGTTGGTGATCAACTCATCGTACATCGCATCCATGTCAATTTCATCAAGGTACTGACCGTACTCTTGCATCACGGTATGCGGGTAGATCAGGTAGCAAGGCTCATCCTTTTCTGCTAATTCCATGAATTTATCAGGAACGATAATACCGATGGAAAGAGACTTGATACGCACTTTCTCGTCTACGTTGATTTTTTTACAATCCAAGAATTCTTCGATATCCGAGTGGAAGATGTTCAAGTATACAGCACCAGCACCTGGGCGTTGGCCAAGTTGGTTAGCATAGGAGAAGGTATCTTCCATGATTTTCATGATCGGCAGTACACCTCCTGCACGGCCTTCCACACCTTTGATGGCTTCGCCTCGGGCACGGATCTTGGAGATATTGAAAGAAACCCCCCCACCGATAGAAGATAGCTTCATGGCCGAATCAACAGCATAACCGATACCATTCAGGTTATCGCCGATTTCGTCCAAGAAACATGACACCAGTTCACCGGAGCGTTTTTTACCGGCGTTCAAGAAAGTCGGGGTAGCGGGCTGATATTCTTGATTGATCATGATTTCGGCATACTCGATAGCTTTCTGCACGCCTTCTTCTCTAGCCAAGAATAGGGATACAGCTACGACGCGGTCTTCATAGCGTTCCAAGAACTTCTCGCCAGAGTCATCGCGTAGGGCGTAACTTTGGAAGAACTTGAATGCAGCCATAAAGGATTGGAAACGGAATTTTTTGGCGAATACATAATTGTACACCTCTTCCATTTGCTCAAACGTAAACCATTGGTAGAAATCGATGTAATAATCGTTTTCGACCAAATAGTCGATTTTTTCCTTCAATGTATAAAAGAACACAGTGTTCTTGTTCACATATTCCAGGAAATAGGCGCGCACAGCCTCCTTGTCTTTATGCAAGCTGAACTCGTCATCATGTTTGATCATGATTTCGTTGTTAAGCAATATCCAGTTTTTCGCTACCTCGTTTGCTATCATAGTACTGATTTTTTATGATGTCAATAAATTGATTAATATCTTCCATTGTGCCTGAAAGTTCGAATTTCATCGCCGTAGGGATGTCGAATATTTCAGAGATTTTGTCTGCAGCCACGGCAAAGTTTCTTCCCCAGTTGCGGTTACCACTTGAAGTAACGGAACTGATGAGGTGACTTTTTTCTTTCATGAATGCATCGGTTTTGTCTGGCACTTTACCAAAGTTGGTGGTATAAGTGATCAGATGGCCAGCTTCCTTAACTTCCAAGTCTTCTTGGATGCGGATGGCTGTCCAGCCGGTAATCTGAACCACTTTATTGATAAAGCGTTCCACATTACCTGTTCGAGAATCATAGTATAAATAAATCATAATTCCTCCGGTTTATGATTATTACAATGCGATTTGATCGAGTTCAGTTGGATTGAATCCAATGATTCGGTTTTTGATTTCATCGTTCTCCAGTACGATCACAGTCGGTACGGTACGAACTTTAAACTTAACGGCTAATTCAGGTTCGTCGAAAGGATTAATGGTTTCATAGGCAATACCCTTACTGTCTAGGTATGCCGATACTTGTGCGCATGGTGCACAGTCATTTTTTTCGAATTTAATGATTCTTGCCATGATATATTAAGTTTAAAAGAATTTTAGCTGAATAAGCTTTGGTCCTTTGATAAATAAAAAAAACGTTGTGACTTAAGAAGGTCATTTTCTTAAGTAGAACAAATATCCCTTATTTTTCCTCGGAGCGGTAACGATACTTTTCCACATTGATTTCCAAAATCAGGTTAAAACATGCTTGGTAACATTCACTTATTGTTAAAGGTCTGTTTTACAGCTTTATAACTATGTTGATAACTTATGGGGGATAATTTTAGAGCGGAAATCGTTCCTCTTTTTATTGTCAAATTACCTTGCGATTTTTGCTAATATTAACCAAAATCGTTATATATTTTTAAAAGTAAATTATAAAATAATATATTGTTAGATTTGTGTAAATCTAATGTGCTACTTTATTAACAATTGTTAGGAAGTACGACCCGAACCAAGGGTGACTATTAATGAATTTATTAAATGTTTATGAAACCATAATTATGAAATGTAAATTTTTAGTACCATTTCTCTTGTTGTTTTCGAGTGTGTCTGCTCAAGAGAATGTAACCTTTCAAAAACCATCCACAGAAATCCTTCAATTAGCAGATTTCAAGCGTCCGCCGACCATCCAGATGAGCAGCGACAAGAATTGGGTACTGTCTATGTACCGCCCAACTTACAAAACGCTTTCTGAACTGGGCGTGGAAGAAACGAAACTTGCTGGCCTACGGATCAATGCAAAGGCGCACATCTCGAGTACCGAGACCTATTTTGACGCCCTCAGCTTAAGTCCAGCTGGATCCAAAGAGGTAATCGAAATCCAATTGCCAGAGATGGCAAAGGTATCGAACGTGAGCTTTTCACCAGATTCGAAGAAATTGGCTTTTACCAACACACAGGAAAATGGAGTGGCTCTCTTTGTTTTTGACATCGAAAAGAGAGAACTGAAAAAACTAACGGAGTATAACCTCAATGCTGTTATGCACGACCCTTATGTGTGGTACAAGACTTCAGATCGCTTGCTGTTGAGTTTGATCGATGGATCCGCAAAAGATAAGGTTAGGAATCCAGATGAGTTGCCAACGGGACCGGTGGTATCGAGTTCGACAGGACAGGTTTCGCAATTGCGTACCTATCAGGATCTGTTGAAAAACCCGCAAGATGAGCAGCAATTCGAGAACCTGGTGAAGTCTAAATTGGTTTGGTTAGCTCTGGACGGCAAGGAAGAGCCTTTTAAAAATGCTGACCTGCACATGAATTCATCAGTATCTCCTGATGGTCAATATGTTTTGGTGACTACGCTGAAAAAGCCTTTCTCCTACGTTGTTTCTTATGGAAGCTTCCCGATGGAAACGAATGTGTATGACCTAAAGGGGAACTTGGTAAAGAAGGTGAACGAGACGCCATTGATGGAAATCATGCCGAAGGGATTCTCTTCCACACGACCTGGCAAACGTTCCTTGTCATGGAGAACGGATAAGCCAGCGACCCTAGCCTTTGTACAGGCATTGGATGGGGGAGATGCCAATAAGCCGGCAGAATTTAGAGATGAGCTCTTTGTTTGGGATGCACCTTTCAACGCTGAACCAAAATCATTGATCAAGATCAAAGACCGCTATGCAGGAACTCTATGGGGCAATGATGACTATGCCTTGGTTTATAGCCAATGGTATGATACCAGAAATGGAAAGACCTACTTGCTGGATCCAAGTACCGGTAAAAATCAGGTGATCTATGACCTGAATGTTCAGGATATCTATTCAAATCCTGGTACGCCATACCGTGATAAAAATGATTTCGGTGCCTATAGCATGTATATCAAAAATGGAAAGTCTTATTGGATAGGTAATGGCTATACCAAAGAAGGGGAATATCCATTTATCGATGAATATGACTTCAAGACATTGAAGAAGAAGCGTATTTACACGGCGAAAGAGTCGAAGATGCAGGAGCGTATCTATTCGGTAATCGATATGGACAAAGGAGATATTTTGGTTTCTCTGCAATCACCTACTGATTTCCCTAACTACTATTCCAAAAATATCAAGACCGGCAAAGAAAAGGCTGTAACTGAAATAGCCAATCCATTCCAGTCCTTGGCGAATGTGCATAAGGAGGTGTTGAACTACAAGCGTAAGGATGGAGTCGATCTATCAGGTACGCTATACCTGCCAGCAGGTTATGACAAGAAAGAGAAATTGCCTTTATTGATTTGGGCTTACCCTCGTGAATATAAGGATAAGAGTACCGCGGGTCAGAGCACCAACAATCCTAAGGAATTTACTTTCCCAAGTTATGGCTCCTTTATTTATTGGGTAGCTAAAGGCTATGCGGTATTGGATAATGCGGCTTTCCCTATCGTGGGTGAAGGTACGCAAGAACCAAACGATAATTTCATCGAGCAGTTGGTTGGCAATGCCGAAGCAGCAATCGATGCGGTGGATAAATTGGGCTATGTGGACAGAAATAAGGTAGCTGTTGGAGGTCACTCGTATGGTGCCTTCATGACTGCACACTTGTTGAGCAATTCTAAGCTGTTTGCGGCAGGTATTGCGCGTTCCGGTGCTTACAACCGTACCTTGACTCCTTTTGGTTTCCAAAGCGAGCAAAGGAACCTTTGGGATGATCCAAACTTATATATCACCATGTCGCCTTTCTTTAGCGCGGATAAAATGAAAACGCCGATGTTATTGGTGCATGGTGCTGCAGATAATAACCCTGGTACTTTTACCCTACAGACTGAGCGTTATTTCCAAGCCTTGAAAAACTTGGGCGCCCCAGTTAGAATGGTATTGTTGCCAAGAGAGTCTCATGGCTATGCGGCAAAAGAAAATATCTTCCATTTATTGTGGGAACAAGACCAGTTCTTGGAGAAGTATGTGAAGAATAGACAGTAGGCCATCGACTTAAGACATAAGACAATAGACAAAAGACTTGCTAGGGCTGATCAGATTATTATGTGACCAAGGGTTTATTAACAAAAGGAAGTTCCCATTGGTTTGTTGCCTGAAAGACCCTGATGTCTTATGTCTATTGTCTAAATAAAATAAAGGAGTCCTTGAAAAAGGACTCCTTTATTTTATTTATCCGCTTTAACCGAAATTGGCAGGCCGTAATCGCCCCATTTCACTTTGATGGTTCCATCTTTGTCAGCGGTGATTTTGAGGCGTTCTAGGTTTTCACCGTTTTCCTCATTGTCGACTTGCACGCGTAAGGCATCATCCTTTTCGTTGTAATCGGTACCCCATTGTTTCCATGTTTTATTAAAGATCACAGTTGATTGGGTTTCACCGGGAATGGAATACAGGCTGTATTTTCCAGCAGGAAGTTTTTGACCGTTTACCAATACGTTTTTGTCGAATTCTACGGTAGTAGCTTCATTGGCTCCTGTTCTCCATACTTCTCCAATTTTGGCAAGGTCTACACCGAGCTTACGTCCTTTTAGAGAAGGGCTGCTGTACTTGATTGAGATGGTTACTCCATCGTCTGTAGTTACCATGGCACTGTCCGCTGGACTAGCCTTTGGCTTTTTTTCTTGAGCTTGAGCCATGGAAAAACCGCACAGCAAGGTCAAGATTAATAAAATTGTTGATGCTTTCATCGTAAGTATGATTTTGGTTAATGACTAAATTATAAACTGAAATTAGCGATAATTGTTGTATAATTTAGTTGAAAATCAATAAGTTATTTAAAATTTAAGATAACATTAGGATTTATTTACACTTCTTAACATTAAATATCTCTAATATTGAAATATAATCTATCCTAGAATTTAGGTTTGTTAGTTAGATAAAGTTATGATAGATTAAAATTTTCTAGAACATCTATTTGTATTGGCAACCGGGTAAAATTAAGCTAATGCAGATAGGTGTTCTTCTTTTTAGGATTGCCTTTTGTTGACGATCAATAAATTAGGAATTATAGTCCTTATCTAAACCTAAACTTTTTTAGTTGTTTTGTAACAAAAGAGTCAAAAAATTGATAATATCTGTAAAACAAAAAAGCAACGACCATAAGAAATAATGGCCGTTGCATCTACTTTATTTTGGAGGGTTAGTTGCGTTTTATACCAGATACTCAAATAATGTCTGGTCTTTGTTCAGTTCGATAAAGTCAAATTTATAAGACTTTAAGCGTTCTATAAATGTAATATAATCATTTGGATCATTTAATTCAATACCAATTAAGGCTGGACCTCTTTCTCGTTCTGTTTTTTTGATGTATTCAAAACGCGTGATATCATCTTTAGGACCAAGGACTTCGGTAACCAATAATTTCAACGCACCAGGTCTTTGTGGGAAGCGAACGATGAAGTAATGTTTAAATCCTTCATACAATAAGGAGAGTTCCTTGATCTCGCTCATTCGGTCGATATCGTTGTTTCCTCCAGAAATGATACAGACTACTTTCTTGCCTTTGATTTCATCTTTGTGAAAATCCAATGCAGCAATGGAAAGCGCCCCTGCAGGTTCTACTACAATGGCATCCTTATTATATAATTCGAGAATGGTCGTACAGATCTTGCCCTCAGGAATCGATTTGACGCCGTCCAACAGTTGGGAACTGATATCGAAGGTCAGAGCCCCAACTTTCTTAACCGCAGCACCATCAACGAATTTATTGATTTGCTCCAGTTCAATCGGGCTACCATTCTGGATTGCCGCCTGCATGGATGGAGCCCCTTCTGGTTCTACGCCATAGCATTTCACTCCGGGAGCAAATTTGCGGATATGATAGCTCACTCCGGATGACAAACCTCCACCACCGATAGGTATGAAAATAGCGTCTACATCAGGTAGGTCCTCCAGGATTTCAACAGCTACCGTACCTTGTCCTTCAATGACCTTGAGGTCATCAAAAGGAGGGATAAAGGTCATGTTATGTTCCTTGGTATATTCTAAAGCGGCCTTTTGGCAGTCATCGAACGTATCGCCAATCAGCACGATTTCGATATTTCCATTTCCCCACATTTCAGTTTGGGTAATTTTTTGTCTTGGGGTTGGGCCGGGCATAAAGATTACGCCTTTGATATCTAACTTCTTGCAGGATAAGGCCACGCCTTGGGCATGGTTTCCTGCGCTGGCACAGACAACCCCTCGCTCTCTTTCTTCTTGGGAAAGACTGCAGATTTTGTTGAAAGCACCACGTAATTTATAAGATCTCACTACTTGGAGATCTTCCCTTTTAAGATAGACCTCTGCTCCGTATTTTTCAGAAAGATGATGGTTGTACTGCAATGGCGTACGGGTAACCACATCCTTGATCTGTTCTTTTGCAGCAACCGAGTCTATGGTCAATGTTGATAGGTCCAAACTCATTCTAATCCGTTCGTTTGTTTAGGTGATTTTAAAGGCTGGGTGACCAGCCTTTGTATTAATTTTCTTTTACCAAGATCAGCAAATCTTCATCGCAGATTTCTTTTTTGGCATCTGCCAAGACCAAGAATCGTTGGTAGCAATCTGCTAATTTATCCTTATCTAGGTTGTAGCCTAGTCGTTCAAGATGGTGTTTCAAGGCATGGCGACCTGAACGAGCCGTTAAGATAATGTCTGCTTCTTCCAAGCCTACATCTTCTGGACGGATGATCTCGTAATTCTCGCGGTGTTTTAAGAAACCATCTTGGTGGATCCCCGAGCTATGTGCGAAAGCATTACGGCCAACAATAGCTTTGTTCGGCTGTACCGGCATGTTCATCATTTCACTTACTTTTCTGGAAAGGTAAGTGAACATTCTGCTGTCAATATTGGAAGATAATCCTCCAAAAGCCTGGTTATGTACTTTCAGGATCATGGCAACTTCTTCAAGGGAAGTATTTCCTGCGCGTTCACCGATTCCGTTGATGGTACATTCCACCTGACGGGCACCATTTTGGATGGCTGCGATGGAATTGGCAGTAGCTAAGCCTAAGTCGTTATGGCAATGTGCAGAAATAATCGCCTGATCAATGTTCTTTACATTTTCTTTCAGGTATTTGATTTTGGAGCCATATTGATCCGGTAAACAATATCCATTGGTATCTGGAATATTAACGACCGTTGCACCAGCGGCAATCACTGACTCGATCATTTTTGCCAAAAACTCTAAGTCCGCACGGCCAGCATCCTCCGCATAGAATTCCACATCTTCAACATAAGATTTGGCATGTTTTACAGCTGCAACAGCACGTTCTAGGATTTCTTCACGGGTACTGTTGAATTTATATTTGATGTGCATGTCTGAAGAGCCGATTCCTGTATGGATACGGGGTCTTTTTGCATATTTCAATGCCTCAGCAGCCACATCGATATCGTTCATGTTAGCACGGGTCAGTGCACAGATGATCACATCATTAACAGCCTTAGATAGTTCGACTACCGATTGGAAATCTCCAGGGCTTGAAACAGGAAATCCTGCCTCGATAATATCTACCCCTAAGCGTTCCAAATCTTTGGCAATTTCGATTTTTTCAGGAGTTGTCAATTGGCAACCCGGCACTTGCTCACCGTCACGTAATGTCGTATCGAAAATGTATAAGTGATTAGGATCGTGTAACATATTGTCTCAATTTATGTTTATACCTTGATTAATTCTATTTCAAAAACTCTAAAACTTTAGCGCCCATTTCCTGAGTGCCTAAAATCTTGTCGGCTGGGGTATCCGCATTGGCGATATCACCAGTTCTCCAACCTGCCTTCAATGTTTCGGCAACGGCATTGGTCACTTCTTTTGCCTCATCTTGTAAGCCGAAGGCAATGTCCAGCATCAATGCTGCCGAAAGGATAGAAGCTAGAGGATTAGCTTTGTTTTGTCCCGCGATGTCATGTGCAGAACCATGGATAGGTTCAAAGAATCCTGTTCCATCACCCACAGAAGCCGAAGCTAACATCCCCATTGAACCGGCAATCTGAGAAGCCTCATCAGTTAAGATGTCTCCGAAAAGGTTTGCCGTCAATACAACATCAAATTTCTTAGGATTCTTAACCAATTGCATCGCTGCATTGTCGATGAACATATGTTCTGTCTCCACATCAGGATATTCCTTGGCGATTTCTTGGACAACCTCTCTCCACAACCTTGATGTTTCCAATACATTGGCTTTGTCCACTGAACAAAGCTTTTTGCTCCTGGTTCTTGCTGCATCGAATGCCTTGCGCGCAATGCGATCAACCTCATAACGGTTGTAGTTCATCAAATCTGAAGCGAAAGTGTTGTCTTCATTACGTTTCTTTTCACCGAAATAAACATCACCTGTTAGTTCACGGAAGAAAAGGATATCAGTACCGCGAAGGACTTCTGGTTTCAGGCTTGAAGCATCCAATAGCTCATCGAACAATAGGATAGGACGTAAGTTGGCATATAAGCCTAATTCCTTACGGATCTTTAATAGGCCCTGTTCAGGACGCACCTTGGCAGAAGGGTCATTATCATATTTAGCATGACCGATCGCACCGAAAAGGATAGCGTCAGAAGCTTTTGCTTTCTCTAATGTTTCATCTGGTAATGGATTTCCTGTAGCTTCAATAGCAGTGTGGCCCATGATTGCCTCGTCGAAAATAAATTCGTGATTATATTTTTCGGCAATTTTATTCAGAACTTCTTTTCCCCAGGTAGTAACCTCTTGTCCAATTCCATCTCCGGGAATAATAAGAATGTTTTTCTTCATGTGTTATAAAACGTTTTCAACTTTATTTTCCAAGGCGATGACTTCACCTTTTTCTAATACAATTCTTTTTTCAATGCAGCTCGGAAGCTGACTTTCATAATGTCCGACATAGATTAATGTCTTGCCATGCTGGCAAAGTTCATCGACTACATCATTAAAATACTTTGCTTGCTGCGAATCCAAGCCTTGGCAGGGTTCATCCAATACCAATAATGGAGGATTTTTGATAATGCTCCTGGCTAACATCGCCAAACGCTGTTTGCCTAATGGAAGGGTATGCAGCAGTTGATCCTTATGCTCTGTCAAATCAAAGAAAGCCATCAGCTCTTCGATCTGTTTCTTTTCTTGGAACTTGACATCAATGAACCAACCGATACTGTCATAAAAACCTGAAGCCAGCGTATGCCAAACCGTGGCGTTTTGGTCGAAATACCAGTGCATTTCTGGAGAGATCATTCCAATCTTCTGTTTGATGTCCCAAATACTCTCACCGGATCCGCGTTTGTTCCCAAACAGCTCGATATCCAAACCATAAGACTGTGGATGATCACCATTGATCAAACTCAATAAGGTGGATTTCCCAGAACCATTTGGTCCTTGCAGCAGCCATTTCTCGCCCACATCTACCTTCCAGGAAACTTTGTTCAGTACAACCTTCTCACCATATCTGATGATAATATCCTTCAGATCGGCTACAGTGCTGTAGTTTGTTTCTGGTATTTTGTGCAAAAAGGAAGGCAATTCTTTTTTTACGCGCTCCTTATCTTGGATAACCTCATCAAAAGACCTTACCGGTTCGACCTGGCCGTCTACAATATGTGCATATCGGTTGATGGAATCTGGTAACTGCCTATCATTTGAAATAATAATCAGCTGTACACCTTCAGCAACAAGTTCATCTAACCAGACATTCAATTCCAACCTAGATTGCTTATCCAAACCTGTATAAGGTTCGTCGATAATCAGAAGCTGAGGTTTCAACCAAAGTGACTTGATCAATTGCAGTTTCTTGTGCTCTCCACTTGAGAGTTCAATCAATTGCGAATCCATGGTATGTTCAAAACCCATGGCAGCAATCTTATCATGTATATCTTCTAATCGAAGGTTTTCCTTCTTTGCAAAATGAAGCAGTTCAGCTTTGACTGTCAGGGTATCATTCCCTTGATGACGGTTATAGCGTTGTTGATAATAGAAGTTTCTGTCGCCTTCTAAATTGGTAAACTGATACCAATTAGAAACGTAGATTACCTGCTGAAGGAGAGGGCAATTGGAATCGAATTCAACTTTCACCTCGCCAGCTGCAGTTATCAATCCTGCAATTGCTTTTGCCAAAGTTGTTTTCCCAGAGCCACTCTTGCCCGCCAATACATAGTTTTCATCGGGTTCAATAGTCCAGGACAAATTGTTCAAAACAGTAGTAAGACCGTATGAAACCGATAAATTAGATATTTGCACGAAAGCAGCCATTATCTGTTTTGTTCGAAAGCTTCAATTTCCGCTTTTTGGCTTAAGATAAAGTCAATATCATCATAGCCATTGATCAGACATGATTTTTTGTAAGGATTGATTTCAAATGTGAATTTGTCATCCGTTCCTTCAATGCCGATAGTTTGAGCTTCTAGGTCAACTAACACTTCCGTATCTGGATTAGCAAAAACCTTTTCAAAGATTTTTTCTAAGAATTCCTCAGGAACCGTGATAGGCAAGACACCGTTGTTCAAGGCATTTCCTTTGAAGATATCTGCAAAGAAAGAGCTAACTACCACATCGAAGCCGTAATCTTGAATAGCCCAGGCAGCATGCTCACGAGAGGAGCCACAACCGAAGTTCTTACCGGCAACCAAAACCTTGCCTTTATAAGTTGGGTCATTCATAACGAAGTCCGCTTTAGGCTGATCTTCGCTGTCAAAGCGCCAATCGCGGAATAGGTTATTTCCAAATCCTTCACGAGTCGTTGCTTTAAGGAAACGGGCAGGGATGATCTGGTCTGTATCTATATTTTCTATCGGTAGTGGAACTACACGAGAGGATAATTTTTCAAATTTTTTCATGATTCTAATTCTTTACACTAATTCCCTTACGTCTACAATTTTACCAGTTACTGCTGCAGCTGCTGCGGTAAGCGGGCTTACCAGCATAGTGCGTGCATTTGGTCCTTGTCTACCTTCAAAATTCCTGTTAGAAGTAGAAACACAGTATTTACCAGCAGGGATCTTATCTTCATTCATTCCTAGGCATGCAGAACAGCCAGGTTCACGAAGCATAAAACCTGCCTCTTCAAATATCTTGTCGATTCCTTCAAGTTTAGCCTGAGCCTCCACTTGTTTTGAGCCTGGAACGATCCATACTTCTACATTCTCTGCTTTATGCTTGCCTTGAACGAAGGCTGCTACTTGGCGTAAGTCTTCAATACGGGAGTTGGTACAACTTCCGATGAATACATAATCCACCGGCTTTCCAATGACCTGATCGCCATCATGGAAACCCATGTAGTTTAAGGCTTTTTGATAAGAAGGACGTTCATTCTCAGGTTGAGAAGTCGTTGTAGGGATGGACTCCGTGATTCCGATACCCATACCCGGATTGGTACCATAAGTAATCATCGGCTGAATATCTGCAGCATCAAAGGTCAATACCTTATCAAATTCTGCATCATCATCGGAATACAAAGTCTTCCAATAAGCCAATGCTTTATCCCATTCTTCTCCTTTTGGAGCAAATTCACGACCATTGATATAATCAAAAGTTGTTTGGTCCGGTGCAATCAATCCACCACGAGCACCCATTTCAATACTCATGTTACAGATGGTCATACGACCTTCCATACTCAATGAGCGAATAGCAGAACCAGCATATTCTACAAAATAGCCTGTTCCACCAGCTGCAGAAATCTTGGAAATGATGTAAAGGATGATATCTTTAGCACCCACACCTTTACCTAGTTCACCATTAACCTCGATTTTCATGGTCTTTGGTTTTTGCAGCAATAAACATTGTGTAGCAAATACCTGCTCTACTTGAGAAGTCCCGATTCCAAATGCAATAGCACCAAAAGCGCCATGCGTAGAAGTGTGGCTATCTCCACATACCATGGTTTTTCCAGGTAGGGTGATGCCTAATTCAGGCCCAATAACATGCACAATACCTTGGAATGGGTGACCCAATCCATAAAGTTCAACACCAAACTCCTTACAGTTTTTGGTCAGCATGTCTACTTGGTAGCGAGAAAGTTCTTCTTTGATTGGCAAGTGCTGGTTTAATGTTGGGACATTATGGTCAGCCGTTGCTACAGTTTGATTCGGACGGAGTACAGGCAGTCCTCTTTTGCGCAAACCATCAAATGCCTGTGGGGAGGTCACTTCATGGATGAGGTGGGTATCGATATATATGATATCAGGAAACCCTTCTTGACGCTTGACGACATGTGCATCCCAAATTTTTTCTACTAATGTTTTTCCCATTTTTCTCTTTATCTCTTGTTGGTTTGAAATTTTAAAAGGGGTAAAATCAAAATATGGTAATTTTACCCCGATTTTTGCTATCTAATTTACGAAAAATTAAACAGTTTGAATAGCTTTCATAGCAGTCATCGCTTTACGCAATTTTCTACCTACGGTTTCTACTTCATGATTTCTTAAAATCTCGTTAACCTGTACTAATTTGATGTTGTCCACAGAACCATCCTTGCCTTCATTGAAGTTTTTACCAACGACATCCGTGTCAATTTTCTTCATGAAATCTGCCAATAAAGGCTTACAAGCTTGGTCAAATAGATAACATCCGTATTCCGCTGTGTCAGAAATAACACGGTTCATCTCGAATAATTTCTTACGAGCAATTGTATTTGCGATCAATGGAGTTTCGTGCAATGATTCGTAATATGCCGATTCTGGTTTGATACCAGCTTCAACCATCGTTTCAAAAGCCAATTCAACACCAGCTCTCACGAAAGCAACCATCAATAGATAATTGTCAAAATATTCCTGTTCTGAAATCTTAACATCGCCTGCTGGTGTTTTCTCGAAAGCAGTTTCTCCAGTTTCAGCTCTCCATTTCAATAGGTTTGCATCTCCGTTGGCCCAGTCTTCCATCATGGTCTTGCTGAATTCGCCAGACATGATGTCATCTTGGTGTTTTTGGAACAATGGACGCATAATATCTTTCAGTTCTTCCGACAATTCAAAAGCCTTGATTTTCGCAGGGTTGCTCAAACGGTCCATCATACCACTTACACCACCATGTTTTAACGCTTCAGTAATAACTTCAACACCGTATTGAACAAGTTTTGAAGCATAGCCAGCATCGATTCCTTTTTCTACCATTTTATCAAATGAAAGAATAGAACCTGTTTGCAACAAACCACAAAGGATGGTTTGCTCACCCATTAAATCTGATTTTACCTCTGCTACGAAAGATGATTTCAATACCCCAGCGCGGTCACCACCAGTACCGGCACAGTATGCTTTTGCTTCCGCCCAACCTTTTCCTTGTGGGTCATTTTCTGGGTGAACAGCGATCAAGGTAGGAACACCAAATCCTCTCAGGTATTCAGCACGAACCTCTGAACCTGGACATTTTGGAGCCACCATGATTACCGTGATATCCGGACGGATCTGCATACCTTCCTCAACGATATTGAAACCGTGTGAATAGGATAGGGTAGCACCTTCTTTCATCAATGGCATTACGGCATTGATAACAGATGTATGTTGTTTATCTGGAGTCAAGTTGATAACTAGGTCAGCAGAAGGAATCAATTCTTCGTAAGTTCCAACCTTGAAATTGTTATCCGTTGCATTTTTCCATGAATCTCTTTTTTGTTCAATAGCTTCTTTACGCAATGCATAAGATACGTCCAATCCGCTATCTCTCAAGTTTAAACCTTGGTTCAAGCCTTGAGCTCCACAACCTACGATTACGATTTTTTTACCTTTTAAAGCTTCCACTCCTTCGTTGAATTCGGATGAATTCATGAATTCTGCAACGCCTAATTGATCTAATTGCTCTCTAAGAGGTAATGTGTTGAAATAATTTGCCATTGTAATACTGAATTAAATATTTTTTTCGATTAAGGTTTCTTATTATTTGTTGTTGATTATTCTTTTCTGTGCCGTCGCATAGCCATAGTGCAGGTTGTCATGACCTACCGAAGTGATCAGGACATCTTCAATGCTATTTAACGTAGCGCCATAGGTTGCCGTCTCATAAGCAGTCGTGGTCTTGAAAATCCCGGCATTGTAATCAGCTTCGATCTCCCGAATGGAGCTCAATGCGATTTCCTTAAGCTCATTCACTTCCTCTTGACTTACGAAGTAGGTAGGTTTAGTGCCCTTTGCATAGGCATCCACATATTTTACCCAGCTCACGCCCTCACGGATTCCTGTGCGGGTATAGCTTAATGTTTGTGTACTCACTACGATATGTCCAAAATTCCAGATGATATTGTTGTTGAATCCTGTTGGAATCTCGTTCAATTGCTCCAGGGACAATTCATCGATTAACCGGATGAATGCCTTGCGGCCATCGATAATGAATTGGAATACTTTTTCCATTTGTTTTATGCTTCTTTAATCGGCTCGTTGAATGATATCCTGTTGCCAAATGGATCAATGACTTGAACGCAGTGGCAGTTATAGAATGTTTCCTCGTAGCCAGGTTTATTGTACTTATAATTCTTTTGAATCAATTGCTCATGATAGGCCTTTAACCCAGTGCAATTCACAAAAACCTGTGAACCAGGAGTGGCATCTCCATGATGCTCGCTGAGGTGCATTGCCATGCCATCTCTGGAAATCTGCATGTAAATAGGAGAATTGTCATCAAATCGATGTTCCCAGTCAATGTGAAAACCAAGCCAGTCGATGTAAAACTCGACTGCCTTGGCATAATCAAATATCCTGAATATCGGTATGACCTGTTCTACTTGCATGCAAGGTTTAATTACATGGTAAAGACATCATCGCGCTGATCCAAATACTCGTTTTCAACGATGTCTGGAGCTGGCTCATTGATTTCAAATTGCTTTAGCTTGGTATGGAAACCAGCACTGTCCTTGATGATGGCGATACGAGCACCACGAACAAATTCTATCAGGTTGTATTTGCCCAATTCCTCTGTAAGCCTGTCGATCTCCTCACGGTGACCTGCTGTTTCGAATACAATATAGTCATTACGGATCACAACTACATTAGCTCCGTATTGACGAAGTAAGCGTTCTACCAATACTTTCTCTGCAATAGCATCTGCAGGTACTTTGTACAAAGCCTGTTCTTGCCAAATCAATTCATCATTGGTGTTGAAGTATGCTTTCAATACCTCAACCTGTTTTTCGATCTGACGGCATAATTTGCGGACCACTTCTTCTGATTCTGTAATCAAGATCGTGAAGCGGTGAATGCCTTCCACCTCTGATGGGGATGTATTTAAGCTCTCGATATTGATTTTACGTCTTGAAAATATCCCCGATATACGGCCTATCATCCCGATAGAGTTTTCTGTGTATATGGTTATGGTATATTCTTGTTTTTCCATGATTACTTCAATCTAATTTCTGACACACTTGTTCCTTGCGCTACCATCGGGAATACATTGTTCTCTTTACCTACCATGATTTCCAATAGGTAAGAGCCATCATGATCCATCATGGTCTGTAGGGCATCCTTTAAATCCTTACGTTCCGAGATCTTATTTCCATCGATATAATATCCTTTCGCAACGGCTACGAAATCAGGGCTTGTGATATTAACGAATGAATATCTCTTGTCGTGGAATAGTTGTTGCCATTGGCGAACCATTCCCAAGTACTCATTGTTTAGGATCAAGATCTTCACCTTGGCGCCGAATTGCATAATGGTTCCTAATTCCTGGATGGTCATTTGTATACCACCATCACCGATAATGGCTACCACATCACGATGCGGAGCACCATACCAAGCGCCGATGGCGGCTGGCAGACCAAATCCCATCGTTCCTAAACCTCCTGAAGTAACGCTGGATTTCGAACTGTTGAATTTCGCATAACGGCAGGTTACCATTTGGTGCTGACCTACGTCAGTAACAATAACAGCATCTCCACCAGTGATCTCGTTCAATACCTTTAGTACTTCACCCATGGTCATGATGTCAGAAGTAGGGTTCAGTTCATTGTGGATTACTTCCTTGATTTCTTCTTTTTCCAAGTCCCTGAATTTGCTCAACCAAGCTGCATGGTCGCCTTTTTCAACCAATTCGGTCAACATTGGAAGGGTTTCCTTACAATCTCCCCAAACTGGATAATGGGCTTTCACGTTCTTGTCGATTTCAGCAGGATCTATGTCCAAGTGAACCACTTTTGCCTGTTTTGCATATTTATCCAAACGTCCGGTGACACGGTCGTCGAAACGCATTCCGATAGCGATCAACACATCACATTCATTCGTCATGACATTGGGTGCATAGTTTCCGTGCATACCCAACATACCCACATGCAAAGGATGGTCAGTCTCAAGAGCGCTAAGGCCCATAACGGTAGCTGCCGAAGGGATACCCGCTTTTTCGATAAAGGTCTTGAACTCTTGTTCCGCTTTACCCAAAATCACGCCCTGACCAAATAAAATGAATGGTTTCTTTGCCGCATTGATTGCTTTTGCAGCCTCTTCAACATATTCCTTACGAACAATCGGAGCAGGTCTGTAACTACGTACATGCTTGCAGGACTCGTATCCATTGTAATCAAACAATTGGATCTGAGCATTTTTGGTAATATCGATTAATACTGGACCAGGTCTCCCTGTTCTAGCAATATAGAATGCTTTAGCTAATACACTTGGGATCTCATTCGCATCAGTCACCTGATAGTTCCATTTGGTCACAGGTGTGGTGATGTTAATGACGTCCGTTTCTTGAAATGCATCTGTTCCTAGGAGGGAAGCAAAGACTTGACCTGTAATACAGACGATAGGGTTACTATCGATCATCGCATCTGCCAAACCAGTGACCAGGTTTGTTGCTCCAGGACCGCTTGTTGCAAAAGCCACACCCACACGTCCCGATGTACGTGCATATCCTTGTGCAGCATGAATTCCACCCTGTTCGTGACGTACCAAAATATGCTTCAATTGATCAGTGTAATCATACAATGCATCATAGATCGGCATAATAGCACCTCCTGGATACCCGAATACGGTATCCACCCCCTCGTGGATTAAGGCTTCCATCACAGCCTGTGAACCGCTTACCTGCGTTCCAGCTGCCTTTCTAGTGGTTTCCTTTGTTTCCGTTTTTTCAAGTGTACTCATTTTGAAGTATTTAGTATTAAGTATTTAGTAATTAGACTTATGGTCTAATACTTTTCTTTAATTTTTTCTGGTTTTTTTATTTGGGAGTATTAAGCGTTTATTTATTTAAGACGTAACAATTTTTGAAGATTTATAGGTCTAAATACTAATTACTTAATACTTCCTACTCTATTACAAATCCGTCACACAACCTTGTGATGCATTTGCAACGCTTTTTGCGTATTTGTACAGAACGCCTTTGCTCACTTTCAGTGCAGGCTGTTGCCAAGCTGCTCTGCGTGCGGCAATCTCTTCGTCCGAGACCTGAAGGTTGATGCTGTTGTTGACAGCGTCGATTTCAATGATGTCATCGTCCTGCACCAATCCGATCAATCCACCTTCGTATGCTTCCGGTGTAATGTGTCCTACTACGAAACCATGGGTTCCTCCTGAGAAGCGTCCGTCTGTAATCAAGGCCACAGAACTTCCTAATCCTGCACCAATAATCAATGACGTTGGTTTCAACATTTCAGGCATTCCTGGAGCTCCCTTAGGCCCTTCATTTTTGATCACGACCACATCACCTTTCTTGATTCTTCCAGTCTCAAGACCTTTCACCAAATCATGCTCTCCATCAAACACACGGGCTGGACCTGTGAATTTCTCCCCTTCTTTTCCTGAAATCTTCGCTACAGAACCTTCCTCAGCAAGGTTTCCGTAAAGGATCTGCAAGTGACCAGTCGCCTTGATCGGATCATCTAATTTGTGAATGATCGGTTGATTATAGTCAATGATCGATTTTACATCCGCTAAGTTCTCTGCTACCGTTTTACCAGTTACCGTCAAACAGTCACCATGTAACAAACCTTCATCCAATAGATATTTCATCACTGCTGGAATACCACCATATTGGTGTAAATCTTGCATCAAGAACTTCCCTGATGGTTTGAAGTCTGCCAATACTGGAGTTTCATCCGACATGCGTTGGAAATCATCCGGCGTAACATCTACATCCACGGATTTACCCATGGCAATAAAGTGAAGTACCGCATTGGTGGATCCTCCAAGGATTACGATAATACGCATGGCATTCTCAAATGCTTTGCGTGTCATGATATCCGAAGGTTTGATGTCCTTCTCCAATAGGATGCGCATATATTTACCGACTTCCAGGCATTCCTGTTTCTTCTCTTCAGAAACTGCTGGGTTAGAAGAGGAGTATGGCAAGCTCATTCCCATAGCCTCAATTGCTGAAGCCATCGTGTTTGCTGTATACATACCGCCACATGCACCGGCACCTGGACAGGTATGACGGATAACACCATCATAGTCTTCATCCGAAATGGTTCCAGCTATTTTCTTTCCTAATGCTTCAAATGCTGAAACAATATTTAATTCTTCCCCTTTATAATGACCAGGAGCAATTGTTCCTCCGTAGACCATAATGGCAGGGCGGTTCAACCTTCCCATTGCCATGATGGCACCAGGCATGTTCTTGTCACAACCTGGGATAGCCACAACACCATCATAGTACTGACCACCACAGATCGTCTCTATACTGTCCGCAATGACATCACGTGACACCAAAGAGTAGCGCATTCCATCCGTACCGTTACTCATCCCATCACTGACCCCAATCGTTCCAAATGTCAAGCCGACCAGATCGCTGTTCCAAATACCTTTTTTGACGACCTGAGCTAGGTCATTCAGGTGCATGTTACAGGTGTTACCGTCGTAGCCCATGCTCGCGATTCCAACCTGTGCCTTCTCCATATCTGCATCGGTCAGACCGATACCATATAACATGGCTTTCGCAGCTGGTTGAGTTTCATCTTGTGTAAAGATGCGGCTGTACTTGTTGATTCCCTTTTGGTTATCAGATGATGACTTCATAATTATTCTGCTCTAATACTAAATTTTTATATTTTCTTTGGATAGATGCGCCGATGCTGTCTTCCCATTCTTCTTGGAAGATCACATCGTCAATTTGTTTTATGCCTATTATTCCCGCTGCTGTGCCACTTAAAAAGGCACTGTCAGCTTCGTAAATATCTTTTATGGTAATTCTCTTCTCGATGATATCAAAATTCAAACGCTTACAGATATCGATTACGGTATCCCTTGTAATTCCTGGGAAGATGTTTCCCAAAGGAGGGGTATAGATCTTGAAATCTTTTTCAATGAACAGGTTTTCGCTGGATGCCTGTGCCACAAAACCATCTTGGTCCAACAATAAAGCTTCGTCGAATCCCTTTTGGATAGCATCACTGGTCGCTAATATCGAATTGATATATTGACCAGAAACCTTGGCATTGATGGGGAAGGATTTCGGGTTCGGTCGTTCAATCCTGGAGATGTTTACCTTTAATAGGTTCTGTCCTAAATAAGGACCCCATTCCCAAGCTGCGATCATGATGTTTGCCGTATCAGATGCAGTCAAGTGCATATTGGAGCCCGAATAGATCAGAGGGCGTATATAGGCTGCCCGAAGATTGTTCGCTTCCAAAAGCTCATATGACTTTGCGATCAACTCTCTATTGTCCCACTGATAAGGTAAGCCGATGGCTTTACATGATTGTTGTAAGCGGTCGAAATGTTCTTCTGCCTTAAAGATCCTCGTTCCATTGTGAGTGCTGTAAGCACGCAGACCTTCGAAGGCTCCATAGCCATAATGTAATGACTGTCCAAACATATCAACTCCAGCATTGCTCGCCTTCACAAAATCCCCATTTAAATAGATCAGTGTATCTTGATTGTAATACTGCATAATAACCTGCCGAATTTGATGTAATACTTGTTTGAAAAAATATCGTTTAGGATTCCCTTCGTTCTGTTTTGTTAAGTTAGCTCGAATTAAAATTCTTTACAATAGCCTAAGAATTTTTTTTGATAAAGTTTTTTATTTCGATGTTATCTAATTTTAAAAATTATATTTTGTTAAACCTATCATTTTTCTGTTTTAAATTTTGTTGTCTGTAGACTAAAATTAAAATTGGTATAAATTTGATTTTTTCAAATTTTTAGTGAACAGGTCGAAATTCTTCCTAAAACTGGCCTCGGACCGAAAAAACTTGCAAAAAAATAGCCCTTAGAACTTGAAGTTTTAAGGGCTACTTTATCGTAATATTTTGTTTATCTATTCTTCCGCAATTCCTTCTGCTAAAACGATGATATTGTTGTCCTTTACTTCTACTACACCACCTTTAATAATAATGACATGTTCATCATTATTATTCTTAATAATGACTTTACCATCTTCTAGCGTAGACACAATAGCCGCGTGATCCTTCAGAATCTGAAAAGAACCCGCCGATCCCGGAACTGTAACCGCTGTTACATCACCTTCGTAAGCTAATTTGTCTGGAGTTATGATTGTTAATTTCATTCTTTTTTTAAGTATTTAGTAGTTAGTATAGAGTATTTAGAACTTTCTAAGTACTATTTTGCTACTACTTAAATCAGGATTATGTACCTAATACTTTGTAATTAGTAGTCAGGTCTTAATACTAACTACTAATTACTAAATACTAATATTTTAAACTGCTTCTGCTAATAGTTTTTTACCTTTCTCGATAGCGTCTTCGATTGAACCTACCAAGTTGAAAGATGCTTCTGGGTATTCATCTACTTCACCATCGATGATCATGTTGAATCCTTTGATAGTGTCCTTGATGTCTACTAGACAACCTTTAAGACCTGTAAATTGCTCTGCTACGTGGAATGGTTGTGACAAGAAACGTTGTACACGACGTGCGCGGTGTACCGTTAACTTATCTTCTTCAGATAATTCGTCCATACCTAAGATGGCAATGATATCCTGAAGTTCTTTATAACGTTGAAGAATTTCTTTTACGCGTTGTGCAGTATTGTAATGCTCATCACCTAAAACTGCTGGAGAAAGGATACGTGAAGTAGAATCCAATGGATCCACCGCAGGGTAAATACCTAACTCAGAAATTTTACGGGATAATACTGTAGTTGCATCTAAGTGAGCAAATGTTGTTGCCGGAGCAGGGTCAGTCAAGTCATCCGCAGGTACGTATACCGCTTGTACCGATGTGATTGATCCGTTCTTAGTGGATGTAATACGCTCTTGCATCAAACCCATCTCTGTTGCTAGGGTAGGTTGGTAACCTACTGCTGATGGCATACGACCTAATAATGCCGATACCTCAGAACCTGCTTGGGTAAAACGGAAGATGTTATCAATAAAGAATAAGATATCACGACCTTGTCCTTCACCATCTCCATCACGGAAGTATTCCGCAATTGTCAAACCTGATAAGGCAACACGAGCACGAGCACCTGGAGGCTCATTCATCTGTCCGAATACGAAAGTACATTTAGATTCTTTCATCAATTCCAAATCCACAGTGTCCAAAGGCCATTGACCTTTTTCCATCTCTTCCATGAATTTGTCACCGTATTTGATAATGCCTGACTCCAACATCTCACGAAGCAAGTCATTTCCTTCACGAGTACGCTCGCCTACACCAGCAAATACCGAAAGACCACCGTGTCCTTTTGCGATATTGTTGATTAATTCCTGAATCAATACTGTTTTACCAACACCAGCACCACCGAACAAACCGATCTTACCACCTTTTGCATAAGGCTCTAACAAATCGATTACTTTAATTCCTGTAAACAATACTTCAGTTTCAGTCGATAGATCTTCAAACTTAGGAGGTACGTTGTGAATAGGACGACCGTTATCCTTGTTTAATGCTTGAATACCGTCAATTGGATCTCCAACAACGTTGAATACACGACCTTTGATCTCTTCGCCAATCGGCATTTTGATAGGAGCGCCAGTATCAACGACCTTCATGCCACGAATTAAACCTTCGGTAGCATCCATTGCAATCGTACGAACACGTTCCTCACCTAAGTGCTGTTGAACCTCTAATATAATGCGCTGTCCATTGTCTTTCTCAATGTACAATGCATCATAAATCTTAGGAAGATTTTCATTGTCGGCAAAGTTGACGTCAACTACTGGGCCGATAATCTGCGCTATTTTACCAATATTGGGCATATTATAGGGACTAAAATTTATTAATCAATTTAAATACAGATTGTTTGAATGCCTGTATTTTGGAATGCAAAAATAAGTTTTATCTTATTAAAAGCAAAAGGGATATGCATATTTAATTTTTATTTTTTTCAAATCATCCTGCATACCCCTTTTTTGTTATTTATTTCTGCCTTTTATTGTCAGTTTTTCAAAACCTTACTAGTCTGCTATGATCTTGTAAAGTCCAGATACTGAACCCCCAGCAGTAACATTGAACAAGGATTTCGCAGATGTACCCGTCAATTCATAGTATCCGTTCTGACTTCCATCTTTGGTATTCACCCTCAATAATGTTTTTCCGTCCAGATCTATCGCACAGAATGCTGCACCCGGATTTGTAACAGCTGGAATTCCACTGATCTTCGTTCTTTGTTTACTGGCAATATCAATCTGGTAAAATTCCCAAACGTTCTCAAAATTGATGTTACCTGATGGTCCTCCAGTCAACTTGGTATTGGGAATCACCGTAATGATCTTACCTTCCTTCGCAAATACGGAAACAAACTTTCCGCCTTGCTGGATTTCATCCATATTTAGGCTCCAGGTCTTATCTATGTCTGTTTCATTAGCCTTGATACGCACGATCTTGGATTTCCCGCCAACGGCGCTCCTCCCTTGTGTTACGATATAGAGGTCTCCATTGGAATCAAAGTCATACATATTATTATCATTGATGTAGGCAATAGATCCGGTATCCTCAATTTTTATGGTTTCCTCATATTTTCCGGTCGCAATATCGATTACCGCAATATATACATCTGGAAAATAATCATCGAAAAATCCTTTTTGTGGACCGTTCGTCTTTGCATAACTGATGTTTGCAAAGAGTTTGCCCGCTTTTATAGCCAAAAACTTCTGCCCAATAGACCTAAACAAGATATCAGGAACGTTTTGTCCTCTTTCATTGACTACGGATGCAAAGTCCAATTCTCCAGTCCTTGTCATGTTGGTCGGATTAAAGGTCTGGATTTTCAGGGGCGATGCTCCATCCCAATAGTAACCCTTTTCCTGATCATGGATAACGAAATTACCCGAACCATTACTGTTATTATCAGCTGCAATGAATTTCCCAGCACTGATTTTTCCGGTCCCATCAACCAATAACTGATCAATACCAAGCTCATTGGTCTTGCTATTGAACATTTTCAGGAGTTGATTGCCATGTGGCCGCCAGCCACCAAAACCCATCCCTTGAAAGCTATTGCTTCCGTTGTTGACCACATTCCCCGATGGTATTGCATCAAATGCGGTTGCAAAGCCAGGCTTCTGCAGGTTGTTCTCACTCATGGTAATCAGCACATACTTGTCCTTTCCATCTGGTTCAACTGGTGTTGGTCCTCCATTGTCTTCACTGCAACTGGCAAATAGGCCTATACTGAACATAAACAAAATGGATGCTTTGAATCTATTGATTTTCATAACCTTTAATTTTTGTGTTTTTATATTTGATAACTAAGTTTTAAATGAAAGCTCCTGCCTGGTCGCTGCACCCGATAATAGTCATATATATCCCGGTTTAACAGGTTTCTGGCTTCTGCGCCAATGGCAATTTTATTTTTTTGGAATTGAAAGGTAAAACCTGCATTTAATAGGTGCTGGTTCGGAATAATAAGATTTGAACTTAGGTCCGCACTGCCTGATAGCCCTAAGAATCCTCCAGGTTCAACCTCTTTAGGGATGGTTTCGAGATAGAACTCACGCATGAAATTGTAGTTCAAATAGATCTGTAGTTCGTTCTCTCGTTGAAATAGGTCCTGGTATTTGGCGGATGCCGCAAGGTTGGCAAAGAAATATGGCGTATTACGAAGCCGAGCCTTGTTTTTCCAAGTGTCCTGTGCGTTTTGGATACCAAATAACCTCAAGTCCTGCCATGTCGCATTCCCCGACAATTGATATTGCTCACTGATTTGGTACTTCATGTCTAGATCAATTCCATAGCCACGGACATTCTCTTGGTTTTGATATTGGGCATTCGGTGCTTGAATAGGGACCAACAAAATCAATCCTTTTGTATTTCTATAGAAACTGTTCAGTTCAACCGTCAAAGGCTTCAAGAGCTGCGTATGGAGGCCAAGGTTGAAATTTAAACTCTGTTCTGGGTTCAGCTCAAAATTAGGAACGATGAAGATGTTGTTTCCAAAGAGTTCCTCCCTTTCCGGCAGTCTATAGGTATATTCTGCGGATGCCCTCAAGAAATTGTTTTCAGAGAACTGATATTTTATAGCTTCAGTGATCCCCCAATAATCTCCAGAGGTATTTCTCTTGTCCTTTTCCGTGATATCCACTGAATACCAGGTGTTCTGGTATCCATTCGCTTTATAGACATAGTATTTTCCCATTAGCTGATTCGTCAAACGGTCTTGGAGTAACGATTGCTCATAGGATAGCCCAAAAACATGTTTCTGGTAAGTTGATGCCAAACTCAGGACATCGATGTCCGAACCTTCAAGTTTCACGCCAAGTGGGTCCCTTCCAGATCGGTTGGCCGAACTGAATACATAGTTCAATTCAACCTTGCTATTCGGGCTAACTAAATAGCTCAAATTCGTTCTGTTTACCCATTGCTTCTCGTCGATCTTGGACTGGGAGGGAAGTCGGCTTTCCCCTAAATTGACCCCGGGCTTAAAATTTCCGAACCAATCATAAGTACCTCTTAGCGTGTCAATCCGTTGTGTCTGCAGAATATTATAGGAATTGAATTGATCAATACGCAATTTGTTATCCAGGAAGTTTGCCTTATACCGTATCGAAGGGGCAAGGGTTGCTTGGGTAGAATGCAATGCACCATAAGCATCAGTCATTAAAGCGGGATGTTGTTGTTCCTTATACAGATTGAATCCCGTTAAGCTGAACTTTAGTTCATCTGCCCATGATCGGTTCCGCATGCCGACATACAGCTCACCCAAATAATGTCTATATGCATTGTGAAACAGAGGAAGTCTCTGCGGTTCCTTGTTTTTGGTCTCCGGATTTACGACATCGACCAGGGCATCGTAATCATTGGAAGAATAATTATAGAAAAACTCACCGCCATAACTCCATTTTTCATTCTTTGAAAGATTGGAGCCCATCAATCCAAGTCTATGCGTATTAAATGAGCCCAGTTCATAATAGACCTTGGCATGTTTTCCCTGATTTTTATTGGTCACCAAATTTACAGCTCCACCTAATGCATCCGAACCTAATGAAACCGGCAGAACGCCCTTGTATATTTCTACATGGTCCAGCATTTCTATAGGTAGAGAAGATAGGTTGTAGCCATCTCCTAGGAAATCCAAAGGGATTCCATCCTTAAAGTATTTGATTGCCTTGCCCTGAAAACCATTTACGGATACCTCCGGACGGCTTCCTAAGCCTCCATTCTGTCTCACCCTGATTCCCGTGCTTCGGTTCATCAGGTCGCTCAATGATAGGGCTTGGCTGGATACAGCGCGTGTATCGATAAATATATTGCGGATTGCCGCTTGCTTGATTTTTTTGTTTTCTGAATTCCCAATGATGGTCACTCCTTCAATTTGAGCCGACTCCTGTTGTAGGGAAAGCACTAAATGCAAGTCTTCAAAACTATTTTTTGTAAATGATCCTCGGTAGGGGGTATACCCAATAGCTTTTACCTCAATATTATATTGACCAGATTTTATGGACTCCAGGTAATAGGAACCCGTATTATCCGTACTCCCCGCATATTCTGCAAAATGTATGCTTGCTCCATCAATTTTTTCCTTAGTTTGATCATCTACAACATCGATTTGAATCGAACTGCCCTGTTGGGCAAATACTAAATTGTGACTAAAAATAGTTAGTAAAACTAAAATCGTATCCTTAATAAACCTCATCCTTTCTCCTAAATAGCGTTGATTTGCTGGTAAATATAGGCTTATTTATAATTAGTTTAAATAAAGTTTGTCATTTATTTAGAATCTATCTAATTTAGCTCCGAGTCAAAGTGCTAAATGCAAACATTTAACTATGCCCAAAAAAATCATTGAGATAACAGTAAACATTCTGAACAATTGTGACCAATTTGTTGGTGAGCCATTGTTCCTTGCTGGAACTTTCAATAATTGGGATACCGATCATTTATTGGTAGGAACAGTTCCTGAAAAGGGGAAGTCTGTTCAATGCCTACTGCCCGAAGTACCAAGCGGAGAACTTGAACTGAAAATTACTCGTGGCAACTGGCAAACACTTGAAGCTACAAAAAACGGCAAACTGAAATCGCCCCAAGTCTTCAAAGTACAAAGAGACACAGAAATCAATTTAGAGATAGAATCGTGGCGAGACCTATTTCCCAAATCAACTGCGAGCAAACAGGTACATATCCTAGATGAACATTTCTATTTTCCAGATTTGAATGTGTATCGAAAGGTCATGATCTACTTACCCAAAGATTATTTTCAAACTGAAAAGCATTATCCCACCATCTATATGCACGATGGGCAGCATCTTTTCGATGAAGCTCGATCGATTGGTAGATCAGGACCTGTAGAATGGATGGTAGATGAATTCCTGGATGAAATTGATCCGTCTTCAATCGTGGTCGCCATAGATCATGCAAAGAATTATGAGTTAAGACAACAAGAATACCTTGTGCATCCCGTTCAGGGGACTAAGAATCCTTTGGGATGGCTGTACCTCGAAGATATTGTCCATACCTTGAAGCCATTTGTGGACAGCAATTATAGGACTCTTTCCGACCCTTGGAATACCGCCATGTTGGGTAGTTCCATAGCAGGCCTATTAACGCTGTATGCAGGGCTGAAATATCCAGAGGTGTTCGGTACTACCGCTGTTTTTTCCCCATCTATCTGGATGGACGAGCCAAATCTGTACAGCTATTCAGAAAGCATGCTGAAAAAAGGAACAGATCGATCTGACCAAGAAATCTATTTCTATATGGGTGATCGGGAAAGGCGCTTTCGGTTGATGGACTCCCTTAATAACATGAAAATAGACCTAGATCGCTATTTCAACTGGATAAAAGATAGTTTTCCTGGCAAATTAACACTCCATATCAATCCTGAAGGTAAACATGGAGCATATTATTGGCAAAAAGCATTCGAAGAATTTTACCTGCATTGGAAATCAAGAATTAACTCCATATATAAAAATAAGTAACTATGAACACAATTAACTTCAATCACAAGTGCTCAATCATTTCAAAAGCTCTCTTCCTCAGTACAGGGTTATTCTTTTGTAGTACTTTGGCTTTCGGCCAACAGGTAGTGAAATCTTCACATGCTGGAACTGGCGTTTATGAAGCTGTAATCAATACGAACGATGGACATATCTATGTGACTTCAGCTGGTTCTAGAGCTAATCCAGGCGGTGCAATCTATAAAATTAACCCCAAAGATTTGGCTATTGTGGATAGCATCAGTCTAAAAGAAAACCCTCCATTCGGAATTGGAATCAATAATAAGACCCAGATCGCCTATACCACCAATACAAGAACGAATTCGGTGAGTGCCGTGGACCTAAAATCTGGAAAGTTATTGGCAACCATTAAAAATGGAGCCGAAGAATCCCATACCCGAGAGGTATTGGTTGATGAAGATAACAACCTGATTTACGTATCTGATGTAGGGGATCCTAGTAATATCTGGGTCATTGATGGAAAAACGAATACGTATTCCCATTCTCTGGACAACCTTGGAAAAACAGCTACGGGCATGACTTTCCTAAAAGGAACGGACAAGATCTATCTGACCGTTATTGGTGATAACTCCATTTACGTGGTCGATGTAAAAAGTAAAAAAGTTGAAAAGCAGTTTCCATCTGCTGGTGAAGGTCCGGTAAATATTACTTCGGATGGAGAGCGCCTATTTGTTACCAACCAAAAGTCCGGCACAGTAACGGTTTTAGGTCCTGATGGAAATTTGATCAAGAGCATCCCAACGGGGGATGGTGCCATAGGAATAGCCTTTGATAAAGTGAAAAACAGAATATATTCTGCCAATCGCCAAACTGGTACCACCAGTATTATCGATGCCAAGACATTAGAGGTTGTCGCGGATCTGCCTACAGGTTCTCGTCCTAATCATGTAAAGATCGATCCTAAATCAGGAGAGGCCTTTGTCATCAACAAAACCAAAGGTGGTAGACCAGTGGAAGGTCAGCCCGTTGAGGTCGACAAAAATGGCGATACCATCACAAAAATAAATTAATAAAATCTTGATGATTGCTATGTCCTGAACCTGATGGATCAGGGCATAGTTTCATTTTTTAGCATAGCATTTTATTTGGTTTAAAGAGAGCCGTTGAAATGCTGTAAGGAGTTGGAGAAATTGAGTTTATTGAAGAATAAATACCTGCTATGGATCATTGCCATAGGGGTTGTTTTAGTATTAATCTGGATATCCCTATTTACAGGGGTGAAGGATATCCATTATTCCGATCTTTCCTCGGATAGTGAAAAGATGCTGTTCTTTCTGATCAGCCGAATTCCCAGAACTTTGGCTTTGATATTGGTAGGAGCAGGATTGAGTATATCTGGTTTTATCCTCCAACAATTATCGCAAAACAGGTTTGTTTCGCCAACTACTTCTGGGTCATTGGAGGCCGCAAAAATGGGGATATTGACCGCCTTGATCCTTTTTCCGCAATCCTCTTTGACCATTAGGATGATCTTTGCCTTGTTCTTCACATTCTTTACCTCTTTCCTGTTCATCTATTTTATCAGCAAGATCAAACTGCGCAGCACTGTATTTATTCCACTTGTAGGATTAATGTTTGGAAGTATCCTCAGTGCCATTTCAACTTTCTTCGCTTATGAAAAAGGTATAGTACAAAGTACGCAAGAGTGGCTGCTCGGGGATTTTTCCTCTGTGATGCAAGGACAATATGAAGTCATCTATATCATTCTACCAGCGGTGATCTTGGTCTATCTGTTTGCCGAACGTTTTACAATTGCAGGTATGGGCGAGAGCTTTGCCAAGAATTTGGGGCTTTCCTATAATACTATTGTCTATATAGGGTTGTTTACAGTCTCTATCGTGGTGAGTTCTTCCGTGCTTACCGTTGGAGCTATCCCGTTTCTTGGTCTGATCATACCAAACTTGGTGAGCATGGTCTTTGGCGATAACCTTAGAAAAATTCTCCCAATAATAGCTTATGTAGGTGCAGTATTTCTCATTGTATGCGACTTGATCAGTCGGTTGATTGTATTTCCTTACGAGGTGCCAATTGGGATGACAGTGGGCATAATAGGTGGAATTGTATTCTTGATCTTAATCCTTAAAAAGAAATAAGACCATGAAGCCAATACTCAAGTTTTCCATATTGCTAGGCCTATTACTTATTGTAATTGCCTTATTCCTGTTCTTTAACATTGACCTGTCCAATAATTATGCAATCAGTAAAAGATCGATTCGACTCTTTAGCATGTTGATAGTTGGCTGTTCGGTGGCCTATTCTTCAATCCTATTCCAGACGATTACGAATAACAGGATTCTGACCCCCTCAATCATGGGCTATGAAGCCATCTTTATCCTGTTCCAGACTGTTATCGTCTTTATCTATGGGGATCGAACTTTTCAAGTCATCAATCAACAGGAGAATTTTTTATATGCCGTGATCCTGATGCTAGGTTTTTCTTTGCTGATCTACCTTTTGATGTTTGGTAAGAATAAAAGAAGCATGTACTATCTCCTACTAACAGGGATGGTATTTGGAACTTTATTTTTGACCATGAGCCAATTCCTGCAAGTTCTGATTGATCCCAATGAATTTTCGATGGTACAAAATTTCATGTTTGTCTCCTTCGCCAAGATGAACAGCAAATTGTTGGGCATTGCCGGGATTACCATGTTGGCAGCCATCGTCTATATAAGTTTTAACCTACGATATCTCGATGTTATTGCATTGGGTAGAGATCATGCCATAAACCTTGGTGTAGATTACAACAAGATGATCAAAAGATTTCTAATCTGTATCACCCTGTTGGTTTCAGTATCAACAGCTTTGGTCGGTCCCATTACTTTTCTTGGCATTCTGGTCTGTAACCTGACCTATGAACTTTTTAAAACCAGAAAACATCAGTATATGCTCCCTATTTGTGCCGTGATTTCTGCATTCTGTTTAGTATTGGGGCAGTTTCTTGTGGAACAGGTCATCGGATTTACCACAACGGTCAGTATCATTATCAATTTTATCGGCGGTGTTTATTTTATGTATTTACTATGGTTGACGAGGAAAAAAATAAGTTAAGCTTTGACGCGATAGTCAAGCGTTATGGCAAAAAGGAAGTGTTGAAAAATCTTACCGGTGGTTTTCCACAAGCTAAGATCACCTCCTTGATTGGACCTAATGGTGCTGGGAAAAGTACCTTACTGTCAATAATAAGTCGCTTGATTAAGCAGGATGCAGGGCAGGTGGCTTTCTATGAGAAGGAGCTTTCCACGTATAAAGGCGCTGAATTGGCAAAAAAGCTATCCATCCTGAAGCAGTCCAATCACCTTGAGTTGAAACTTACCGTACGGGATCTCGTTTCCTTTGGTCGGTTTCCTTATAGCCAAGGTAAACTGAGCGAATTGGACTGGAAGAAAGTGGATGATGCCATCGCATTTTCGGATCTAACGGAATTAAAAGATTCCTATATCGATGAATTGAGTGGTGGCCAACGACAAAGGGCGTTCATCTCCATGATCATTGCCCAGGACACTGATTTTATCTTGCTCGATGAGCCCCTCAATAACCTGGACATGAAACATGCTGTCCATGTCATGAAAACACTGCGGAGGCTCGTGGATGAGTTGGGAAAAACGGTAATCATGGTCATCCATGAAATCAATTTTGCCTCCCAATATTCCGACCAAATTATTGCGCTGAAAAATGGAGAGATCCTTTATAATGATCAAACCAATAAGGTAATCGATGCGAAAATCCTGCATGAAATATTTGACCTTGAATTTAATATCATCGAAATCAACAATAAAAAAATCTGTAATTATTTCAATCTATAAAATGAATACTATGTACATCAATATATTAAGGAAATCCATGGTCATGTTAATCTTGCCTTTTGTATTCCTGTCCTGCCAATCTAATTCAACGAAGCAAGACAGTAAGGTCGTGAGTGACACACTGCATATTGAACATAAATTGGGCAAACAGATCATTCCCAAAAATCCCCAACGCAGCGTTGTCCTGGATATTGGTGCTTTAGAAACAATGAATGAATTAGGGATTACGCCTGTCGGTGTGCCCAAGAAATTCCTTCCTTCCTACCTGAAGACCATCAATGACAATCCCGATGTGGCAGACGTGGGTTCTGTGATTGAACCCGATTTTGAAGCTATTGCTGCAACAAAACCCGATATTATTTTTATATCAACCCGGCTAGAAAGATTTTACCAAGAAATCAATGAGATTGCCCCAACGGTTTTTATCGGAACTGACAATAAAAATTACCTTCCATCTTTTGAGAACAATGTCAAGCTGATCGGGAGGATATATGGTAAAGAGGAGTTGGCGACTGAAAAACTGGAATCTTTGAACAGGAAAATTCTTGCCGCTCAAAGCAAATTCCAACAGGATCCGCATCAAGCGCTGTTCTTGATCTATAACAATGGGAAATTTAGTGCCTTTGGCAAAGGATCAAGGTTCGGTTTTATCCATGATGTTCTAGGCATCAAACCTGTCCTTGAATTGCAGGATGAATCTGTACATGGACAACGGGTCTCCAATGAATTGATTGCTGAAGCCAATCCTGATTACCTGTTTATCGTCGACCGAAATGCTGCGGTCTTAGGAAAGAAATCAAGTAAAGAGGAAGTGGAAAATCAACTGATCAAACAGACCAAAGCCTTTAAATCAAATAACCTGTTTTATCTCGACCCTAATGTATGGTTTATCTCCGGTGGCGGAATTACATCAGTGGATTTAATGGTCGACGATATTGTTAAACTTATTCAATAATAAAGTATGGAAAAGCCAATCATTTCAAAATATGTTTTTAAGGTAACGGATAAACAATCGATTACCCCACATTATATTCGCGTAATTCTTAAATCAGATGAGGAAATCGACTTTGATCAATGTAGCCCTGGTGCAAACAATAAAATCTTCATTCCGCCATCAGGAAAAAAAGAAGTTCAATTTGCCAGTTTTGATGCCGAAAGAGGGGAGTGGGTCATGCCTGAGGAGGACGTGAAACCTATTGTCCGTACCTACACCCACCGTAAATACAATCCCGAAACGCAAGAAATTACGATTGATTTTGTAAACCATGGCGATAACGGGCCTGCCTCAACATGGGCTAGAAAAGCAACTTTAGGCGATCAATTAGGGGTCGCTATGAAGATTCGGGAAACCGTACATTACCCCAAAGTGGATTGGTACCTTTTGGTCGGAGATGCAACAGCTATTCCAGTAATCAGCTGTATTTTAGAGAGCCTGCCTTCATCAGCTAGGGGATATTGTTTGATTGAAATCCCATCCGAGAATGACTTCCATCCAGAAATAAAACATGATGGATTTGAATTTCAGTGGCTCATCAATCCAGAGCCTGAAAAGGGAAGTGCACTTCCTCATTTAACTAGGGATGTGAATCTGCCCACGAATCAATCAAAATTTGCTTATGTAGCATGTGAATATAGTTCCGTAAAAGAGCTCCGTGCCTACTTCAAAGATAACCTTGGTTGGTCCAATAAAGATTTTTATGCATTCTCCTATTGGAAAGCCGGTGTCGCTGAAGATAAGTCCGCCCAAGATCGAAGGGAAGAAAAGGCGGAATAAATAATTCATTCCTACCTTTTAAGCGGTTTCCTTAGAGAATAATTGCCCCAAAGCACAGTAATATCAATATTGTTAATCATTGGTTTGTGCTGAAAATCAGAGCCTATTAAGTTGTTTATCAAGCATAATAGGCAAAATCTGATCATTATTAAATAATATTCATTTAATAATGGGATTATCAGCTTAATTTCTTTCTCTACTATGACCTAATATGAAAAGAAAAGAGCTTAGCATGTACTTATCAAATACTTAACTGTTGTTTGTTCATAAGCTCGAGGAAGTAGATAAAACCCTGTTCAAATATCATGTAACAGATTTTGGAACTTCAAGATGTTATTCAGCTTTCAAGTTTTCTACAGGTTTTGAATTTGCTACTTTTATAGCCTGATAACCTACGGTCAGCAATGCAGAAATGATGGCCAGCAAACCTCCCAAGATAAATGTTGTCCATGAGATCTCGACGCGATAGACAAAATCCTTTAACCACTCATTACAGACCAACCAAACAATAGGTGAGGCTATAAAGAAGGCCACAATGACCATTTTCACAAAATCCTTTGTTAGCATAGCCACAATACCAGAAATGGATGCACCTAGTACTTTGCGGATACAGATTTCCTTTGTCCGCTGGAATGCTGAAACTGTCGAAAGTCCAAACAGGCCAAGACAACTTAGGATTATAGCAATACCGGTACTGATATTGGTCAATTTATGGAGATGTTGTTCTTTCTTATAAAATGATGCAATATTGTCATCATAGAAAGATGTTGAGAAAGTTTCTATTGGAAAATATTTTGCCCAATTATATTTGATGGTTTCAATTATTGTTGGCCAGTTTTTATTTTGAGCCAAGCTCAGGCGGATACTATAATCCTGAAGATTATTTTTGTCATACATCAAAACCATAGGCGAAATTTTGCTGTAAAAATCTTGGGTATGAAAATCCTTTACTACTCCCATGATAGGGAATGATTTTCCTTGCTCGAACAAAAATTTTCCAATTGCATCTTGCGGTTTTTTAAAACCAAATGCAGTAAGGGCTGTTTCGTTTATCAAATAACCGTTGGTTGTATCGGATTGGTAGAGTTCTGAACCCGCAAGCAGTTTGATATCATAGAATTTTAAATATGCAGAATCAATCGTCTTGCTGTATAGTTCTTTAGAGATTACGGTACTCCCATCTTCTGGGTGGATTTCAAATTTGTTGGAACTATAGCTGTTTGAAATGGGGACATTTCCCATGGTAACACTTTCGATTCCGTTGATTTTTCTTAATTCATCTGCCAGGAGTATTTTTCGTTCATGATAATTGTCCATCATAAATACCTTAAAGGGTACATGAGTCAAAATCACAGCATCTTTATTAAACCCCATGTCCTTTCGGATAACATAATTCAATTGCTGTCCGATTATTATTCCTGCGACAATAAAAACCTGTGCAATAATGAACTGGAAAATTATGAGACCTTTTCTGAAATCGATCTTTTGATTGCCCAAGGATACATGGCCTTTATTCCTAAAGATATCCACAGAATTGACTTTGCTGAAAAGTATTGACGGGAATATTCCTGCGAAAATTACTGTTGCAACAAAAGTAATAATGATAAAAATTGTAATAACCAATGGGTCGGAATAATTCTTCACAGGGTCGCTGATCAAGTCACCTAGAGCTATAAACCCGAGATCGGAAATAAAATAGGATAGAATAAAAGAAAATAATACAATCAAACTGGTCTCAATCATCAATTGAGAAATTAAAGAACCATTGGATCCCCCTAATGTCTTGCGAATGCCAATTTCCTTGGAACGCTGCGGAATCTGCGCTGTAGTAAGGTTTACATAATTGATACATGCCATCCCTAGAAGAAATATAGCCACCGCTACAAGACTAAAAATAACCTTTTTGTTTGTTTTTGAGGCACCTGATTCACTCATATCAGTAGAGAAATGCGATTCTCGGATTGGCATGGTGACCATCGTGCGGTCGAAATCAAAGGGAAGTAGTTTTTCATTTTGTATCTGTCTCCATTTTGAATCAACAAGTCGTTGTATTTGTTCTTTTGAGGCTAATAGGTTCTTCTGATTTTTCGCCAATAAATAAACTTTATCAGCTCCATTGCTACTACCCCAGGCTTGGAGCATGTTGTCTTTTTCACTCTTTTGGACTAAAAAATATTCCTGACCATTAAACTCTGTAGGGAACTCCAAGTTTTGTATTACTCCTGAAACGATTCGCTTTACACTGTCGTTATATATCAATGTCTTTCCAATTACCTCTTGCGGACTCAATTTTGGAAAATAATGCTTGGCACGGTCTTCGGTTAATACTAGTTGATGGGGCTCTTTCAATGAAAATTCCTTGTTACCCGCCAACCAGTGGTATCCAACCAATTCAAAGAGATCCGGAGTGGTTTCTATAAGAGAAGTTTCATCCCAAGTCGGTTCTTCATACTTTTTTTCCTGACCAGGTATTTCGGGAATGCTTACATTCATCAGGTCTTTTCTAAAATACGGAACTACCATGTCAAGCCCCTTAGGGTCTTCCTGAAGGGCAAAATATATTGGTCTTGAAATTCCCGAAAACAGTTCATCTCGATCTTCCGTCTTAAAGTGTGACAACAGTCTATAGGTGTTCTCTTTTTGAGGAAGCCCTTTCTCAAAGCTCAGTTCAAAGCTGACGTATTTATAAATTACCCAACATGAACTGATTCCGATAGTCAGTCCCAGAACATTCAGAAATGTAAAGAGTGGATTTCTCTTTAAATGTCTAATACTGTTGGTTATTAATAATCTAAACATAGCATATTGATTAATAAATTGGCAAAATATTAGCCCTATTTTACTTTCCCCAAATCAGCTGCCAATTTAATAACTATGTTGACTGACAGTTATTTAGGGGGTTGCTACTTTGAAAGCTGTTCAATTTCGGACATTTTATGTTCGTTATTGTACATAACTAATGCTGGATTAGCTAAGTTTATGATTCTCAAATAACTGAAATTTTTAGCCTTTTTTATGGAGGGCAAGAGGAAAATCCGACATTCTCCTATTGGAAAGCCGGTGTCGCTGAAGATAAGTCCGCCCAAGATCGAAGGGAAGAAAAGGCGGAATGATAAATCCTTCTAACCATTTTAGCGGATTCCTTTAGATTAATTGCCCCAAGTGCAATTATAACAACATTGTTATTCAAGGGTCTGTGATAAAAATGATGGCCTAATAACCTGTTTTCAGGCTTCCCTTTCATTCTATTCCCAATTTTTTTAAATAATCATTTAAAAATGGGATTATCTGCTTAATGCCTTTCAATTATTAACCTAATTCAGTAGTTTAGCGACAGACTAAATACCTAAATATATGAAATACTGGATCATTTTGCTGCTCTCCTGCGGCATGCCGTTTTTTGTACATGCACAGTGGAATTATCCCAATTTCGATGCATTGACAAAACAAATTCAAGATGTATCTTCAAACAAACTCGTGGAAAGAACTTCCATCGGAAAGTCGGTTGGTTCTGAAGATATCCCATTAATTAAAATCCAAAATGGAAAAACTGCAAAACCCACATTATTGATTGTTGCCGGTGTAGATGGAAAACATCCTGCTGGAGTGGTCAATTCATTAAATGTGGCCAAACAGATCTTAGCTCTTCCTAGCGATCAACTGAATGAACTATTGGCCAATAAATCCATTTGGATTATTCCTGTTCTAAATGTAGATGCTTATAAAAGAAATTCCAGTTCTGCAGCTTGGTATTCTGGAAATGCCAGGACCATAGATAATGATCGTGATGGTCGTATCGATGAAGATCCTGAAGTAGACCTAAATAAAGATGGTTTGATTTCGCAGATGAGGATCAAAACGCCTGCAGGTCCTTACCGTTCCCATACCAATAATGCCGATTACCTGGTTTTGGCTGAACGTAACAAAGGTGAATCGGGAACATATGAACTATATACCGAAGGACGTGATGCAGATCAAGATGGTGCAATCTCGGAAGATGGTAAATCAGGGGTCAACTTGGACAAAAACTTTACCTATGATTATCCATTTTTTGAACCAGAAACCGGTGATTATGCAGCTTCGGAGCCAGAAACCAGGGCAATCATCGATCTGATCTTCGAAAATCCACAAATTGCGGCCGTATTGCACTTTGGCTTGCAGAACAACCTATCTGTAGCTGAACAATTCGATCAAAGAAAAGCATCGGAGAGAATTACGAAGTCTTGGACCAATAACGATGCACAAGTTTCTGCATTTGTGAGCAAGATCTATAACGATGCCGTGAAACCTATGGGAGAAGCTCCAAAAATGCCTGCTGGTAAAGGAAACCTAAGTCCAACGATTTACTATCATACAGGTAAATTCAGCTTTGTTACGCCATCTTGGTGGATTCCGACCATTTCGGATACAACGAAGAACGCAGGACCGAAGGTGCCAGCAACCAACAACTCCGATCGTTTTGTGAACTGGGTTAAAAACCAAGGGATCCAAGGTGCAATCCTTCCATGGGCCAAGGTTAACCATCCAGATTTTCCAAATCAGGATGTGGAAGTGGGTGGTGTCGTGGAACGTTTTGTGAACAACCCTCCCGTAGCATTATTGGATGCTTCAGCAAAAATGCACAGCAACTTTGTGGTTGAATTGACCCGTTCGTTGGCCAGCTTGGAATTCTCTAGCCCTAAAGTGACCAATCTTGGCGATGATATCTACCGTATCGAAGTGAAAGTCTTCAATACGGGTGCCATGCCGGTCTATCCGGAAATTGCAGATAAGATCAAGCATGTTTCCAAAATGAAATCCATTATGGAATTGCAAAAAGGACAATCTTTCCTAAGCGGAAAACGCCTTCAACTTTATCCAACCCTTCAAGCGGGGGCTTCCAATACCTTCTCTTGGTTGGTCAAAGGAAAAGGTAAAGTACAGCTGACTGTTGGTTGCCCGACTGCTGGTGAGAAAACCCTAGATATTAACCTATAAAATCTGCCAAGAAATGAGACTATCATATAAAATATTATCACTTGCCTTAGCACTGAGTGTTTCGGCAGCCTTTGCCCAAAAGAAAAACGACGATGTCAGCAAGGAGATCGCCGGTCTACGGGCTGTTGGTTCGCCTTCCAATCCTAAAGTTCAAATGAATTGGAGCCGTTACCACGACCTTAAACAAATGGAACAGTTCTATAAGGACCTACAAAAAGCCTATCCTGACCTCATTAAATATGAGTCTATTGGGAAAAGTTACGAAGGTAGGGACATCTTTGTCCTGACCGTAACGGATTTCAAGGAAGGTAAACCCGAAAGAAAACCGGCAATGTGGATTGATGGTAACATCCATGCCAATGAACTGCAAGGGTCTGAAATATCCATGTACACCGCATGGTATCTCTTAGAAAACTATAATACTGTCCCGTTTATCAAAGATTTATTGAAGGATAAGGTGTTTTACATCGCCCCAACGATCAATCCGGATTCACGTGAATACTTTATTTACCAACCGAATACCATGCACTCCTCAAGGACAGGCCGTAGGCCATTTGATAACGATGGAGATGGACTGGTAGCAGAAGATCTATACGATGATTTGGATGGCGATGGCGAAATTGTCATGATGCGTCGCAAGTCCAAGACCGGAAGGTTTAAAGCTGATCCTGAAAACCCTAACCGTATGCTGATGGTGAAACCAGGTGAAGTGGGCGAATATGAAATGCTGGGTTTTGAGGGCATTGACAATGATGGTGATGGATTGGTCAATGAGGATATCACAGGAACTTATGACCCTAACCGTGACTGGGGATGGAACTGGCAACCAAACTATGTACAGGGAGGTGCGCTCTACTATCCAGGAACCTTGCCTGAAACGCAAGCTGTCAAAAAATTTATCTATGCCCATCCGAATATCGCAGGAGCGCAATCGTATCACAACTACGGAGGTATGATCCTGCGTGGTCCAGGTGCCGCAGATGATGAGAAGTTTTACTCAAGAAAAGACGTTCAGGTATATGATGCCTTAGGCAAGACCGGAGAAAAGATGTTGCCGGGCTATGATTATATCGTGATCCATAAAGATCTTTACACTGTATTTGGGGGTGAGATCGATTTCTTGGCCCTGACTCGTGGAATCTTTACTTTCTCCAATGAATTGATGACTACCTATAAGCTTTTCAATGAAAAATCCGAAGGTGGCCTGAGGAACAGCGATGAGTATTATGAGTTTGATAAACTATTGATGTTCGGAGATGCCTACGTGCCATGGAAGGAGTTTGACCATCCACAATATGGTAAGATCGAGATTGGTGGAGCTAAGAAAAACTATACTCGTAATCACCCAGGCTTCTTATTGATGGAGGATGCACACCGGAATGCAGCATTTACCATTTACCATGCCTACCACATGCCAAAACTTGAAGTCATGGAATCCAGCATTAAACCTCTTGGTGGTAATCTATATGAAGTGAATGCAACGATCTGGAATACCAGGATAGTTCCTACACACTCAGACCATGATGTGAGACATAAGATAGAACGCCCTAACCATATCCGATTAGAAGGTGCACAGGTGGTTACAGGTATGCAAGTCTTGAACGCTGACTTCAATGAAACGCTGGAGCAAAAATATCAGCCACAGCAGATCGAAGTACCTACTATTGATGGTATGAGCTCCGTGAAGGTCAGATGGATCGTAAAAGGGAATCCAAATTCTGCAAAGCTGATCGTGGATAGCCCTAAAGGTGGATACCTTGAATATAATCTGAAGGACGCCGCGAACAAGTCCTAATCAAAAAAGCAACAATTTACAAATCGGTTTATACCTTGAAGCAGCAATCCACGGATTGCTGCTTTTGTTTTTTGTGGGAAAAATTGACAGAATCAAAATGTGCTAAAGAGGGATTCAGAGTGCAACGAAGAATCTATTTTTTTTATTTTGCGGAATTTGTCATCCCGAAATCGTAAGATGAGGGAGCTATTTCAAATGAAGAATGGATAGTTCCGAGACCCTTCGGAGAAGCCCTCAGGGTGACATAGAGAGGGTATAGAAAGACATTTCACCCCCGCTGGGGATTGTCCAATCAAGGATTCATTGCTTTTATTAAATCTGCCTAAAATAAAACTGCCCTAAAATAATTCTGCCCTTCTAGGGCAGTATATCGCGGGGAAAGCTCTCCTTTTCCGGGGTCACCCTGAGGAACGAAGGGTCTCGGAACCGTACAGATCAAGTTTGCATTGGCGTACAGGTCCTCAATCTTCGATCGAGGATGACAGGGTCATGAGGGGGGAACCGTACAGATTCTTCACGGATTGTTCAGAATCACAATGCGCTAAAGAGGGATTCAGAGTGCAACGAAGAATCTATTTTTGTTTTTATTTTGCGGAATTTGTCATCCCGAAATTGTAAGATGAGGGAACTACTTTCTTTATTCAGAAATATTTGTTGAAAAATATTTCACCCCCACTAGGGGTTATCCGTAATTATCCATCATAAATCTACAAATATTTCACCCCCTCTGGGGGTTGTCTAATCAACGATTTGTTGCTTTTATTAAATCTGCCAAAATAATTCTGCCCTAAAATAATTCTGCCCTTCTAGGGCAGTATATCGGGTGAAAAGCTCTTCTTTTCTAGGGTCACCGAGGAACGAAGGGTCTCGGAACCAAGCATATCAAGTGTGTATTGGCGTACAGGTCCTCAATCGAAGATTGAGGATGACAGGGTCATGAGAGAGAAACGTACAGCCACTTCACCTATCATTCAGAATGTTTTTTGCCTTTTTGTTATTATGTCTAATATTTATAATAAATACATATATAACACCAATATTGCCCAATCCCAAAAGAAGGAACTCTTTTATGTTTATGTTTTTTACTACATAAGAATAGATTACTAAAACTTCTAATAATATACAGCATATAAGTGCTGTATATAAAAATGAATTTCTCATAATTTCTTATTTACGAGTAGGCTTCTGTAATAAGACATCCTACTATATTTCTATTGATCTATAATTACATATAATATAATAGAAACAGAGGAATATTACAGCTTATTATAAACATTATTTGATGTCAATTGCAAATAGGACTGATTAAATTGAATGTGTCAGCTATTTTTTGGGTTGATATTCTGACCATGTTCGAGAATCATTCGAGACATATTCGAGAAAACCTTTAATAATATTCTAGCCATTTTCGGAATTTTCGGAATATGTCTCGAATAAGGTCAAAGCTGTACCTCTAATTTTTGTACTGCTTAGGCTTCAACAAAACTTATAATGAAAAATTATTGAAGTGATTCTGAAGGATTTTACTCTTCATAGCTTCTTCCAAGTCTCCAAAAGTGGATGGAGAATAGGGGTTGGAGAACTGTCCATTTTCAATCTGGTAAATCACATCACAACTATTTTTCAGTGTCGAAAAAATATGTGAAGATATAAGGATTGTATTTCCTTTGTTCTTAAGCATCTTGATAATTTCCTCAAGGATAATGGAACTCTCCAGATCGATACCATTAAATGGTTCATCCAAGATAATGAAATCATTCTGTTGAAAGAGAACGGCCATGATCGCCAATTTCTTTTTCATTCCTGTAGAATATTGGCTGATATATTCCTTTAAAGGTAGCTTAAAAATATTCTTTTCCTGAAGGTTTTCCAGCTTTATTTTCCGAGCATCCGTCATCAAATAGATATGTTCTTCTCCGGTGATCTTGGGTAAAAAATAAGGCTCGGCCGTTAAAAATCCGAGGTGATTCTTGATTTCCTTGTAGCCCGTCTTGATTATTCCTTCATAGTCCTCCATTTCAGCCATGCACCTGAAGAAAGTAGTTTTTCCAGCACCATTCTCTCCGACAATGCCGTACACCTTTCCAGGCTCAAAGACTACATTGATGTGCTTGAGGACTGTCTTGGAGCCATAGAATTTACTGAGGTTAATTACTTCTATCATACTGCAGTTTTTAAGTTTTGGATGGCTTTGTAATAATAGTAGGGGATGATGACCAGGACCAATGGATAAAAGGTAAGGCATAATCCTAGAACGATACTTTCTGAAACACTGACCTTTCTTGGAAAGACCGCATATTTGAGGCAGATGGCAAAGGGAATCAGAAATAAACCTAAACCCCATACAATAAGTGCTTTCGTGATATCCTCTGGAAAGATAACGCAGAGTGGAACCGTAATAGGCAATAACAAAAGACTTAATTGTATTATTCCTCGCGTGAATTTGTGGAATAGAAAGGCCACTGGTTTTCTGTTTTGGTTCCAAAGAATCATCCTTGGCTCTATGACTTGATAATAGAGGGTTGCACAGATGCAGATGCAAAACATGCAGAAGAGGGCTAGGTTTTGATTATCATAGGTTAAACCAATATAGGCCAAAACATATAAAATAATCAGAAGAAGCCAGGTCCTTCGGAAACCGATAATAAATTCAAAGGGGTATTTCCTGAACGGAGTTGGAAAGGTGCTAGACCATAGGCTGTTTGTGGACACAAATACGAAAAGTACAACAATGGCCAATAACACAAGGGCAAGATTGAGTTTCCCGAATATGATGAATAGAATGACCGTCCCAAGGCTAAGGATCAGGTTTTCTAACATCCTGATGAGATAATAGTCCAGGTTATTGAAGGTCATCTTGAGGAAGTCATTTCGCTGGTATTCGGCAAGGCTAAATAAAGCTTGAAAATTCAACAGGAATATGAGGTAGGCTGCCCAATAGGGGTACAGTCTTAGTAAATAGAAAAAGGTGATGTAAACCAATGCGATTGCAGGAAAGATCAATAGCCAAGGAAGACCGAAATCTTTCATCGATCTACAGATAATCTTCCACTGCAAATTGAAGTATGTCTTCATGCGCTTTAGGCATTAGGTTTAACCTGTGTTATTAGTCAGAAATTAGCCTGTTATGTTACAGGAATCTGAATAAAATATGATTCAAAACCAAAAAAGCAGTGTTAACGCCGGTTAACACTGCTTTTTAATTATTTCTAGACTTCAAACAACCAAGAATATTGTCTTATGTCTGTTGTCTAATTAAGAATTTCTTTTCAACTGTTCATCCAATAGTTGACGTTTTAGAAGTTGTTCTCTTTCCATAGATTTTTTTCTAAGGGTCTGAAGTTCTTCCTGAAGTTCATCTACGGTATGTTTACTTTCTTCGGTGTCAACTTTAGCTTTTCTGAAGGCCGCTAAAATTCCAAATAAAGCAATCGCTAGCACAATGATGATCACCCAAACCATGGTATGGTAAGAGCTTTTGGAAAATTGGATTCCAAGGAAAGAAATGCTATCGGTTTTTTGTTGTTCAGTTTGTAAAGCAGCAGATAGGTTGGTTACAGAATCTTGTAGGCTCTGTAGGCTACCTTCGGTAGAAGACGCATCGCCTTTCAGCCCGGAAATTTGCTTTTTATAAATGCTCAAGGAGTCTTTAACGTTTTGACGGATGATATCAAGATTTGTCTTTCTGATAATCTTAAAGTCCTTGTCTTGGTTTCTAGATTGCAAATTCAAATAGACGAACTGGCTGTCTAGAGGAGCCGTTTTTAGTTTTTGTTGCAGGGTTTGTCCAAATAGGGGTGAACTAAATGCCCAAAACATTAAAAAGAGTGATAATAATCGCATAGTATATGGTATATTTCTTGCTTTAAGAGTCAAGTTTAGCAATTTAATTAGAATTACAAAAGAAATTCTAAAAATTGATTCAAGAATACACTAATCTATCTATTTGATTAACTTTAGGTTAATAATTATTTATCTTTCCGATTAAATTGGAATGGGTATTTTGTAATATCTAATCCAATACCTGAAACTGTTTCATCATTTGTAAAATACCTTCTTGTTTACTGCTAAGTATTGAATAATACCCAATTCTGGTTTATAGAATTGTAAAAGTTCTTAATAATTAGAGGTTTAAGATAATTTCGTTAAATTTATCATGATTATAAACTTCAGGACATAAATAAATATTATACCAAAAAATATTTTATCAACTCATTGATTTTAAGATGATTATTTGGTTGTCCTAAGCTCTAAAAGATTTATTCATTCCCGAAAGGGAAAATAACGCAATGTACAGATATGATTAATAAAACAGTATCTAATGCACAGCAGGCTATTGAGGGGATTCAGGATGGCATGACGATTTCCTTAGGTGGATTTGGGCTGTGTGGGATTCCTGAGAACCTGATTTCGGCTTTGTTGGAAAAGCGGGTCAAAGACCTTACTTGCATCAGTAACAATGCTGGAGTGGATGATTTCGGTTTGGGCCTCCTGCTTCAGAACAAGCAGATCAAGAAGATGATCGCATCCTATGTCGGTGAAAATGCTGAATTTGAAAGACAGATGTTGAGTGGGGAGCTGGAAGTAGACTTGGTTCCACAGGGAACTTTGGCCACGCGATTAATGGCTGGTGGTTACGGACTGCCCGTTATTTATACCCCTGCAGGTGTGGGGACTGAAGTAGCAGAGGTAAAAGAAGTAAGAAGGTTTACCTTCCATGGGGTGGAGAAAGATTATCTAATGGAATATGCTTTTGAACCTGACTATGCTTTGGTCAAAGCATGGAAAGGAGATACCGCGGGCAACTTGGTTTATCGTGGTACGGCGCAGAATTTTAACCATGCAGTCGCCATGTGTGGTAAGATCACCATCGCAGAAGTGGAGGAATTAGTGGAAGTAGGCGAGTTGGATCCAAACCATATCCATACTCCTGGCATCTTTGTGAACAAGATATTCCAAGGTGCGAAGTATGAAAAAAGAATTGAACAAAGAACAGTAAGAAATAGAGAAGATAATGCGTAAAAAAGTATATATCGTTGCTGCCAAAAGAACAGCAATGGGAAGTTTCGGGTCATCCTTGGCCACTGTTTCCTCCACCGAGTTGGGGGCTACGGTCATCAAAGCTGTTATGGACGAAATTAAATTGGAGAAGCACCATGTGGATGAAGTCTATATGGGTTCCGTACTCCAGGCAAATCTGGGACAGGCACCTGCCAGGCAAGCTTCAAAATTTGCCGGTATACCCGACCACGTGCCAGCAACAACCATCAATAAGGTCTGTGCAAGTGGGATGAAAGCAATTTCAATTGGTGTGCAGCAAATTCTATTGGGTGATGCCCAAGTGGTGATTGCTGGAGGAATGGAGAATATGAGCCAAGTTCCTTTTTATGATACAGCAGCTAGATGGGGTGCTAAATATGGCGATCAGAAATTAACCGACGGCATCCAAAAAGATGGACTAACGGATGTCTATTCGGATAAAGCCATGGGGAATTGTGGTGAACTCTGTGCGGAAAAATATGAGATCAGTAGGGCGGATCAAGATGAATATGCCATTCAATCCTATACCCGAAGCAAGATTGCCTGGGAGACGGGGAAATTCAAGAATGAAGTGGTTCCTGTAGAGGTAAAATCTAGAAAGGGTTCGGTCATGGTTGATGAGGATGAGGAATTCAAGAATATCAACTTTGAAAAGGTCAGTCAATTGAAGGCCTCCTTTAAAACGGATGGAACGATTACGGCTGCCAATGCATCGACATTAAGCGATGGCGCTGCTGCGGTAATCTTGATGAGTGAAGAAAAGGTAAATGAGCTTGGCGTTAAGCCCCTAGCAGAGGTGATTGCCTATGCAGATGCGGAACAATCTCCGGAATGGTTTACTACCACACCAACCGCCGCTACCCAGAAGGTTTTGCAAAAGGTTGGGCTGACAGTAGATGATATCGATTATTTTGAATTCAACGAGGCCTTCTCGGTTGTTGCCTTGGCCAATGCCAAGCTATTGGACATTTCCGAAGACCAGATGAATGTTTACGGTGGAGCGGTTTCACTTGGGCATCCATTGGGTTGTTCCGGTGCTCGGATCATCGTGACTTTAACCAGTGTTTTACATCAGGAAAATGGTCAGCTAGGACTTGCCGCAATCTGTAATGGAGGCGGTGGGGCAAGTGCCATGATCCTCAAAAAGATTTAACCTATGTTGGACAAGTTTGGAATAGCAAAACGAATTGCTAAGGAGATAAAGGACGGCTATTATGTCAACCTGGGGATTGGAATCCCAACCTTGGTTGCCAATTATATCCCCGACAATATCAATGTAGTTCTGCAAAGTGAAAATGGTTTGTTGGGTATGGGACCTTTCCCTTTTGAAGGTGAAGAAGATGCAGACTATATCAATGCCGGAAAACAGACCATCACGACCTTACCAGGCTCAGCCTTCTTTGATTCGGCCATGAGCTTTGGAATGATCCGTTCCCGAAAGATTGACCTTACCATCCTAGGCGCCATGGAGGTTTCGGAGAATGGTGATATCGCCAACTGGAAGATTCCCGGTAAAATGGTAAAAGGCATGGGCGGAGCCATGGATCTAGTGGCAAGTGCTGAAAATATCATTGTGGCCATGCAACATGTCAACAAAGCCGGCGAGTCTAAACTGCTGCCGAGTTGTACATTGCCCTTGACCGGTGTGAAATGCGTTAAGAAGATCGTAACGGAATTAGGCGTATTTGAAGTGTTGCCAACTGGCGGATTTAAGGTACTTGAGCTCCATGATGGCGTATCTTTGGATATGGTAAAACAAAGTACCGCAGGGAAACTTTTTTATTAGCATAATACAAAGACACAAGACAATAGACCGTTCAGCACGCTAAGGTCTTGTGTCTGTTTTTTTAAAGTTCCTGTCATCTTGGACCGAAGGTTCAGGAACTGTTCGCAATGCAAAATGTTAAATCAGTAAAAACATATTTCTGCAATATTCCAATACGTTTCATGCCTTTCGGCAGACGGTCTGATCTTGGTCCATCCTCTCACCCTGTACCCCGGTCGAAGTCGAGGGGAATCCTGGTTCAAAACATGATCTTGGTCCATCCTCTCACCCTGTACCCCGAGCGAAGTCGAGGGGAATCCTGGTTCAAAACGTACGTAACTGACTCCTCCCAATTTCGATTAAGATTATATCATTTAATTTGTTATTAGATAGATTGGCTGCTGTATTATGATTATTGTCTAAAATGTTTTTACAGTACAAAAGCTGAAAGAATATTAACCTTTTTAATCTTTTCTTTAAAGTTTCAGTGAAGATATGTGACTTAAGTTACATACAGCATGACAGTGCATAACAGTTGAATGAAAGAAATAAAATATCTTCGGAATAACTTAAAAACCTAAATCACTTTTTGATCACGTATGAATGCATTAGCAGGAGTAATATTTCATTTTATTGGTGGCTTTGCGTCTGGTAGTTTTTACGTTCCGTTTAAGAAAGTAAAGGGCTGGTCCTGGGAGGCAATGTGGATTTTAGGTGGTTTGTTCTCTTGGATCATTGTTCCTCCGATTGCGGCATGGCTGACTATCCCTAATTTTTGGGATATCATCAGCAATACAGGAAACCATATTTTAGGATATACTTTTCTGTTTGGCATACTCTGGGGAATAGGAGGGTTGACCTATGGTCTAGGAGTGAGATATTTAGGGGTTTCCTTGGGGAGCAGTGTGATCCTGGGACTGAGCATGGTCTTTGGATCCTTGATGCCGGCCATATATTATTTCTTCAACAGGAACGAGGGAAAGCATGGCATTGATTATTTCTTTACGGAGAACGCTGGAATCTGTGTGATGGTTGGACTGTTGGTCTGTGTGGTTGGGATCTATTTATGTGGGAAGGCAGGAGTATTAAAGGAAAGAAGTTTGGGAGACTTGGGGTCTGAATCGAAGGCAGACTATAATTTTGGATTGGGGATCATTGTTGCTATCGTATCTGGGGTTTTGAGTGCCTGTTTTAATTTTGGAATAGAATCAGGCAAACCCATGGCAGAAGTCGCCAATAGTTTATGGAAGTCTGCCCATCCAGGTCAAGGGGAGTTTTTATACCAAAACAATGTAACCTATATCGTAATCCTCTGGGGTGGATTCAGCACAAATTTTTTATGGTGTCTGTACCTATTGATCAAGAACCATTCGTTTGTAGATTATACGAAAAGAGATACGCCAATTGGAAAAAACTTTTTGCTCTGTGCCATAGCTGGGACGACTTGGTACCTGCAGTTCTTTTTCTATGGGATGGGCGAAAGTAGATTGGGCAATGGTGCGAGTTCATGGATCCTGCACATGGCCTTTATCATTTTGATATCCAATGCTTGGGGAGTTGCCCTCAAGGAATGGAAAGGAGTTAGTAAACCAACATATACAGCGATCATTGCTGGAATAGCCACTATCATTCTGTCGATATGCATAGTGGGATTTGCGAAAACATTAGAATAATAAACTAAATATATATAACTGTGAGAACATACAAACACGTTAATTATTTATGGGATGATGAGTACGCTCAACAGCTTGCGGGTGATGAGGTAGCTCTGTTATTATACCGTTCTAACATTTTAGGATCGGATCTAAGGATTACCAATTATGGCGGAGGAAATACCTCCTGCAAAGTAATGGATAAAGACCCCTTGACCGGAGAGGAAGTAGAGGTAATGTGGATCAAAGGCTCAGGAGGGGATATAGGAACATTGAAGAAGTCCGGACTAGCTGCTTTATATGTAGATAGGCTACGGGATCTTGAAAAAGTGTACCGAGGGATAGAACATGAAGATGAGATGGTTGAACTGTTCAATCACTGCATTTTTGATCTAGCGTCGAAAGCACCTTCAATCGATACCCCATTGCATGGATTTTTACCATTCAAACATATTGATCACCTTCACCCCGATGCAGCGATTGCCATCGCGGCAGCCAAGGATGGCGAGAAAATTACGCAAGAGCTCTTTAACGGGACGATTGGTTGGGTGGATTGGCAAAAGCCAGGCTTTGACCTAGGGTTGCAATTGCGTGAATGTCTGGAAGAAAATCCGGGTATCCGTGGCATCATGTTGGGTTCCCATGGTCTTTTTACCTGGGGCGACAATGCAAAGGATTGCTATATCAATTCCTTGGATGTGATTGAGGCTTGTGCGAATTACCTGGAAGAAAACTATGGTAAGAACAGAGCAATATTTGGAGGGCAGAAAGTAGAAAGTCTGGATCCCAAAGGAAGACAGGTACAGGCGGCTAAAATAGCGCCTATTTTAAGAGGGTTCTGTTCCAGTGAACGCCACATGATTGGTCATTTCACAGATGACCACCGTGTACTGGAATACATCAACTCCAATGATCTGGAGAAATTGGCACCATTAGGTACCAGCTGTCCAGATCATTTCTTGAGAACCAAGATACAGCCATTGATCCTGAACCTGGACAAAGATGAAGACCTGAATGATGTTAAAGCATTGAAGGAGAAGCTTGCTCCCCTGTTTGAGGATTATAGGGCCATGTACACGGAATATTATGAAACTTGTAAACATCCGAACAGCCCAGCGATCAGGGATAGAAATCCGGTAATCATCATTTATCCTGGTGTAGGGATGTTTGCCTTTGCGAAAGACAAACAAACTGCAAGGGTAGCTGCAGAGTTCTATACCAATGCGATCAATGTGATGAAAGGTTCTGAAGCGGTAAGTGAATATACATCCTTGCCTAGACAAGAAGCTTTCAATATTGAATATTGGTTGCTTGAGGAAGCAAAATTACAGCGTATGCCAAAACCGAAAGCCTTATCGGGAAGGATTGCATTGGTTACAGGTAGTGCGGGCGGAATAGGCAAGGCTATCGCCAAGAAATTTGCTGAAGAAGGTGCTGTCATTGTACTGAATGACTTAAATGCGGAACGATTGGCCGGTGCCAAAAAAGAATTTGAAGCTGCCTTTGGAAATGATAATGTAGTCTCTGTACCTTTAGATGTAACCAATGAAGAGCAGATCAAAGTCGCATTTGAAAAAGCATGTTTGAATTACGCAGGTATCGACATCGTAGTGAACAATGCCGGGCTGTCGATCTCAAAAACCATTGAGGACCATAGCAGCAAGGATCTTGATCTATTATACGATGTGTTGGTGAAGGGGCAGTTTTATGTCACCCAACAAGCGGTACATGTCATGAAGGCTCAAGGAATAGGTGGGGATATCCTCAATATCGTGAGCAAGAATGCGCTGGTGAGTGGTCCAAACAATGCCGGATACGGCAGTGCCAAGGCCAGCCAGTTACACCTTAGCCGCTTAAATGCCGCTGAGTTAGGTCCGGACAAGATCAGGGTCAATGTGGTAAATCCAGATGCAGTTATTTCGGACAGTAATATCTGGGCCGGAGGATGGGCTGAAGGAAGAGCAAAAGCCTATGGTATATCTGTTGAAGAGTTGCCGGCTTTCTATGCGAAACGAACTTTATTAAATGAGGTGATCTTGCCAGAAGATATTGCCAATGCATGTTTTGCCTTTGTTGGCGGACTGTTGAACAAATCTACAGGGAATGTATTGAATGTGGATGGTGGAGTTGCCATGGCCTTTGTGAGATAAGGACCATTTCAAAAACATAAAGCAGGTACAATGAGAATTGCGAAAGAACAGATTGAAGAGCACAATAAGAAATTGGAGAGTAGGCACCAGCGTGCTTTCCAATTTCTGAAAGAAGATATTCAAGGGATTGAAGCTATTGTATCGAAGCTTGAAAAGTTTCAGGTTGCCATTCCTAGTTGGGCTTTAGGAACGGGAGGTACCCGTTTCGGCAGGTTCAGTGGCCATGGAGAGCCTGGGACATTGGAGGAAAAGATTGAGGACGTAGGTTTATTACATGCCTTAAATCGATCAAGTGGTGCCATTTCATTGCATATTCCTTGGGATATCCCTAAAGATTCCCAAAAGATCAAGGATCTGGCTGCTTCCTTTGACCTAAAATTTGATGCGGTAAACTCCAATACCTTTCAGGACCAGAAAGGTCAGGAATTAAGCTATAAATATGGTTCATTGCAGCATGTGGATCCGAAAGTCAGGAAACAGGCTGTGGCCCATAATAAAGAGGTTATAGACCATGGAATAGCGTTAGGGTCGAAGGCGTTGACCGTCTGGTTGGCGGATGGTTCTTCCTTTCCAGGTCAATTGAACTTTCGGGAAGCTTTTCAAAATACTTTGGAAAGTCTGAAAGAGATCTATGCCCATCTGCCTGAGGATTGGAAATTGTTTGTGGAGTACAAAGCATTTGAACCTTTCTTTTATTCAATGACAATAGGAGATTGGGGGCAATCTTTGCTATTGGCCACAAAGTTGGGACCTAAGGCATACACGCTGGTTGATCTAGGCCATCATCTTCCTAATGCCAATATTGAGCAGATTGTTTCATTATTGCTGATGGAAGGGAAATTAGGAGGTTTCCATTTCAATGATAGTAAATATGCTGATGATGACCTCACTGCTGGGGCTATTAAACCCTATCAACTGTTCCTGATCTTCAATGAATTGGTAGAAGGCATGGATGCTAGGGGGATGGATCATGTTCGCGATTTGGGCTGGATGATTGATGCATCGCATAACCTGAAAGATCCACTTGTTGATCTATTGCAATCTGTGGAAGCTATCCTGATCGCATATGCCCAAGCGCTTTTGGTAGACCGAGATGCATTGAAAGCAGCTCAACAAAATAATGATATCGTTGAAGCACAGAACATCTTGCAGGATGCATTCCGGACAGATGTCCGACCGATAGTAGCTGAGGCAAGATTAAGGTCTGGAGCTGCATTAGATCCGCTACTATTGTTCGATGAACTAGCTGTTAGGGATGAATTAGTGAAAGAAAGAGGTGAAAACTCGGTTGCTACGGGATTATAAAAAAAGAAATGGGACAAAAAGAACGTATACCGGTTGTTGCCATTTTTGATGTTGGCAAAACGAACAAAAAATTGTTCTTATTTGATGAACATTATCAGATCGTCTATGAAAAATCTGCACGTTTTTTAGAAACGGTCGATGAGGATGGGGATCCATGTGAAAATATTGAAAGCTTGAGGCTTTCCGTGTTTGATTCGCTACATGAGATTTTCCGTAAAACAGAATTTGAAGTTAAAGCAATCAACTTTACTTCCTATGGGGCCAGCTTTGTTCTGATCAAAGAGGATGGACAACCGCTGACACCACTGTACAATTATTTGAAAGCCTATCCCCAGGAACTGAAAGACAGACTACATAATCAATATGGAGGTTTGGAAAAATTTAGTTTAGATACGGCATCGCCAGATTTAGGGAGTTTAAATTCCGGTCTGCAATTGTTTCGGGTGAAGAAAGAAAGACCTCAGGTCTTCAAGGAGATCCATTGTGCGCTGCATTTGCCACAATACCTCAGTTTTTTGCTTTCTGGCAAGCTCTATTCGGATAAGACGAGCATTGGTTGCCATACAGCATTGTGGGATTACCACAAGCAGGATTATCACCAATGGGTAAAGGATAATGCCATTGATGAAAAATTGGCTCCGGTTGTGCAAGCGGATGAAGTGTTCTCGGCAAATTTTCCGGGAAGTACCTTTGTGATCGGGTCTGGCCTTCATGATAGTTCATCGGCCTTGATTCCCTACTTGTTGAATTTTCATGAGCCATTTGTATTGATCTCAACAGGAACCTGGTGTATTTCTTTGAATCCCTACAACCATAGTCCACTGACCAAATCAGAGCTGGAGCAGGATTGTTTATTTTACCTGTCCTATGCGGGGAAGCCAGTAAAGGCTTCGCGCTTGTTCGCAGGACATGAACATGATGTGCAATCCAAACGTATTGCGGATCATTTTGCTGTTACGACAGCAAAATTCAGGAATATGGATATTGATTGGAATTTAATAGATGCCTTACAAAAGAAAGAGATTTCCGATGAGTTGGATGCTTTCTCGAAACTGGATCTAAATCAATTTAAGGACTATAAAGAGGCCTACCATTCCTTTATGTTGCACCTGGTGAAGGCGCAGGTACGATCGACCAATTTGATCATGGATGATGGAAAGATCAGTAGGGTCTTTGTCGATGGAGGATTCAGCAAGAATGCTATCTATATGAACCTGTTGGCCAAGGAGTATCCCCAAGTTGAGGTTTATGCTGCATCTATGGCGCAGGCCACGGCTGTTGGGGCAGCTTTAGCCATTCATGCGCATTGGAATACCTTGCCTGTACCAAACGATCTGATCGAGCTGCGGTTCTTTCGGGCATAGTTTAGAATTTTCATTATAATTTTTTAGAATAAGTATAAGAAGGCCTCAGCAATGAGGCTTTTTTATGTTAGTGATGGCTGTAGGCTAATAGAGCAAAAAGGCGAGCAACCTGGGGTTGACTCGCCTTTTTTATATGAAATGTTTGGTTTCTTAACGTAAATCTACGACTTCAAATCCTGGGTAATTTCCTTTGTTAAATTGGAAAGTAGAACCAGCAATTGGGCTGTTGACATACAGGCCGTTAATGGTATAAGTATACTTAGCGCCAGATTTGTCAAAGATGGTTACATCATGGATATGCTTGTTCTTGTTGATGCGGACCTGGATCTTGGAATAATTACTTTTTGCATCCTCAGGAGTCAAGTCAATTGCGGTCAACTTACCAGCAGCGGCATCCGACTGATTGGAAGAACTTCCATATTTATATCCTGATTTATAGAAGGTGAATATATTGTTGGGTCCAATGGATTGTCCAGAATTGTCTGCTTCAGAAACCTGAACTTCTTTATCTTCCTTAAGAACGGACCAAGTGGATTTGCCATCAGAAATCAGGTCCTGTGTAGGCAATGAAATCTTATACTGATTGGAAGGTTTGTTCAGGAACAATTTCCCTTTATCGGTATAGTTCTCACCATTAGCCTGCGTAGCTTTAAAAGTGAATTCGGATTGAATGGTTTTGTAACCATCATATTTTTGGGACACTTCATCCAAGATTTTCTTGGTTGAACCATTTTGTCCGAAAGCTAATGTTGCACTAAATAGGGCAACAAATACATAGATAAATCTCATCATCATTAATTAATCTTTTCTTAATGTTTCCAAATATTGTTCCAATGAGTATTCATCGGGGTATAGCACCTCGCGTGCTTTACTTCCTTCAAATGGACCTACAATACCTGCAGCTTCCAGTTGATCGATGATCCTTCCAGCGCGGTTATAACCTAATTTTAATTTGCGCTGAATCAATGATGTTGAGCCTTGTTGATGCATGACGATCAGCCTTGCAGCTTCTTCAAATAACTGGTCTCTATCGGACATGTCGAAATCCGCTAAGCCGGAACCTTCACCATTTTCATCAATGTACTCTGGTAATAAGTGGGCAGATGGATATCCACGTTGCGATCCGATGAAATCAGAAATCTGATCTACCTCAGGCGTGTCGACAAAGGCACATTGGATACGGATTAGGTCACTACCTGTTGCGAGCAACATGTCACCACGACCAATCAATTGGTCGGCACCGCCACTATCCAAGATGGTCCTTGAGTCGGTTTTCGAAAGTACCCTGAAGGCCAGTCGAGCTGGGAAGTTAGCTTTGATGGTACCTGTAATGATATTCACGGATGGTCTTTGGGTTGCAATGACCAAGTGGATACCCACGGCACGGGCTAACTGAGCAAGACGAGCGATAGGTGTTTCTACTTCCTTACCGGCAGTCATGATCAAATCGGCAAACTCATCAATTATAAGAACTATAAATGGTAAGAATCGATGACCCTCCTCAGGGTTTAATCGACGATTGATAAATTTTGCATTATATTCCTTTAAATTCCTTACCTGTGCATTTTTTAATAGATCATAACGTTGATCCATTTCAATACAAAGGGAATTTAAGGTGTTGATTACTTTTTTCGTATCGGTGATGATCGGTTCATCCTCATTAGGCAGTTTTGCCAAGAAATGTCTTTCGATTTTCTTGAATAAGGATAACTCTACTTTCTTAGGGTCGACCAGGACAAACTTTAACTCGGCCGGATGCTTCTTGTAAAGCAGCGAGGTTAAAATCGCATTGATACCAACCGATTTACCCTGACCTGTAGCACCCGCTACCAATAAGTGCGGCATTTTTGCCAAATCGGCAATATATACCTCATTGGAAATGGTTTTTCCTAAGGCGATAGGTAGGTCCATATCTGACTTCTGGAATTTCTCGGTGGTCAAGATAGAACGCATCGATACCATTTCAGGCGTGGAGCTTGGTACCTCGATACCAATCGTTCCTTTACCAGGCATCGGTGCAATGATACGGATACCCAAGGCTGCTAAACTAAGGGCAATATCATCCTCCAAATTCTTGATCTTAGAAATACGAACGCCCGGTTTCGGGATGATTTCATATAAGGTGACCGTTGGTCCGATGGTCGCTTTGATATGTTCGATTTCAATGCTATAGTTTCTCAGCGTTTCAACAATTCTGTTTTTGTTGGCTTCAAGTTCCTGTTGGTTAATCGTGATTTTTCCGGAGCCATAATCTTTCAATAGATCAAGACCAGGGTATTGGTATCCTGAAAGGTCTAGTTTAGGATCATATTCACCAAATTTCTCCACTAAGTCATTGGCTGAAATCGGCTTTTCCTCAATGACCCTTTCCACAGTAAGTGCAGGTTCTGCAACCTCTTCAGATTTCTTTACTGGGGCAGGAGGGGGATCAATACTGAGCTCGATTTCTTTTTCCTGGTTCTCAACAAAGTTTGTATTGGGCTTGATAGCATTTACATTCAATGGAAGAGATACCGTATTGTCCTCTTCTTTGTTGGACGTGAAATCTACACTGCCAACTTCATCTTCTTCCTCATCAGGTACAGCATAGGTGTCTGTAGCGATGTTTTGCTGTGTATTTGTCTTGATCTTATTATTGACCGTGGTATAATTTTGATCATCTTCTTCAAATTCTTCATCCTCGTCTTCCAATTGTTTTTTGGAGGACTGGAATGAGAATCTTAAGTCGTAGTTGTACAGCAATACCAATGCTGTCAAGAAAATAAATACGAGCAAGCCGCCGGTCCCTACGGTTCCGATTTGATTTTTCAGGATCTGGTTGGTCCAGAAACCAAATTTACCTTCAAGGATATGGGGTGTATTGGATATAAAATCTTGGGCGAAACCAAGGGTTATTGACAAGAGGATAATAGCTACAAGGGAATAGATCACGGTTTTCCAAACAGGAAGGATCGATCTTTTGTAAAGGAACTTGTATCCGATAACAAATAAGACCAAAATAAATAGGAAGGAAGCGACGCCAAACCATTCATAGATAAATTGATTGGCTAACAGGGCTCCGAATTTTCCGAGTTTATTCTGAACGATTGGTGTTTCAATAGTTTCATCATGGATTTCTTCGGTAGTTTGCATCAAAGTGCTCCATCCGCCATTGCTTTGGGCGATGTAGCTTTGGTCAGATTGCCAAGTGAACAAATAGGAAACAAATGCAACGGTGAATAGACCAGCGAGCAAAAGAAGAAATAAGCCTAATATTTTTAGAGCCTTTCTCTGACCTTCCGAAAAGTTGAATTGGTCAAAAGATTTGGTTTTTGCTCTTTTTTGATATGAAATAGTAGTGTTCTTCGTCTTCTTAGTCCCAGTGCTACCACTACCGTTTTTAAATGTATTTAATTTAGCCATTAATTATGACGTGATTTACGTTAGTACAAACTTAAAAAAAAACTTTTATGATTCCATTGTGTAGGTCATAACACAACATGGTATCATGTCCTGTTAAAAACAATTGGAATCGATAAAGCTAATGCATAAATAGTTCATTGATTTGAATTCATTGAGCTGTAGCAATAAGCTCTCCAAATTCGTTGTATCTTTGAATATAAAGAATTTTGAAGTATGTTTCCAAGAAATAAATATTTGCTGCCTGTTATAGCGCTATGTTTTACGATTTTCATGCAAGGCTGTGCCAAAGATGATGGAATGGGACCTGAAAATCTGGACAGCGATGGTTTTTCAGGTATTGCTGCTTTCAATGCCATCGAAGGAACAAGTAACCTGCAGCTTTTGATCGATGGAAAATTAATCAATAAGGACAACGAGAATTTTAGCACAGGAGGATACCTTAACCACCGGACTTTATTTCCTGGAAAAAGATTGTTGGAGCTGAAAACTACGAAAGGAGCTGTCTTGTATGCCACAGAGAAAGTCTTTCAGAGTCCAAAAATTTACTCTTACTTTTTTTATGGTGCTAATAATAGAGAACCGCTTGTAACAGAGGATGATGTGATTAAGCCTGAAACAGGTAAGATGAAAGTTAGGCTGGTTAACCTGGTGTCAGATTCTAGACTTAAATTGGACTTTCAATATCTGAATTCGAAAGTGACCCATGACATGGAGAATAGAGTCTTTGGATTGAATGAATACTCTTCGAAGGAAGATTTTAAGTTTGAAATCAGTTCCACCGACCGCAAATATGATAATATTGAAATAAACTTAGCTGGAAAAGACCGCTCCGTTTTCTCGATCGTGTTGTATACCGAGCAGGAAGAAAATTCGGAGAAAAGGGAAATAAAATATAAAATATTGGAACTCTAATCGGATTGGAGAACAAAAAGAAAGCCCGTAATCAAGTCGATTACGGGCTTTCTTTTTGATATAGCTTGATCTTTATGCTACGGTGATCAAGTAGTAGTTCTTTTTACCACGTTGAGCAATTAAGTATTTGTCATTGATCAGGTTGCTGGTGTTTACTAGCAATTCAATGTCTGTTAATTTCTCGCGGTTCAAGGAAACTCCACCACCTTGCAACATTTTTCTAGCTTCACCCTTTGAAGGGAAAACCTGTGTCTCAACCAGTAGGTCTAAGATGTTGATGCCTTCGGCTAATTTTGCCCTGTCCAGGTTGGATTGAGGAACACCATCGAATACCTCAAGTACGGCATCATGGTCTAAGTTAGCTAGGAAAGAAAGGTCTCCGTTTCCAAAAAGGAATTCCGAAGTCTTAACTGCTGTTTCGTAGTCTAGTTCAGAGTGCGTACGTGTGGTGATGTCCTTAGCTAATGCCTTTTGAACAATTCTCAAGTGCGGTGCAGCATCATGTTCAGCGATAATGGCATCAATTTCTTCCTTAGTTTTCAAGGTGAAGATCTTGATCCAGTTTTTAGCGTCATCATCAGTTGCATTCAACCAGAATTGATAATATTTATAAGGAGAGGTTTTCTTAGCGTCCAACCATACTGCCCCTGATTCTGTCTTACCGAACTTCTGTCCGTCGGACTTTTTGATCAATTGCGTAGTTAATCCGAAAACAGTCCCTTGTTCTAATCTGCGAACGATTTCACTTCCTGTAACGATGTTACCCCATTGGTCAGAACCACCCATTTGGATTTTGCAGTTCTGGTTTTTCCAAAGATAATAGAAGTCATAACCTTGAATTAATTGATAGGAGAACTCGGTGAAGGAAAGGCCGTTTTCGCCTTCCAAACGTTTCTTTACAGAATCTTTGGCCATCATATAATTCACGGTAATCAGCTTACCAACGTCACGGATGAAGTCCAAGAAACTGAAGTCCTTGAACCAATCGAAGTTGTTCACCATTTTTGCATCTGTTTCACCTTCGCCAAACGTTAAGAATTTGGTCAATTGATGTTTCAGGGATGCAACATTGTGAGCTAACGTAGCTTCATCAAGAAGATTACGTTCAGCTGATTTGAATGAAGGGTCTCCGATCATACCTGTAGCACCACCAACAAGGGCAACAGGTTTGTGGCCTGCGTGTTGAAAGTGGATCAGGGTCATGATTTGAGTTAAATGACCAACATGTAGAGAATCGCCTGTCGGGTCGAAGCCGATATATCCCGCTACTTGTTCTTTGTTTAACAATTCTTCTGTTCCTGGCATGATGTCTTGAAGCATGCCTCTCCAGCGTAGTTCTTCTACAAAGTTCATAATATACCCTTAAGATTTTTATTTAAGTTGCAAAGATACGAGATTAAACTGTATCTTTCAGATAATTATTGTTTGATATAGCGGATGAATTTTCTCTCACATTTCTATTTTGAAAGGTTTGCAACTATCCCTGAGCGTGTTCTTGGCTCTTTGTTGCCTGACTTGTTGAAGAATGTAGATAAGTCCTATATCTTTCATCCCCAAAAATTCGAGGAACAGCTTTTTGCCCATCCCCAGACTATGGAAATATCCGAAGGTTGGTATCGGCATGTGGAGGTGGACAAGTTATTCCATAGCAGTGAGTTCTTTTTGAACCATTGCCATCACCTGAGACGCAAGCTGGACCCTGTATTGGAAGGTACGCCGATCCGTGGGACTTTCATGGCCCATATCGCAGTAGAATTGATGCTCGACCATCTGTTGATCAAGCACCAGCTTGTCAATGTTTCGAGATTATATGAACATCTGGAAAATGTTCACAAACCAATTATGAGAAGTTATTTGAAAACCATCGGTGTGGAAGATATTGATGGGTTTGTTGCCTTTTATGATAAATTCCTAGCATGGAAGTATATTTTTGATTATAAAGATCTTGATCAGATTTCAAAGCCACTGATCAACATTTCAAAACGTATCTGGACCTTTGAGACCCCAAAGGGAATACATGAAGGATTGACCGAAGTCTTGGTCGATTATTGCAATGAGGATATGAAGGATTTCAAGGATATCTACACATATATTCAGGATAACTTGACGTATTTGTCATAATTTTTTTCACTTTTGTTACTTGTCCAATAAATTAACTTAATATGGCTAATAGACTTTTCCGAAAGAAAAGCGTAGATCAAATTCTTTCAGACGCTGAACATGGTGGTTCTGGATTAGCAAAAATTTTAGGAGTTCGAGATTTAGTATCCCTTGGTATTGCAGCCATCGTAGGGGCTGGTATTTTCAGTACCATCGGTTTGGCTAGCTACAATGGAGGTCCGGCCGTTTCGCTGCTCTTCGTGTTTGTGGCATTTGCCTGTGTGTTTACTGCTCTTTCCTATGCTCAGTTTGCGAGTACTGTACCGGTTTCCGGTAGTGCATATACCTATGCTTATGTGGCATTTGGTGAATTGTTTGCTTGGATAATTGGCTGGGCCCTGGTGCTCGAATATGCCGTATCCAATATGGTAGTGGCCATATCATGGTCGCAGTATTTTGTATCCATGCTGGAAGGCTTTGGGATACATCTCCCCAAATGGATGACCATGGCTCCAGGTTATGCCCTAGATGCACATCAGAAATTCCTGGAAGTTGGGATGGAGAATTTGGAGAAGATCGATAAGGTTGCTCTGCAAGCTTATGATACTGCACCGAGGATCTTGGATATCCCCATTATCTTTGACATGCCTGCTGGATTGATCACTTTCCTGGTAACCTGGCTGGTGTATATCGGGATTAAAGAGTCACGGAAAGCCAGTAATATCATGGTGCTGATCAAGATTGGGATTATCCTTGCGGTGATTATCGGTGGTATTTTCTTTGTTAAACCAGAGAACTGGACTCCATTTGCGCCGAATGGTTTAGGAGGTGTAATGAGTGGGGTAGCAGCTGTATTCTTCGCTTTTATCGGTTTTGACTCCATTTCCACAACGGCAGAGGAGTGCAAGAACCCCCAAAGGGACCTTCCAAAAGCGATGATCTATTGTTTGTTGATCTGTGCTGTGCTTTATGTAGCGATCACACTTGTGTTGACAGGAATGGTGAATTACAAGGAATTGAATGTGAAAGATCCATTGGCTTATGTGTTCGAATATGTAGGCTTCGATCATATGGCAGGGATTATTTCGGTTACTTCCGTAATTGCGATTACAAGTGCTTTGCTCGTGTTCCAATTGGCTCAACCAAGGATCTGGATGACCATGAGTAGGGACGGATTGCTATGGAAGAAGTTTGCAACTATTCACCCAAAATATAAAACGCCTTCTTTTGCTACGATCGTGACAGGTATCGTGGTGGCTATCCCTGCATTGTTCTTTAAGATGGATTTCTTTGTCGATCTGACCTCCGTGGGTACTTTCTTTGCATTTATCCTAGTCTGTTGCGGCGTGTTGTATATGGATCATTCAGGCTTATCCAAACGTTCTAAGTTTAGGGTGCCATATGTCAATGGGAAATATATCGTAGGTATTGGATTAATTGTTGGGTTGATACTCGCTGTTAAGTTTAGTGGAGAGTCCATTTCAGATTGGATGAGTATGGGGTCCTCGGCGATTCTTTTGCATAAATCTTTAGTGATCGTATTTTGGTTAGCTTGGTTGGTGCTGAGTGTATTGAGCTTTAAATATAATTTTTCATTACTACCGGTGATTGGAATCTTGGTAAACCTTTACCTGATGTCTGAATTAGGCGCGAGTAACTGGATTATCTTTATCCTATGGTTACTGGGTGGTTTAGCGATATATTTTGGATATGGCTATCGAAATTCCAAGTTGAGAAATGTCGATACAAAATAGAACGAGATAAATAGAATTAGAAAAGGCTGCCAATGTGACATGACCCCAAAAAGTTGGACGGATTAACAAAATTAAGTTTTTTCTAGGAGA
>NZ_DAMBMM010000012.1:0-112657 GCF_032065005.1 Sphingobacterium sp.
GGTTAAGGGCATGTGCGCTAATACACTCTTATTTGTATAGTTCCGAGACCCTTCCTGTGTCAGGGTGACAGTGTGGGGTTAACGTTCGGTTAAGGGCATGTGCGCTAATACACTCTTATTTGTATAGTTCCGAGACCCTTCCTGTGTCAGGGTGACAGTGTGGGGTTAACGTTCGGTTAAGGGCATGTGCGCTAATACACTCTTATTTGTATAGTTCCGAGACCCTTCCTGTGTCAGGGTGACAGTGTGGGGTTAACCTTCGGTTAAGGGCATGTACGCCAAAACAATCATTATTTGTATAGTTCCGAGACCCTTCCTTCGTCAAGGTGACACAGTAAAGGGATTTTTCTTTATATTTAAATCATGAAACTATGGTCGCTAGCTATTTTATTTTTTTTCATTTCTTGCCAAACTAATTATGTAGGAAAGAAAGAGCCAAAATCGTTATACATAAATACAACCATACCAGCTAAGAGCTCTTTGGAGATTTCAACTGAGGATAACAAATCATTTTCTATAGATGGGCAAAACATCTCGAGCGATCCAATTATTGTGTCAATAGCTACACTGGATACTGCAATGACAAAAAATAGCAAATTCTCTTTTAATGTTGGAGATAATGGAATTGTATTCTTGAAAAATTCCTCAAATCAGGAAGCTGCAGTAAAAGTTAGGATCTATAATCATTCCTCAAAAGTATTACAGAAAACTAGTGCTTTGTAATGGATTCTGCTGTCGGTAAGTGCTTAGGAAATGATAGGCATAAAAAGATAAGAGCTGCCCATTACAGGCAGCCCTTCCTTATTAAACTCATAGGTAATTAACATTTTTCTGTTCCGCAGCATTCCAACTCTGATTTTATCCCCAATGCCTTCAAGATGTTGTTCAACAGGCACCATTTGGTAATGGAAAATTGCAATAGGTTTGCGCCTACAAAAACTGCGAGCCATATCCAATTGATATTGATAAAATAGGCTCCTAAGCTGGATATTAAAACCATCGCCCCAGCGATCATTTTAATGTAGCGTTCTCTAGTCATATATGATATTTAACTGGTTAATTTGATTTTTCAATAGAACTAATGGCGATGTGCACTTTCGAATGCAGGTCCATCGTCCGGTTTAACTCTTCCACCGCCGCGAAAATCTGTTCGGATTGTTCATCCTGGACAAAGGCAAAGAACAGCAAGGATTCGGTCTTGTTCATTTCTGAAGCGAACCAATTATCCTTCACGGCATCCTTTGTACTATCCCTATAGCCTGTTACGGCGCTATAGGAATAGGTGATCACCTTATTTTCTGCTAGCAAATTCTTGACGCTGTATTGGTAGCTATTTGCTGCTGTAATGATTAATAGTTTCATAATAGTAGATCTTAAAAATTAATCCTTATTGTTAGCCCACTTCTTGCGTTCCACGATATAGTATACCAATGGCACGACGAACAAGGTCAGGATCGTAGATACGATGGCACCACCCACCAGGGAGATGGCAAGACCTTGGAAAATAGGGTCGAAAAGAATAACCGATGCACCGATAACAACCGCCCCAGTCGTCAATAGGATAGGAGTGGTCCGTACTGCACCAGCATCAATGATGGCCTGTTTCAATGGAATTCCATCCTTCAGCCTGATCTCGATAAAGTCGATCAATAGCACGGAGTTCCTTACCATGACTCCAGCGAGGGCTATCATCCCAATAAATGAAGTAGCGGTGAAGAAGGCCCCCAGTAGCCAGTGGCCGAGTACAATTCCGATCAGTGATAATGGGATTGCCACCATCATGACGATCGGTGTTTTGAAATCTTGGAACCAGCCTACGATCAACATATAGATAATGATGATCACGACCATGAAGGCAATTCCTAAGTCACGGAAAACCTCTAAGGTAATTTGCCATTCACCGTCCCATTTCACCGTGAAATTGCTGGTTTCTTCGGGCTGCCCCATATACAGGTCGGAGATTTCATATCCTATAGGTAATTTCATTTCCTTCAAGGTTTTCTCCATGCCCAAGATGGCATAAGCAGGACTTTCCAGATCACCAGCCATATCCGCAAGAACATAGACCACGCGCTGTTGATCCTTTCTACTGATGGATTTTCTCAGGGTATCCTGTTTTACCTGTACGATATCACGAACAGGGACCATATTGCCTTGCTGACCTTTGATCTTCAGGTTCTGTATATCCTCTATGTTCGTTTTGTCCTTATCATCTAAGGCCATTACGATTCCCACCGGATTCACCGACTTTTCATCGTATAGATTAGAAATAGGGTATTCACGCAATAGGTAAGTCAGATTACCGACCACTTGTTGTGGAGCAATACCATTCAACATGGCTTTCTCCTTGTCTACCTCTAATTTATATTCGGTCTGCACATCTTCAACTCCCCAGTCCACATCGACTACATCGTTGGTCTTTTTCAGGATTTCCTTGACCTGATAGGCCACCTTAATCTGCTCTTGATAGTCAGGACCATAAACCTCCGCAACAATGGTGGAGAGAACAGGAGGGCCAGGAGGGACCTCGACAATCTTCACATTGGCATGGTGCTTTTGAGCAATGGCCTGAATAGCTGGTCTAATGCGCTTGGCAATAGCATGGCTCTGCTCATCACGATCTGTTTTGTTCAACAAATTAACCTGGATATCCGCCATGTTACTTCCTCCGCGCAGGTCATAATGGCGAACCAAACCATTAAAGGTAATAGGAGCCGAAGTTCCGATGTAATTCTGATAGTTTACAACCTCAGGTACGCTGGTTAAATATTGCGATATCTCCTTGGCAACAGCCGATGTTCTTTCTAAGGTCGTGCCTTCAGGCATATCGATTACCACCTGGAACTCATTCTTGTTGTCAAACGGAAGCATCTTTACAGCGACAGATTTAGTGAAGAACATCCCCACAGAACCTATCAGGAGAACTACTGTAAGACCAAGAACCACCCAACGTTTTTTGGAGTTGTCCAATAATGGTTTTTCAAACTTGTTATAGATCTTGTAGATCCAACTGGTCTGGTGTCCCTGTTCTTCCTTTTCATGTTGCTTCTCTTTTTCATTCAACAAGTGATAGCCTAGGTAAGGCGTAATCGTCAAAGCGACAAACAGCGAAAGCAACATGGCAATGGATGCACCAATTGGCATAGGGCTCATATAAGGCCCCATCATTCCTGAAACGAAAGCCATCGGAAGTATGGCCGCAATAACAGTGAAGGTTGCCAAGATAGTCGGATTACCTACTTCGTTGATCGCATAGATGGCGGCATCTTTGAATGGTAGTTTCCGCATCTTGAAATGCCTGTGCATATTCTCTGCGATGATAATACTGTCATCCACCACGATACCGACGACAAAGACCAGAGCAAAAAGGGTAATCCGGTTCAAGGTGTAGCCCAGCATATAATAGCTAAATAGGGTCAGAGCAAAGGTCAGGGGTACAGAAAGGAACACGACCAATCCACCACGCCAGCCCATAGCCAGCATAACCAATGCCGTAACTGCTACAATAGCTACTCCAAGGTGGAACAGCAACTCATTTACTTTATGTGAAGCAGTTTCGCCATAGTTTCTGGTAACTTCTACTTTTACATTCTTGGGGATCAAGTTATCCTGTAATTTCTCTACGCGCTGCAAGATCTGTTCTGAGATCTGCATCGCATCTGCTCCTTGCACCTTTGCAATAGACAGGGTGACAGCGGGGTATTCCGATGGATTGCTCTCGAAGTTCTCATTGTTCTTGCTGTATCCAAAAGACACATAGCTTTTGGCAGTTCCCGCGGCATCATTGATCTGTGCTACCTGTTTGAGATAAACAGGCATCTGTTGGTGGACACCTACGACTAGGTTTTCCATGTCTTCTTTGGTTGCCAAGAATTGTCCGGTCGTTAATAAAAACTCCTGATCGTGCTGAACAAAGCTACCAGACTGCATACTGCCATTATTGGCTTGGATCATCTGCATGATACTCAAGGCATCCACGCCATTTTCAGCCATCTTATCTTTGTCCAAGATTACCTTTAGCTCACGACTTCGGCCACCAATCTCCTTAATGGTAGAGACATCCTTGATCTTTTTGATTTCTGCGGATACTTCTTCGGCCATCTGACGGATCTGGAAGTCGTCATATCGATCGCTCCATAGGGTCAGTGCCAACATAGGCACATCGTTTATCGACCTTGTTTTTACAATAGGAGGATATACGCCCTGAGGGAATATATGCTGATTTTTAATGAGCTCATCATAGAGTTTTACATAGGAGCGTTCAATATCTTCGCCAACATAAAATTGGACGATGATCATCGCCTGTCCGTTCATGGCCGTACTATGTAGGTGCTCTACACCTTTGATATTGGAAATGATTTTCTCCAAGGGTTCCAATACCCTTCTTTCAACCTCCTCTGGACTAGCTCCAGGATAACCGACCATAATATCGGCCATTGGGACGTTGATTTGAGGTTCTTCCTCTCTAGGTATCAACGAAGAACTATATACACCGATGATCATCAAACCGACCATCAACAGGATGGATAGTTTGGAGTTCAAGAACATCGAGGCTATTTTACCTGATATACCACTTTGCATTGCTCTGAATTTAAATTTTAAAGAATTCTGTCTGTTCTGATGGTCTATTTAGCCTTGATTTGAACGCCGTTGAATAGGCGACCATCTGCTTTTAGCACATACTTTTCATTCTCGGATAATCCGGATAGGACCTCAACATCATTTCCATAGGTCTTACCCAACCTTACCCATCTCAATAGTGCAATGTTCTGGTCATTTAGGACATAGATTCCTTTCAGTTGCCCTTCTTCAATGATGGCTTCCTTCGGGATAACGGTCATGGTAGTTTCAGCAGCTGCCGAAGCACTGCGTTCTATTGGGAATACCGCTTGTACAAACATGCCCGAAAGGATCTCTGCCGGTTCATCCAAGTTGATCTTAACGATGTATTGGCCGCCCGTATTCTGAGCAGAACTACTCATTTCGGCTACTCTACCTTTAATGGTTTTTTGAGTCGATTTTATGGTCACATCGGCCTGCATGCCATTTTTAATATTTAAGATCTCACTCTCCGAGACCATGACTACGGCTTGGAGTTTGGATGCTCCTTCCATACTGATTATCGGCATTCCGGGATTCGCCATATCACCTTTCTTCATGAAGGTTCCGGTAATGACACCACTGAAGGGTGCCGTGATATTGGAATAGGAGAATTGAGCCATTACTTCATTACGCATCTGTTTGGCAGCTTCCAGTCCAGCCTTTGCCATTTCCATGCGGGTGCTCATATCATCCAGTTCCTTTTGGCTTGCACTTTTTTGTGCAAATAGGGCTTCAAAACGTTCGTAATCTTTTCTGGCATTGTTGTAACCGGCATTCGCTTGGGCAATTCCAGCCTCTGCCTGTGCTTTTTTTGCACTTAGGTCATTGCTGCTGATTCGAGCCAATAGTTGCCCTTGAGAGACCTTTTGTCCGGTTTTAACGGTGATATCAGTTACGAATCCCATTAAACGGGTACTGATCATGGCGCTGTTCTCTGCTTCAATTTTACCACTGGCGGTTACATATTTTCCTTGGTTTGTTCCTGCAGTCTGTCCAATAGTTGCAGCAATGGCAGGAAGTTCTACCTTCTTTGGCTCTGCTTGATTCGAGCAGGAAGAAAGAGAACCCAAAAGAGCTAAAAAGCTTATAGATGTTAATATTGTCTTCATTTTATGAGTTAATTTGATGGTTGGGTTAAAAACTTGATTTGTATGATGGAAAGGTTATATTCTTTTATCGCTTCCAGCAATTCCACTTGTTTCTCGAAATCCTTTGCTTGGGCAACCAATAGGTCAGAGGTTTTTTCCAGACCTTGGCTGTAGCGGTTTTCCAAAATCCTTAAGGATTCGGAAGCCTGCTTTTGTGCAGTCTCCGTTAAGCGGATCTTGGCTTGGTTGGCTACTAGATCGCGTTTAGCCTTCTGCAATTCCAATTCATGTTTTTCAACATAGACCAGCATTTCGGATTCAGCCTTTGCGTAAGAAATCTGACTTTGTTTGATTTTATTCTGGGTTTCATTTCCATTGAATACATCCCAAGAGAGCGAGATTCCAGCTAGGTAGCCATTGGCACCGAAGCCAACAATCTTCTTGTCGTTGAAATTATATTCTCCAAAGGCATTGATCCTAGGCAGAAGTTTTTTCCTGTTCATATCAATCATCTGTCCCTGAGCCGCAAGACCAGAAACCATGGCCCTGACATCTGCTCTTTCTTGTGAGAATGTCAATTGATCAGTTGCTAAGGTCATGCTAGCCAGAGGCGTGTCAGGTATGTAGATTTCATCGGCAGGCTTGCCCATTAACCAGTTGAGGTAATCGGAAAGGTTAGAGATATGGTTATTGACTTCAATACCTTTATTCTGAACCTCGGATAACCCTACCTGCACCAAATAGACATCTGAAGTCTTGGCATATCCTTGTTGCTCCATGTTTTTGGTATTTCGCAATACCTCTTCATATGCAATCTGTCCTTTTTCTACAGCCTTCTTAGCTTCATATAAGAACTGAAGGTTGCTATATGCTTTTTCGATTTCCACAATCAGCATCTCCTCCGCAAATTTCTTTTGGTATTGATTGGCAGCAATTTTTTCTTTCAATGCTTTTCTTGCCGAATAGACATCGAAATTCAAAAGTGGTTGTTGAACGGCTAGTTTGGTATTGAAATGAGTCATATCATCAGGGTTATTCAGCAGATGTGGATTGAAGTCTGCTGCGGTCACCGATTTTTGTTGAAGCTTGAATCCGAATGAATTCAAGGGGTCATTGGTGAAAAACGCTGTGTGGCTCACAGAAACCTTCGGGAGAAATCCTGATTTAGTTCCTTCCAGTTCTGCATTTGAGAAATCAATATCTTTTTGTTGTACCCGAAGCTGCGAATTGTTCTGCTTCATTTGGCTGATCGCTTCTTCTAGGCTTAGTGGCTGCTGTGCCATTAAATATGAGCTCCATGAAGAAAGGATAATAATTAGTACTATAAATCTTTTATACATACCTGATCGTATTTAATTAATAATGCAAAATTCAGATATGGCGAAGTGATTCTAGGTTACAGTAGTTACACAAGGAAAAAAAATAATGATTATTTTTTAAAGGGATAAAATGTAGCTGAGTTTAAAGAAAATGATCGTTTTTGATTAATAGAGCGTCTTTTTGAAACTTTAATTTGCAGACTTTTAAACAATTACATACTTTTGCCCATAATTCTTAGATTTATTCACCTATAAATCCAAAGAAATCATGACAGAGCACAACAACATATCATCCCTTTCGCTCATTGCCTAAAAAGGCAGTCAAATCCCTTATATTTTAATATATAGTGAGTATTGTTTATCAACAATGCTGCTGCCTTAATTTCCTTGGGTTTTCTGAGCACTTTCAAAAGGGTATATCCTGATCAAGGACGAACAGAATCAGAAAATCAAATTCAAAAACATGTAATTCATTGCGATGAGCAATTTGGATTGGTCGTGCGTTATGAAATCTGCACGACGCAAAAAGCAACTTGTCAAGAAAGACCGAGACAAAAGGTTGATTGCATTGTGGCGGCGTTATAGCAAACTCAGTAAATACAAATGGAGCTTGCCTTTCGTCGAACTTGAACAGCCTTATCAACGTGGTTGGAAGCGATATTTTGTGTTGCAAGATGATTTAAGGTATAATCCGAAAAAGGATTTCTACGAAGCATTATTGGAAAAGATCAACACTGTTGAATACCATCATGATAAGGACTTTAAGTATAAGAAACGAAAAAGAAAGCGGTCAGGTTATGAATATAGAAGACAATACCTTCGTGAATTCGCTTCTTATGAATGGCTTGAAAATAAAATGAAGTTGACTGAAGAGGAGAAAGCCTATTTCATGGAAGTGGAATCCTACAATGTATATGCAAAACGGACGAGTATCAGCTATGTGTTTACTGAACCGTGGCGTTATAAGTTGAAAGTTTCTCCACATTTTGTGACGCATGCAAGAAAGCTCGATGTTGAAGTAGAGCGAGAGTTGGCATTAGTCAATAATCATATCAACAGGAATTTTCTATGGCCTAGGATCGATCGCTTGACTTCCGGTAAAGGCTATCGAGGTAATCGCTTTCTTGACGAGAAACCGAAGTATAAAAACAGGATTAAAAACATTCCCAGGTACAGTTCAAAAGAACGATTCCTGGAATTAGATATTTAGAGCCAATGGGCAATTTAAGAACAAAAGATTTAAGTAAAATAGGTTATCACAATGATCAGCTGAGAAGCTTGGTCATTAACATAGCCAGCAAAAATTTCAAGCATCACAGTAAACAAGAATTGCTTGACTTGCTTGTGGATATAAAAAATAATCCAGAGGCATTTTTAGAAAACGAAGGGACTCGTAAAATAGCAGAAAAGGTTATCGGAAAAGTGAAGGAGGTAAGTTTTAAAGCTTATGAACTAAGCGAAGAACCAAGCTCCTGCAAGGTGTATGGTAGTAAGGGGATTGAGTCTTCTGCCAAACAGCAGATGGAGATAGCCTGCATGTTGCCGGTAAGTGTACAGGCTGCATTAATGCCGGATGCCCACATGGGTTTTGGTTTACCTATTGGTGGGGTTTTGGCAACAGATCAAGCCATTATTCCATACGCTGTGGGGATGGATATTGGTTGCCGAATGGCACTCTCCATTTTAGATGCTGCAGCAGGATTTAGCAAAAGGAATGAGTTCCAGATCATCCAAGCCATGAAAAACCATACCCATTTTGGTATGGAAGGAGGCTTGGCAATCAGGCAGGATCATGAAATCCTTGACCATCCTCTATTCAATGAAATTCCTTTTCTCAAGCCTTTGCGAGGAAAGGCCGCCAGACAATTGGGGACTTCAGGCAATGGCAACCATTTTGTGGAGTTTGGTGAAATCGAGTTGTTGGAAAATAATAGTCTCGGCCTGGAGCCCAAGGTCTACACTGCTTTGCTAACGCATTCTGGTAGCCGAGGGCTAGGAGCCGCTATTGCCAAACAGTACACCCATATCGCTATGGAAACCTGTAAGTTGCCTCGGCATGCACAGCAATTAGCTTGGTTGGATATAGATACTGAAGCAGGACTGGAGTATTGGCTAGCCATGAATTTAGCCGGTGATTACGCCAAAGCTTGTCATGATCGTATCCATAAAAACCTGTTATCTGCCTTAGGGTTGAAGGCGATGGCACTGGTGGAGAATCATCATAATTTTGCTTGGAAGGATAGTCTTTCGAATGGAAAAGAGATCATAGTACATCGAAAAGGTGCAACCCCTGCCCATCAAGGAGAATTAGGAATTATCCCTGGTAGTATGACAGCCGCGGCATATTTAGTTGCGGGCAGAGGAAATGAACATGCCTTAAATTCGGCTTCCCATGGTGCCGGACGTGCAATGAGTCGCCAAAAAGCGAAGGACAACATGACCAACTCTGCAATGAAGAAGCTGATCTCCAATGCAAATGTTAAACTGATCGGGGGATCGGTGGAAGAGAATCCTTTGGCTTACAAGGATATTGAACAGGTTATGTTGGCACAAAAGGAACTAGTCGATATCCAGGGAAAGTTTATACCGAAGATTGTAAGAATGCACAAGGAGTAAAGTTTTAATGGAGAATAATTAAGGCGGCAAGAAATTGCCGTTTTATTTTTATTCGTTTGTTTTTAAAGGAACTAGTCCTAAAATTAACTTATATTTAAGAAGTGAAAAACACATTAATATCTTTAGGATCCATCTTCATTGCTTTTTCAGTCGGTTTCCTTCAAAGCTGTTCGGAATCGAAACAAAAGGGTTTAATTGAAAAAAAACTAATCTCTTATCAAGGTAGAGATACCGTCACGATTGATTTGATGCTACATCAGAAGCGTTTTGTTGGGAAGTATACCGTTAATGGTCCTGGTAATTATCTCGTAACTGGGGAGGTAGAAGGCGAAATCAAAGCCGATACATTGCTGGGCAGCCTCTATTATACCCCTTTTGGTTGGCGTGATAAAAAACGTAAAGCCTTTGCATTACTGGCCAAAAACGACCAATATCTTTCGGGTAAAGGCACTGAATTGATCTATATGGGCATTCCTTATTTTGTGCCGAATACAGTTAGCTTCGGTCCTGAAAAGGGAGTCTATCAAGTTGTTGAGTAAATATTAATTCTATTTGCAACTTATTTAAGATCAATAAGCTACCTCAAATTAATCTTAAATTTTAGTAACTTGGATAAATAAAACTCATTCAGATTGTTTTGCATGTCTATGTAATAAATTGCATTGCTATTCTGTCTTTGAATTATGACCAAGACTAACATTATTATCCTAATCAGCTTTATTATCTTAAAGTTTATCCTGCAATATGCTTTGGTTCACCCTATCTATGATCTCCAACGTGATGAGTTTTTACATTTAGATCAAGCCAATCATCTGGCATGGGGTTTCCAGTCTGTACCGCCGATGACTTCTTGGATTTCCCTAATCATAAAGTTCTTGGGCAATGGAGTCTTTTGGGTTCGGTTCTTTCCTGCACTTTTTGGAGCATTGACCGTATTTGTAGTTTGGAAGGCCATCGAAGAACTGAAAGGAAATCTATTTGCACTGATATTGGGCGCTACTTGTGTCACCTTCTCCGTTTACCTGCGATTGAATAGCCTTTATCAGCCTAATTCATTGGATGTGCTCTGTTGGACTTTGATGTTCTATTTCTTGATCAAATACCTGAACAGAAATGAAAGCAAATGGCTTTTTTACCTATGCCTATCCTTTGCTGCTGGTTTCTTGAACAAATACAATATCCTATTTCTTGTGTTGGGATTGATCCCAGCCTTTATGCTTGTGCCAGAAAGGAAGGTCTTTGGGAACCGTAAATTATATTTCGGTATCCTTGTGGCATTCCTCTTGGTCCTTCCCAATATCATTTGGCAATACAGTAATGATTTCCCTGTCTTGCGCCATATGAAGGAATTGTCCGAAACCCAACTCGTTCATGTGGACAGATGGGGATTTATCCGTTCTCAATTGATGTTCTTTCCAGGTACCTTTCTGTTGTTTTTTCTTGGGCTTTATGCCTTAATAAAATATCCAGCGTTTAAAAAATACAGGGTTTTCTTTTGGACCTTTTTCTTTGTCCTCAGCATATTCCTGTTCTTAAAGGCCAAGGATTATTATGCATTAGGACTTTATCCTATTTATTTTGCATTTGGAGCAGTATACTTATCGAATTTATTGGAAAAGAAAGATTGGACAAAAAAATTAAAGCCAGTCATCTTAGTTTTGTGTTTTGTGCTATTCCTTCCTTTGCTTTTTATTGCTTTCCCAAATAAAACCCCTGAATATATAGTTAAACATCCTGAATATTACCGAGAGTTTGGAATGTTGCGATGGGAAGATGGACAAGAGCATCAATTGCCACAGGATTTTGCCGATATGTTAGGTTGGTCTGAATTAGCTCGCAAGGTAGATTCTTTGTATAAAACAATGCCTGAACCTCAGAATACCCTAGTATTATGCGATAATTATGGTCAGGCTGGAGCAATAAATTATTATTCAAAGTTAGGCATCCAAGCCGTTTCTTTTAATGCCGACTATCTGAATTGGTTTGATTTGGAAATCCCTTATAGAAACATCATACGTGTTAAGAATGCTTCCGAAGTTGAGAAAGAGTTAGCAGAAACTGGGGCCTTCTTTGAGCGGTCACATTTAGCTGCTTCAATCGATAACCCCTATGCGAGGGAATATGGAACAGGCATCTTTTCCTTTATTGGTGCAAAGCTGAATGTAAATGAACGTATTAGGAATGAAATCGAAGAGGAAACTACTTATTGATCTTTTAGATGTATGCTTTGTAGGATTATATTTACCTATTTGTTAACAATGTAATAATAATTTAACTCTATTTCTATTGAGTTATATCTTTGCTGATTGTATGATTTCATATCAAGCAGGCTTGATGATTATTGAATTTTATGGTTAAAAAAAGTGTATTAGAAAAGCTATCAGACAAGGAGCTTGAAGGATTTATCCAACCAGGCTCGAGAAAGGTGCCTGATGCGAAAAAGATGGCCTATGAAATCTTGGTTGAAAGAGGGCGTGTGTTTTCAGAGGAGGAGAAAATCAAGGTAGAAAGTTTAATCGAAGAGCAAATCCAAACCGAATACCAAGAAGATCTAACAAGAAGAAAGGCAATGGATAAGCAGTTGACAGATGATCAAAATGCTGTCGCACTGTACACTAATTTTTTCATCTTCGTCATCAGTATAATATTTGGTGTTTTATATGGCTTTATTCTGGCCATGATAAATTATATTATCCTGAAAAAGTATGGTTTAGCCCTATTGTTATTTGCGATTGGTATTATTGCATTTTCTATTTCTACTTATTTTGTTGGCTTACTCATGACGAAAGTCTCTTTGTCGATTGATATTTTAGGTTTTATTGTTGGGGTTTTTGTTTCTGCCTTTGGTTTGGCTATCATCTCCTTGTTCAATAAGAACTTTATTCCGAAAGACCTCGAGTACAGGTCAAGATCCATTCTTATTCCAACAATCATTTGTATTGGTCTTTCTATTCTAATCAATTTCTATACATAAGGAAAGCTTGGTTTATATTCAAAAAAGAGTGAACATGGGATTTATCCTTAATGTTCACCCTTTTTTATGCTTTTTATTTCTTTTTCAGCAAGATGGTGAAATGTCTCAAGATTTCTGACTCCCACACGATTTCTAGACCTGATTTGATCTCTTCTCTTCTATCAAAAATGTTTTTTAGGGCAGCTGCTACATAATCCAGATGTTTATAGCTATAAGTCCTTCTTGGTATTGCCAATCGAAGTAATTCTAACTTTGGAAAACGATCCTTTCTTGTTTCAGGGTCCCGATCTGCAAGTAAGGTCCCAATTTCAACGCCGCGAACACCGGATTCCTTATAGAGCTCGATCGCTAAGGTTTGGGCAGGATATTCCTCGCGCGGTACATGGGTCAGGAAGTTTAAGGCATCCACAAACACAGCATGTCCTCCAATGGGTTTCTGGATTGGGATTCCGTATTCAATAAGTTTATTGCCTAGGTATTCCACTTGATCGATCCTGGCTTTTAAATAGGGAAGCTCCGTGGATTCCAACAGCCCTTGTGCCAATGCTGCCAAGTCTCTTCCTGCAAGACCTCCGTAAGTGATAAATCCTTCGTAGATAATACCCATATTGCCACAGGCACGGTAAAGCTGTTCGTTTCGCATTCCCAGAAGCCCTCCTATATTCACCAAACCATCTTTTTTGGCAGACATCGTAAATCCATCCCCATAGGAGAACATTTCTTTCACGATTTCCTTGATAGTTCTGTCTTTGTACTCAGCTTCGCGCTCTTTGATGAAATATGCATTTTCGGCAAATCGAGCAGCATCAAAGAATACCGGGATTCCATATTGCTCGGATAGGGCCTTGACATCCTTGATATTTTGCATGGATACCGGTTGACCTCCAGAAGAGTTACAGGTAACTGTAATCATGCAGAACGGAATGTTTTCTTTAGGATGCGCCTTATAGACCTCTTCAAGTTTTATGAGATCGATGTTGCCTTTGAATGGATGTAGGTTATTGATGTCAAATGCTTCATCAATGGTACAGTCTATTGCATGGGCCTTGCGGAATTCGATATGTCCTTTGGTCGTGTCAAAATGAGAGTTTCCAGGTACCACATTGTTTTCTTTCACGAGGATGCTGAAAAGTACATTCTCGGCAGCTCTTCCTTGGTGCGTTGGCAAGAAATAAGGAAAGCCCAGGGTATGGCGTACGACTTCGCGGAGCTTCAGATAGGATTGAGACCCGGCGTAGCTTTCATCGCCCATCATAATTTCTGCCCATTGTTTATCGGACATAGCTCCCGTTCCGGAATCTGTCAATAAATCAATAAAAACACGGTCGCTTGCCAGGTTAAAAAGATTGTTTCCTTCCTCCTCAATCCACTTTTCACGTTGTTCTCGGCTAGACATAAAGATTTCTTCAACCATCTTTACTTTATAGGGCTCTGCCCATGGTAGTTCCATAAAATTTATATTTGGTTCACTGTTGTTAAAGTTAAAAAATTAATCTAGGATATTTTATATTGCTGCTTCCATGTAATGGAACAATTTTGTTATCAAAGGATAAATATGAAATGGGTAGGGATTATTGTTGTTGATTTTCTATAAATTAGATAGAAAATATTTGTCACATAAACCATCACCTAAACTTTATTAAACATGAAATCATTCTTGCTCAGCATTTTCATTATTGTTTGTTCCGCACCATTATTTGCGCAAAAGCCATTAAAATTAGCGGTAGCTGGCTTGAGCCATGGACATGTGGATTGGGTATTCAATCGAAAGGAAAAGCAGGATATGCAGGTTGTTGGGATCTATGAAACCAATCCGGAATTGGTAGAGCGATATATCAAACGTTATCAATTGGATAGATCCTTGTTCTTTACGAATTTAAACGAGATGTTGGACAAGGTCAAACCTGATGCGGTTTCGGCTTTTGGAGCGATCTCAGAGCATATCTCGGTGGTAAGGGCATGTGCTCCCAAAAAAGTCCATGTTATGGTAGAGAAGCCTTTAGCGACCAACCTGGCCGATGCCAAAGAAATTGAAACCTTGGCAAAGAATAACAATATCCATGTCCTGACCAATTTTGAAACTTCTTGGTATGAAAGTAACCAAAGGATTAAAGGTCTTTTGACTGAAGGGAAATTAGGAGAGATCAGGAAAGTCATGGTCAATGACGGTCATCAGGGACCTAAAGAGATAGGAGTAAGCAAGGAATTTTTCGAGATATTGACTGACCCTGCGAAAAATGGGGCAGGAGCCCTAGTCGATTTTGGATGCTATGGAGCCAATCTGATGACTTGGTTGATGAATGGCGAACGACCCATATCGGTGACCGCAGTAGTGCAACAGAATAAGCCTGATATTTATAAAGAGGTAGACGATGAAGCAACCATCATTCTGCAATATCCCGAAGCCCAATGTGTCATCCAAGGTTCTTGGAATTGGACCTATTCGCGGAAAGACATGGAGGTTTACGGAAATAAAGGCTATGCTATAGCATCTGATGCGAAAACCTTAAAAACTCGCCTAAAAGAAAACCAGCCAGAGGAGATAGAAAAATTAGAAGCTCGACCAGCTCCATTCCATGACCCTTTCTCCTTGCTTGCGGCAGTAGTGAACGGTTCGATTGTTTTGGACCCATTGGACCAATATGGTTTACAGGTCAATGTTACCGCTGTTGAGATCTTGGATGCAGCCATGAGGTCCGCAAAGGAGAAAAGGACCATTATGTTAGGGGGTAAATAAAGGGGAAGATACTGATGTTATTATTTTCAATTGCATTTGTGAACAGTTCTTTCAACTTTCCCTTCCGTGTTGAGGAACGAAATATCTCCGAATAATGTATAATTATCATTGTTATTCAATGAAGATTGCATTGGCGTACAGTTCCTGTACCTTCGGTACAGAATGACAAGACCTGTTGGAGGAGAACCGCACAGATTCTTTATTAATCGTTCAGAATCAAAATGTGCTAAAGTGAATCACGAATAAGGTTAATATGAAAATGTAAGATAAATCTCTAAGAATTTCCTGTCAGGTAAATGGACAGTAAAGGTGGTCGTAATTCTTCCAACCACCTTTATAGAAATCCTTTTTTACTTCGCTATGGCTGAGTTGGCTGGTCTGTTGGTGTCTCATCCTTGACTTCGTCCTTACCGGCAAACCACCATATTGCAGCTCCGACAAGTACGAACGCTATTTTAATTAACCATGCTGTTCCTTCTCCCCAATTGTAGATCCAAAGCAGGATGCGAGGTACTGCATTGAAGAAATTCATAATGATGGCCAATATGCCATAAATAAATAAAATTGAACCGATATTTTTCATGCTATTTTGATTTTGTTTAAGAATGAAATTTGAACCTTGTAAGGCATATTAACCCGTGTGATTAAATATTAATCAAATGTAGGGATGTTTCATTTTTCGGAACATCCCTGAAATCAGGTATTTATGTGGTTGGGGTGGGGTCTGTCTGTTCTATAACCTTTTCGTGTCACCCTGACGCCTTCCGGAAGGGTCTCGGAACTATACATCCATCATTTGAAATAGTTTTCAATAAATCTTCTTGGAGAAAGAAAACAGTTCGTTCGCTGTACTTTCGGTGACAACGACCTTAAAAAAATTAATAAATAGATTCTTCGTTTCACTCTGAAACCTGCTTTAGCGAATTGTGATTCTGAACGATCAGTGAAGACTTGTACGGTTCTCTTCCGGTAGGTTCTATCATTCTGTACCGAAGGTACAGGAACTTTACGCCCATATAATTCTTATTAACCATGTGTTATTTTGATGTTCATCAAATATTTCTTAACTTATTTATAGACGGCTTAGGCTTAAATCTGATCCGATCTATGGATTGGGTCTATTTTTCAAAGCATAAAAGAAAGGAGTTTGGCTTTGAGTTTAAAGATAAAGAGGATAGATAGTATACTTGAGGCTATTAAGAAAAGTGAGATAGAATCAGTGAAGGACTATTATAGCAACCTGGATATCAACAAGCCGGATCGATTCAATCGGACCTTGTTGATGAATGCCATTTTGTACGGTGAAATGGAATTGGCTAAATGGGCCATTAGCAGACATGCCGATGTCAACCATCAGGATAAAAAGGGTTTAAGTGCATTGCATATCGCAGTTGAAAGGAACCAATCCAAACTAGTTTCCTTCATCTTGCAAAATGGGGTAGCCGTAGATCTTCAGGATCATTATGGAAATACCGCACTTTGGCGCGCTATGATGGACAACGTTGATATCAAAATTATTTACATTTTATTTCAATACCAGGCTAACCCAGACCTTAGGAATCATTATGGAATTTCGGCTCGCGATCTTCTCAATGAAGAAAATCGGAATTGGGAACTCCTTCATAAGATTTTTAATGAGGTCAGCCCGGCTAATTAAGGATTTAAAGCGTTACCGATTAATAAAAAGATTGCCCTTTACGTGATCATGCCATTTCTTGATCACGGCACAGGTCTCGTAAGCCTCCTGACGGACGAATTGTTGCAGAAGGGTTTCTAGGGTTAGGATAAATTCTTCGAGATGGATAAAATTGCCTTCTTCATCGCGGTAGTCGGTAAGGATATCAAGTAAAAAACAATGGGTTTCGAACTCACGGAACTTGTTTTGATAGTTCTGGTCTGCCCTCAACCAAAGTTTTTCCAATTGAAATCCCGACTTGATGTGCATGTGACAGGCGTCCTCATATTCTGACCGGTGCGTCTTGAGTTCCTTTTTCATTTTTTCGACACTGGTTTGCAGATTTTCATACATGGATGATAAATGAATCTGTACCTCTCGTTGTTTTGAAATAAGTGGCATAATGATGGAATTTGGATGCTCGCAAAATTTTCAACAAGTAACACCCCGATTTTGTTTTAATAATTTATTGATTTATTGTGAATTAAAAAATCAAGAGTTAATTACAGCAGCAAAAAGGATATATTTGAAAATATGAATGAAGCTAGGATAAATGGAATTCAATTGGAGATATGCTCCAATTCGATATACTCGGCAAAGCAAGCTCAGGCAGGTGGAGCAAGTAGGGTAGAGCTGTGCCAAAATCTGGAAAATGGCGGTACGACGCCTTCATATGGGCAGATCAAATTGACTAGGGAATCTCTACAAATTGGAGTCCATGTATTGATCAGGCCGCGGTCAGGTGATTTTCTCTATACCGAGGAAGAGTTTCAGGAAATTGTTGAGGACATCCGTTACTGTAAGGAGGTCGGTTGTGATGGCGTCGTTATCGGGATATTAAGGGCAGATGGTTCTGTAGACATGGAAAGGATGAAGGTTTTAGTAGAAGAGGCGAAACCCATGTGCGTCGTGTTCCATAGGGCTTTCGACCGTTGCAAGGATCCTAAACAAGCATTGGAAGATATCATTGCCTTGGGCTGTGACCGAATATTGACTTCTGGTCTGCAAAATACAGCATGGCAAGGACGGGAACTTTTAAAAGAGTTGATAGAACAGGCTGCCGGCCGGATAGAGATTATGCCGGGATCGGGTGTTGATGTAGGCAATGTGAAGGCAATATTGGAATACACAAAGGCGAGTAGTATACATTCTTCTGCAAAGGTCGTGGTAAGATCAAAGATGGAGTATAGATCGGACTCGGTAACAGGGATGGACGAGGATGAAATCTATAGTTCGAAAGAGAAGGTCGAGCAGATCGTAGAGCAAATAAAAAGCCTGTAGAATGTCTACAGGCTTTTTAATATAATGTTTTCTAAACTTATTTAGCGTCTGCTGAAAGTTTATCTAAGATATCATTGTTCTTAGTGATTTGGCTGTTTTTCGGCATTTTGCTTTTTGAACCTGGTTCAATATTACGGCCAAGTTTTAAAAACTGTACTTCAACGCGTGCAACAGTTTTATTTCTTCTATCTTTTCTTTTTAAACGTGTAACTCCCATTGTGATCAAATATTTTTAATTGTTATTAACGAGGTCGGAAGCGGATTCGAACCGCTGTAGGAGGTTTTGCAGACCTCAGCCTAGCCACTCGGCCATCCGACCCTTTTACCTTTACAGGCATGCAAAAATAGGATTAAATTTTAAAATAAAAAAACCTTTTTCGCTTTTTGTTTTTCTAATTGCTTTTAGCCCCCTTAAAGGCTTGATTTTGAATTTAATGCTGATAAATCAGCTTTGGAGGAAAAGGATAATTCATGAAAACTTGAAAATTAATGGTTTGATTATTAATTATTTGCATGAAATAAAATTGCTAAAATAGAGTTTGGTCTAAACTTTGCAAGACTTGGGTGTCTCTCGATAACATGTGTTGGAGGGAGCATAACAAAAAGATAAAATAATAAGACTATGAAAAAATTATTACTTTCATTTGGTGCTGCACTTTTATTAGCAGCTGGAGCTCAAGCTCAAACTAGTTATGGTTTAAAAGCTGGTGTGAACCTAGGTAAATTCTCTAATCAATCTGATTTAGCGAAAGACTACCAATCTAATAATGTTTCATTCTACGTAACTGGTTTTGCTGACCTACCTGTAGCTCCTCAATTCTCCATTCAACCAGGAGTTTCCCTACAAGGAAAAGGAAATAAATACAAATTTGATGGTGATGGATTGGATGGTTCTTCAACTACGAATTTAATGTCAGTTGAGATTCCGGTAAATGCAGTTTACTATATTCCTGCAGGTTCAGGTAATGTATTCTTGGGTGCTGGTCCTTATGTAGGATTCAATGTTTCTGGAAAAGCTAAAAACAAAGGTAACTTAGGTGATTTTGGTGCTGAAGGAGAACGTGATCTGAAATTCTCTGGTGACGACAAAAACATGAACCTAATTGATGCTGGTGCTAATTTTATGGCTGGTTACAAATTCAACAACGGTTTATTGGTTAACGCTGGATATGGTTTAGGATTAACTAATCTTAACCCAAATTCGGATGGAGATAAATTCTCGACTCGTACATTATCATTTGGATTAGGTTTCCAATTCTAGTCGAAATTGAAAAAGGCTTAACAGCCTTAGTGAATAAATTATTGGGCAGTCCTGTTGGGCTGCCTTTTTTTGTTGTATCATTTGGGTTGATATTTAATTTAAAATGAAGGCCTATTTTTTTGGTTTTCATTTTTATCTAAAGAAAATAATGTAATTGTGAAATAATGTTAATTAACTAAATGCTAACAATTAACTTGGTCGATGCTGTTTAGTTTTGGTTCATAAACTAAAAATATTAAGTATGAAAACATTTTTATCCTTACTTGGCATCGCTGGATTGTCCATCTGTGCAGCAAATGCTCAAACTTCCTATGGCCTAAAGGCCGGAATGAACCTTGGGAAAATCACGAGCTATGATTCCCAAAAATTTAATCCTTCCTATTTTGTGACAGGTTTCGCAGATATACCTTTATCAGGTATATTTTCTATCCAACCCGGGATTTCCCTACAAAGCAAAGGGACTAAATTTGTAGACGCCATTCCCAATTGGGATCAAACTGCAACGGACCTCCATACCTCTAGTCTCAATGTGATGTCCATTGAAATCCCAGTCAATGCAGTTTATTACATTCCTGTTGGGACTGGCGATGTTTTCCTTTCGGCAGGTCCTTATTTAGGCTATAACCTCAGTGGGAAATTGAAAAATTCAACGTCTAATTCAAATAAATCCAGTTCTCGGGATGTAGAGTTCAGCGGAAGTAATAAAATGATGAATCGTTGGGACGCTGGGGTCAATTTTGCAGTAGGGTATAAGCTTTCCAACGGATTCTTGATCCAAACTGGCTATGGTTTAGGTATAAGCAACCTGAATGCAGCAAGTAAATCCAAGGATTTCTCAAGCAGAACGTTGAACTTTGGTGTAGGATTTCAGTTTTAGCGAGGGGAGTATTGAGAAGTGAGATTTAAGATTTGAGATATTGAGGAGGACTAAGTACAGCTTAAGAGCAAAGGGTTGGTTATATGCTATAATTCAGATCGGAGTCTAAAAAGTCTTTCAAATTTCTCATATCTCAAATCTTAAATAAAACAAAAGCCCATTTTTCAATGGGCTTTCTTGTTTTTTTCAAAAGAAATCTATCACACTTTGATTTCAACTTCAACACCTGAAGGTAATTCTAATTTCATCAACGCATCAACTGTTTTTGAGTTAGATGAGTAGATGTCCAACAATCTCTTGTAAGAACATAATTGGAATTGCTCACGTGCTTTTTTGTTAACGTGTGGAGAACGTAAAACGGTATAGATTTTTTTCTCAGTAGGCAATGGAATAGGACCACTAACAACTGCACCTGTAGGTTTTACTGTTTTTACGATTTTCTCAGCTGACTTGTCAACCAAGTTGTAATCGTATGATTTCAATTTGATTCTGATTCTTTGGCTCATTATATGAATTTGTTTTTAAGATGACCCCTGGTTAGAGCTATTTGCAACCAGGGATCGGTTTGTTTTTATTCGTATGAATTAGTCTTCGATACCTTTAACTTTTCCTTTAGACTTCGCGATTACGTCATCTTGAACGTTACGAGGTGCATCAGAATAGTGATCGAATTCCATGGTAGAAGTAGCACGTCCTGAAGTGATGGTACGTAACTGAGTTACATATCCGAACATTTCAGAAAGAGGTACTAATGCTTTGATTACTTGTGCGCCATTACGTGAATCCAAACCTTGCATTTGACCACGACGACGGTTCAAGTCACCCATTACATCACCCATGTTTTCTTCTGGAGTCAATACTTCCACTTTCATGATAGGCTCCATCAATACTGGAGAACATTTAGGAAGAGCTTGACGGTATGCCATCTTCGCTGCTAATTCGAAAGATAAAGAGTCTGAATCGACTGCGTGGAATGAACCATCAATCAAACGAACTTTCATACCTGACAATTGGTAACCAGCTAAAACACCATTTTTCATGGAAACTTCAAATCCTTTTTGAACTGAAGGGATATATTCCTTAGGAATAGAACCACCAACGATCTCATTAACGAATTGAAGAGGGTTTTTAACTACATCCCAATCCTCATCTGCAGGAGAGATAACCACTTTGATATCCGCGAATTTACCACGACCACCTGATTGTTTTTTGTAAACTTCACGGTGTTCAGTTGTTCCGTTGATAGACTCTTTGTAAGCTACTTGAGGAGCACCTTGGTTAACCTCTACTTTGAACTCACGTCTCAAACGGTCGATCAAGATATCTAAGTGAAGCTCACCCATACCTGAAATAACTGTTTGACCAGTATCTTCATCAGTTTTAACTACGAAGGTTGGATCCTCTTCCGCTAATTTGTTAAGTCCGATACCTAATTTATCAACGTCAGCTTGAGTTTTAGGCTCGATCGCCAAACCAATAACTGGCTCAGGGAATACCATAGACTCAAGAACGATTGGGTTTTTCTCATCACAAAGGGTGTCACCAGTTTTGATGTCTTTGAAACCAACAACAGCACCGATATCACCAGCTCCGATTCTTTCGATCGGGTTTTGTTTGTTCGCGTGCATCTGGAAGATACGAGAGATACGTTCTTTGTTTCCTGAACGAGTGTTCAATACATAAGAACCAGCATCTAAGAATCCTGAATATACACGAGTGAAACACAAACGACCTACGAATGGGTCAGTAGCGATTTTGAAACCTAATGCAGCGAATGGTTCAGCTTCAGAAGGTTTACGAGAGATCTCTTCGCCAGTACGTGGGTCAGTACCTTTAACAGCTTCTTGATCCAATGGAGAAGGCAATAACTCCATAACGAAGTCAAGCATTGTTTGAACACCTTTGTTTTTGAAAGATGAACCACAAACCATAGGAACGATAGCGTTATCCAATACTGCTTTACGTAAAGCGTCTAAGATTTCACGTTCTGTTAATGAATCTGGATCATCGAAGAATTTCTCCATCAATGACTCATCGTATCCAGCAACAGCTTCTAATAATTTTTCACGGTATTCAGCAACCTCCTCAAGCATATCGTCAGGGATTGGAACTTCAGTAAAGGTCATACCTTTATCAGCTTCATTCCAAACGATACCACGGTTGTTGATCAAGTCAACAACACCAGTGAAGTTGTCTTCCGCACCGATAGGCAATTGAAGCGCTACAGCTTCAGAACCTAACATATCTTTAACTTGCTTAACTACTTTTAAGAAGTCAGCACCAGAACGGTCCATTTTATTGACGAAACCAATACGAGGAACTTTGTATCCGTCAGCTAAACGCCAGTTAGTCTCTGATTGCGGCTCAACACCATCAACAGCAGAGAACAAGAATACTAATCCGTCTAATACACGTAAAGAACGGTTTACTTCTACAGTAAAGTCAACGTGTCCCGGTGTATCAATTACGTTTACTTGGTATTTTTTGTTACGGTAGTTCCAGAATACTGTTACAGCAGCAGAGGTAATGGTGATACCACGCTCTTGCTCTTGTGCCATCCAGTCAGTAGTAGCAGAACCTTCGTGAGTTTCTCCTAACTTGTGGTTAACACCTGAGTAGAATAAAATACGCTCTGTAGTTGTAGTTTTACCGGCATCGATGTGTGCAGCGATACCAATATTTCTTACTAATTTTAAATCTTTTGCCATGTTTTTTATTGCAGTTTGCCTATTGGCTGATTGTTATTTCCTTTGAAATAAATACACCGACTTTGATAATTGAAAAATCCATTATCTAAAGTCGGTGTAAACATATTTGATTCTTTTTGTTCAAAATTAGAATCTGAAGTGTGAGAACGCTTTGTTAGCTTCCGCCATCTTGTGCGTATCTTCTTTCTTCTTAACAGCAGCACCTTCACCTTTAGAAGCTGAAATGATTTCTCCTGCTAATTTCTCAAACATAGTTTTTTCACCACGTTTGCGAGCATAAGAAATTAACCATTTCATACCTAAAGCGATCTTGCGCTCAGGACGAACTTCCATAGGTACTTGGAAGTTTGCACCACCAACACGACGAGATTTAACCTCTACGGCTGGCATTACATTGTTAAGAGCTTTTTTCCAAGTCTCAAGACCATTCTCTTGAGTCTTTTGCTCTACTAATTCAACTGCATCGTAAAAAATTGAATAGGCGATAGATTTCTTACCGTCTACCATCATGTTGTTTACGAAACGAGTTACCTGAACATCGTTAAACTTTGGATCAGGTAAAATGATTCTCTTTTTTGGTTTTGCTTTTCTCATTTTCTTTTCCTCCGTTTATTTTTTCTTACCTTTTGCTGGTGCAGCAGCTGCTTGTCCTGGTTTAGGACGTTTTGTTCCGTATTTAGAACGACGTTGGTTACGACCGGCAACACCTGAAGTATCTAATGCACCACGAATGATGTGGTAACGAACTCCTGGTAAGTCTTTAACACGACCGCCACGAATTAATACGATCGAGTGCTCTTGTAAGTTGTGGCCTTCTCCTGGGATGTAAGCATTCACCTCTTTACCGTTTGTTAAACGAACACGAGCTACTTTACGCATTGCTGAGTTTGGTTTTTTAGGGGTAGTAGTATATACACGTGTACACACACCTCTTCGCTGTGGACATGAGTCCAACGCTGGTGACTTACTCTTGTCTACCAGAGCTACTCTACCTTTTCTAACTAGTTGTTGAATAGTAGGCATTTACCTGTTTTTCTTTTTTGTTTTTGTTAAAAAATGTTTTTAAGTCCGCAAAGATATAAAGAATAATCTAAACTGTAAAGAGTTGTGTGCTAAGTTTTTTGAAATAAATGCCTATTTGTCAAAATTTTATTGTTAAATCTCCGTAACCTCGTCTAATCCAAATAAAAATGCCCTCTAGAAAACTAAAGGGCAGGTATTTTATTCTGATAGGATATTCCTAAGATCTAGCTTAATAGCGTGAAGTCAATCTGTCTTTTTTCAAGATCCACTTTCTTGACCTTGATCTGAACCTCATCCCCCAATTGGTAGACTTTTTTCTTTCGCTGGCCAATGATGGCGAAATTCTTTTCGTCCAAGGTGTAAAAATCGTCAGTGATATCTCTCAAACGGACCATCCCTTCGCATTTGTTCTCTTCGATCTCTACATACATACCCCATTCGGTCACGCCAGAGACGATTCCGGTGTATTCTATGCCGATCTGATCCTGTAAGAACTCCGCTTGTTTGTACTTGATGGAAGCTCTCTCTGCCTCTGCAGCTTTCTTTTCCATTTGCGAGGAATGTTCAGACATTTTTTCATAATGCTCTGCATTCACGTTTTTACCGCCGTCCAGATAGAATTGAAGCAGTCTGTGCACCATCACGTCTGGATATCGACGGATAGGGGAGGTAAAGTGGGTGTAATAATCAAAAGCCAGCCCGTAGTGAGAAGTCTTCTTGGTCGTATAGATTGCCTTTGCCATCGATCGGATCGCCAATGAGGTCAAAAGGTTCTGTTCTTTGGAACCTTCGATTTTTGTCAACAGCGCGTTTAAGGACTTTGCGGTCTCTTTGTCGGTCTTGATGCTCAGGCGATGTCCAAACCTAGAGGCAAACAAAGAAAAGCTGGTCAAGGTCTCCGGATTGGGTACATCGTGGAATCTGTAGACGAAAGGAAGCTTGTTTTTTCCTTTGCCCATTCTTCCGATGAATTCAGCAACCTTACGGTTGGCCAATAGCATGAAGTCCTCGATTAACTTATGGGCTTCTTTTCTAACTTTGGTGTAAACCCCAAGAGGTTCTCCGTTTTCATCAAGATTGAATTTTACCTCTTCGGACTCAAAGCTGATCGCTCCAGCCTTAAATTTACGGTCGCGCAGGATAAAGGCAAGTTCGTTCAGCTTTAAGATTGCTTCGGATAATTCATCTTCTTTTCCTTCGATGATTTCCTGCGCTTCCTCATAGCTGAATCTTCTGTCTGAATGAATGACCGTTCTTCCAAACCATTGATCGATCACATTTGCTTTTTCGTCCATTTCAAATACGGCTGAGAAACATAGCTTGTCCTCATTAGGGCGCAAGGAACAGAGGTTGTTAGAAAGTCTCTCGGGTAGCATGGGGATTACGCGGTCAACCAGGTAAACCGAGGTTCCGCGTTCAAATGCTTCCTTATCCAAAGTGGAGTCCGGAGTCACGTAGTGCGAAACGTCAGCAATGTGTATGCCGACCTCGTAGTTTCCGTTCTCCAGTTTCTTAAATGAAATCGCATCGTCAAAATCTTTTGCGTCCGCAGGGTCGATCGTAAAGGTGGTCGTCGACCTGAAGTCGTGACGCTTTGAAATTTCCTCAGCAGAGATGGAGTCCGAAATTGAATTCGCTGCGTCTTCTACTGCCTTAGGGAATTCGAGTGGGAATCCAAAGTCCGCTAAGATCGCGTTCATCTCGGTGTTGTTCTCGCCTTTTTTACCAAGGACGCTTTTTACAATACCGATGGGATTCTTTGCATTCTTTGGCCACTCCAAAATAGACACCAAAACTTTCTCTCCATTTTTCGCTCCGTTCAGGTTGTCCAACGGGATGAAAATATCGTGCAGCATTTTCCGGTCGTCCGGTTGAAAGAAGGCATAGGATTTTGAAATGTCTATGGTACCGGTAAAGTCTGTCTTTGCACGCTGCAAGATTTCCACCACTTCACCTTCTCGTTTTCTTCCTTTCTTCCTTTCGTAGACATGGACTTTCACGATGTCATTGTGCAGTGCTTGTCTCAGTTTTCTAGGGGCTACATAGATGTCGCTTTCACTGTCATCATCAGGTACGATATAGGCAGATCCGTCGGCAGTCATATCCACCTTTCCAGTGACATAAACATGCAGTTGTTTAAGTTGGAATTTTCCTCTCTCAGGTTGGTGGAAAAGACCTAGTCTTGAACCATCCGAAAGGATGTCTGAAATGGTGGCTTTCGAGTCGCTGTCGGTGATGTTAAGTTTGGCAGCTACTTGCTTATAGTTAAGTGAGGTGTTTCCGGATTTTTCAAAAATGTCTACGATCAGTTGGGTTAAAACTTCTTTGTAAGGATTCTCTTTTTTTGATTTCATAGTCTGTCGTTTTGTCTGTTCCTTCCTTTGAAAATCTTTAAGGGAAGGAGAGGGGAGAGGGTGGAACTAAATGGTTTGCCAGTCAGTATTTTTTGTACTCCTCTGAAACCCGAATCTAATATACTGAAAACTGTCGGTTATTGGTTCATAGCGTTGAAATTGGCTATTTGATTTTTGATCTCATTTGTAAATTAATTAAATATGTATTTTAGCTTATATAAATAACTGATAAATAACATTATAAATAAATTATGCTAAAACATTTTTAACCTGTTGTTTTCGTAAGTTGTTGTTTATTAGGTGTAAATGGGTTTTAATGGAGAAAAACCTGTGTTTTGCTAAAATGTATTTATTGAATTTTTATAACATGTTTGAATACATAAGCGCTTATAAAATAAACATCTATATATTTAAATACTAAATATTAGCAAGTAGTAAAAAAGTGATTTAGCTTAAGGTTTAGGGGTAAAAAAAATACTCTTGAAATTTCTTTGGGTCATGAAATTTCAAGAGCAATTTATAAAAAAAATATGAATATTTACGAGGATTTCTCGTTACAAATGTCGCAGATTCCTACAGCGTTTATGGCAATGGAGTGCAAAGAAAAATCGGTAGGAAGGTTGATTTTGGGCAAGGCTATCTCCTCCAGACAGTAGACAGAATTGCAGACTGAACAGATGAAATGAACGTGCTGATCATGGTGATGGTCCGCTGAGCACTTCGTCGAACAGAAGGCATAAGTCGCAGTTCCATTCAGGTCGAAAACCTTATGGAGGATACCCTTTTCTTCAAAGCTTGCCAAGATTCTATAGAGGGTTACACGGTCTATTTCAGACCCTAAAATCTTCTCCAATTCGGGTTGTGAAATTGCTGAAAGTTTGGTGGAAATAATATCCAAAACTCTTAGTCTCGGTTGGGTGATTTTAAGTTGATTTGCCTTTAATACCTGGCTGAATTCTTCTAGTTTTTCCGGATCCAATTCCGTGCTCATATCCGCTTTCATGGTATAAATTTACACAATTAAATTGGGTATAAAAAAAGCCTCCAATTTCGCATTGGAGGCCTTATATTTTATCAGGAAACAGTAGACTATTTACCTGCTGCTTTTGCGTGGTCAGCTAAGAATTGAGCCAATCCGCTATCAGTTAATGGGTGCTTCAATAAAGCTAAAATAGCTGATAAAGGACCAGTCATTACATCTGCACCAATCTTAGCACAGCCTAAAATATGTGCACTATGGCGTACTGATGCCGCTAAAATCTGTGTTTCAAACCCGTAATTATCGTAGATTTCACGGATTTCTTCGATTAATCCTAAGCCATCAACAGAAATATCATCTAGACGGCCAATGAATGGAGATACATAGGTAGCACCTGCTTTAGCCGCCAATAGCGCCTGACCAGCAGAGAAAACTAACGTACAGTTGGTTTTGATGCCTTTTTTACTGAAATATTTAATCGCTTTAATACCGTCTTTGATCATTGGAACTTTAACAACAATCTTGCTGTCTAATGCTGCTAATGCCTCGCCTTCTTTGATCATTCCTTCATAATCTGTAGAAATTACCTCTGCACTAACGTCTCCATCAACGATATCGCAAATAGCTTTATAGTGATTTATTACATTTTCTTCGCCAGAAATACCTTCTTTAGCCATTAAGCTAGGGTTGGTTGTTACTCCGTCTAAAACGCCAAGATCTTGAGCTTCTTTGATTTGTTCAAGGTTTGCGGTATCAATAAAAAATTTCATGATAGTATTTGAATTAATTTGTTTTGTAGAACTTTTGATTATCCTTTAGGATAGGCAAAGGTAATTATATTGTTTCAAGATTTGAAGTTATTGGCTTCATATCCAAGATATTTATTACGTTTCAGCGCATTTTTAATATCAGATGCAACAATTTCCAGCTTTCTCCTGTTAATAATGGAGAGCCATTGTAATAATTCATTCACTTACAATAGGTTTTTTCCGTTTTGGGTTTCAATCCTTTATCTTTAAAAAAGCTGTAACAACAATCCGCATTTCATGCAAATATTTAGATCTCTCCAATACCCCAACTATCGATTACATGTTATAGGGCAATCAATTTCCCTTTTAGGTACTTGGATGCAACGGATAGCCATCAGCTGGCTGGTCTATCAACTGACAAATTCTGTCTTTTGGCTAGGTTTTGTTTCCTTTATTTCCTTACTTCCATCGCTTGTTTTATCCCCTTTTATTGGTGCTTTCGTCGATAGACATAAGAAATATAAACTTGTTCTTATTACCCAGATCGGCCTGATGGTTCAAGCCGGCTTATTGGCATTATTGGTCTATTTAAAGCTGGAATCCGTGCTGTATTTATCTATTTTAGGCTTTATTCAAGGCGTTGTGAATGCATTTGATGTATTGGGAAGACAGGCTTTGCTGGTGAATTTGGTCGATAATCGTAAAGATTTACCCAATGCTATCGCTTTGAACAGTTCCATATTCAATGCTGCGCGGATGGTCGGACCGGCAATTGGAGGGATTTTACTCTCAACTTATGGGGAGTTGGCTTGTTTTACACTAAATTTTTTGAGTTTTATCCCGGTAATTATCTGTCTTTTGCTGATGAAAGTAACGGAACATGTCATTGTAATTCCAAATGAAACTTCCTTCCAAGGCCTAGTACATGGTTTTAATTACCTCAAGAGATCACCGCATATTGCATCTTTGATCGTGATTTTAAGCATTTCTAGCTTATTGGTTATTCCATATACCTCACTTTTGCCTGCCGTGGCGAGGGAATTATTTTCGGGAAATGAGCGAACCTTCTCCTGGTTTGAGAGTGCTGCTGGATTAGGAGCCATGATCGGAGCGATCAATATGGCAAGGTTAAAAACTGGCGAAAACCTGAGGTATCGGATTATGTTTGCAGCCTTTTTTATGGGTATTTCTTTGGTCTTATTGGCTTTTGCCCATTATCTACCGTCTGCTTTACTGTTCACAGGCGCGGTTTCATTTTCCATGATGATGCAGAATTCATCGATAAATACCTATATACAAACCCACGCAATGCCAGCATACAGAGCTAGGGCAATGTCTTATTATGTGATGGCATTCCAAGGGATCTTCCCAGTCGGAAGTTTATTGACAGGGGCCATTGCTGAAATTGTAGGTATTAAAAACACCCTTTATATCATGGGTGGATGTGGAATTCTATTGGCTATAGGGTTCTATATTTATTTAAGGCTTCATATTCAACGCCGGTTGTTTAAGTTCAATTTACGCTGATTTAAGGTCAATATATTCTTTTTGTAATCTATTTTAGCTCCATACAATTTTAAGATATCGCCTCCTAAAACCCCGATTACCGGATCTAATCCTATCTGACTATATGCATAATTAATGGAACTCAGGTCTAAAACAGCCGCTGTAAAGTTCTTGGTGGACCAATCTGCCATTTTTATTTGGGGAATGGTGATCATGAAACTCTGCATATTGTTGGTTCCAAGTCCTGTAGATAAGATATCGGTGTTAAGGAACTCCTCCTCATTTATTCCTGAATTCAAAAGGGTTTCCTTGTCCAACACGGTTTTTGAAGCGCCAGTGTCGATGACCATTTTAAAATTCTTGTCAAAAATCTCGATCTCTGTAATAATATGAAAGCCATCGGCTTGCAGGCCGATGACTTCAAATGGAATATTTTGCATTTAAATGAAATTCTGAAATAATATTGAGCTATTTTTTGAGTACCCCTTCGGCATAAAGAACATCGTTCATTTTGCGTACAGCCTCTGCACTTGCCTTGAACAGTTCTTCTTCCTCTGCAGATAAGTTCATCGGCACTATTCTGTCCCAACCTTTATTATTGATGATAACGGGAACACCGATATTGATGTCTTCCTGTCCATATTCTCCTTCTAGGTAAACGGAAGCCGTGAATAATTTATTCTGGTTGTGGACTATACTTTCTACCATCGCTGCTGCTGCTGCGCCTGGTGCATACCAAGCAGAAGTACCGATTAAAGCAGTTAATGTTGCGCCTCCAACCATGGTTTTCTTCACAATTTCTTGCTCTTCTCCCTCAGTTAGGAAATCGGCAACCGGTACGCTGTTCCATGTCGCATGTTTGATCAGTGGAATCATCGTGGTATCGCCATGACCACCAATTACGATGGCATTCAGGTCATTGGCCGATGCATTTAATTTATCACTGATTTGATATTTAAAGCGTGCAGAATCCAATGCGCCGCCCATACCGATGATTCGGTTTTTAGGCAATCCACTAGATTTTAAAGCTAAGTAGGTCATTGTATCCATTGGATTGGAAACAATTAATATGATGATATCTGGAGAATGTTTGATAAGATTTTCAACTACAGTCTTTACAATATTTGCGTTCGTACCGATCAATTCCTCCCTGGTCATACCTGGTTTCCTAGGAATTCCAGAAGTAATCACGGCCACTGCTGATCCTGCTGTTGCTAAATAATCATTGGTAACACCTTTTATCTTTGAATCAAATCCTAAAAGGGCAGAAGTTTGCATCATGTCTTGGGCTTTCCCCTCTGCAAATCCTTCTTTAATGTCTAACAAGATGATTTCTTCTGCTACATTTTTTCTTACCAGATTATCAGCGGTCGTTGCTCCAACTGCCCCTGCTCCAACTACGGTTATTTTCATATAGTTAAGGGTTATGTTTATTTCCACTAAATCTAACAAAAATAATCGTCAATCGCAGGCTAAATAGCGTCAATTTAATGTAAATCAATAATTACAATGCAAATAATCCGAAAGGGAATCAGAAAAAATCACAAGGCTTAACCAGCCTAATTTTTATTAATGTGGATAATCTCAAGGCAAAATAAAAGAGCTGTTTATTAAACAGCTCTTTTTTCTAGAATGGATAACCTATCGCTAGGTTAAACACCAGATTATCTCTTCTCCAATCTCTGTCTCGAATGTCGATATATTTAAATACCCAACGGTCATCTTTAGGACGATATGGTACTCTAAATGGAATGGCAAAGTCTGTACGGATTATCAAGAAATCTAAATCTAACCTTAATCCTAAACCACCACCAACAGCTAACTCACTTAAGAAATCCTTACTGAAACGACCTCCAGGTTTGTTATCATCTTTGTTTTGCAACCACACGTTACCCGCATCGATAAAAGCGGCCCAATGTAGCATTCCTGCAATCTTTGCCCTATATTCCGTGTTCAATTCTAGTTTATAATCACCAGTTTGGTCAGCAAAAAAGTTATCCTCTCCCAAGTTTTCCGGCAGGGATGAACCCGGACCTACCGCACGTGCCCTGAAAGCCCTCAAACCATTGGGACCACCAGTGAAATACTGCTTTAAATAAGGTAGAGAACGCGAGTTTCCGTAGGAATAACTCGTTCCGATCATTATCCTGGATGCCAAGGTTGAAGTAGGCGTAATCTTTAAATAATGCCTTAAATCAGCCTCTGCTTTGATAAATTGCGAATACGGAGTGCCAAATAGTTCCTTGATTTTCCCTTCATTATAGTTGGCCCCTTGAATCAGACCCAGGATATTTCCTGAGGTGTTCAATCCTGCTTTGGCATAAAAAGTATGTTTTTTGTTCTCCATGGTATTCGTGAAAGTGTACACGTAATTTGGACCAAAAGAGAATTGAGGGTCAACAATGTGTCTTAGGGTAGGAACGGTGTCCATTTGTGCCCTATATTCATCTGAAATTCCACGAGGTTGAACATAGATAATCTCGGCAAGCGTTAGATTATGGTCTTTCTGCTGGTTTTCCTTCCATGCATAACCATAGTTTAAGGTCATTGAATTCAAGGTATAGGCAGTCCTACGGTTCAGGAATTCATAACCTGCTTTTAAGAATGTCTTAGGGATATATTGTTTCCCTGGCGTCCATTTATAAGGAGATAGCAAGCGCGGCCAGGTAATCCCTACCTCGGCACCATAACGGATATAGGAAGAATTTAAGTTTACATTTCCACCTGTTTGGGTCTCATATCCGCCAAAAACAGATACAGTTAAGTTCTCAAATCCTTTAAAAGCATTCTTTAGGGTCCAATTGGCAGTTACTTCCGTACCGTTATAAACGGCAGCGGTTTTACCGACCAGCTCCAAACGAATGGATTTTTTCTCCATTGGTGTTAAATAATAGTACACATCCAAATGATCGGTGGAATCAGGACTGTCCACAAATTCGTTCTTTACGAATTTGAAGGTATTCAGGTTCACCAAGTGATTGATGGTCATATTATGGTTCCAACGGTTGTACATCTGCTCTGGTTCCAAGAACAGGTGGTTGGCCAAAACTTTTTTGCGGTATTTGTTCTGCGGGTCTATGATGTAGAACTTATCATCATATTTCTCCACACTTCTGGGAACCCTTCTTCTATTGGATCCAGCAGTTTCCTTATAATCTGCAAAAACATATACATTACCAATATGTTGCGGCTCCTTTGCTTGTCTAGGAGTTTCCGGTTTTACGATCATGAACATGTCGACTTTATTGTCTCCAATTGTACTGTCCACTTCAACCAATAAATTATCAGGACTAAAATAATAATAACCCTGTTCCTTCAACTTATTGTCGATCCGGTCTCTTTCGTTCAAGATAACATCCAGGTTATAGTTGTTTCCGGGCTGCAATAAGGTCTGATCTTTGGTACTGATGATTGATTTTCCCAAGCGAGTATTGCTATCCACGTCAAATTTAACCTCATTGATCCTGTAGATAGGTCCTGGAAAGGCATCATATTGAATAGTGGCCATTTTACCATCGATAAGCGTATCAGAGGTCACTCTCGCGGTAAAGAAGCCCAGGTTTTCCATCTTGTTCCTTAGCAGGTTTTCGTTGTATTCACGATTAACATCGCTTAATAGGACAGGGGCTTCCCCTTGTTTTTTCAACCAACGTCTCACGAAGTTATTGCTGGTATCAGGGCCACCACCCATATTCCAGAGGCCAACCTTAAAGTAAACCCCTAATAGTTTACTGTTTGGCTTGGGCAATAAGGAGTTTTCCAAGAAAGTCTCAAAACCTTCTTTTCGCTCTTTAGGAATAGTATCATTATGGATGACAACATCGCCCTCTTTATAGAACTTGTCCCCTTCAGCAATGTATTTTGTAGGATTACAGCTTGCGACAAGCAATAGTCCAAAGGAGTATGCAAATAGGTGCTTAATTTTCATTATTACCCCCTTCCTCTTCTTCATTTTTAATGGCAGACTTATTTGGTTCAATGGTATTTGTTGAAGTATCTCTATGTGTGCTATCTATGGGAAGGCCAGTGCTATCTGGCTGTGTTTTCAACTCTTCCTGTTTTCTCTCTTTTTCCCGTTCTTCCATGCGTTTTCTGAATTCAGGGCTATGGATCATCAAACTATCACGGATGACCATGCGAACAGAATCACGGTACACCGAATCGGTTTCCATTCTTTCCACATCAAATCTTCTTCTGAACCCACGGCTATCGGTATTATAATATTCCTGTAGCGCTTTGGAATTCATAAACAATTCCCTAAATCTGTTGTAGCTCATGTTGATGATAAAACCTATACCAGTCTCTACAAATTGCCCTTGTAGGGTGGCCTGATATTGGTTTTTGCGGTAAACTCTCGCAAAGTAGCGTCCGTCCTTCGATAATTGATAGTCTAGGGATATATCACCTGCAATATTAGAAGCTTTTTCGCCAGGACGAGTATTTCCTTCAACTTCAAAGTTAGAACCTATCGTGATTTTCAAACGATCATCAAATAGCATCTTAGAGATTCCTACGTTGAGGTCGGTCCTTGTTTCCGCATTTCCGGTCAAGTAATCCTCTTCAGAATTCAAGTTGAAATCAAGCTCCACGCCCTTAATCAGGTCAGAGGCTAAATTGTTCAATTGACCCGTTAGGAATGAACTTACCGTACTTCTAACCATCGCTTCCGTACCACCTCCAGACAAACTTTCAAATGGATTAGCCGACATAAATCGACCCAAGGCAATCAAGGAGAAAACCTGTTTGTTTAGTTCTGCCGGATCCTCACGCATATTTGATAGGGCAATATTTACCTTACTGACCACATCTTGCGAAACAATGGCATTCTTTTCATCCAGATCGATATCGAAATTGATCTGCGGTTTAAACAGTTCGCCGGTCAATTTCAATAATACATTGAATGGAACCCTTTGTTTATATAGGTTTTGGCTCTCAGAACCAATTTGGTTCTGTACCAATTCCAGTGTAGCGAACTTACCGGAGTAAACAGCAGTAATGTCTAATCTGGCATCCAATGGATCTCCATTCCATGTAATGGTACTTCCTTTTTGGAAACTGAAATCCTTTGAAATAGGGCCGAAGGAGAAGGTATAGTCACCTTTTTCCACGGTAAAGGTTCCAGACATGGTAATTTTCTCATTGGCATCAATGCTGGTATTGATTTCTGCCACCCCTTGAATATTTAATGCATCTTGAGTTCCTTCATCCAAGATAACCTTGAATTTAGCATCAGGGTCTGTGCTCAGGTTCAAGGCAATATCATATCCTGATAATTGACTTGATACCGTCGTCAAGGAATCGAGTTGAGCAAATACATTGGCTCTTGCGGTATCACTCTTATCCACGAATTTCACAACGCCTTCGCGTTGCGCAACTCCTGGATCGTCATTAGGCACAATAAAGTTGAAATCTGTCCTGTCATTTGCCTTGACATTACCGTCGATTCTTGGTTTATCCAAATCGCCTGTAATACGCAGGTTTGAAGTCACATACATCTTGCCAAAGAACAGATCATTGTCCAGACGGGTAGAGTTCATGACCTCGAAATCATCAGTGGTCAAGTTCAGGTTAAAGATAAAATCTGTATAGGTAGTCGTTTTGATAGTACCATTTAGTCGAGCAACATTGTTCTTGGAATCCACCAAATTAAACTGACGGAAAGAAATACCTTGATCATTAAAATAGATCTTTTGGTTATCCGCGCGCATATTGGAGTTCAACATCGATGCATTGATAATGGCATCATGGAAAGTCAGCTCTCCATTGATCCTTGGCGCAGAAGTAGTTCCTGTTATTTTCAGGGCACCAGATAAATCCCCTTGAGCATCTCTCAAATTACCCAAACTGAAGGCTTGGATAGTTTGCATGCGCATTGGATTTAGGTTCAGGGTTGCATCAATCTGCATATCACCTTCTGGAGGAGAGATAACATCCCCAACCAAATGAACGTCATTTCCGTTTTCAGTAATTCTAACATCGGCGGAATACGTATTTTCTTTGATGTTGTTTACCTTTAACGCAACATTACCAATGGTATCAGTACCAAAGAAGAACTTATCGATTGTCAAATCGGAAACAAATACTGGAGAAGACTCAAACCTAGATACCGTCGCGTTTCCATTGATACCTCCACCAACTTTTAGCGTTTCAGATTGAAGCATTTCGGTAATGGTTTCAATTCTAAAATTGTTGAAGCTAAGGTCAATAGGGGCGTTGAAGGTTGAATCCTGAGATTGAATACGCAATTCCTGCCCTTCATTGGATAGAACAAAGCCTGAAGCGCGAACACCACTCTGTCCAAAACTGATTACATTGTTCGGTTCGATATCCCAATCTTCATAGTTCAACATCAGTCCATCTTCTTTCAGGGAAAGATTATAGCTGTTGTTGCCAACCAGCATGGTCGCACCTAAATGATACTGTTCCTTATCTTCCTTATCCTTGATCCATAGTCCGAAATCAACATTGTTTTCAACCACACTACCACTGATAACCGTGTTTCTAAGCTCGATATTGCTAACTAAGATATGGCCAATCAAGGCATTGTAATATAGGGTACTGTCGGCCGTGATGATATCGACACCCACATTTTCTATCTCAGTGCCCGCATAAGTGACTTTCGGTGCCAAGAGCTTGGCCATTAAGGTCCGGTCTGCACTGTTGAAAGTACCATCTAAGGTTACATCCTGCAGTTCTTCCAGTTCCGGAAGGAAATCCCTAACGATCCTCGAACGATATAGACGTGCTGAAAATTCAAATTGCTGTGGTGAATATTCATATTTCTGATGTACCCCTGAAGGATTATAGTATGTCTGTATAATATCTGAAATGGAAGAGCCCAATTCAGTCAGTTTATAACTTCCCGTCAAATGGGCACTCATAAACTCAGAGTTTAATATCAACGTATTTTTACCGGTATCAGCCTGTGCTGTTAGTGAAATCGTATCCAAAGCATAGCGTTCCTTCTCATAGGCAATCGAAGAATTGGCCACCAATAATGACCCGTTCAGATTATCCAAATCTAGGCTTTCAAAATCGGCCACAATCTTCCCATGGTATCTGACATCTTGATCCATTAATTTCAAATTCTTGAAATTAATGCTGTCAATCATCATTTCCGCATATAGTTTCGGGAATTGACCACGCATATCTGCTTGGATGTTGGCATCAAGGTCAATGTTAGGGTCAGGACTGTTTATGGTTCCAGCAATATCCCCAGAACGTGCCGTAAGGTCAAAATTAATGTCCTTATAGCTATAGCCCATCGCATCAAAACGGTTCAGCGTACCTAATATATCGGCCTGCATGGTCTTTGGATCTAGGCCAGTACCATTCACTTGGGCTTGTGCAGAAACATAACCCAAAACAGAATCCTGTTTCAGGAATTCGCCCAGGTTGAAATTGTCAACCGTCACATAGGCATTATAGGTCGTATCTCTACCCATGTTCAACTTTCCATTAACCGTGGCATTTCCTTGCTCTGTAATCAATTTCATGTCGGTGTCAAAACCGTTCATGCCTCCTTTAAAGGTACCTGTCAAACTGATGTTCCTAGGTAATTGTATGCTATCAGGCAATAGGGAAGGAGCGATCAATTGATTGAGGTCGTTTCGGCCTGTAACCAATTTTTTCAGGTTCAGGTCAAGATACATTTTATCGACATCCGGAAGCCCCTTAATATGAGCTGTTGCTATTACATGGGTGTTGTTCAGAGTTTTAAACTCAAAACGAGGAATGCGAAGGTCGTTCAATTTACCCAACACTTTGCCATCAATATAAAAGCGCTTGTTCATTAACGGCTTCATAACATCCTCTTTTTCAAGATCAGGAGCTAAAAACCTAATGTCTTTCATATCAATGTGACTCTTTTTGATATTGGCATTGATAGTCATGGCCGCTGGATTGTTTGAAACAGCATCCAATGATGGATATGAAATGACAATCTCATCCTGAATCAGGGTATTTGGAGTTTCAATCAATAAGTCCTTGATGGTTGCTCCTGTATTGGTATAGACGAAATCACCTTTCAACATTTTTAGGTCAAAACCAGAATGGTCTTTTACCGTGAATCCTTTTAGATCACCTGAAATAGAGTCTGAAGAATAATAGAGCTCATCTAAAGCTCCTGCAATATCGGTAAGCTTAAGGTTGAAATAGTCAATTCCCTTGGTCCTGGCTTGATTATCATCCTTAAACCAGAAATTCGTCTTTTCTATGGCCAGTTTATCAACAGAAACCTTCCAGTTGACTGAAGATGTTGTGGTATCAGCCTTATCGTCAAAAGTGTGTTCGGTAGTTGTTTTTCCAAATAGAACCTCAGAATCTGATTGCGAAAGCTTGATTTCTTTCAGCTTTACGATTTCTTTGTTCAGGTCAATCTGATCAATGTTACCAGCAAGATTCTTGATATCAAATTTGCTCTGCATATTGATCGCCTTATCATCATATCGGATAAAGATATTCTTCAGGTCAACAGTCTTGATATCTATGTCTGGAAGAAGGGAGCTTTGTTCTACACTCTGATCGGTAATACCAAAATCCGATGCTTTAACAGAATCTTGCGAGCTGATGACAGCCCATTGCTTGATATCAGCAGATAAACCATCGATTTTTACATTCGGCATGCCAAATGCCATATTATTCGTCAGGTCAAATTTAGATACCCGGGTATCAAACTTATTTAAGTAAATATCTGCGGAGGTACCAATGACATCATCCTTATAGACAAATTTTATTCTTTCAAAATTGACTTTGTCAATATCAAAGGTTAGGGCAGAGGAAGAGTCAGCGGTAGCTGTGCTTTCCTTTTCTGAAGAAAATGCAGCTACAATATAATCAAAGTTAAAAGAACTATCAGGAAGCTTTCTGTTGATTTTGGCAGTAATCCCTTTTAACTGAAGTTCGTTGATTTCAACAGTGTTCTTTAATAATTTGAACATATTGATGTCGACCATCAGGGATTCTCCCGCAATGAGGGTGTCCTTCGATTCATCCGCAAAAAAGACATCGTTCAACTCCAGCTTTTTGGGAAAGTTGATATAGATGTGGCCAATATCTACCTGAGTTCCAAGCTTGTTCTCTAAATAATTCGAAACCTTGCCAACCACATAGTTTTGAACTGAGGGAAGACGGATCAGAAAAATTAGAAGTAAAATTAAAGCTATTATGGACCCTATAATCCACAAGACCGTTTTTAATACAATTCGACCAAATCTATTCAAAGCCTGAAAAATATCCTTTTATAATTAATATTGTATCTCTTACTAACACCTATTAGCTGCATTTGTTTAATAATAAATCAATTTAATTGCAGCATAATTTCCCTGCAAATATATAGTTTGAAAAGGAAAATACCCTAGATTTCTTTATTGTCTTTCGGTGAATTAAAGCAAGGAATGTGCCGTATATTCTATTAATAATCAATTTGTTTACACTAAGTATTTTCATTTATGAATATTGAAACAACAATAAACTATTGTTTAAAAATTTTGAATTATTGGTTTCTTATGTTTCTGTTTCCTAGGTCTATAATAATAATTGCTTAGCTACTTTTGTAAAATTTTAATATTGCTGTAGCGTTTCTCTTTCCATTTGTGAAACCTGTGCAATATTTTGCTTTTACATGGTCCATCAAGTGAATAAAAAGAAAGAATTCTTATATTTATATACCTTCATCAATCTAAATTTTAAACATGAAAAGAAAAAACTTTATCACAACCATTCTAGTCGGAGCAAGTTCAGGAGCATTATTGAGTTCTTGCGCAAATGAGTCATCTAATGCCAAACAAGGCTCAAATGCCGACTCTACTTCTGCAGCTAGCACTTCAACGACAACAGCTACGCAACAGGATGAGCTTGGTTCGGGACTGATTGTACATAATGTATATTTTTGGCTTAAAGATGGAATCACTCCTGAGGAAGAGAAAGATTTCATGAACTTTTTTGAAGAACTGAAAAAAGTTCCAGGACCTAAAGCCTTGAGATTCGGAAAACCAGCACCTACGACGCCTCGCGATGTCGTAGACAACTCTTTTTCCTACTATTTATTGGTGACTTTCAATACCATGGACGATATCAATACCTACGAACATCATCCGATTCATCTTGAAGCGGTGGATAAATTCAGTAAATATTGGACCAAAGTTCAGGTAAAGGATGCTATCCTGATGTAATCTTGACCGATAAAAATATAAAAGAGGCCGTTGGATTTCCCGACGGCCTCTTTCGTTCAGTAAAAAATCTAAGAAATTAGTGGACTTCAATATCCGTTCTTTGTGTGTTTTCTTCTGTTTTTGCGGCCTCATTAGGGTCTTTATCTTCTGGTTTATCACTGCGTTCCACAGTAATTTTGCATTCAGTCAACAAAGCTGCTATAGCGCCTACCGCTGCAAAGATCGGAGCCAATACAACTCCAATTACACCTAAGGTTACTGGAAAGCTCATAATGTCTTTTCCGTGCTTATCAGCAATGCTGATCTTCGTAACGTTTCCTTCAGCGATTAAATCCTTGATTCTTTTTAATAAGTTCTCTCCAGTTACTGAGAATGTTTCTTTAATTGACATAGTTGTTCGTTTTTATTTGATATACAATTTGTTGCTAAGTTATTTTTGTTACTCAAAGATAAGACTTGTACAACTTTCTCTACTACGAGATTAGGTCAATCAATATATATTTTCGGTAATTGCCAATAAATAATCGGTGAAAATTCCAATCTTGGACCTACTTGCTTATTTCCTGGATGATGACCACAATCCCCATCAATAAAACAAACCAACCGAATGCAGGTTTCAATTTTTTTCCATCAATCTTCTGGCTCAGTTTAGAACCGATCAATATGCCTGCAATAGCAATTCCGGAAATGGTTAATAGGAAAGTCCAGTTGATCAAATGGAAGTCTAATTTTCCAATGAAGCCAAAAAGTGAATTCGCAGCAATGATCAATAGGGAAGTACCTACCGCTTTTTTCATCGGCATTTGATTAAAGATGATCAATGCCGGAATAATCAAAAAACCTCCTCCAGCACCGACTAGTCCGCTGATTAAGCCTACAGCAGCACCTTGAAATACCAATGGCAGGATACTTTGACGACTTAATTTCTTAGATTCCTCCTCCTGATTTCCTTTTATCATTTTCAAGGCCGCAAACAGCATCAGGACAGCAAATAGGAGCATGATTCCCATATTTTTGCTTACTGCAAAGCTGCCAATCTGAAACAAATGATTCGGGATGGCCTCAATGACATATAACCGGGTCAAAAACACCGTAATAATGGAAGGTAAACCAAAATATAATGCTGTTTGAAAATCAACTAAATTATTTCTGAAATAGGGGATTGCTCCAACTGCAGAGGTAGAACCAACAATAAATAGGGAATAGGAAGTGGCCAGTAATGGATCTATATGAAATAGGTAAACCAAAACAGGCACAGTTAAAATACTGCCTCCACCACCAATCAATCCAAGTGAAACTCCAATCCCAATCGACGCAAAATATCCTAAATACTCCATAAATAAATTTTTCTTCCGCAAAGTTCAGGTAAAGATTTTTTGGAGTTAGTTACATTAGTTACATAGCTATGAAGCAGTTTTGCTCAGGATATGAGTAACTTTGGTTACTGAAAGACTTTTTTAAAGACCGTACTTTTGCACAAAATTTATTTAACGACTATGGATTTATTAATGGGGCCTTGGCCCTGGTACGTCGGCGGCTCATTGGTCGCCCTTATTATGCTGGCTTTAATTTTACTAGGTAGAACATTTGGATTTTCATCCAATTTCAGAAACATCTGTGCCGTCTTGGGTGCAGGCAATTCCTGTAGCTTTTTTAAATTTGATTGGAAAAAACAGATCTGGAACCTGTTGTTCCTGCTAGGGTCTGTTATTGGTGGCTTCCTTGCCGCTCACTTCCTTTCCGACAATCAAATTCCTCAAATTTCCGAACAGACAGTCACTGACCTGAAGGAATTAGGAATTGAAAGCGCCGGAAAAGCCTACTCTCCAACGGAAATCTTCGAAACCATAAACGCTAAAAACATCGCTATCCTTGCAATTGGTGGTTTATTGATCGGTTTCGGAACACGATATGCTGGTGGATGTACTTCTGGACATGCAATCTCTGGTCTGAGTGACCTACAATGGCCTTCGTTGATTGCTGTTGTCGGATTTTTTATCGGTGGACTTGCCATGGTTCATTTATTCTTCCCCCTTATTTTTTAAGACATGAAAAAATTAATTTATATATTATTAGGTGTGGCTTTTGGTATTGTCATGTATAAAGCAGAAGCGGCATCATGGTTCCGAATCTTTGAAATGTTCAGCTTTCAATCCTTCCACATGTTTGGATTTATGGCAACCGCTTTATTGATCGGCGTTCCTGCGGTACAATATTTGAAACGCAACAAAGTGAAAAATGCCAATGGCGATGCCGTATGTATTGCTCCGAAGGCTAAATCCATTCCTAGGTATCTCATTGGAGGAATCCTGTTTGGGCTTGGATGGGCGTTGGTGGGCGCATGTCCAGGACCAGTTTTTGTGTTGATCGGTTCAGGATTGTACAGCATGTTGATCGTTGCGGGTTTTGCAATCTTGGGAACCTATTTATATGGTCTTGTGAAAGATAAATTGCCTCATTAACAAATTGATGTGTAACAAAAGTAGCGGATACTGATTTTTGATAGACCTAACTTTGTTGTATAAAATTTGTGATATGATAAAATTATTAACAGTACCAGAGTTTAAGGCTCAAATAAAAAACAATGACGTTCAACTCATCGATGTGAGAACAGAAATGGAATATTCATTAGGTAAGATTGATGGATCTACGTTGATTAATGTTCAGTCTTCTGATTTTATGGATCAGGCTAAAAAATTCATTGATTTTAAAAAGCCAATCTTTATATATTGCCGTTCTGGAGCTCGCTCACATATGGCAGCCAAGATCTTGGAAAACATGGGTGCAAAAGAAATTTTCGATCTACAGGGAGGATTTTTATCTTGGGGCCAAAACAATAAGTAAGAAACATTAACTTAACAGAATTATAAATTTAATATTTTAAAGGAATACTATGTTTTTTCAACAAGTTTATGATAAAACCTTAGCTCAAGCCAGTTTTTTTATTGGCTGTCAAGCTAAAAATGAAGCGATTGTAATTGATGCAAAAAGGGATATAGATACCTATTTGGAAATTGCAAAGCAAAATAACATGAAGATTACGCACATTGCTGAAACACATATACATGCTGATTTCCTTGCAGGTTCCCGCGAACTGGCAGAAGTAACCGGTGCTAAATTATATCTTTCTGATGAAGGTGGTGAGAATTGGCAATATGAATTCCCACATGAAGGGCTAATGGATGGCGATGTCATCAAAGTGGGTAACCTAAGTTTGGAGGTTATGCATACCCCAGGTCATACCCCTGAAAGCATCAGCTTTTTGTTAAGGGATCACCCTGCTTCCGAAGAACCTGTAATGATTTTTACAGGAGACTTCGTTTTCGTAGGTGATATTGGTAGACCTGACCTGTTGGAAGAAGCTGCTGGCCTGGTTGGGACCAAGGAAATTGGTGCCCAGCAAATGTTTGAATCATTGAAAAAGTTTGCTGCATTACCTGATTACGTGCAAGTATGGCCAGGCCACGGTGCCGGATCAGCTTGTGGTAAAGCCTTAGGAGCGGTTCCGAGCAGTACAGTGGGCTATGAAAAAATCAGAAACTGGGCATTCCAATTCGGAGATGACTATGAAGGGTTTAAGAACTACCTATTGAGCGACCAACCTGAAGCTCCTGTTTACTTTGCCATGATGAAGAAATTGAACAAGGTAGACAGACCTCTGCTGGTTGAAGTTCCTGAGCATCCTACCTTATCGGTGGAAGAGGTTGAAAAAATGGAAGATATCACCTTAATCGATACCCGCCATAAAACTGAATTTGCAAAAGGACACTTAAAGGAGGCCATCAATATTCAAAACAACAATTCCTTGGCAAATTGGGCCGGATGGATGATTGGCTATGATGAAAATATGGTCATGATAGCTGACGAAGGCAATCAAGAAGAGATCACTAGAAAATTGATGCGAATCGGTTTAGATAACATCAAAGGCTTTGTGACTGATCTGGAAACAGCAGAATTGGAAAAAACCAAGCTTGTCGATGCAGATACGGTTGAAGCGATGAAAGATAATGCCGACACGGTATTACTGGATGTACGCGGTTCATCTGAATTCAAAGCTGAACATATCCCTGGAGCAGAACATCGTTTCGTGGGCTCTTTTAGAAAGAAATTGCCTACAGATATCAAAGATAAAAAGATCATTATTCAATGTCAATCTGGAGACAGAGCTACTATTGCGGCTTCTTACCTAGAGAAAAATGGTTTCGATCAAGTTTATAATTACGCCGGTAGTTTTATAGACTGGAAAAACCAAGGTAAAGAAACAACAAAATAGTATATTTGAGTATGAGTCTAATAGAAAACGCTTATACCGGAATATTAGAACCCGCCTTAATTGAAGAAATTGAGGCGGTTGCTACTTTAAAGACCTTTCAGTCTGGTGATATTATCATTGATATCGGCCAATATATCCGTTCCATGCCGTTGCTGTTGACAGGAGCGATTAAGATCATGAGGGAGGATGAAAAGGAAGGGGAGTTGTTACTTTATTATTTAGCCAAGGGTGAAACTTGCACCATGTCGATTGCCTGTTGTTTAGGCAATAAGAAAAGTGAAATCAGGGCTCAAGCAGAAATGGAGACAGCGGTTGCCATGATCCCTAATCAGTACCTCAATGAATGGCTTGTCAAATATAGTTCTTGGAGAAGCTTTATCCTCAATAGTTACTCATCCAGAATGAATGAAATGCTTGGTGCAATCGATAACTTGGCATTTTCAAAAATGGAAGATCGGATCATGAACTATCTCAAGGAGAAGGTAAAGCTTACTGAAGATAGAATTCTTACAGTCACTCATCAAGATATAGCCCTAGACCTTAATACTTCACGTGTGGTGGTCTCTAGGATACTTAAGAAGCTGGAAAACGAAGATAAGATCGTATTACTTCGGAATGAAATACGGGTATTAGTGTAAAAGCTAACGCTCTAATAAGAATAATATTAGGGACAAGTGATAATAGGAAATGTTTTTATGTTTGAATACCTTTTTCAACGTAGAGATTGCCTTAGATCTTGAAAAATAAACATTACTGGCAGTTGTCCCTAATTCCTCACAGATCTCGGCTGTTTCCTTACCCTCCAATACCGATAACTGAATGATTTTTCCCTGCTGTTTCGGTAATTTCTCAATCTCTTTTACAATCAATTCAATCAACTCAGTATAGATGATCTTGCTCAGGATGCTTTCCTCACCAGACTCTAGATCAACCAACCATTCTTCATCATGCTGAAGTTGATTCCTTTTCAATTTCAAATGGTCCAAACATTCGTTCCTTGTAACAAGGTATAGGAAAGATTTAATGCTCTCCTCGGCATGAAAGTTTTCTTTCTTTTCCCATAACTTAAAAAAGGCCTCAGAAACAATTTCTCTGGCAATGTCCCTGTCCTTGATAATTTTGAAGGCATAGAAGTGCAAGGCATGGCTGTATTGATCCATGAAGTAGCATAAAGAAGATTCTTTACCCTGCTGTAAGCCAATGACTTCCTTGTCAAAATTATTCATGTTGTGATTTGATAGGCAATATTAAAATGGTCAATATAAATTTAATGTTAATTTGACGAATAAAAAAGTTTAAAGCATTTTTTTAAGCAATAAAATAGAAAGAAATTAGCCTGTTTTAAATTAATTACAATATCCCTACATAATATAGTAACAGGAAATGCAGAGGTTTGAGGATAAAAAAATCGAGATCTGCTTTCGCAAACCTCGATTCCTCAATTATAATAAAATGACTCTAACAAAACTTACTCATTTTCAATTTTAGACAACCCAAAATTCTCAAGCCTGTAGTCTACTGTCTTATGTCTTTAAATAGCTTTAAAGTTCCAGAACCATGCAGTTCCCCAAGGGCCTACGCCAGGTTCAGGATAGCTTAATACAATTTCTGAATCATTGATTATCAGGATATCATATTCATAGACAGGAGCATTTCCTTCATTAGGAGATTTTCCACAAAGGACAGTCACCCCTTTGGTGGTTAATTTTCCTTTCGCCCAAACGGTTCCATCGTCCAAGGTTACTTTCTTGCCCATGTCAAAAGAAAAGCTTCCCACTTCTTGTTGGCCTGTAGATTTTACTTTGGTCAATTTCGCTCCGCGAAGGGAAAAGATCATTTTAGCGCCTTTTCCCTCACCAGGAGCCTGACCATCTATATCGGCCTCTTTCAAGGTCCACCATGCTGGACCATTGCTGCCCATATAACCTCCATTTCCCCAAACTGCAGGTTTGGTCGTATCCCATACCCAAGTCTTGTCCTTACCATCGGTTAGCATTCCCCATTCCAAAGGAACAGCAAATGACAACTCATCAACAGTGACTTTCAAGGACTTGCTGATCTTACTGCCATCAGGGTTTAGACCAGTAAAGATGATTTCATTTTCTCCAGTGGAAACTAGAAGAACAGTATCTGTTTTCTTTTGTGTTACGCCGGTTCCATAATCCCAGGAGGATAGGACCGGACTATTGTTGTTGACTACTACCTTATTGCTCTTTTTACCATTTACGGTCAGAACAGTGGCAGAGATATCCAGTTGCTCAGCGGCAATGGCCGAACCCAATTCCATTCGATCTTCTATAGGTTCACAACCCAATAACAAGGCAAATGAAATCGAAAATATGATGATATTGATTAAATTTCTCATTTGTTTAAGTTTATTGATTACCAACCTGGAAATTCATTGCTTGAATCTCCCCAACCTTTATTTTGAACCAATACGCCTTCTGAAAGCGCAATCTGCGAACTTGGAATCGGCCAAAAACCGCCTGTAGCATCGAAACGTGCCTTATATCCGCCGCCAAACCCCTTCATTTTCGTATCAATCCCTTTGTTTTTGATGTCCACACCTTCTTGTTTTGCCAAGGCAGCACTAGCATCATTCCAACGCATCAAATCAAAATAGCGTAAGCCTTCAAATGATAGCTCCCAACGGCGTTCTCTTTTTAATGCAGCCAATGAATAGGCTACTGGTGTCAATTTAGCCCTTGCTCTTACCCTGTTTAGGTTAGTTGCAGTCTCCGTTAATTCCGCATGCATCAGCAGTACATCTGCAAACCTGATCAATGCTAGGTCCTGGGTATGCGCAAGTTGCATTTCGGATTGTGCGGCATTGGCCAAGATGGCATAGGATGGGAGTAGAGCTCCGCTTTCCTTGTCATAGGCTGTAATGGATATGTATTTCTTCTGCCAAAAACCCGTTTCTTCCATTTGGTTATCGGCCCCAAAGATATAGGAGTCTACATCAGCTGTCGCATTGATGATGGAGCCTTCACGTCTCACATCTGTTGGCTCTGCCTGTTTCCATTCGTTCCAAAGGTTGCTGTTCACTGGTCCTGCTCCCCAGCCTTGGCCAAATGGGAATGTTCCAGCTAAACCGTTGTTAGAACGCAATCCAAAGTGTAAGTTGTATTGATTGGAATACCCCAAATTATACTGATCTCCCCAATCCACCAAGGTGCCGAATTTCACTGCAAAAACAGTTTCCTTATGGCCCTCGCCTTCATACTTAAGGTTGTTATCCTTTGCGTATTTATAGTCCAGCTTGGTGAACTCATTGGAATACGGCCACAGATTCCTGAAATCACTTACCAGATCATGACCGCTGTTTTTGATACAATCATCTAACCATTGGATGACCTGCCCTTTGGTTACCGATCCACCAGATGCTAAAGGAAGATCTGCTTTTTTATAATATCCAGTGTAGAAAAGGAAAACCCTTGCCATCAATGCTTCTGCTGCCCATTTGGTCGCATGACCCGAAGGAATTGAATTATATGGCGTTGCTGGCATCAGGCTGATCGCAGTCTTCAAATCCTCCGCAATCAATGCATAGGTCTCCGCCGCTGGGTTTTTAGGGATATTGGTAACTTGAGTACTGGTTACCAAAGGAACCTCACCAAACATTTGGGAAAGTTCGAAATAATATAAAGCCCTTAAAAAATGAACCTCACCAAGGACTTGATTCTTCTGTCCTTCGCTGGTCCAACCTTGAACCTGATCCAAGGTTTCCAATGCCGTATTGGCCCTGAAGATCCCTTGGTATCTTGCAGTCCAAAAGGTCAAGAAACGGTCAGGCTGGGTATTCATCAGGTGATCTAAACCTTGCATATCGCGGTCATTCTCACCACCACCGCCAAAACGGTCGTCCGAAGCCAGTTCTGCCATGTAGAAATGCGTGTTCGCTACATTCGAAATTGCTGCGCTTAAACTTGAATAAATACCTGTAAGCATGGAGTTTGCATCCGATACATTGACCGGAAAATTCGCTGTATTTTTCTTATCGTAACTCTCAGAATCTAGAAACTTTTCACAAGAACTAAGAAATCCTACAGCCATCAATAATAATATCGTCTTTTTCATGATTGCAATTAAAATTTAAGGTTTAAACCAAACATTATTGTTCTCGGCTGCGGATAGAATCCTAAATCAATTCCAGTAACCCATGACTTATCATATCCATAACCGATTTCTGGATCCATTCCGCTGTATTTGGTAAATGTGTACAGGTTCTGAACCGTTCCATATAAACGGATCTGGCTGAATGGTGATTTATTCCATAATTTGGAGAAATCATAGCCTACAGTAATGTTTTGGATCTTCACAAAATCGGCATCTTCGATATAGATATCAGAGATATATTGGTTATTGGTATGGCTACCACTGGTTAAGCGTGGCAATTTGTTGGATGTTCCTTCACCATGCCATCTTTCAAAAATCTCTGTCGTATAGTTCTGTAATGGACTGTCAGCAAATGAACGGTAAGATTTTGCAATCTGATGTCCAAATGAACCATGAGCAGTAATGCCCAAATCAAATCCTTTGTATCCCAAGCTGATGTTCATACCACCACTAAAGTCAGGATGTGGGTTTCCGATCATCATTTTATCCTCATCGGTGATTGCACCATCCATGTTCGCATCAACAAAGGCCACATCGCCAGGTTGTGCGGTAGGTAATACGCCTTTTCCAGCAGCACGCCATGCATCAATCTGATCTTGGTTTTGGAAGATGCCATCAGTCTTGAATCCATAGAAATAACCTATAGGAAAACCGACTTGAGCACGGTACATCTCTTTTGTCCCTTGACTCAGTACATTTTCTTCACCGTGGATAATTCCTTCTGAATTGGCGATACGCACAACTTCATTTTTGTTATAGGCACCATTCAGTCCGATACTATAATTGAAATTGTCATTTCTATCAGACCAGTTCAATCCGAGTTCAAATCCTTTGTTAACGATGTCACCACCATTGATAAATGGGGCAGAGGTTCCATAGATCGCGAGTACCGGAGCCTGAACTAACCAATCCACCGTTGATTTTTTATACCAATCGAAGACTACGGATAATTTGTTGTCTACAAACCTGGAATCTAAACCTACGTTGATCTGTTCGGAAGTTTCCCAACTCACATCTGGATTAGGTAGAATATCTGGATATGCTCCGCGAAGAAGCGTATTCATGTTATTGCCAAAGTAATAGCCGTTCTTGTTGTTGATGGCAATGGTAGCCAAGTATTGGAACGGTGAAATGCTTGCATTACCATTTTGTCCCCAGCTAGCTCTTAATTTAAAGAAATTGATGCCTTCATTGCCTTTTAGGAAATCTTCATTGCTCACTACCCAACCCACAGATGCTGATGGGAAATATCCCCAACGCTTTCCAGGAGCGAAATTGGATGAACCATCCGCTCTTAGGGTTAAAGTAGCCATATAGGTCTCATTGTAGTTGTAGTTGATACGTCCAAAAACAGAGGCTATGGAACCCATTGGCCAATGAACACCATTTACAGTTGGAATAAATCCATCATATCCTTGTCCATTGCTGACCCAAGCTTTATCCCATTGACCAGGGAATGAGGAGTTGGAGGTCGATACACTTAAATCTTCCCCAATACCACTTTTCTCCATGGATTGACCGGCTACAACATCAAATTGATGACCTGTAATCGGTTCAAAATGGTAGCTTAACGTGTTTTCTAAAACCCAATTATATCCTACAGATTGGTTCTGACTGATATCATCTACCGCATTTTGAACCGTCGTAGATAGGTTATAAACATCCGTATATTGCCTGTAGGTCGATGCACTCATTCTATATCCAAAATTTGACTTGAATATCAAGTTTTTGATAGGCTGGACCTCTATATAGGCATTGGCAAATAAGCTATGGCTTTTTGCTTTATTCTGACCTCTACGGAAGACCATCTCCGCCATAGGGTTGGAAATAGCACCATCCAATGCCCATTTATCTGCTACTTTGCTCGGTTGATCATAGTAATCCCCGTTTTCATTGAATGCAGGCAATAGTGGATTGCCGACTAACATGTTATGTACGTCATTCCAATAGATGTTACCAATACCGATTCCTGAGCGGTTGTTGTAACCGTAATTAATGTTCTCTCCAATTTTGATGATATTGAATTCATCATTTTTCAATAGGATATGGTCTGAATTAATCCGAACGGTATGTCTTTGGAAATCAGGTTGAACTGGTTTTCCGATGATCCCTTCACGATTGGTAATGGAATAACCCATAGAGAATTTTGATTGCTCATTTCCTCCCATGAGGTTCAAGGATGTGTTCTGTAAAATAGCATTGTCATTATGGATCTCTTTCATCCAGTTGGTGCCATTCCAGGTTCCATCTTGAATTTGCTGATATTGTTTAGGGATAAGGTTAGCCCAGTCATAAGGAGCTCCACCCTCATTAAAGCGACGTTCATCTTGGATCGTCATATATTCTTTTGCCGTTAATAGGGAAGGCAGTTTATAGGCATTTTGGAAACCTAAATAATTATCAATATGCAAGGACATTTTTCCTTCCTTACCTTGCTTGGTAGTGACCAAAACTACCCCATTTGCAGCTCTTGCTCCATAAATGGCTGCAGATGCTGCATCTTTTAAGACGTCAATACGCTCAATATCCGAAGGGTTCAGCATATTGATGTCTCCACCTGCAATTCCGTCAATGACATATAAAGGGCTTGAGTTACCAATGGTTCCTAGACCGCGGATCGTAACTTTAAAGCTTTCACCCGGCATCCCTGAACTTTGGGTTATCTGCACGCCCGGAGATTGACTTTGTAGAGCCTCCAAGATACTTGGGGTGCTTAATTTCTCAAGATCTTCACCCTTTACCTCAATGGTTGCTCCTGTAGTCAATTTCTTTTTTTGGGTACCATAACCAACAACAACAATCTCATCTAAGTCACCTAACTCTTCTTTTAGGATGATATTGATGTTCTGTTGATTGCCAATACTAACTTCAGATTTCAAAAAGCCTATATAGCTCACGATCAAGGTTATATTGTTGCCATTAACCTCTAAGGAGAAGTTTCCGTTTGCATCCGTCGAGGTGCCATTGTTACTGCCTTTTACAACTACGGAGGCACCTTGAATAGCATTTCCAGATTCGTCGATTACCTTTCCGCTGATGCGTCTCTGTTGGGCGGATCTGTTTTCTGCAGTAGAAACTTGGTTTCCTAAGGTTGGATTTTCTGATCGACGTAGGATGATCGTGCCATCAACCAATTCCCAGGAAATAGGTTTCCCGGTAAATAGATTGGTCAAGGCCGTTTCAAGTTTTTCATCCTTGATGTCTGCATTGATCTTGGTATTTGCAATGTCTTTGCCGTTCAAGAAAAATGGAATGCCACTCTGTTTCTGAATGGATTGCATTACTTGAACCAATGGTGAGTTCTTTGCTTTTATGCTGACATGCTGTGCATAGCTGCTCGCATATACTTGAACTACACTTAGGACAGTCAATAAAAAGGTTAATTTCATGGTCAATACCCAGTGTTTTAATTTAGGTATGGCAGACCTACTGCCATAATCAAATTGTTGTATAAAAATCATATTTTTGTACAATTAGGATTTTAAATGATTAAGGTTTACTATCAGTTTACTGTATTCTTGAGATCCTCATTTATAGCCGAACATTGGTGTGAGAGACCATGTTCGGTTTTTTTATGACGATCGCCCTAAATGGGAATTGTGTAATGGTTTCTTTTCATAATTTGTTTAGTTTATTAAATGATGATTAGTTTATAAGTACTTCCTTTTTGTTTCAATTTGAATTTCACGCCACTTTTCTCAATCAAGCGAATGACCTCGGCCAAGTTTTTGTCCCTACCGATTTCTCCATAGAAATAGGTAGCAGGGATATTTCCTTGGTACTCCACCTGTATGTCATACCAACGGCTCAAGCCTTTCATCACATCCCTTAGCTCCGTTTCATAGAACATGAATTTATTGTTCTTCCAAGCAATAAAGCTCTCAACATCCACCGTTCTTTTGCTGAGACCATTTGCTGTATTGATCGCTTGTTGATTGGGTATCAGGCTTACTTTTCCTGAGGCGGAATGGATATTGATGGAACCTTCCACCAAGGTAGAAATGGTTTGGGCCTCATCTGGGTATGCCGAAACATTGAATTGTGTTCCCGTTACTTCAATGGTCTGTGCATTACTGGTGACCTCAAATGGCACTCTTTTGTTGTTCCTTTTCAGCTTCGCAACTTCAAAATAACCTTCACCTTCAAGTTTTACCGTCCTTCGGTTTGGCTCAAATGCCAAAGGATATTCCAATTTGGACATGGAGTTTAACCATACCTTGCTGCCATCTGGCAATACAATCTGATACTTACCTCCCTTGGGTACATTAATTGTCGCCATAATCTTGCTGAGGTCTTTTTTGTCGACAGCAAGGAGTGGGGTACCATCAGAATACTCCAAATCCTGGTCTATTACTATCCCATCCTTATCACTTCGTAGGTTTATCGTTCTTCCGTCGGATAATGTTAATTCTGCTTTATTGGAACCAGGCAAAACGGCCGATAGTTCTGCGTCGATTTCTGTAATGGATGGCGTACGATAATGATAATAAGAATAGCCTATGCCCAGCATCAGGATAATGGCGGCTGCATAATACAACCAGGTCCGTTTCTTAGCATGGATAGGTTTTGGTTCGGCCTTTCTGATTTTTTGTAAGGTATCGGACTTCATGTCTTCCAGCCATCCTGCATGGTCGGATTGGTTTAGGTTTACCCATACCAAAGCGTCCTCAAACAATTCATCATCGGTCAATAGTTTTTTGAAGAATGCTTCATGTTCTGGCTTTTCCTTTATCCATTGGTCTAATTGGACACTCTCAAGCGAACTGATATTCCCCTCAATGTATTTTTTGATCAATGCAGCTACTTCTCTGGAAGTTTTCATTTTGTTTATAATGGTCGTTGGAGCTAAAACGAACATCTAGGTCAAACCTTAGTAACTTTTTTAAAATATTTTTTATTTCCTCCCAGAAGCCATAACTTTGCACCTATGCTTAACACAACAATCGGGTTCAATCAGCAATTTCCCCTTATCGCTAAGGTATTAGGGATTGTATTGCTGTTTGTATTAACCTCCTGTCCGATTAAGGCATCAATCAAGCAAAATCTGTATCAGGATACCAAAACTGAAAGCAGAAGCAACAAATCAGCAAAACCTGATTCTTGGATTGACTACGAAACGGTAGATTGTAGCGTTGCGAATGAGCAAATCAAAGCTCATGATCTCGTGGTTAAAGATTTTCAAGTACAGCCCGCTGTATTTGCTTTGTTTAGCCTTGCCTTAATCCTTTTTTCTTTCCTGCCCAGGAAAGAAGTAAAAAACTACCATTGGAATTCCCAAAAGACAAATTCCAATGACCTATTCCTTCAATTCCGTCGATTAAACTTATAGAATTGCTATCCTGACATCTGTTTGTCATTCTGACAAATGTATGTTGGCCTGGAAATGGACTGTCTTGTCCGTTCCTAAATTTTCTGTGCAATGGCGCGGCCAAGCCATTCAATCAATTCAAATTTTAATATTTAATATGGGTTTAAAATTAAATAGCCTATTGATCCTGCTGGGAATGTTTTTTGCCATGGACAGCCATGCTCAAAACCTGCAAGATCTCTGGGATAAAACAAGGAATTATTATAAAGGATTTGAAGTTCAGAAACAACAGATCCTACTGGCAAAACAGGATAGTATTGCCCAACAGATAAAATACAAGCCGCAAGTTCAAGCGCAATTCCAACAAGGGTTTAGCTCCGTGGAGGGGACAACAGGTGCTTTTCTGCCGCTGCCCGGAATCATGAATATTTCCGGTCCTAATCAATTGGATGGAGCTTCCTCCACCTTTAATCATTTCCTTTCCGGAAGTATGAACTGGGATTTGATCAACTTCGGAAGAAAAGGTCTTGACAAGGACATATCCAGTAGCAAGGTTGACTATTCCAAACTGAAAGAACAGGATTTCTCTTACAACGTCCAGCAAAAGTTGAGTAGACGCTATATCGAATTCCTGTTTTTCCAGGTAATGGATGATTGGTACAAAAAACATAGCGAACGCTATCAGTCAATTTTGGAGATTACCAAAGGCCTGGCACGTGCAGGTATTGTTCCTGGTGCAGATACCTTATTGGCTACCTCATCGCTAAAGAATGTGGAAAGTAACCTGCTTCAAATCCAAGGGAAATTAAATGGCGCCAAGATCTTGTTGAAAGAATTTACCAACGAAGAGGTCGTAAGTGCCGGAAATTCCAATCCGGATGCTTTTTTACAGGTAATAGGTAGTCAACAGACCAATGCGGTTGAGCATCCATTGCTGATGATGAAAAAGAAAGAAGAGGAATCATTGACCCTCTTGGAGAAAAAACAGGGAAAAGAACTTTTCCCCCGGGTGATGTTATTGGGAGGATTGGCCAATAGGAGCTCAGGCATTACAGCCAATGGATATGTGCATGGTAACTACAGTGAAATCTATAATGATTTTGCCAATAATTATTTTGTAGGTGTTGGTGTAACCTGGAATCTTCAGGATATGTTCCGATCCAAATCGGATAAGAAGCAATACAACTTAAAACTTCAGAACAATCTCTATGAACAGGAACTGCTACAGAATGAAATCAGCAGCAACCTGAATCAGTTGAATGCCGAAATATCAGCGGCCGCTGAGGGCATTGAAGAATCAAATATCAGTAGACAACAGGCAGAAGAGGCCTATCAGCTCTATAAGGCCCGTTATGAAGGTGGATTAATAAACCTTTCGGAGCTCTTGCAGGTTCAGGAAATCCTGCTTCAAACAGAAAGGCAGAACCTGACGGCTTATTTGAATTACTGGAACCTGATGGTTAACAAAAGCTATCAACAAGCGGATTTCAGTCAGTTGTTTACTCACTTTTAAAGAATACTATGAATTTAATACGTTTTGCTTTAAGAAAACCGATCGCCATCATCATGGTCATCTTCGCGATTGCCTATTTTTCATGGCCGGTTATCAAAAAGATTAAAGTCGATATATTTCCGGAGATCGAGTCTCCTGCCATGTACATTGCCATGCCATACGGTGGACTCTCACCGGCCTATATGGATGGCTTTATGGCCAATGAATTCCAGAAAGTACTACTCTTTGTAAACGGCGTCAAAGAGCTGGATTTCAAGAGTGTGCAAGGTCTTTCCTTAATGAAATTGACGTTCTACCCCGGTACGGATATGTCCCAAGCATCTGCTGAAATCAGTATGCAGGTTTCTAGGGCAATGGGTTTCCTGCCTTCCGGAGCGGTACCACCCATGGTTGTACGCTTTGATGGTAGTTCATTGCCGGTCGGTCAATTGGTCTTCGACTCGGACCAACATTCGGTTACCGAACTTCAAACCATGGCAGTTACGAAAGTACGGCCGATGTTCGTGAATATCCCGGGGATTACGGCTCCTGCACCTTTCGGTGGTAATATGCGAAGTTTGGTGGTCAATATTGATCCCCAGAAGATGAAAGCCCATGGCTTAAGTCCAGAGGAAGTGACCCTTGCTGTCACTAAAAACTCCATGCCTTCACCTGCAGGAAATGTGCGGATCGGCGATAAGAACCTGATGGCGCCTATTAATTCCATTTCCAATGGGGTGGAAGAGTTTTTACAGACGCCCATTAAATCTTTGAACGGACGAACCATATTGATCGGAGACGTAGCGACGGTCATGGATGCGGCGGATCAAACCGTTGGTTATGCCATCATCAATGGAAAACGATCGGTATACCTGCCAATTATCAAAAAGCCCGATGCATCCACTTTAGATGCGGTTGATAACCTGAAGAAAGCTTTGCCCATGTTGGAAAGCCTACTTCCTGAAGGGGTGAAAATTACCTACGCCTTCGACCAATCTGTTTATATCTCCCGGTCACTGTCCAATTTGATTTTTGAAGGTGCCTTGGGAGCCTTATTGACGGGCTTGATGGTATTTCTCTTCCTTCGAGACCCAAGAGGTGCACTGATTGTAATCCTGACCATTCCGATTGCCATTATTACTGCAGTGATTACCCTGCATATGATGGGACAGAGTATCAATATCATGACCCTTTCGGGATTGGCACTTTCCATCGGTATTCTCGTCGACGAGGCCACGGTGACCATTGAGAATATCCATCAGCACATGGAGCTAGGGAAGAAAAAATCCCGGGCCATCCTGGATGCTCTGTTAGAAATATCAGCTCCAAAATTGCTGATCCTACTCAGTATTTTGGCAGTGCTGACCCCAGCATTTATGATGGAAGGGATACCACGCGATATGTTTATGCCATTGTCCATGGCCGTTGCCTTTGCGATGATCGCTTCGTTTATATCTTCCCAAACCTTCGTGCCGATTATGGCCAATTGGATCATGAAGACCAAGAAGCATCATGCTGGGAAATATAAACGGTCTTTTGTGGACAAAGTAGGAGTGAAATATGTATATAGATTACGCTCTTATTTTGCGAAATCAAAATTGATTTCCGTGCTCTATATTGCGGTAGCTCTGCTGTTGGTTTTTGGTGCCGTGAATATCTTAGGTACGGATATCATGCCCAAATCAGAAGGTGGCGACTTCCAAGTCAGGTTGCGCATGCCAGATGGTACCAGATTGGAGCGTACGGAAGAGGCGGTAAAATCGATGACCAATAGTCTCGTTGCCGAGTTGCCTGAAAACAGTCTGAAGATATCATCTTCTTTTGTCGGCATGCATCCATCAGCAAATCCAATCAACCCTATTTTCTTGTTTACGAGTTCAACTGGAGAGGCAGTCATGCAATTCTCCTTGGACAAGAAGAAATTAGGGATGAAAACAGATGAGTTCAAGGAATTTGTTCGGAACCATGTTAAGGAGAATTATCCAGATGCAAGGATAAATTTCGAACCGATTGAGCTGATGGAGAAAATTATTGGACAGGGCTCCATGACTCCAGTGGAGGTGAAAGTAAGCGCTGCGCAATTGAAGAACGCCGAAGCTTTTGCTGAAAAAATCAAAAAGGAATTGGCAACCTATCCTTTCTTAAAGGATGTGCAGCTAGCCGAACCCTTACATTATCCAACTATTGACATCAAGATTGATCGCAGAAGGTTGGCAGAATTTGGTCTAACGGTTCAGGAAGTTTCCCGAAACTTGGCTGCAACAACTTCATCGACCCGTTTTACGGATAAGAACCTATGGGTGGATCCTAAATCAGGTTTGGTTTTCCAAGTACAGGTCCAGGTACCTGAAAACATGATCCAGACGCTTCAAGATTTGAGATCTATTCCGGTTAAAGCTGGCTCATCAACGCCATTGTTGGAAGATATTGCCACCATTACAGCCAATGAGGTTCCCGCACAGGTAAACCGTAGAGGACCTAATAGGTATGTGAGCATTATTGCAGATATCCATGAAAAAGATCTTGGTGCTGCCAATAAGGCGGTCAATGAATCCCTGGAAAAGGTGGGAGAGGCACCACGTGGTACCCGAATCTGGAAAGAAGGTAACCTAACTTTATTGGAAGATACCTTGTCAGGATTACTTTCAGGGCTATCCATTGCGATTGTGGTCATCTTCTTTATGATGTCCGCCTATTACCAATCTGTTCGAGTAAGTCTGGTTATCCTATCTGTAGTTCCTGCAGTGATTGCCGGTTCTTCCATTATGATCTGGATCTCAGGAAGTACCTTGAACCTACAATCCTATATGGGCATCATTATGTCCATCGGTGTGTCGGTTTCCAATGCGGTCTTGTTGATCAATCAGGCAGAATGGTATAGAAAGAAACTGAATCTAACGGCTTCCCGATCGGCTTTATTGGCTGCCAAATCTAGGTTCCGTCCTATTCTGATGACCGCCTTGGCCATGCTTGCGGGAATGACTCCAATGGCATTGGGAATGGGAGATGGTGGTGAACAGGTTGCTCCATTAGGCCAAGCAGTTATTGGTGGACTGCTTAGCTCTACCATAACTATTCTATTGATTATTCCATTGATTTTCAGTCTTATCATGAACAACGCATCTTATGGATCACCTTCATTGGATCCTGATGATTCAAACAGTAAATTTTATTTAGATAAATAAACCATGAAAAAACTTAGCATATTCGGACTTGTCTTATTATTAGCTGGTTGCCAGGCAAACAGCAAAGAGGCAGATACTAAAAAGGAAAGTCCATCCAATAATACGGTTTCGGTCAAGGTTACCCAACCCATTGAACAACAACCTTCGTACAGCTTGAAGTTGCCGGCAGAATTGCATCCCTATGAATCGGTGGATGTCTTTGCAAAGATCAAAGGCTTTGTCCGAAAGATCAATGTTGATGTGGGCGATCAAGTGAGCAAAGGTCAGATCCTTGCGGTTTTGGAAGCTCCTGAAATGGATATCCAATCCACAGCGGACCGAGCAAAATCCCAGCAATTGAGTGCAAATTTCGAAGTTAGCAAAAGCCGGTTCGATCGCTTGAAAAAGGTAAAGAACCAAAGTTCAGGTGCAGTTTCTGACCTAGAATACGAGCAAGCCTATGGTTCGATGTTGCGGGATAGCGCCGCATTGGAAGAGAGTAACTTCTCTTACAAAAAATCAAACCAGATGCGTGAGTATCTGGTGGTAAGGGCTCCATTCTCTGGAGTGATTACCCAAAGGAACTTTTCTGTAGGTGCATTGATGGGCGATATGGGAATGCCATTCTTTAAATTGGTAGACAACAATAATTTAAAGTTAAAGGTGGTCGTGCCTGAATTACATGCACAATCGATCTCAGACAGTACCGTCGCAAGATTCAAGGTGCTGAGCAAACCTGATACGGTATTTACAGCCCAGTTGAAAAGGAACGCTTTGGTGATTGATCCTGTTTCTAGATCCTTGGCATTAGAATTTGATGTGCCAAATAGGAGTAGAGCCTTGAATGGTGGTGATTATACGGATGTGCAATTAAACCTTAAGCGTAAAAGACCTACGGTATTTGTACCCCAATCTTCCGTGGTGAATTCCCAGTCAGGAATATTTGTCCTGAAACTGGTTGAAGGAAACAAGGTAGAACGCGTTCCAGTGGTTTTAGGTCAGGCCCAAGATAAGATGATGGAAGTTTTTGGTGATCTAAAACCAACAGATCAGGTCATTGAAAAAGGCTCAGAAGAAATTAATTCTGGGCAAATAGTTCAAATAATAAAATAATCTAAGCAAATTTAAATATGAAAACGAAGCAAATGATTTTGGGAATCTCTATGTTAGCCCTATTGGCAGTTGGATGTAGTTCCGGGACCAAAAAGGAAGGTTCTGCTGATTCAACGGTTCAGGTTGATAATACAGAAGAAGTTCAGGAAGCAAAAATGGTCGGCAAACAAAATGACCTGAAAGCTAGTTTTACCAATATCAATGGTGAAACTGTTGCATTGAGCGACCTTAAGGGAAAGGTGGTAGTCATGAACTTCTGGGCCACATGGTGTCCTCCATGTATTGCAGAAATGCCTTCCCTGCAAAAATTGCATGAGGAATTGAAATCTGAAAAGGATATCGTCTTTATGGCCATTGAAGTGGATCAAGATATTGATAAGGCCGCCAAATTTATGGCCAAGAACAAATATACCTTGCCCTTGTACACCGTTGGTTCGGAACTCCCTGAGGAGTTAATGTCCAATTCCATTCCAATGACCGTAATCCTTGCCAAAAATGGAGACATTATCGGCAAGCAGGTCGGGATGATGGATTTTAAGTCCGAGAAACTTAAACAAGGATTAATCGACCTTACAAAAGAAAACGAAAGATAATATCAATGAAATACATAATAATTATGGTGCTACTCGCTGGATTACATGCAGATGATGCTTTTGCGCAGTCACGTGAAGAGCTGATCGCAAAAAATCAACAATATATAGGTGCAGATACGCAAAAAGAACAGTATAAAGCCGTGTATCAATTGGATACCGATAATCCTGATATCGTAAAGAAAGCTTTCAGAAACATCAATAACCTCCTCAAAGATCCACGTTTAAGTGGCAAACTAGAAGTCGAACTGGTAACCTTTTCCGGAGGTACGGAAGTGATGCGCAAAGACAATCAATATGAAGAACAACTTTTGGGACTTATTGAAAAAGGGGTACGTGTGGTTCAATGCCTGAATTCTCTTGATGAAAGAGGATATAAAAAGGATGAACTCTTTGACTTTATTGGATACACCCCAAGTGGCAATGGAGAACTCGTGATCTTAAATAATGAAGGCTGGACAGTGATCAAGCCTTAAGGATCATAGCAGAAAATAAAAAAAAGCAACCCAGAAAGGGTTGCTTTTTTTGAACCAGGATGGGGGGTCGACTCCGCTCACCCAACGAGGATTGGAGGATGGGCCAAGATTTACACTTCTAATAGAAAAATAGCAACTTCCAATTCTGAACGGATAGGGAGGAATCTGTACGGTTCCCCTACCAAAGACCCTGACATCTTCAATCGAAGATTGAAGAACTGTACACCATTTTTTTCCATTCTCTTGGCACATCCGGTGGGTGAGCCTGTCGAACCCCCATCCCGTACCCTGAGCTGCGTGCAAAGGCATCCTGGTACAACACATCTTACAGTTCCTGCACCTTTGGTGAAGGATGACATGATTTTAAAAAAAACAGCGAACAGATTCCTCACTGATCGTTCAGAATAGCAGAGAGCTAAAGAAACTTCCTTTTGGTGCTTTAATCTTGTTTCATCCTCTCATCCTTTCCATCCTGGTTCAACCACTTCCCTTTAATCCCACTAAAATTCTATAAATTATGAAGGCTATTTTTCGAACCCTCCTTTGGTCTCATTCGAGACATATTCGGAAAATTCGGAATGTGTCTCGAATAAGGTCAATCCAAAACCCTACAAGAATTCTCAAACGAAAGGCAGGTCGGATCATTGAAAATTCCTTAAAAAAGAGATTGGAAAAAATGTAAAACACTTTTATTTTCTTAATTAATCGACAACACAATGTTAATATTCTCTTAATAAAGCTTTGTTATTTTCGTGACCATAACTTAAGCTGATTAAACTATGAAAATTAAATCTACTCTATTGGGGGCATTGCTTCTTTCAGTAGTTGTTACGCAAGGCCAAACTGATCATGGCATTATGGAATTATCGGAGTTTGCATATCCAGTCAAACGCAAGAACTTAAATATTCCCAATGTCAATGGTTTCCAGGTTTTGAAATGTGATTTTCATATGCATACGGTCTTTACGGATGGTCATGTGTGGCCAAATGTCCGTGTTCAGGAAGCTTGGCGTGAAGGATTGGACGCTATTTCATATACCGAACACATGGAATATAATCCGCACAGTGCGGATGTTAAGGTAGATCATAACCGTTCCCATGATTTAGCCGTAGAATTAGCGAAAGAAAACAATATCCTTTTGGTGAAAGGTACTGAAATCACCCGTCAAACTCCTCCAGGCCATTTCAATGCCCTGTTTATTCAAGACGCCAATACCCTCGTTTCCGATAATAATGCAAGCCTGGACCAAGAAGCGATCGATAAGGTTTATGGCCAGAAAGCCTTTATCTTTTGGAACCATCCTGGTTGGCAAGTAAATAACATACCTGGCTCTTACGAATGGATCGATTTTGTGGAAAAGATGTACCAAGAGAAAAAACTCCATGGCATCGAAGTGGTAAATGGACTTGGATTTCATAAGAAAGCGTTGGATTGGGCGTTGGACCGTAACCTGACCATTATTGGAAACACGGATATCCATAACCTGATTGCCCATGATTATGATATGGAAAAACCAGGGGTCCATAGAACCATGACATTGGTCATGTCAAAGGACCGTTCCGCAGCTGGCATCCGTGAAGCTTTGGAAGCAGGCCGTACCGTAGCTTGGTCAAGTAACTATCTTTTTGGTAAGGAAGAACATGTTAGGGGATTAGTGAACGCCTGTGTTTCGGTTTCAGCATCCTATCATGAAAAAATCAATGGCAAAACAAAAGTAAAGACCCGATACTATGAAATCCAGAACAATAGTGACCTATACTTTGAACTGATACTAAAAGAAGGAAAGGGAACAAAACGATTGGTCCTTTATCCGGAATCCACTCAAATCTTGACTGCCGAAGATGGTCAATCGAAGCTGTCCTATGAAATTGTTTCCACTTATATCAGAAGTGACAAACATTTGCAGTTTGAGATCAATCTTAGATAAGCATACAACCAACAAGTTAATATTAAAAAACCGCTCCGGAAATTCTGTGAGCGGTTTTTGTTTATACCGTATTTTGGATCAATGGATCAGCAGCAGAGAAATGCTTACCAGGATCATCAATAGGATTGAAAAAGCAAATGAATTGACAATAAACACCAATAGCCCAATCAGGATACTCCTTCTTTTCCTAGTCGCATAGAAACGATGGTGTGCAATAAAGAAGTACAGGCCTGCATATATCATGGCAATGCCGTATATCCATGTGGAGAGATGGTTGAACCAGGCATAAGCGTGAAGGCTTGGTTCGATCAGGTTCATGATCAGGAATAAGGTAGCAATCATGAGCAAGAAAGAAAAATAATGAAGTGTAAAAACGCCATGGTCGTAATACCACCATTTTTTCTTGTCATGGAAGAGGTACAGGATCAGTGCAAAGATCGGTAGGTAGAAAAATAGGGCTTTTGGGAAAGTATGCATAAAAACAGTCACAAAGCTCTGTACTATATCATTCAATGGAACCTGATGCTCCTTCAGTTCAAAATATTTATTGACATAAGGCCTGAAAATCTTTCTGATGATGGATGGATTTACGCTGGAGATGGAGTCGTACTCAGCTAAGGAATTAAAATTGAACAGCTTAGTATTGCTTAAATCGGCATTCTTTTCATGCTGTAAGCTATCCAGATTAAAGACTTGTTCAATTTTTGAATTTAATTCCGCAGAATCTAAAACTCCAATGCTTCCATTGTCTAAAAGATCCTGATTTAGCTCCTTACGTAAGATTTCCTTTTGTAAGGAATCTAAGGAAACATTTCCTGAATTGTCATCATGACTATTGGTGCCTACGAAAGAAGCAATAAAGAAGGTTACAAAGGAAATGAAGATATACAATTTGACTGGGGGTACATATCCTTGTCTTTTTCCAGAAAGGAAGATTTTGGTCAACTTTCCTGGAAAGAACAACAGGTACTTCATGGTTTTCCAGAACTGTCCATCATAGTGGGTAAAATCTTCAAAAAAGTGGGTGAAGAGATAATGAAAAGGCTGTCTGTTTTCCGTGTTTTCCTGTCCGCAATGGGGACAGAACCTTTCTTCGACGAAGTGACCGCAGTTTAAGCAGTTTTTTTCTTCACGTAGTTTTCCGTGGCTCATTAATTTGGTTAGTATTTTAATGCAAAATATTAAATATTATTAAAAAAATAAGGCCTTATTCCAACAAAAAAAATTAGCCATGGAGTCTTTGTAAGGACGCTAGTGCTTGGGGTTAATTTTTCTAAATAATAAAAAAATAGAAAGTAATTGAATAAATATTTAACATCGAACCCTGTATTGCAGCCTTATCTTAATGTTTATTTTACAATTCCTTTACACAAAAACATCAATATGCATATTCGTTAATATTGGCTTAATAATTTGTTAATTCTTAATCTTCATTTTTGTGGGGATGAGAAATAGTATAATTCGCTTTTTTCCAATCCTAACTTTGTTAGGTACTACGTTTTTCTATTCATGTAGTAATAATTCCAATTCCATCAAGATGAAGGGGTCTGATACGGAGGTAAATTTGGCGGTTAATTTGGCGGAGAAATTCACCAAGTTGGATCCGACTTTCAGTATTGCCATTTCTGGTGGTGGATCGGGGTTAGGAATCACTTCCTTGATGAATGGACAGGCAGACATTGCCAATTCCTCGAGGCCACTTTCCGAGGAGGAGGTGCAGCAATTCCAAGATAAGAACATCGATATCAAAACGGTTGTTTTTGCCGAGGATGCTACAGCCTTTATTGTTCATAAGGATTTGCCAATTGATTCCATTGATGTAGAAACCTTGGCAAAGATCATGGACGGAAGCATTAAAAATTGGTCGGAGGTTAAGGCAATCAATTCTCCGGTCAACATTTATGGTCGTCAGAGCAGCTCTGGCACCCATTCCTTTGTGAAAAAGAAACTGAAGATTGAATTTGCCAATACGGCAAAGGAGATGACAGGGAACGCCCAGATTATCGAGGGTGTAAAGGCGGATAAGACTGGAATAGGTTATGTTGGCGCTGGTTATGTCTCTCCAGATCCGCAAGAATCGCAAGGCATAAAAATATTAAAGATCAAAAAGGATAAAACCAGTCATTCGATTTCACCATTGGATCAGGATGCCATCAATAATGGTACATACTTCTTCCAAAGACCGCTGTACCAATTTATCCTCGCAAAATCTTGGGAAAAGGTACGCCCATTTATCAATTTCGAACGCAGCCCTGTGGGAAGAATATTGATTGAAGACCATGGTTATTATATCTTAGAAAATCAAAAAAATGAAATATAGAGCAAGATTATCCTTGGACGTTTTTTTCAAATTCGTTTTCAAGGCCACAGGATTTTTGGTGCTGGCTTTACTGGGCGGAATATTAGCCATGTTGATTTACAATTCCTTTTCATTTTTCTTGGATGTCAAACCCTTGGATTTTATTACAGGGATGGAATGGAATCCTACCGGAAAGAATCCGAAATACGGGATGCTTCCATTAATCATTAGTACCACGATCGTCACCTTCGGGGCGATGTTGATCGCTATTCCCTTAGGGATTGGAACAGCTGCCTTTATTGCTGAATATGCCAGTCCGAGGTTGAAGAATTTTTTGAAACCGGCGATTGAAATGCTTGCTGCAATTCCTTCCGTGGTGATCGGTTTCTTAGGTATTGTGGTGGTAAGCCCAGGGATTGCGAGTTTGGCTGATCTTTCGAATGGTTTAAATGCCTTGAATGGTGCCATATTATTGGCGGTAATGGCTTTGCCAACCATCATTACGGTAGCTGAAGATGCCATTCATGCTGTTCCAAAGACCTATAAGGAAGCCAGTTACGGAGTAGGGGCGACTAAATGGCAGACACTATGTAAAGTGGTGATCCCAGCAGCGGCTCCGGGTATTATTGCTGCGGTGATGCTAGGAGTTGGCCGTGCAATCGGTGAAACCATGACCGTATTGATGGCGACCGGAAATGCCTCCATCTTACCGACAAGTATGTTTGATTCCGTAAAAACCATGACAGCGACCATCGCCATTGAAATGGGGGAAGTTCCATATCAAACAACACATTATTTCGCACTATATGCCATTGCAACCGTATTGTTCATCATGACATTAGCGGCCAATATGTTGGGCGAGTATTTTATTAACCGATTCAGAAAATATCATGCAGCGTAGAAAACATAGATTATCAAGTATCATTGAGTGGGGTACTTTATTGACCAGTACCTTATTGGTGTGTTTCTTTCTGGTGGTTGTGATTTGGGAAATTGTTTCCAAAGGCTCTAGTCAACTGTCCTGGGAATTTGTGTCGAAAGTTCCATCCGATGGAATGACCAAAGGAGGGATCCTGACACCTATCATTGGAACCGTTTTGCTTACCTTGATTACGGCATTGTTTTCCATTCCATTTGGAGTTGCCTGTGCCATCTACCTCCAAGAGTATGCAGAGGATAGCTGGTTGACCAGGACGATTCGTGCTTCCATCCGGAACCTTTCTGGGGTACCATCCATAATCTATGGGCTTTTTGGATTGGCATTATTTGTACAGGCCATGCATTTTGGAACATCTTTAATTGCTGCCGGCTTAACCTTAGGGCTCTTGTCCTTACCGTATATCATTACGACAACGGAGGAAGCGCTGATGCGAATCCCGAATTCAACCCGAGAAGCAGCATTAGCTGTTGGAGCAACAAAATTTGAGACCATTAAAGATGTGATCATTCCATCAGCCATGTCAGGGATTTTGACAGGTGTGGTACTGACATTGTCACGGGCAGCCGGAGAAACAGCTCCCATACTATTTACAGGTGCCGCATTTTACATCAATGGTACCAGTGCATTTATCAATCAAGAATTTATGGCCTTGCCATATCACTTATATATGTTGTCAACACAGCATCAATCCATTGATGAAGTCCGTCCGATTGCTTATGGTACGGCTCTCGTATTAATCATTGTTGTGTTCTTACTGAACCTGACCGCATTTTATATTCGTTATAAGTACAGAAAAAATGAAAACTAAGTTATCCGCAGAAAATCTAAACATCAGTTTCGGTACCAAGCATGTGCTGAATAATGTGAACGTGGAGTTTGCAGAGAATGAAATTACAGCCTTGATTGGACCCTCAGGATGCGGAAAGAGTACTTTATTGCGTTCTTTCAACAGAATGCATGACCTTTCAGCAGATGCCAAAATAACAGGCTCGTTGAAGTTGGAGGATCTAGATCTTTATTCCAAAGCCGTTCCTGTTACGGAAATCAGAAAGAGAATAGGTATGGTTTTCCAAAAAGCCAATCCATTTCCCAAGAGTATCTATGAGAATATCGCTTATGGCTTAAAGATCAATAATTTACCGCATGATAAAGCCATCATTGAAAAGGCTTTGCGTGAGGCATTCTTATGGGAAGAGGTAAAGGACGATTTGAAAATGCCTGCCACCCGTTTATCTGGTGGTCAGCAACAACGTTTATGTATTGCACGTGCAGTGGCCTTGAGACCTGAAGTTATTTTAATGGATGAGCCCTGTTCGGCTCTGGATCCCGTGAGTACCTTGAAAATCGAAGAGCTGATCATGCACCTGAAAGAGAAATACACGATTGTCATTGTTACCCATAATATGCAACAGGCGCAGCGTATTGCTGATAAAACTGTCTTTATGTATCTAGGGGAGGTAAAAGAAGAGGGCTTGACCAAGCAAATCTTTGGAAATCCACTGAATGAAGTTACCGCTAATTACATTACCGGCCAATTTGGCTAATCAAACGAGATATTTTTCCGTTCCGTTTATATATTAACATTATCCTTGTGAGAACCTTGAGATTACTTCGGTAAACCAAGGTTCTCTTATTTTTAGGATACCTTCCTCATCTTCAAACCCTTATTAATATTATCCTTAAAACATTTATGTTAGGTTTTTGTTAAACTATTAAAACTTTCTTTGAGTTATGAGAATTTAAACTATATTTAACCGTTAAAATAATTAAGTTATGAGAAAATTAATCGTTTTTTGTGGCCTTTGTGCTTTGGTCCTGAGCAGCTGTGGACTTAAGGGATCAGGTGAAGTCGTAAAAGGCCCTCAATTGTTGACCGTGGAGTTTGTCGGTCAACAAGATTCTGTCCTACAGAATAGCAAAGGAAAAGTGAAATTATTTGCCGTACCAGCAAATGTAGCCGATGTATCAGCGACCATGATAGATGAAGTAGACTTTGAGGCAGCACAAGTGCCCTTTACCGTGGATTTTGAAATCCCAATGGACCATTTAACGTTGATCAAACCTGAAGTACAAGAAGGAGATTCCATCAAATATTATGTTTCCATGGATTGGGATTCCAATGGCGATGGCCAAATTGATTCGATGGATATGTCAATTGATTTTGATAGACAGTTCCCAGATATCGATATCAATCAATTACACCAACAAGTTTTCCTTAAATAAAGGTTGTTGCATTCAAGAATTTTAGTTGTTTTTTAAATTTTTTAGTTAAGGATTTCCGAAAGGGAATCCTTTTTTTGAACCAGGATGCCCTTCGGCGTAGCTCAGGGTACAGCATGGGAGGATGGACCAAGATCATGATTAATTCATTCTCTTTGACCATATACCCTACAATATTCCTTTTAAATGCGTCCAGACGTTTTCTGCTAGGATTTGTTGTCCTTCCTTGGTGGGATGTACGCCGTCTCCTTGGTTCAGGGTTTGGATTCCGGCAACCTTGTCCAATAGGAAAGGTACTAAGGTCATGTTTTGTTCTTTGGCCAATTTCGGGAATATCGCAGCGAAATCCTTGAAATATTGGTCTCCCATGCTTGGCGGAACCATCATCCCTGCAAGAACAAGCTTGCAATCTGGATATGCTTTTTTGACTTTGTCGACAATTTCGTTTAGGTTTTGGTAAGTGGCATCAGGTGAGATCCCACGTAGACCATCATTGGCACCTAATTCAAGGACGAATACATCAATCTTATCTTTTAATAACCAATCGACCCTGTCTTTTCCACCGGCTGAAGTTTCGCCGCTCAGACCTGCATTTATACAGGTGTATCCTAAATTCAGGGAGTCAATTTTGTTTTGTATCAAGGCCGGAAATGCTTCCGACTGGTCATCTAGGCCTAATCCTGCCGTCAAGCTATTGCCGAAAAACAGGATGCGCTTGCTGCTTTCTATTTTGGTCGTATCCAGCGTTGTACTATCAGAAGATGATGGAGATTTCTGCTGTGGGTTGGAGTTATTGCAAGATGCAAGTAAAAAAACAACGGAAACGGCTGATATTATAGATTTGATGTGATTCATAAGGCTAATTTAATTAAAAATAATATATAAATTTATTAGATATGTCATCTACTATGATCCTACAAGTTCAGCATGTCTTCAAGAATTATCAAATTGGAGACCATAAAATCCCAGTCTTAAATGATATCAATTTTGAAATAGAAGAAGGTTCCACCGTTTCTATTGTGGGTCCGTCAGGCAGCGGCAAGACCACCTTATTAGGGTTGTGCGCTGGTCTGGACCAAAGTTCGGAAGGGGATATCCTATTGAATGGAATAAAATTAACAGGGCTGAGCGAGGATAAATTGGCGCAGGTAAGAAATGAACATGTTGGTTTTGTATTCCAAAACTTCCAATTGTTGCCTACGCTCACAGCATTGGAAAATGTATTGGTTCCGATGGAATTGCGGGGAATGAAGAATAAACAAAAGGAGGCTTTGGAACTGTTGGACAAGGTAGGCCTATCTTCTCGTGCGGACCATTATCCTTCCCAGCTATCGGGTGGTGAACAACAACGGGTCTCCTTAGCGCGGGCATTTGCCAATAAACCTAAGATATTATTTGCGGACGAGCCCACTGGAAATCTGGATGCAGAAACCAGTGCGATCATTGAAGACATGTTGTTTCAATTGAATAAAGAATCTGGGACTACTTTGGTTATCGTGACCCATGATCTGGACCTAGCGGCAAAAACGCAAAAGATAATTCCAATTAAGGGAGGAAAGATCCAATGAATTGGCGCTGGATACTCTTAATGGCATGGCGAGACAGCCGTAAAAATAGATCACGGTTATTCCTCTTTATATCTTCCATTATATTGGGGATAGCGGCCTTGGTGGCGATGAATTCCTTTAATGAAAATCTCCGGAAGGACATTGATTCGCAAGCGGCGGAATTGATCGGTGCGGATCTGGAACTGGAAAGTCGAAGGCAGCCTTCTGCAGAAGCCATGAAATTTATTGATTCCCTGAAGGGTTTGAGTGAAGATTTTGCCAAGGAAGAAAGATTTATGTCCATGATCCGATTTCCAAAAGCGGAGGGCTCCAGATTGGTGCAAGTACGTGCCATTGAAGGTCACTATCCTTTTTATGGTGAAGTGGAAACTAATCCATCCAACAGTTATCGGGATTTTGGGACTATGGCCGGGGTATATGTGGAGAATTCACTTTTGTTGCAATTCAATGCTATCGTAAAGGATTCCGTTCAACTCGGGAACAACAGTTACCCAATCTTAGGGAATGTGCTTTCCCAACCTGGACAGGCTGCCATTGCAGGAGCCATGGCACCTTCAGTTTTTGTACCGATTGCCCAATTGAAGAATTCTGGCCTGCAACAGCAGGGCAGTCGTATAGAATACCATTATTATTTCAAATTGCCCAAAGGATTTGCTGTCGATAAGGAGGTTGAAAAATTAGATAAAAGGATTGAGGAACTGCAGTTGAGGGCATCAACCATACAGACTACAAAAGAAAATACCGGCAGGTCTTTTGCCGACATGGCTAGTTTCATGGAACTGGTGGGATTTGTAGCCCTGTTGCTGGGCTGTATTGGCGTATCAAGTTCCGTTCAGATCTATGTTCGCGAAAAACTGCTTTCTGTTGCTGTATTAAGATGTTTGGGTACCACCGCGAAGCAGGCCTTTTATATCTTTTTGGTTCAATTTGCGGGCATAGGACTAATCGGAGGTATCATTGGAGCAGTCTTAGGCTCCTTGATCCAATATTTAATTCCCGTGGTCATGCAAGATGTTATACCAGTCAGCTTAACGACTGGTGTATCCTGGCTAGCTATCTTAGAAGGAATTGGCTTAGGTGTCGTTATTGCCGTTTTATTTGCGTTGTTGCCACTATTGGCCGTACGAAATATATCACCGTTGAACTCTATTCGGATTTCCGATAAGGAGGAAAGCATGTTCAAGGATAAGATGAGCTGGTGGGTTTACCTTTTGATCTTGATCTTTATTACAGGGTTTGCCAGGCTTCAAATGGCAGATTGGATACAGACATTAGTTTTTGTTGCAGGAGTAGGCATTACCTTTTTATTGCTTCACGGCGTGGCAAAGGCTTTCACTTATCTTATCAGGAGGTTCTTTCCCAAGAGATGGCCTTATCTATGGCGACAAGGCCTGTCCAATCTTTACCGTCCTAATAATCAAACGGTGATCTTGATGATATCCATTGGTCTGGGAACGGCTTTGATCTCGACCATGTTTTTGGTGCAGGATCTATTGATCAATCGGGTGAAAATCTCATCTGAACAGAGTCAGGCAAATATGCTGATGTTCGATATTCAACCTTCGCAGCAAGAATCACTTTCCAAAATGGCGAAAGCGGAGGGGTACCCCATATTGGAATCAGTGCCTGTTGTTACCATGCAATTGCAGAGTGTCAATGGTGTGACGTTAAAGGATGTGGTTGCAGATACCAGCAATGAAATTTCTTCTAGAGCGTTCCGCGGGGAAATCCGTGCCACCTATCGCGATTCTTTGACCAAAACGGAAAGCATTACTTCCGGCAGATGGGTAGGGGTTGTGGGAAATAAGGATACCGCCTCGGTTTCTTTGGACCAGAATTATGCCGATAACATCAAGGTTAAGGTTGGAGATAGGTTGTCTTTCAATGTTCAAGGATTGATCATTCCTGCAAAGGTCAGTAGCATCCGGCAGGTAGATTGGAACCGCTTTCAGTCTAATTTTAGGGTTGTCTTTGCCAAAGGTAGCATTGATCAAGCACCTCAGTTTTATCTGATGATGACCAAGGTCCCTACAGAAATAGAATCAAGTAAATTTCAACAGAAGATCGTCAATAATTTCCCGAATGTTTCCGTAATCGATATGAATGCTGTTTTAACGGTATTGCAAGAAATTCTAGATAAAATTGGGTTTATAATCCAATTTATGGGGGCTTTCAGTATCCTGACTGGAATCATCGTTTTGATATCTTCGGTGCGGATCAGCAAGTTTCAGCGGATTCGCGAAAATGTGCTGTTGCGTACATTAGGTGCAAGCAGAAAGCAGATCTATCTCATTACCATCAGTGAGTATCTGTTTTTAGGATTGCTCTCTGCCTTAACGGGCATAATTATTTCACTTCTAGCGAGTTATTTATTAGCTATCTTTGTTTTTGAAAGTGTATTTGTGCCATCTATTGGTATGATCGCTTTGTTGTTGGTGCTGATTGTGGGATTGACCGTTCTGATCGGTTTGATCAACAGTTTGTCTGTCATCAATCGTTCTCCTTTAGAAGCCTTACGAAAAGAATAAAATATTAACCGAAAATATTATAACAATATGTTAAATTTATACACTAACAAATTGAATTTAGATTATGAAAAAATTATTCACATTGCTGTTTGTACTTTTGGGTATGATAAGTACTAAAGCTCAGGTTGCAGGTGATTGGAAGGGGGAACTTGAGGTCCAAGGGACCAAAATGGAGTTGATCTTTCACATCAGTGACAAAGACGGAAATTTAGCGGCAACCATGGATGTCCCTGCTCAAGGAGCGTCGGGATTGCCCATGTCGACTGTAAAGTTCGAGAACAATAAGCTTAATCTGGCGATGGAACAGCCAGCTTTATCCTATGAAGGTGAACTTAAAGGGGATTATCTCGAAGGAATATTTAAGCAATCAGGCATGGAATTTCCATTGAAATTGGCAAAGACCAAGATCAGCAAACCGGGAGATCCAAGTTTAGTTTCATCAGACGCTGAATTGGCGAAATTGATAGAACTTGGGAATGGAAATTACAAATACAAGGTAGAAGACTATTTTGCCAAACCAAAATCCTCAAGTTTTGCCTTGTCGCCAAATGGTAAATACATCTCTTATCGCGAAAAAGACGCCAATAACAAACGCCATGTGATGGTAAAGGAGGTCGCTACAGGCAAGGTGGTCCGAGCTATTGAAGAGAAGGATGAATTGATCCGTGGAATGGGTTGGGTAAATGATGAACGTCTGGTTTACATTATGGATCAGGGAGGAAATGAAAATTACCATTTATACGCTGTCAATATTGATGGCACGAAGAATATTGACCTGACACCATTTGAAGGCGTTCAAGCGGGAATCCTAAATATGCTGAAGGAGCAAAAGGATATAATCATTATCCAAATGAACAAGGATAACAAGCAAGTCTTTGAACCGTACAAGGTCAATGTGCAGACCGGTGAAATGGAGAAATTATTTACCAATACGGATCCTGAGAATGCCATTGTAGGTTATGAATTTGATAAAGATGGAAACTTACGGGGCTATGCCAAGATGCAAAATGGAGTCAATACCCAGTTTTTTTATAAGCCGCACGGAAAAACGGAATTTGAATTGTTTGGCACAACCAAATGGTATGATACTTTTTCAGTATTGTCGTTTAATTATGCCTCTAAAAATCCAGACGAGGCTTACGTGTTAACTAATCTGGATTCGGACAAAGCCAGGATCGTCCTGTATGATCTCGGTCAGAAAAAGTTGATCAAGGAAGTATATTCCAATCCAGATTATGATGCTACCATATTAGGGCTATCCAGGAATAGAAATTGGGAGTTGGACTATGTGGGTTATGAGGGTGAGAAAGTGGAGATTGAGCCTAAAAGTGAAACTTTCAAAGGAATCTATTCCCTGTTCCAGAAGGAATTCCCAAATTATGAATATTCCATAGTTGGGAAGACAGATAAGGAAGATCAATATTTGGTAGTTGTACAAAGCGATAAGTTATACGGAAAGTATTACCATTTAGATGCGGGAACTAAAAAGATCACTTTACTTTATGATCTGATGCCGCAATTGAAGGAAGCAGATATGGCTGAGATGCGTCCGATTTCCTTTAAATCAAGGGATGGACTGACATTGCACGGTTATCTAACCCTACCTAAGGGAGCCGCGGAAGGAAAGAAAGTTCCATTGATCGTCAATCCACATGGTGGTCCACAAGGAGTTCGTGACAGTTGGGGATTCAATCCGGAAGCACAATTGTTTGCAGCTCATGGATTTGCGACCTTGCAAGTCAACTTCCGGGTGTCAGGTGGTTACGGTAAGGATTTTCTAAAGGCTGGATTTAAGGAAATTGGTAGAAAAGCTATGGATGATGTGGAAGATGGTATTCAATACGTCATTGATCAGGGGCAGATTGATAAGGATAATGTGGCTATCTATGGTGGTTCGCATGGTGGATATGCCGTATTAAGAGGACTGACCAAGACGCCGGATCTCTATAAAGCGGGAGTAGATTATGTCGGGGTGTCCAATATCTTTACCTTAATGAATTCCATTCCAGAATATTGGAAACCTTATAAAGAAATGCTCTATCAGGTATGGTATGATCTGGATGATCCAAAAGAAGCGGAAATTGCTAAGGAAGTTTCTCCAATCTTCCATGTAGATAAAATAAAGGCCCCATTATTTGTGGTGCAAGGAGCGAATGACCCGAGGGTAAAAATTGCGGAGGCTGATCAAATTGTTAAGGCTTTGCGTGAAAAGGATGTTGATGTGCCTTATATGGTGAAGTATGATGAAGGACATGGGTTTGGAAAAGAGGAAAATCAGATAGAATTCTATAAAGCCATGATGGGCTTTTTCCACAAACATTTAAATTAATCTGTTGTTATATAAGCGTATAGCTCCTAAATTTAGGAGCTATACTTATTTTATTCAGTTATGAAAATCCTAAACGCAGATCAGTTGAAAACTATAGACCAGGAAACCATCCAAAATGAAGGGATCAATTCTTGGGAACTCATGGAGCGTGCGTCTAGCATAGTCAGCACGGCCATCTTGGATGATTATTTTGATATCATCAAGGAATTGCCCATAGCCATCGTGTGTGGAAAGGGCAATAATGGTGGTGATGGATTAGCCATTGCGAGGCAATTGATGGATTCAGGCTATGATGTTGAAGTTCGATTATTGAAGTCTGATCGGTATACGGCCGACAATCAGTTGAACCAAGATAAATTGGACAATATCCAATATTTCGATTTAGATGATGACCTCGATCTTCCTTTAGAAGGTTTTTTAATAGACTGTTTATTTGGGTATGGATTGAGTGCGGCTCTTTCTGATGAATGGAGAGGAGTCATAGAACAGATCAATGATTTTCAAGGCAGGATAATATCGGTTGATATGCCCTCCGGATTAATGTTGGATGCGGTCGGTCAGTTTGAAGACCTTATTGTCCGTGCCAGCAAGGTCTATACTTTCCAGTGTCCAAAATTGGCACTATTGCTTCCAGAGAATTCCATTTTTGTAGGAGAATTTGAAGTCCTGGACATCGGGTTGGATGAGAATGCGATCCTGAAGCAAAGTACATCATATCGCTATGTTGAAGCAGGCATGCTTGATATCCTATTGCGTTCCAGGTCAAGGTATTCGCATAAGGGCACCTTTGGGCATGTTGCTATCGTTGGTGGCAGTTTGGGGAAAATGGGAGCGGTATTAATGGCTACAAAGGCCGCCTTAAAATCTGGTTGCGGATTGGTAACTGCATATATTCCGAAATGTGGCTATAATGTGTTGCAGATTGGTTTTCCGGAAGCCATGGTCTTACTGGATTCATCGGAAGAAAAGTTAGTAGACTTCCAGGTCCAAGGTGAGTTTTCTGCGTATGGAGTAGGGATTGGGATGGGGAAAGATGAAGAAACCGTTCGCGGTTTTGGAATTTGGTTGCAATCTCTTGCTGAAGACAGTAAAATGGTTTTGGACGCGGATGCCCTCAACATCATCGCTGAGAATGAACATCTGCTGAAGCACCTTCCTATTAATGCCATTCTGACCCCACACCCAAAAGAATTAAAACGCTTGATTGGAGAATGGGAGAATGATTTGGAAAAATTGGAGAAAGTGAAAGCATTTTGCAGTGAAAACCAAGTGATTTTAGTCATCAAAGGGGCAAACACGGCTATTGTTAATCCTGCTGCCGAGGTTTATTTCAATTCTACCGGTAATCCGGGAATGGCAACTGGAGGAACTGGTGATGTACTGACCGGTATTATCAGTAGCTTACTTGCCCAAGGTTATAATGCCTTAGATGCAGCTGTTCTCGGGGTTTATATCCATGGTTCTGCAGGTGATTTTGCGAAAGATTGGGTAGGTGAGACCAGTTTGGTTGCATCTGATCTGATCGATCATCTGGCATCTGCCTTTATGAATCTCTTGAATGAAAGTGAGTAAATATGAAGTTCAAATGATAGCATTGGGCTAGAGGCTAATTTAGGTCCGGTAAAATATCCTTATCTTTATCCAATGCAAGTTCACATCAAAAATATGGTATGTCCTCGCTGCGTTATGGCAGTTGAACAGATCTTGAAAAGGATGGATGTTCCATTCCGTGATGTGAGTATTGGTTCCATTAACTTAAGCAGACCCTTTACAGAAGCAGAACGTGTCCTATTTGGCCAAGAGCTCAAGTTGATTGGATTTGAAGTGCTAAAGGATAGGAAGCAGATTTTGGTCGAAGAGATAAAAATAGCGCTTTCAGAGATGTTGAAGGCGGAGGAGTCCATGTCGATCAAAACATCGAGTTATCTATCGGAAAGGTTCAATCTGGAATATTCCTACCTAAGTAGCGCGTTTTCCGAAATCCAAGGGGAAAGTATCGAAAAATATTTGATCAACCTAAAGGTTGAAAAGGTTAAAGAGCTGTTGAGCTATGATGCCACATTGGCGGAGATTGCGGCACAACTGCAGTATAGCAGTATCGCTCATTTGAGCAGCCAATTTAAAAAGACAACCGGGGTGAGTCCCTCTGTTTATAAGAAACAGTTGGTCTAATCTTGAAAAGTTATATAAAACAGAAAAGCCCGCAAATTGCGGGCTTTTCTGTTTTTGTTCAATTGTTATTTAAGGTTATCACGGTAAACTGTAGCTTTCTTAACTTCAGTTTGGATGTCTTTACGAGATGCATCATAAGTCAAAACTTTCTGATAGTCTGTAATAGCTTTGTTGTACGCATCAGTAGCTGTTGCTTTATTGTAGTTAGCCGCTCCTTTAGTACCTGTAAGGATTCCTAGATCGCGGTAAGCAATAGCGCGGTTTTGATATAATTTAGCATCGTTTGCATTGATAGCGATCGCTTTAGTATAGTCAGCAGTAGCAGATTTCAATAAAGCTTCACGTTCTTGGTTGCTCAATTTCAATTCTTTGTTTACTGCCATGTTGTTGTTCGCTTTTGCTTTGTAGTAGTAAGCAGAAGTGTTTTTGGCATCCAAAGAGATTACTTTGTTGAAGTTAGCGATCGCTTTTTTGTAATCACCATTTTGGAATTGAGAGTAACCTAATAAATACACAACTTCAGGTTCGTTTCCAGCATTAGGTAATGCTTTTTCGAATTGAGTTGCCGCAGTTTTAAAATCACCATCCAATAATGCTTTTTCACCAGCACGTACATTTGGATCGCTGTGTTGTTTTTCTTGTGCTTGTGCACCCATTGTAGCTAATGCCAAAGCAACAGTAGCTAACCCAATCTTAATCGTCTTCATCTGTGTATTCAAGTTATTTAATTTCATGTCTGAATTTTTATGTTGTTTTCCCTGTAAATTTCTATACTCCTACTAATAGAGTAAAAATCTGTTAAATAGTTTAACGCCGCAATCAATAGTTATAAACATTTCCACATTTTGTAACTTGCTTCTAAATTTTGCAGAAATCTATACACAAAGGTGACAAAGAATGTGCTGATTACTGACGATTTAACAGATACAAATCAATAATAGCATAAAATGTACCAAATTTCGGACTTGGCACTTTGCTTGCACTATATGAGTTCATTAATTTTAAAATAAAAAATAGCTGATCGTCTGACAAGATGTCGGCAAGCTGGACATGTACATATGAACAAATTTGATTCATTCAATTTTAATCAAACGTTACCTATCATAAACGAAGAAACTGAATTCTTTCCCTTATTAACCCAACAGGATGAGGATGAAATGAGGAATGCAGAAATTCCTGATCAACTCCCGATTCTACCCCTAAGGAACACGGTTCTTTTTCCGGGTGTAGTGATCCCTATTACAGTTGGTCGGGATAAGTCTATAAAATTGGTAAAGGATGCCTATAAAGGTGATCGCACCATTGCTGTGGTGTCTCAGAAAGATATGACGGTTGAGGATCCTACTTTTGAACAATTGAACAAAGTAGGGACTGTAGCCCATATCATCAAGATCCTTCAAATGCCGGATGGTAACACGACCGTGATCATTCAGGGTAAGCAGCGTGTGAAACTAAAGGAATTGGTTCAAACTGAACCCTACCTGATCGCTCGTGTAGAGAAGTTTCCGGAAGATAAACCAAAAACGAGCAGTAAAGAATTCAAGGCTTTGATCTCTTCTGTTAAGGAAATGGCCTTGCAGATCATTCAACTTTCGCCAAACCTTCCTAGTGAGGCAGGAATTGCTATCAAGAATATCGAAAGTCCTACTTTCCTGGTGAACTTTATCTCTTCAAATCTTTCATTGGAGCTGGAGCAGAAACAGGATCTATTGGAAATAAAGGATTTTGTGAAGCGTGCGAAACAATTGTTGGAGCATTTGACGACTGAAATCCAAATGTTGGAGCTGAAGAACCAAATCCAAAATAAGGTAAGGATTGATTTAGATAAGCAGCAACGCGATTATTTCTTGAGCCAACAACTGAAGACCATTCAGGAGGAATTGGGAGGGAATACTCCGGACCTTGAAATCGAAGAACTGAAGAAAAGGGCAAAAGCGAAAAAATGGAGAGAGGATGTGGGCAAACATTTCCAAAAGGAATTGGAGAAATTGGCCCGTATCAATCCTGCTGCCGCTGATTATTCTGTACAATTAAATTATCTGGAACTGTTGTTGGATTTGCCATGGGGCGAATTTACAAAGGACAATTTCGATTTAGCTCGTGCAGAGAAGATATTGAACAAAGATCATTATGGTCTAGAAAAAGTGAAGCAGCGTATCATTGAATATTTGGCCGTCTTGAAGCTGAAAAATGATATGAAAGCTCCGATCTTATGTTTGGTAGGGCCTCCGGGAGTTGGTAAGACTTCATTGGGGAAATCTATTGCAAAAGCTTTGGGCAGAAAATATACCCGTATGGCCTTGGGAGGTATCCGTGATGAAGCGGAAATCCGGGGACATCGAAAAACTTATATCGGCGCCATGCCTGGCCGTATCATTCAGTCCTTGAAAAAAGCAGGTGCTTCAAACCCTGTGTTTGTTTTGGATGAGATTGATAAAATAGGTTCTGATTTTAAAGGTGATCCTTCTTCTGCTTTGTTGGAGGTTTTGGATCCTGAACAAAACACCCACTTCTACGATCATTATGTAGAGATGGAATATGATCTTTCCAAAGTGATGTTCATTGCCACTGCCAATTCATTGAGTGGTGTGCAGCCTGCGCTCTTGGACCGAATGGAGATTATTGAAGTCAATGGTTATACCATTGAGGAGAAGATTGAGATCGCCAAGAAACATTTGTTGCCAAAGCAACGTGAAATGCACGGTATCCAAGCGAAAGATATTGCTCTGAAACCTAAGATGATCGAGAAAATCATTGAAGAATATACTCGTGAATCGGGTGTCCGTGGTCTGGAAAAGAAAATCGGTTCGATCGTACGTGGTATTGCAACGAGGATCGTAATGGAAAAACCGTATGATCATAACCTTTCGGCAGAAGATGTGGAGGAAATCTTAGGTCCACCGATCTTTGACAAGGACCTGTATGAGAACAATGATATTGCTGGGGTTGTAACTGGTTTAGCTTGGACTTCGGTTGGCGGAGATATCCTATTTATTGAATCTAGCTTGAGCCCTGGAAAAGGGAAGCTGAGCTTGACGGGTAACTTAGGTGACGTGATGAAAGAATCTGCTGCCATTGCCATGGCATACCTACGCTCTCATGCTGATGAATTTGGAATTGATTTTAAAGTCTTTGATCAATGGGACGTGAATATTCACGTGCCAGCCGGTGCAACACCTAAAGATGGACCATCTGCCGGTATCACCATGTTGACTGCCTTGGCATCCTTGTTCACCCAACATAAGGTAAAACCTAAATTGGCCATGACGGGTGAGATCACTTTGCGTGGTAAGGTACTGCCAGTAGGAGGGATCAAGGAGAAAATATTGGCGGCTAAGCGAGCCAACATCAAGGATATCATCTTGAGCAAGTCCAACCAAAAGGACATATTGGAAATCAAGGAAGATTATATCAAAGACTTGAATTTCCACTATGTAAGCGAGATGCGTGAAGTGGTTAAATTGGCGCTTCTGGATGAAAAGGTCAAGAACGCGAAACAACTAAATCGAGAGAATTATTAATTTATATTGCATAATATCCAAGGCACAATTAATTCAAAATTGTGCCTTTTTTATTGTCTTCAGCATCAGCGGTTTCCTTGTTAAGGACTGATTTTCAATTTGGTTTGTCAGGGTCATTCAATCTTATGAGGTTAATTTTAATTATAATTTAATAAACAGTATTTTTGCGGCAATGAATCTCAACAGTAATACAGCGAGGTTTGTCAAGCGGGTCATTACCTCACCTCTATTAATTTATATCATCCGGTGTCTGATTGGTTTTGTTATTGGATACTTAATGTATCTAAGGTTTAAACAGTTCGAGGTCTTCTGGGCATTATTATCCATTATTTTAGTTATTTCTCCTGAGGAGAAGGATTCGAAAAGGCTTTCCATTGAGCGCTTTAAGTCGAATTTTGTAGGGTCTGTCGTAGCCATGGGCTGTGTTTGGCTGTTGCCTAAGTCGGTATATTCTATAATGACAGGTATCGTGCTGACCATCTTTCTATGTTGGGGATTTAAGATCCTGAACATGGCAAGGGTAGCAATCGTGGCCCTATTGATCATTATGATAGAACCCCACCATACCCAGATTGCCTATACGCCAATCTATCGTGCACTATCGACGGGTCTTGGCTGTATTATAGGATTGACGATCGTCATTGTATCTTCAGGTGTGATTCAATTCTTACGGGAAAAATACAAGATATTTACGGAGCCTGCCTAACAGCGAGTTACAATATAAATCCATCACTTACAATTAAATCGTTATTTTTACGGCAATGATTGAATTATATACTGACGGCGCATCCAGCGGAAATCCTGGTCCTGGTGGTTATGGAACTATCCTACGGGCCATTTATCAAGGGGCAAATCCTGAATTTCAAGGTAAACTAATCGAAAAGGAATTTTCTGGTGGCTTTAGGAAAACGACCAATAACCGAATGGAATTACTGGCAGTTATCATTGGTCTGGAAGCCTTGAAGAACCTCAATCAGCAAGTGACCATATTTTCGGATTCGAAATATGTCATCGATGCCATTGATAAAAAATGGGTGTATGGCTGGATTCAGAAAGGATTTCAAGGAAAGAAGAATAAGGACCTTTGGATGCGGTTGATGAATGTATATAAACTGCATAAGGTAAAGTTGGTATGGGTAAAAGGCCATGCTGGGCATCCGCTAAACGAGCGATGTGACCAATTGGCTGTTAAAGCATCAAAAGATAAGTCCACCTGGAAAATAGATTCTGTATTTGAAGCAGAATTGCAAAAAGGCTTAGATATTTAATCTAAGCCTTTTTTGTTTATGTTCGATTGTATGGATTAAATCAGTCCAGCACGTTTCAATAGTGGGTCAACAGACGGTTCTTTTCCTCGGAACTGTTTATAGAGTTTCATTGGATGTTCCGTTCCACCTTTTGAAAGAATATTGTCCTTGAATTTTTTTGCAACTTCCTGATTGAAGATACCTTCCTGTTGAAAATAATCGAAAGCATCCGCGTCCAAGACCTCCGCCCATTTATAGGAATAATATCCCGAAGAGTAACCTCCATCAAAGATGTGGGAGAAAGATGTGGACATGACATTCTCCTTGACATCGGGATAGATCGCTGTTTCTGCGAACTGTTGGGTTTCAAAATCTTTCACCTTGCTGATAGCACTTGGGTCCTGTCCATGCCAGCCTATATCCAAAAGACCGAAGCTCAACTGTCTGACCGTTGCCAGCCCTTCCAAGAAGGAAGCAGAATCTTTGATTTTTTGGATGTATTCCATGGGAATGGTCTCGCCAGTTTCATAATGCTTGGCAAAAAGTTTCAATGCTTCCTCTTCATAGCACCAGTTTTCCATAATTTGACTTGGAAGTTCGACGAAATCCCAAAATACGGAAGTTCCGGAAAGGGTAGGATAGGTCGTGTCTGCCAACATGCCATGTAAGGCATGGCCAAATTCATGGAATAGGGTGGTAACCTCGTTGAATGTTAACAAGGAGGGTTTACTTGAAGTAGGCCTAGTGAAATTGCAGACGATGGAAACATGAGGTCTCTCATTGTGACCATCTTTAATGTATTGCGATTTGTAGGAGGTCATCCATGCGCCATTCCTCTTGCCCTTACGGGGGAAGAAGTCTGCATAGAAAACTGCGACTAAATCACCATCATCTGTACTTACCTCATAGGTCTGAACTTCTGGATGATATTTGTCGATATTCTGGATTTCCTTAAAATTCAAGCCATAGAGGCGGTGGGCAATTTCAAATACACCATTTAATACATTGTCCAGTTTGAAATATGGTCTTAACTTTTCATCATCCAGATTGAAACGTTCTTGCTTCAGTTTTTCTGAATAATAACTGCCATCCCATTTTTCTAAATGGTCTAAACCATCCTTTTCTTTAGCATATTGGCTCAATTCGGCAAATTCTTTTAATGCAGCGGGTTTGCCTTTTGCAAGGAGGTCATTCAAAAATGAAGTAACGGTATTGGGGTTTTGAGCCATGCGTTCTTCTAATTTAAAGTGTGCATGGGAATCATAACCTAATAATTTAGCCCGTTGATGTCTCAGTTTGGCAATTTTTAGAATTATTTCTTCATTGTTATTTGCATTGTCCTGAAAGCCTTTTTTACCAGCTGCAATTGCCAATTCTTTTCGCAATTCACGGTTGCTGGCATAGGTCATAAAAGGGATATAGCTAGGATAGTCCAAGGTGAATATCCATCCTTCTTTGCCCTCTTCTTTTGCGAGTTCATGTGCTGCCTCGATTACAGAATCAGGAAGTCCATCAAGCTCCTCTTTTTTCAAGATGTGTAATTGATAGGCATTGGTATCCGCCAATACATGTTCTGCGAAGTTTAATTTCAATACCGACATTTCCTGGTCGATTTCCCTGAGTTCTTTTTTCTTTTCGTCGGCTAGCAAGGCGCCATTGCGAACAAAATCTCTATAGTTTTTGGTCAATAGCGTTTCTTGTTCAGGGCTAAGATTTAGGCTGTCTTTTTGATCATATACCTCCTTGATCTTTAGGAATAACTCATAGTTCAAGGTGATGTCGGAGCTTAATTCTGCCAACATAGGAGCTACCTGTACAGCAATCTTTTCTAATTCATCATTCGTTTCTGCAGAATGGAGATTGAAAAATATATTGGAAATCCGATCTAATTGCATTCCAGAGAAGGATAGTGCCTCGATCGTATTTTCAAAGGTAGCTGCTTGATTGTTTGTTGCAATCTGTTCAATTTCCCTTTTAGTTTCAGCAATTGCTTCCTGAAAGGCTGGAACGTAATCTTCATTTTTGATTTGGGAAAAGGGAGCTGTATTATAATTCGTCTCGAAAGGCTTTGTAAGAATATTCATAGTATATAAAGTTACAAATAAAAATCTACTGGAAATGGGTCTGGAATAGAGATTTATCAAGATTTTACGGAAACATTACGTATCATTATGCGTTATAACAATAAAAAAAAAGATAAACATGAGAAATATCGCTAAGTCATTATTTGTTGTCCCGGCTCTGTTATTTAGTATGAGTGCTTGTAATAATTCTGGACAGGAGACTAAAGACAATAAACAAAATGATGCTGTGGCAGATGAATGGACCGCTTCAGAACAGGCTGGAAAATATGTGTTTGATGAAAATGGAGATACGATTTTATTGGATCTGAAGAGTCAAAACGACTCCCTTATTGGACCACTAAGCTATAATTTTCAAGAAAAGGACAAGAACCATGGAGAATTCAGAGGGGTAATTAAAGACTCTTTATTGGTGGGTGAATATAGTTTTATGTCAGAAGGTGTAAACTCTGTTAGGGAAACAGTTTTTGGCATTGTTCCAGAAGGATTGATTGAAGGTTTTGGCGATGTGGAAGAAATAGATTCGAAGTTTGTATTCAAAAATATGGATAGTTTGAGGTTTGATCACGGGATGATTTTACATAAAAAATAAGCTTCCAATGGGGGTTTAGTTTATTTTCTTTAAAAAGTTTGGTCATTTGATTAAAATATTTGTTCAATTACTCTAAATGTTCTTACCTTTGGTCAATCTCAAGTGAAAAGCCAAATGATGAATAAGAAGGAAGAGAAGGAATTAGATACATCAACCGAAGACAAAATAAAAGAAGCAGCGCGCATTGTATTTCATAAGAAAGGATATGCAGCGACTAGGACCAGAGATATTGCTGATGAAGCAGGAATCAACTTATCCCTATTAAATTATTATTTCAGAAGTAAGGAAAAGCTTTTCGAACTCATTATGTTGGAAACATTAGGTGAGTTTGTGAAAGGCTTGGTCTTGGTATTAAATGACCGTGAGTCTACCTTACTGGAGAAGGTCAGTGCCATCGCTGAGCATTATATCGATTCGATCAAGGATAAACCCGAGATTCCTGGATTTATCGTGAGTGAGATCCGAAACAATGTCAACAATATTCTTGAGAAAATTCCTGTCCGTGAAATCTTAGGTGAATCATTCTTTGTCCAACAATTGGATGAGGAAATTAAAAAAGGAACCTTGAAGGAGGTTAGTCCTATCCAATTTATCATGAACGTTTTGGGTATGGTCCTGTTCCCTTTTATTGCTCAACCTATGATTATGAGCGGGACGGGGCTCAACAATAATGAATTTTTTGCCTTGATGGAAGAACGTAAAAAGTTGATTCCCATTTGGGTACAGGCTATGTTTAAAGCATAGTCTATTTTTTTGTCTATGAATTGGTCAAATGTTTAAATCAATATATTAAAATATATGATTAAGGTAAATATCTTTACGAAAGTTTTAAGTTTTATTCTATTTATGGGACTGGGGAATAGCCTCGTTATTGCGCAAAGTGAAGTGAGGAACCTGAGTTTGGAGGAGTGCTACACTTTAGCCCGCTCCAATTACCCACTAATCAAGCAACAGGATCTCATATCAAGAACCAATGAGTTTTCCTTGGATAATGCACAAAAGGCTGTCATGCCCCAGTTGTCTGTGGCCGGTCAGGCGACACATCAATCTGATGTGACCTCGATGCCCATTAAGCTTCCCAATATGGAGATTCCAAGCATTAGCAAGAGTCAATATAAGGTTTATGCTGAGCTGACTCAATCTTTGACCGGTCTTTTGAATCTCAAGGACCAAAAGGAAAATCTGAATGCCAATACTGCCGTCGAAAACCAAAAGGTTGAGGTGGAAATGTATAAACTAAAAGAAAGGATCAATAACCTTTATTTTGCCTTATTGCTTTTGGATAGACAAAAAGAACAGATTAATCTGAGTGTTCAAGACCTGCAGAGTGGCATTGAAAAAATGGAAACTGCGGTTGCCAATGGTGTCGCGCTCAGGAGTTCTGCTAGTAACCTGAAAGCGGAAAAACTGAAAGCTGAGCAAAGAATTACAGAATTGGATTTCAATAAGAGAGCTTATCTGGCAGTTCTAGGTGTAATGATTGGTCAACAGCTTGATCCAGACACCAAATTACAGACTCCTGTTTCCTTGCAATGGAATAATGAAATCCATAGACCGGAACAGACCTTGTTTTCTTTACAAAGGAAATCTCTTGATGTTCAGAATAAATTGATTGACAATAAGTCTTTGCCACAATTTAGCCTCTTTGTTCAAGCTGGTGTTGGGCAACCGGCATTGAATATGCTAAATCCCGAAACGCAAGGCTTCTATATTGCGGGATTGCGTTTGGCTTGGAACCTGAACAGTTTCTATACCCAGAAAAATGAAAAGAATATCATAAAGAACAACCAACGAATATTGGATGTGCAGGAGGAAACTTTTCTATTCAATACAAAAATGAACCTTGCGCAACAGCAAACAGAGCTGTCTAAGTTTCAAGAATTGCTGAAAACCGATCAAGAGATAATTGACCTTCGGGAGCAGGTAAGGAATTCTACATTGAACCAGTTGAATTATGGCACTGCCAGCAGCAACGATTACCTTATTTCGGTGAATGTGGTGGAACAGGCAAAACAAAACCTTGCCTTGCATGAAGTCCAACTCATAATGGCACAATATAACTTACAAACAACATCTGGAAAAGCAGAAAACTAATCATAATGAAAAGACTGAAAATTTTTTTGTTCCTAAGTACTGGAATACTGGCTTTGGGATCCTGTAAAAATGATAAAGATACCTTCGATGCCTCAGGTAGCTTTGAGGCAATTGAGACCATCATTTCTGCTGAGGCGAATGGAACTATCAAAGAGTTTAACCTAGAAGAAGGGGACCAGTTAGCCGTGGGGCAACAAATTGGTTATATAGATACGGTGCAGACCTATCTGAAAAAGCGCCAATTAGAGGCTCAGGTTGGTGCTGGATTAAGTAGGAAACCGAATATCCCAGTCCAGCTATCTGCCATTAAAGAACAAATTCAGCATCTTGAAAGGGAGAAAATAAGGACCCAAAACCTGATTGCTGGTGATGCTGCGACACCTAAGCAGTTAGATGATATCAATGCGCAGATCAAATTGCTCAATAGACAGTTAGAAGCCCAACAATCCAGCCTATCGATTTCTAATCAAAGTATCGGGAAGGAAGTCGTGCCTTTGGAAGTGCAGATCTATCAATTGGAAGATCAATTAAAGAAATCGAAAATCGTGAATCCAGTCCAAGGGACTGTCTTGACTAAATATGCCGAAGTGAACGAAACTGCAGGCATGGGAAAACCACTGTATAAGATTGCCGACCTGTCCAGCATGATATTGAGGGCATATATTACCGGCAATCAGCTTCCAAATGTCAAGCTGAACCAAAAGGTTCAGGTGTTGACTGATGATGGAAATGGTGGATACCATACTTCTGAAGGGATCATTACTTGGATTAACAGTAAAGCAGAGTTTACTCCGAAGACCATACAGACCAAAGACGAAAGGGCCAATCAAGTCTATGCTATCAAAGTAAAAGTGAAGAATGATGGAAGGTATAAGATCGGCATGTATGCTGAAATAAAGTTTATCTGATATGGATATGGTGCAAGTAGTTGATCTGGTGAAAACCTACAATAAAGGTGCACTCACCGCAGTAGATCATGTGGATATTTCTGTGAAAAAGGGTGAGCTATTTGGTCTAATTGGTCCGGACGGAGCAGGGAAGACGAGTATTTTCAGGATTTTGACTACCCTCTTATTGCCTACAGAAGGCTCCGCAAGTGTAGCAGGTTTAGATGTTGTCAAAGACTATAAGCAGATCAGGAAGCTAGTTGGCTATATGCCCGGTAAATTTTCACTGTACCAAGACCTAACCATTGAGGAGAACCTTAATTTCTTCGCTTCAGTTTTTGGAACTACAGTTGAAGAAAACTATGATCTGATCAAGGATATTTATGTGCAGATCGAACCATTCAAGGATAGACGGGCGGGCAAATTGTCTGGAGGAATGAAACAAAAACTAGCCCTGTGCTGCGCCCTGATCCATAAACCCGAGGTTTTATTCTTGGATGAACCAACAACAGGAGTGGATGTGGTGTCTAGGAAAGAGTTCTGGGACATGCTAGCGAGGCTTAAGGATCAAGGTATTACGATCTTGGTTTCAACCCCTTACATGGACGAGGCTACGCTTTGCGAGCGTATTGCCTTGATACAAAACGGCAAGATCCTAAGCGTTGAGACTCCAGAAGAAATCATAAAGCAATATCCAGATCCTTTGTATGCCATCAAAGCTAATAATATGGGCAAACTATTGGTTGATCTCAGGAATAATCCCAATATCAAAACCTGCAATGCCTTTGGTGAGTACCATCATATCAGTTTCAAGGAAGATAACGGTCATGCAGAAGAAATGCTGCTGAAATCTCTAGGAAATCAAAGCCATCTGGGATTGGATATCAAGAAAATCAAACCCAATATTGAGGATTGTTTCATTAACCTAATGAACTAACATGACAGACGAAGTTGTAATAAAGACAGATAAGCTCACTAAGAAATTTGGTGATTTCATTGCGACCAACTCCATCAGTTTTGAGGTCTATAAAGGTGAAATCTTTGGTTTCTTGGGTGCCAACGGTGCAGGCAAAACCACCGCCATGAAAATGCTTTGCGGTCTTTCAAAACCAAGTTCTGGAAATGCCAATATTGCTGGTTTTGATATCTATAAACAGACGGAGGAAATCAAGAAAAACATAGGCTACATGAGCCAGAAGTTTTCGCTTTATGAAGATTTGACGGTTAATGAAAATATTGATTTTTTCGGAGGTATCTATGGCCTCAATTACAAGCAGCTGAAAGATAAGCGGACTGAACTGCTAAAGACCTTGGGTCTGGAAAATGAAGCCAAAAAATTGGTAGCCTCCTTGCCCTTAGGATGGAAGCAAAAGTTGGCCTTCTCCGTCGCTGTTATTCACGATCCAAAGATTGTTTTCTTGGATGAACCGACTGGGGGAGTGGATCCCGTTACCCGAAGGCAGTTTTGGGACCTGATATATGCTGCGGCTGCACGTGGAATAACCATTTTTGTGACTACCCACTATATGGACGAAGCGGAATACTGTAACCGGATTTCGATGATGGTGGATGGAGAGATAAAAGCTTTGGATAGCCCGTTAAATCTGAAAAGAACATATAAAGCGGAAACCATGGATGATGTGTTTTATGAACTGGCTCGCGCCGCTAAAAGGAAGGGAGATTAGATGAAACAGTTTATGTCCTTCGTTCGTAAGGAATTCTACCATGTGTTCAGGGATAGAAAGACTTTACTGATGTTGTTTGGATTGCCGATCGTGCAGATCGTATTGTTCGGATTCGCCCTGACCAATGAGGTTAAGAATGCAAAAATCGTGATCTGCGACTATTCTCAGGATATAGCCAGCCAGGAAATAACGAGAAAGTTTGAAGCCAATCGGAATTTCCAAGTCACGAAATCCTTGATGAGCTATGAAGATATCGAGGACTCCTTTCAAAAGGAGAATATAAAGCTAGCTGTGGTGTTTCCATCAAAGTTCAATGAGGATTTAATGCACCTGAAAAAAGCCCAAATCCAAGTGATCTCGGATGGTTCTGACCCGAATACGGCGAGTACCCTTCAGAACTATGCAAATGCTGTCATTATGGATTATCAAATGGACCTGATGCAGGGACAGGAAATGCTTAATTCCATCAATACCGAATTGAGGATGCTCTATAATCCCGAGCTGAAAGGAGCGATGAACTTTGTTCCGGGTATTATGGCATTGGTGCTCATGTTGATATGTGTGCTGATGACAGCAGTTTCTATCGTGAAGGAAAAAGAAATGGGAACAATGGAGATCTTGTTGGTTTCCCCTTTTAACCCCTTTTTGGTGATTGTTTCTAAAGCACTTCCATATTTCATGTTGTCATTGATCAACCTGGCAGTTATCCTGATCATGGCCGTGACGCTCATGGGCATGCCAATTCATGGAAGTCTTATTTTGTTGGTCGCTGAGAGTGCGCTGTTGATCATCTGCGCCTTGTCAGTAGGGCTTTTAATTTCCAATGTCACGAACTCCCAACAGGCAGCAATGCTGATCTCTATGATGGGGATGATGCTGCCGATCCTGTTGTTTACCGGTTTTATGTTCCCTATCGAAAACATGCCCATGCCATTGCAGCTGGTATCCAATTTGGTTCCATCAAAGTGGTATTATATCATCGTAAAATCCATTATGCTGAAAGGTCTTGGAATTACTGCCATATGGAAGGAAACCTTGATTCTGGTTGGGATGACAGTTATCCTCTTGGTATTAAGTTTGAAAAATTTTAAAACAAGGTTAGAATGAGATCATTGTTGTTTTTGTTAAGAAAAGAGTTCAAGCAGATCTTTAGAAATAAAGCGTTGCTTCCTTTGATATTTGTTGCACCGATCATGCAATTGATCATTCTACCTTTTGCAGCGGATTACGAGGTGAAAAATATCAATGTTTCTATCGTGGACCATGACCATTCTCCGGCTTCACAGCAATTGATTGCTAAGATGACAGCCTCTGGATATTTTAGGTTAACCGATTATGGGCAATCCTTTAAAGAAGCACTGAAGCAGATCGAAAGTGAAAAGGCAGACTTAATACTGGAAATCCCGACAAACTTTGAAAAAGATCTGATAAAAGAAAAGTCTGCAGAGCTGTTTATTGCGGCCAATGCCATCAATGGAGTAAAAGCTGGATTGGGATCAAGCTATCTCAGTAGGATCATAAAGGATTTCAATGAAGATATCCGGACCAAATGGGTCAATCAAAATGGAGTTTCTGCCAATTCACTGATAGATGTCACCTCTTCCAATTGGTTCAATCCCTATCTGATTTACAATAAGTTTATGGTACCAGGGATTCTGGTCGCTTTAGTGACCATGGTCTGTTCGTATATGTGCGCCCTAAATATCGTAAAGGAAAAAGAAGTTGGAACCATTGAACAGATCAATGTAACCCCAATCAAGAAATATCAATTCATCCTCGGAAAGCTGATTCCATTTTGGATCATCGGAATGTTTGTCTTTACGGTGGGGTTATTTGTGGTCGGCAGATTTATATATGGATTAGTGCCAGTAGGCAATATGTTTTGGTTGTATGGATACTTGTCCATATACCTTATTGCGATTTTAGGTTTAGGGTTGTTGATTTCTACGATCTCCGAAACTCAGCAACAGGCGATGTCGGTCGCATTCTTTTTCATCATGATTTTTATGATGATGAGCGGCCTTTTCACTTCCATTGACAGCATGCCTCAATGGGCTTATGTGGTGACGAAAATGATCCCTGTAACATACTTCATTGAAGTGGTCCGTATGATAGTATTAAAGGGAAGTGACTTCCAGGATATCCAACATCATTTCTTGATCATTATAGGATTTGCCATTTTGCTGAATGGCCTAGCGATCTGGAACTATAGAAAAACATCATAGGGGTTTATTCAACCCCTATCCACCATTCTTTGGTGTCATTATCTTTATCTAAGTAAATAAGCTGTCCCATTTTTGGAGTCCATATGGGGACATTTTTATTTTTAGCTTCTTTGCTAATCCGGATCATAGGATCATCCCAAGCATGATTGGCAAGAGGGAATTTAGAGTTATGGACAGGAATGATTCTTTTCGCCTGTAAATCCTGAGCCGCTGTAACAGCTTCCTCCGGCATGAGATGAATGTATTTCCATAATTCATTGTATTGTCCATTCTCAAGGATAGCAACATCAAAAGGACCGTATTGCTCACCAATTTCCTTAAAATGTTTGCCATAGCCAGAATCTCCACCTACAAATACCTTCAACGAATCAGATTGAACAACAAAAGAAGACCATAAGCTGGTATTTCTCTTCAACCAACGGCCTGAAAAGTGTCTTGCTGGCGCTGCAGTGAATTGCAAGCTGTCCAGAATTAACTTTTCTCCCCAATATAACTCATGGATTCTTTCAGTAGGATAGCCCCATTTTTCGAAGTGGGCTCCAACACCTAAACTGGTCACGACATCCTTGACCTTGCTTTTCAGTTGCAATATGGAAGGATAATCCAAATGGTCGTAGTGGTCGTGGGTAAGGATAAGGATATCGATTTCTGGAAAATCCTCAGCCTTGTATTTATGGGTCATTTTGAATGCCTTCACGCTGCCTGGAATCGGGGATGCATTCCCATTTAATACGGGGTCCACCAATATTCTTTTTCCATCCAATTGCATGTAATAGGAGGAATGGCCAAACCACACATAGACATCTTGGTCTAATGGAATATTCTTTAAATCAGTAATCTCAACCGGTAATGGTTTTGAAGGAATATTCCTTTTATCCTTTTCAAAGAAAAACGACTTGAATACAGCGACTTGGCTTACACCTTCCTTAATTGCAGGTGTTTTTTCTAGGTTGTCATATATTCCATCTTTAAAAGTGGCGGTATGCTCCATTCTTTTCAATCGATCCGCAGAAGCCAAAGCGCCCATTTGATCGGACCGGCTCAATAAATATACTGCCACAGCGATGATCAAGACTAAGGCAAGGAGGATATACATAAGTATCTTAAATATTTTTTTCATGTTAATGCGGCACAATTTACAGTATTATCTGTAATCTGATTGCAATAAATGAATTAGTTAATGTATTTCGCGTTAAATACCAACAATTATGTAAAAAACAATCAATAAAAAATAAAATATTTAACGAATAGTTAAATATCATTTATAATTTTGCATTAGTTCTTTAACATAAACAGTAAGTCATGTATTTAATTGAAGATTCTTCGATCCAGTCGTTTTTTAAAACAATTAATGATTTGGACAAGAAGTATCAAGAGTACCTCGCTAATGATGGAAAATGGTTAGGCGGAGGATTTCAAAATTTGTTTTGGGTCTTACCAATAGAAGGCTCAAAAAACCTACAACTAAATTTAAAACCCGAGGTATTCATGCAATTGCCTCGACCGTTACGAAAGGAGATCAGTGGGTTAATATTGGTTGAGGGATGAAAGTGAGCATGTTTTAGCGATAAAACAAAAAAGCAAGTTAATTGATATTAACTTGCTTTTTTGTTTTCGAAGTCTTGCCTATTGGTAACCCAATAATTTCATGACTTGTTTTGAGTTTTGCTCTTCGCCAAAAACCTCATAGTTAAATGTTTCATCTCTATTTCTGCGGATCAAAACATGCTTTGGTGATGGCAGTAAACAGTGGTGGATACCTCCGTAACCGCTCAATACTTCTTGATAAGCTCCCGTATGGAAGAATCCAAGGTATTGTACTTTTCTGGTTTTCGGCATAAATACCGAGTTCATATGCGCTTCCTGGTTATAGTAATCTTGGCCATCACAGGTGATACCACCAAGGTTAACACGCTCATATTCTGAATCCCAGTTATTGATCGGTAACAAAATATACTTCTGGTTCAGTGCCCAAACATCTGGAAGGTTGGTAATAAACGAACCATCCAACATCAACCATTTCTCACGGTCGTTCTGTTGTTTTCTGCCCAATACCTTATAAAGGATACCTGAAGCCTCCGCAACAGTGTATTTACCAAATTCTGTAATGATATCTGGTTCTACTACCTCATGGTGTGCACAGATCTGCTTGATGCGGTTTACAATTTCATTGACCATGTATTCATAATCGAAATCATGAACCAATGAGTCTTTAAATGGCATACCTCCACCAATATCCAAGGTGTCTAGATCAGGATTGATCTTTTTGAATTTACAGTAAAGGGTCACATATTTCTCCAACTCATTCCAGTAATAGGGAGTGTCAGAAATACCCGAATTGATAAAGAAGTGTAATAACTTCACTTTAAAGTGTGGGTTATCTACGATCTTGCTGTTGTAGAAGTCGATGACGTCTTCCATACGGATCCCTAATCTGGAAGTATAGAATTGTGAATCTGGCTGTTCTTCCGCAGCAATACGGATACCTAAGTTACAAGGTTCAGACAGCTCAACTTCATCATCATACATGTTGAATTCCTCTTTATTGTCCAGAACTGGAATGATATTGTGGTATCCATCATGCAACATATCGACGATATATTGTTTGTATTGGTAGGTTTTAAAACCATTACAAATCACTGTAATGTCTTTGGTGACTTTTCCTTGTCTCTCCAGCGCATCAATCATGGGCATATCAAAAGCCGAAGAAGTCTCCAAGTGGATGTCATTCTTCAAAGCTTCTTCAACGATATGTTTGAAATGCGATGATTTAGTACAATAACAGTATTTATATGATCCGCGATAATTATATTTCAACATGGCTGTTTGAAATAAGATCTTCGCTTGTTGTATCTTTTTGCTGATAATGGGTAAATAGGTAAAACGTAGGGGAGTACCGTACGTTTCTATCATTTCCATCAAATTCAAATCGTGGAAGTACAATTCGTCATCGATGATATCGAATCCGTCTTGCGGAAAACCAACACTTAAGTCAAGAAATTCCTGATAGCTCTGCATTTTTTATTATTTTTGGCAAAGATATGCTTTCACGATGAATACCTAAATAATCAACGCGTTATTTTTTAAATTCATTATCAGAAAGTTACGAATATTACGAAATATTTACATGGCAAAATCAATCCAAGAGCTGCTTATTGAGAAGACAGTTGAAGCGGTAAATGCATTGTATGGAGCAGAAATCCCTGCTTCTCAACTCGCATTACAAGAGACTAGAAAAGAGTTTGAAGGTCAAATCACTTTAGTAGTATTTCCGGTTACCCGATTTTCTAAAAAATCTCCGGAAGTTACTGGAAATGAAATAGGTACTTATCTAAAAGAAAACATCCAAGAGATCAGCGACTTCAATGTGATCAAAGGTTTCTTGAACCTGAGTTTCTCTGATGATTACTGGATAGAACTGTTGAACAAAACCATCCTCCCTGATTCATTCGGAAAATATCCTCAAAACGGTAAAAAACTGATGGTGGAATATTCTTCACCCAATACCAACAAACCTTTGCACCTAGGTCACATTCGTAACAACTTATTGGGCTATTCCGTGGCCGAAATCCTTAAAGCTTACGGTTATGAGGTGATAAAAGCCAACTTGGTCAACGACCGAGGGATACATATCTGTAAATCCATGCTTGCTTGGCAAAAGTTCGGTAACGGTGAAACACCTGAATCCGCAGGTTTAAAGGGTGACCATTTAGTTGGTAAATATTATGTAGTTTTCGATAAAGAATACAAAAAGGAAATTGACCAACTGAAACAAGAAGGCCAAACCGAAGATGAAGCTAAAAAGAATGCTCCATTGATGAAAGAGGCACAAGTGATGCTCCAAAAATGGGAGGCAAACGATGCTGAGGTCATCAACCTTTGGAAAACCATGAATGGCTGGGTATATGCAGGATTTGATAAAACCTACAAACAGCTGGGTGTAGACTTCGATAAATTCTATTATGAATCTGAAACTTACCTTTTAGGTAAAGATATCATCCAAGAAGGTCTTGAAAAAGGAGTTTTCTTTAAAAAAGAAGACAACTCTGTTTGGATTGATTTAACCGATGAAGGCCTTGACCAAAAGCTGGTGCTTAGAGGGGATGGGACTTCCGTATATATCACTCAGGACTTAGGAACTGCACAATTGAAATATGATGAATTCAAGATGGATGAATCCATCTATGTCGTAGGAAATGAGCAAGATTACCATTTCAAGGTGTTGTTCGCTATCTTGAAAAAACTTGGCAAGGAATGGGCAAATGGCCTTAACCATTTATCCTATGGTATGGTGGACCTTCCTTCTGGAAAGATGAAATCCAGAGAAGGAACAGTCGTAGATGCCGATGATCTAATGGTTGAAATGATCGAAACGGCGAAGGAAAGAACAGAGGAATTAGGGAAGACTGAAGGCTTTAATGAAGAAGAAAAAACTTCGCTATACCAAACCATCGGTATGGGAGCCCTTAAATATTTCTTGTTAAAGGTAGATCCTAAAAAACGCTTGCTTTTTGATCCAAATGAATCGGTAGACTTCCAAGGTCATACCGGCCCATTTGTACAATATACCCATGCAAGGATTAAATCAGTGCTTCGCAAAGCGGAATATACTGGCGCCGATGTGAAAACTCCTGCGTCTATTTCACCGTACGAACGCGACCTGATCCAGGCATTGGCAAATTATCCTGCTATCATCGAAGCTTCTGCGCAAGAATTCAGTCCGGCGCAATTGGCTAATTATGCTTATGATCTAGCAAAACTTTATAATAAATTTTATCACGAGGAAACGATCCTAAAAGCTGAAGACGAAAATGTCAAAGGTTTCCGTCTGCAAATGTCTGCTTCGGCAGCCAGGATTATTGCAGAAAGCATGAACATGCTAGGGATCCAAGTACCGGAAAGAATGTAACTATGAAAAATCTTAAAGTCGGATTAATCGGATTTTCAATAGGGGGGCATGTTTTTCATGCCCCATTTATTGATGGCAATCCTGATCTGGAATTATACAAAGTCACTGCACGCAAACCTGAACAACAGCAAATGTTGGCCGAGCGCTATCCCAATGCTATTGGGGTATTGTCTGCAGATGATATCATCAATGATCCTGAAGTGGATATCGTAGCGATCGCTACATCCAATGATGTGCATTACAGTCTAGCGAAAGCAGCTCTTGAAGCTGGTAAGCATGTGGTCGTTGAAAAACCGTTCACGAATTATAGTGCTGAGGCCGATGAATTGATTGCATTGGCAAAAGGAAAGGGACTTCTACTTTCCGTACATCACAATGCCCGCTTTCATTCAGACTTCAAAACCGTTAAGAAAGTAATTGAATCTGGAAGATTGGGACGGGTGGTGAATTATGAAGCACGTTACGACCGTTTCAGGAACTTTTTGAGGGCTGGAGCTTGGCGTGAAGAGAACCTTCCGGGGTCAGGCATACACTATGACCTAGGTGCTCATTTGATCGATCAGGCATTGCAGGTCTTTGGAAAACCAGAGTCCATTTTCGCTGACCTCCGTGTCCAACGCGATGGGGCCAAGGCTATCGATGATTTCGAGTTTATCCTGTCCTTTCCAGGCATCAAGGTGTCCCTCAAAGGACAGATGCTGGCAAAAATCTCCACCGCTCGGTACGCTGTCTATGGAATGAACGGCTGTTTTGTAAAATGGGGCGTAGATGCTCAGGAAGCTTTATTGCGCGATGGAGCAGTTCCTGCAAATATCCAGGACTGGGGCAAGGAAGATCCAGCCTTTCAGGGTACCCTTTCCATTCTGGAAAATGGAAAAGATGTGGAAGAGAAAATTGAAAGCGAATTTGGTTCAGGCCAGGATTTCTATAAGAATATTGTCGCAGCCATCAAAGGTGAGGAAGACCTGTTTATCAAGCCTGAGCAAGCTCGCGATGTTATTCGCATATTGGAGCTCGCAGAAAAATCTTGGGCAGAACAAAGAACCATTTCTTTGGAAGGAGAGCTGATTTCCTAATGAAAGATTATGACGCGATAATCATTGGAGCTGGTGCCTGCGGACTGATGTGTGCGGTGCAGGCAGGAATGCTGGGAAAAAGGACTTTATTGATTGAACGCAATGAAAAACCTGGTGCCAAGATCCTGATCTCTGGTGGTGGTCGATGTAATTTTACAAACCTATATACCTCAACAGATAATTTCGTTTCAGAAAATCCGAAATTCCTTAATGCCGTGTTTTCCCAATGGACGGTGGAAGATACCATTACCTTCTTCGAACAGTTTGGGAATATTGAAGGCCAGGAAAAGACCTTAGGTCAGTTATTTCCAGTCTCTAATAAAGCCAAGGATATTGTCGCTGTTTTTACCAAGTTGATGTATGATACAGGACAGGATATCTGGTTAGATACCTTGGTGACTGATGTACAGAAAACAGATGCCGGATTCGAAATAAGCTATGAGAAAAACGGCAAAAAAGAAAAAATATCTGCACCTAAGGTCGTTTTAACTACCGGAGGTTTACCTGTTGCTAAACTAGGGGCATCCGATTTTGCCATTAAGCTGGCACGTAAGTTTAACCATAGAATAGTAGAAACAGCACCGGCATTGGCCCCATTGACCATTACCGGCAAAGATGCGAACTGGTATGCTTCACTTGCTGGAAATTCCGTATTCTCTAGGGTATATAACGATAAGATCTCCTTTGAAGAAAATATACTCTTTACCCATTGGGGACTAAGTGGACCAGCAATCTTGCAGATTTCATCCTATTGGAAACCGGGAGAACAGTTTACCATTGATCTTTTGCCCAAATTCAATTTGGACAACCTGATCAAGGAAGAAAGAAACAATGCTGGAAAAAGGACCATTGGGCAGTTGTTGAACGACCATTTTACCAAAAAAATGGTGGATGCACTTGGCGAGTTCCTGCCTGTTCAGCTAAAAATAGCCTCCCTGAGCAAGGCTGATGCTAAATTGGTATCAGACAGCATCCATCAATTTAAAGTGAAGCCTGCCGGCGATAAAGGTTATGATAAGGCTGAAGTTATGCGAGGAGGGATAGCCACTGATGAATTGAACCCTAGGACCATGGAAAGCAAGAAGCAGGAAGGCCTTTATTTCGGTGGCGAGGCTGTGGATATCACAGGCTGGTTGGGCGGATACAATTTCCAATGGGCTTGGGCAGCTGGTTTTGCCATCGCCCAAGATCTATAATCAGAACTTTCGGATATTAAAAAAGGCTGCAACCTATGAGGTACAGCCTTGGTAATTATTTTGGAAAAAAGTAGTTTCTTGTTCTTGGGTTTATGTGATTAAAACTTGTGCTCTAAAAGGCCTTCTTTTTTAATGTCAGTAATGTTAGCCTCTAATTTTTTTACTGATTTATTGTCAACCAAAATTTCTAGGTTCACTTTTCCTGGTTTGTCTACGGTAGTTTTGATCTTCAATGCAGCGTTCTTTGCCGGAGCCGGTCTTCTCAATCTGATTTCTCTTGGAAGTTTGTCCGTGTCTTTAACTACGATAGTTGAATCTTGACCTTTGTATCCAGTTACCACTAAAGATTTTAACTTCAAATCTTTTACCTGCGAGTTAATTCTGTAGACCACATTTACTATCTTGGTCTTTTTCTTTGTTGGTTTTGGATCCTCCTTCTTCGTGCAAGAAATAGTAGTCAATGCGCCTGCCATTGCTGTAACAGCTAATAATGTCCTTAAAAATGTAGTAGTTTTCATGTTAAGTTATAAATAATGTTTAATAAATAATTAAAAAGAACATCTCGTCGACTTATGTTTTATCATATAACGACAATAAAAATCTTCATGCTACAGCGGGATGAAAAAATATTTTCTCTTTTTGTTATTTATTTTTCAATTCTATCAAATATGTATGTTTAGCCTTATTCCATTGAATTTTTCGTAGTTTTGCACATTGAAGCAAACTGGTTCTATCGCTGCATGTTACATGGAGAGGAAAGTCCGGGCAACATAGGGCGATACGCTTCCTAACGGGAAGGCTGATTTTTATCAGACAGCAAGTGCCACAGAAAATATACCGCCCTTCGGGGTAAGGGTGAAAACGTGAGGTAAGAGCTCACGGATTTGTATGGCGACATACATCTCGGTAAACCTCGTATGTTGAAAGACCAAATAGGTTGCAAGATTAGAAAGCGGCTCGTTTTCTGCCTTCGGGCACTTGCAATGGGTAGGTTGATGGAGTCTGTGTGTGAATGCAGACCTAGATAAATGATAGAGATTCTTATTTTAGAATACAGAACCCGGCTTACAAGGTTTGCTTCTTTTTTTGATTATTGTACATTTTCTATTGCCTATAAACAAGTGTGTTAAGTTATGACAACAATTTTAATTATAGATGATGAGCGCCCAATCCGTAGCTCGTTACGTGATATCTTGGAATATGAAGACTATAAAGTCCTAGATGTCGACAACGGTGAGGACGGACTGAAGATCTTGCAGAAAGAAAAAATCGACCTGGTATTATGTGATATCAAGATGAACAAAATGGACGGTATGGAAGTACTGACCGCTGCAAAAGAATTTTCGGACATCCCGTTCATCATGATCTCAGGTCATGGTACCATCGAAACAGCTGTTGAAGCTGCTCGTAAAGGTGCTTTCGACTTCCTGGAAAAACCTCTTGACCTCAACAGGTTATTGATTACCGTAAGGAATGCCCTGGAAAAAGGCTCCTTGGTCAAGGAAACAAAAGTCCTGAAACGTAAAATCTCCAAAACTAAAGAAATCCTTGGTGACTCTTCGGGTATCAATTTGATCAAAGATACCATTGACAAAGTTGCCCCAACAGAAGCCCGTGTATTGATCACCGGAGCCAATGGTGCCGGAAAAGAATTGGTCGCGCGTTGGCTGCACGAGAAATCCTCTCGCTCTAGCTCTACCTTGGTCGAAGTTAACTGTGCCGCAATCCCTTCCGAATTGATCGAATCTGAATTGTTTGGCCATGAAAAAGGATCCTTTACCTCAGCGGTAAAACAGCGTATCGGAAAATTCGAACAAGCTAACAATGGTACCCTTTTCTTGGATGAAATCGGTGATATGAGCCTTTCTGCGCAAGCAAAGGTATTGAGGGCATTGCAGGAAAATAAAATCACTAGGGTAGGTGGCGAAAAAGAAATCGATGTCAATGTACGTGTGATTGCTGCGACCAACAAAGATCTTTTGAAAGAGATTGAAGAGGGCAACTTCCGTATGGACTTGTACCACCGTCTTAGTGTTATCTTGATCCATGTGCCTTCTTTGGCCGAACGTAAGGACGATATCCCAACTTTAGCCAATGCCTTCTGCGAAGAAGTGTGTGCAGAATATAGCATGCCTGTCAAAGCTTTTACACCAGATGCCATGAAAGCCCTACAATCTTTGCCTTGGAGTGGTAACATCCGTGAGCTAAGGAACATGATCGAACGCTTGATCATCTTGTGTGATAAGAAAATCACTGAAGAAGATGTGTTGAAATTTGCTAACCCAGGCGGTCCGATCACTGCAAATAGCCTTGCCGGAAACCATACGAGCAATGGATTTGATATGGAACAATTTACCTCTTTCCAAGACTTTAAGGACTTCTCTGAATGCGAATTCATTAAATATAAATTGGAAAGAAACAATTGGAATGTCTCCAAAACAGCTGATGACCTGGATATACAAAGAAGTCACCTGTACAGTAAGATCGAAAAATTCGGACTGAAAAGAGACTAAGCATAATATCCTGAAATATTATACAAACACAATACAAGGAAAAAGGCCTGATCTAATCAGGCCTTTTCTTATTATACGTATATTTTAATACGTTGTTAATCGTTGAATTTCCGTTTTTGTCGACTATATAACATATATATAGCAACGGTCAAAACTATAATTCCGATTATTAAATACGGTAATGCAGATCCCTCACTCGTGCTAGCGTTGGTGTTGTCCTGTGCAAACAAACCAATAGATACTGCATTTAGTAGTACTAACACATTCCACTTTCTCATGATCAATTTGTTTTTTAAGTTTATATAATAATATACGAATAATATAACGCAAAAACCATGACAAAGCAAATGTATTAACAATTATTTAACCTATTAAATGCCAAAATCCGCTATTGTAATGATAATGTTACCCTGAAAACCTAATTATCATCTATTTAGTTGCTTTTTTATTTCAAAAAACAAAAATTTTCAAATATTATAGAAGATATCTGATTGAATTTCAACCTCTTTATGACCTAAATAGAAATCGTTCCGAAATAAAAAAAGTGTTAATCCTTTTCAGGAAAAACACTTTCTATCTTAATTTAAAATGGAATTAAATGATTTCAGCTAAAAAATTACCCTGTTGATGGATAATTTCGCGCTTGGCGATAATTTCTTGAAGATTAATGGTTCCAATCACATATTTGTGATCATCGCTAAAGAACCGCTCGGAAATACTGATAAAATCAATGTTTTCCAAAACATCTTCATCTTCATATCGGAAGTAAACTTTTAGAGCATAGTCAGTCGAATATTCAACCTGTTGCGCCTCTAAATGTTTTTTGTACTCATATTTGTAATCATATCTTAATGCAGCAATATCTGACAGTACCGCAGAACCCGTCGGGTGGCCACCGGCTCCTTTACCATAGAAAAATTGCTCATCGGCAAAGGCAGCTTTAACCAATACCCCATTGTATTCGTTTTCCACATTCTGCAGGATATTGCCTTTGGAGATAAATTTAGGAAGCACATAAAGGACAACCTTGTTATTTGTTATCTCCTTGGCCAAAGGGATCAATTTGATTTTATAGTTTTTCTCTCTGGCATATCTGATATCGGCATTGCCCAAAGTGTCGATCCCTAGATTTAAGATCTCATCTGGGTTGATGTAAATGCCATAAGCATGAGAAGCTACAATGGCCAATTTGTATTTTGGATCATAACCACCAACATCCAATGTAGGATCTGTTTCTGCAAATCCTAATTCCTGTGCTCTTTTCAATGCCTCATCATAGCTTTGGTTTTCATTGAAGATCTTGGAAAGGATGTAGTTGGAAGAACCATTGAAGATACCGCTTACAGAGTGCAAAAGCTCGTTGTCATAGTATTCTTCTAAGTTTCTGATGATAGGGATACTACCACAGACTGCACCTTCATATAATAGGGAAGTACCATGTTGATTTTGGATCTCGGTCAATTCCTCTAGATGGGTGGCGATCATTTTTTTATTGGCAGAAACAACATTCTTTCCTGTTGTCAATGCTCTTTTTGTAATCTCAAAAGCAGCTTCGGCATCATCGATCAATTCAACCACGGTATTGATCTCTGGGTCTTCCAGAATAGCATTGGCATCTGTGGTAAACAATTCTGCAGGCAAGGTCCTTTTTTTGTCTGCGTTCTTGATAACAAATTTCTTGATCTCTAAGTTTAAGTGCTTTGTTTTTATGATATCGTATAAACCTTGTCCCACCACACCAAATCCAAACATCCCGATGGTAAGTTTCTTACTCATTATTCTTTAATTAAATTTAAGTGATTTTCTGCTTTTGTATTATGTTTCTCAAGAAAGTTGCCTATGACTTGAGTCAGGGTTTTTGTTTCAATTAAGAAGCCATCATGTCCAAAAAAGGAATGCAGCTCATAGTATTCCGCATTTGGAATATGTTTCGCGATAAATTCCTGTTCTTGAGGAGGGAATAGCACATCCGATGGAATACCGATGATCAGGGCATTGACGCCCTCAATCGAGCTTAATACTTGCTCCACCTGCCCACGGCCTCTGCCTAGATGATGGCTATCCATGGCCTTGGTCAAATACCAATAGGAAAATGCATTGAATCTCTTGACTAATTTGTCTCCCTGATAGGCTTGGTAGGAGGATGCCTTGTAAGCATCTGTTTTGTCATGGTCCGATTCCACTTGGGTCGTTCCATAGGCATTGTAAGTCCTATAGGACAATAATGCCATACTGCGGGCCGCCTTTAATCCGTTCAATCCAGCATCATCCCTTTGCTCTTTAAAGCTGGCATCTGCCTCGATCGCGAGCCTTTGGCTTTCATTGAATGCGATTCCCCAAGGTGAGAAAAACGCATTCGTCCCGATAGCAATTAGATTATGGATCTTTATGGTTTTGGACACCGTCCATTCCAAAGCTTGTTGACCGCCTAGGGAACCACCAATCAAAGTGTTGATTTCTTGGATCCCTAGATGATCAGCTAATAGTCCATGTGCTTTAACAATATCTCTGATCGTGAACTGAGGAAAGTCCGAATAATAGGGTAGATTGGTATTAGGGTCAATGGATAGGGGATTCGTCGTCCCATAATGTGAGCCCAATACATTGGCACAGATAATGAAATAATCCTTATCATTAAATAATTCATTCTCGCCAAATAATCCTGGCCACCAGTCAAAAACATCTGAATTTGCAGTCAATGCATGGCATACCCAAATCACATTGGACTTGTCCTCATTTAGCTGACCATAACTATGGTAGGCTATCTGTAGATTTGCCAGTTTTTTTCCACTCTCTAATTCGAAGTCTTGGCTATATCCGAAAGTCTTTACACTCATTCTCTTTAATTATCTTCCTCCTAAAAAATCAGTTAAGCCCCCACTTACTTGATTTTGTCAAATGCTTGTGTTAAGTCTGCTTTAATATCGTCGATGTGCTCAATACCCACCGATAGTCTCAATTGACCTGGAGCGACTCCAGCTGCTTTCTGCGCTTCAGCGCTCAATTGCTGGTGTGTGGTTGCCGCAGGATGGATGATCAAGGATTTTGCATCTCCTACGTTCGCCAAATGGCTGATCAATTCCAAAGAGTCGATAAACTCATTCGCCTTATCTACGCCGCCTTTGATGGTAAATGATAATACCGCACCATATCCATTTTTCAGGTATTTTTGTGCATTCTGATGGTAAGGGTGGTTCTTCAATCCTGGGTAGCTTACTTGCTCTACTTGAGGATGTGCCTCCAACCATTGTGCAATTTCCAAGGTATTGTCAACATGGCGTTGAACACGTAGTGACAAGGTTTCCAGACCTTGTACCAAAAGCCATGAGTTAAATGGAGATAGGGCAGGGCCGAAATCTCTTAATCCTTCAACGCGAGCACGGATAGCAAATTGAATGTTCCCAAATGGTCCACCTTCACCGAATACATCGGAGAATACTAAACCATGGTAACCTTCAGAAGGCTCTGAGAATTGTTTGAATTTACCATTTCCCCAGTTGTAGTTACCGCCATCGATAATCACTCCACCAATACTAGTTCCATGTCCACCGATCCATTTTGTTGCCGATTCTACCACCACGTTAGCACCATGCTCCAATGGTTTGAACAGATAACCACCAGCACCAAAAGTGTTGTCCACGATCAATGGTAGGTCATGTTTCTTGGCAACCGATGCGATACGCTCGAAATCAGGAATATTGTAACTTGGGTTCCCAATGGTTTCCACGTAGATCGCTTTTGTTTTATCGTCGATCAAGGCTTCAATTTTATCAGCATCTGAATCTTCAGCAAATCTTGCCTCAATGCCTAATCGCTTAAACGAAACCTTGAACTGATTATAGGTACCACCGTAAAGATTTGATCCTGAAACAAAGTTTTCACCCGCCTCAAGGATATTGGTCAATGCCAAGAACTGTGCTGCCTGACCGGAAGATACAGCTACTGCTGCCACACCACCTTCTAATGCCGCGATACGTTTTTCAAAAACATCCGTGGTTGGATTCATGATCCGGGTATAGATGTTTCCAAATTGCTTAAGGGCAAATAAATTCGCGCCATGTTCCGCATTCTCGAAAACGTATGAGGTAGTCTGATATATAGGTAATGCTCTTGATCCAGTTGTAGGGTCTACATCCTGACCTGCGTGCACTTGTAGTGTTTCAAATTTAAGATTTTTGTTGTCTGCCATTTTTATGTTGATTATTGATGTTAGTAAATTGAATATATGATTTCCTTTCTTGCTGTGCTATTGGTCGTCTGTTTGCTATTATTTTTGCACTTTTTCCTCGTGCTCAAACATAGTGACGACTATCGCATTCGGGTAATGCAAATAATACAGCTGGAAATAAATTGAATGTTGGGATCTGTTGCTGGTTTTCCAACAAGATACACTAATTCCGATTTTGAAAATTTTGAAGTCATAGTCTATTTCATTTATATGCTCCTGGGCTTTATTGCCTCGGACAGGAATTGGCACCTTTTCAATCCTTATTGAAGGTTGCCAGTGGGTCATTGAGCCAGTCTCTCGCCACTTCTTTATAAATCAAGACCATCTTTTTAGAGAGGTAATGATTAGCGTACCACTATCGAAGTACTCCGCAAATATAGTTCACGAAATTTAATTTTGCAATCTTTTTCTGAAAAGTTTATTCTTTGGCAGTTCCCTTTACCACTTTTCCCTATAAAGACCAGGGCTTCAACCTTTGTTAGTCCCTTCTCTAACGTCGGTTGAAGCCCCAATATTTTTCTGATATCTATTTCCGATCAACTAAAAGGTAGTTGTCTTCGCATCGCGCATTTGAATGATTTTGTCTACCACGTAGCGTGTATTCCCACGCCATGGTAATACGCCATGATATTCCTTATAATGAAGGTCAAAGGCTTTCCCACTATTCAGTTCCAAGATATGGAAAACTGAGTCGTTTTCAATGGAGAATTCAAATTCATTGCTCGAAAGACCGGTCCCCGTCTTCTGTGAACGGATTCCCTCTTGGATCAGCTTCCCTTCATAGGTTTTGAATAAATTTCCCTTTTTTACCGCATAATTCAAAACACCAGATTTAACGCCTTCTCCAAATACAAAATAATATTTGAAATAAACAAATCCGGCAAATGCCAGAAATAGAATAAGTAAAAACCAGCTGATAAATTTCTTGAACTTTGAACCTTTAGTGCTAGGTTGTGGGTTAGTTGTTTCCATTTTTTTTGATTCAGTTTCTATTTGGTAACAAAAAGAATACCTAAAAATAAAAAAGGTTGGCGAATTTCCATTGCCAACCTTATATTTTTTTTAACCGAGTAGCTGCATCTCTGCATCGATCGCTTCTTTGGTCTTATCACTTACCGGAACCAATGGAAGCCTAACATGGTCTTTGCCAATCCCTTTCTTTTCTAGGATATATTTGACACCAGCAGGATTTCCCTCAATAAAACAAAGGTCGATGATCTTCAATAATTCCGAGTGAATGGCTCTTGCTTCCACATAGTTTCCTTCGCGACATAGATGTGCCAAGGCTGAAACTTTGGTAGGGTAGGCATTGCCGACAACCGAAATGATTCCGGCAGCACCCATCGCCATCATAGGCAATGTAACAGGGTCATCCCCAGAAATCAGGAGAAAGTCATTTGGTTTGTCCCGAAGGATCTCACTGAACTGTGCAAAATTACCCGATGCTTCCTTGGTCGCTACAATATTCTTGAAATCCTTGGCCAAACGAACCGTGGTCGCCGGACTGATATTGCTGCCCGTCCTTCCTGGTACATTATAAAGGATAATAGGAAGTTTAGAAGCCTCCGCGATTGCTTTATAATGCTGATAAATGCCTTCTTGTGTTGGTTTGTTATAGTATGGAGAAACCGAAAGGATCGCAGCATAGTCAAGGACCTCAAAGTTCTTGATCTGCTCCACGATTTCATAGCTGTTGTTTCCGCCAATACCAGCAACCAATGGAATACGCTTATTTACGTGCTTCGAAGTAAATTGCCACAGCTTCTTTCGCTCATCTTGGGTTAGGGTAGCTGTTTCTCCAGTGGTACCCAATGAAACCAAATAATCAATGCCACCTTCAATCTGAAAATCTATCAGATTGCCGAGGCTTTCGTAATCTACTGTGCCGTCTGCGTGAAATGGAGTGACTAATGCTACTCCCGCACCTTGAAGCTCGTTCATCGTTTATGTATATTTATTTATTTTATTCTTATTTATTGATCATCGCCAGCAGCTGAACATCCGAGATCATCGGTACCTGTAGTTTTTCTGCCTTCGCTAATTTCGATGGTCCCATTTTGTCCCCTGCCACCAGATAGTTCAGTTTTGAAGAAATACTGCTTAACATCTTTCCGCCATGCGACTCAATCAGTTCTGTCAATTCTTCCCGGGAATGGTCCGCAAATACGCCCGATATCAAAAAGGTTTTGCCCAAGAGGCTATCGCCGGCTAATAACACTTCCTTTTCTTCAATCTCAAACTGTAAGCCCATGGCCTTTAGTTTTTCGATCTCTTCCCAATGCTCTGGATTAACCAGATAGGCATTGATGCTTTCGGCTATGCGCAAGCCTATATCCTGAACAGAAAGAATTTCATCTACCGTAGCAGCACGGATCGCATCGATGTTCTTGAAATGCTGCGCCAATTTCTTGGCTACGGTCTCACCGATATGGCGGATGCCCAAGCCAAACAATACTTTCTCAAAGGGCTTGTTCTTCGACTGTTCGATGCCTTTCAACATATTATCTATGGACTTTTGTCCAAATCGTTCTATGCCGACCAATTCAGGCTCCCTGTCTTTTAGGGTATAGATGTCCGAAATTTTTCGGATCAGACCTAGCTTGAAGAAAGTTTCGATGGTTTCGTCGCCTAAGCCTTGTATATCCATCATCTTTCTGCCGATGAAATGTTGCAGCTTGCCAACGATCTGCGGTTTACATCCATCCTCATTCGGACAATAATGAACCGCTTCGCCTTCTTCCCTGATCAAGGCTGTGCCACATTCTGGACAGTGAGTAGGGTATACAAATGGTTTAGCTCCTTCGCGACGCTTTTCAACGTTTGCTGAAATAATCTTCGGAATGATCTCACCGCCCTTTTCTACAAAGACCGTATCATGTTCGTGCAAGCCCAGTCGCTCGATTTCATTGGCATTGTGCAGAGAAGCACGCTTTACTGTTGTTCCAGCCAACAGGACTGGTTTCAGGTTCGCTACGGGAGTCACTGCCCCTGTACGCCCAACTTGATAGCTGATGCTGTTCAAGATCGTTTCAACCCGTTCCGCTTTAAATTTATAGGATATTGCCCAACGCGGAGATTTTGCCGTAAAGCCCAATTCTTCCTGCTGTGCAAAGTCATTTACCTTGATCACGATTCCGTCGATCTCATAGGAAAGTTGGTGTCTGGCCTCATCCCAATGATGGATGAATTCCAATACCTCCTCGATGGAATTGCACAGTTTACTATGTTCGCAAACTGGAAATCCCCATGATTTCACTTCCTCGATGCTATGCCAATGGTCGTGGAATAATTTGTTTCTGTTATCGCAGTACAGAAAATATAGGAAACAGTCCAAAGGTCTTTTTGCTACTTCCGAGGAGTCCTGTAATTTGATGGTTCCAGAAGCAAAGTTCCTTGGATTGGCATAGGTCTGCTCTCCATTTTCTTCCCTTTCTTTGTTCAACCTCAAAAAGGCCGATTTATGCATGAATATCTCCCCACGGATATCAAAGCTTTCAGGATAGTCGCCTTTCCTCAGTTGATGCGGTATGCTGCGGATGGTCTTCACATTGTTGGTCACGTCATCGCCTTGAGTTCCATCCCCACGGGTGACTGCCTGAACCAATTTTCCGTTTTCATATGAAATAGAAATGGATAGACCATCAAATTTCAATTCAGCAACGTATTGAACCTGATCACCAACCACCTTCCTGACCCTGTTGTCAAAGTCTTTTAACTCCTGTTCGTTATAGGTATTGCCCAATGACATCATTGGCCATTTATGACGAACAGTTTGGAATCTTTGTGTGATATCTCCGCCAACTTTTAGGGTAGGGGAGTTAGGATCTCTGAATTCAGGATATTGGAGTTCCAACGCTTCCAGTTCCTTTAATTTATGGTCAAAATCGTAATCGGAAATGGAGGGTTGCGCTAAAACATAATATTGATAATTATATTCGTTCAGCTCACGTGTAAGTTCTGCTATCTTCGCTTGAATATCTATTGACATAGACCACGAAAATACAAAATATATTAAGGGTAAAATAATTTAAAACAAAATTTGGCAACTACCGTAAAGTGTTGCAAAACAATGAAAATTATCTGGGAAAAGATAATTCAGGACTTTCGCGATTAATGGAAATTATTATCATGAAGGTCACTGTATTTGTGGATTTTATTCATGTAATAATCCCAAATAATGGAATTCTTATATTGTCCTTTTTTGTTCTCTTTTTGCGCATATTTCTTTCTTTTCTTTGCTGTTTTAAAGAAATTCCGAAAAAAATACTGATGACCACGGCTTACAGCCCAGGCATCCGCCGTTTTTCCATCAAAAAGAAACTTGATTAAAGCAAATAAGTCCCACCATAATCGCAACGATATTTTCCAAATCCCAGCAGCAACCGATAGGTTCTTTTGCATCATGACCAAATTGTTCCGGAAGTTGAGGTAGGTCTTCTGGGGATTGCTGGTTTTTAAGGTTCCGCCGCCCACATGGTAGACAATTGAATCTGGACAATAGCCCACCTTATAGCCCATTCGCTTTAATCTCCAGCAAAGATCGATTTCTTCAAAATGGGCAAAGAAATCAGCATCAAATCCTTCTGCTTCTTTCCAAGCCTTGGATTTAATGAACAGAGAGGCACCTGTCGCCCAGAACACTTCTTGGGCATCATTATATTGGCCTTGGTCTTTTTCTACTTTATCCAAGATCCGTCCTCGACAGAATGGAAATCCAAAATAATCAATATAGCCTCCGGCAGCGCCTGCATGCTCAAATTCACCCTTGCTATGGTATGCCTGAATCTTAGGTTGACAGGCTACCAATAATGGGTCTTGCTCCATATAAGCGATGACTGGCTCAACCCAGTTCTCTGAAACTTCTACATCGGAATTCAATAGGATGTAATAATCCGCTTCCACTTGCTTCAGGATTTCATTGTACCCGCCAGCGAAACCTAGGTTCTCGCTGTTGCGAATGATCTTGAACATGGGGAAGTTCTCCTCCACATAACTAATGGAATCATCGGTCGATCCATTGTCGCCGATAATAAACTCTATATTTGGGTATGTACTATTAAATACCGAAGGAAGGAATTTCTCCAAGAAATACTTCCCGTTCCAATTTAATATGACAACGGCAACTTTCGGGTAATTTGACATTTAATTTCTTCTTTTACGCTTCCATCTACGATGGGACCATAACCAATAGGCAGGTTCGGAACGGATGATTTCTTCCGTAAACCTATTATGGATATGGGTAATCTCATGTTCTGGATAGGCATCTGGATTTTCCACCAAGGTGGTAAACTTACAGCTGTAATATCCTCTTTTCTTCTTTCTCCTGACCTCACAGAAAACCACCGGAAACTTCGTCAATCTTGAAATACGCTCGGCACCTGTATAAACCAAGGTGTCTTGGTTCAAAAATTCCATGAAATAATCAGAATCCTGATAGGTAGGTGTCTGGTCCGCTACAAACATACTAATATGCGGAACATTTTTCAACTTTATAATATGTCTTAAGATCTGTTTCATGGGGACCATTTCTGCTCCAAACCGCGAACGGATCTGATTATGAATCTTATTGAAGACTTTATTGTTTAAAGGTTTGTAGACAATCAGCTCGGGTACATCCATCATCAACGATAACCGGTGGATCGATAACTCCCAGTTCCCATAATGCGAGGTCACCCCGATCACACCTTTCCCTTGATCAGTAAATTGATACACTTCCTCAGGATTCAATAATTCAATGCGCTTGATGACTTCTTCGGGCCTGATGGTCGCCATTTTTACCGATTCCACCAATAGATCGGGGAAATAACGGTAAAATTTATAGGCTATTTGTATGATCTCCTCCTCGGGTTTCTCTGGAAATGCATTCCTCAGGTTCTCAAAGACCACTTTCTTGCGATAGCCGAACACATAGTAAATCAGGACGAAAAGGAAGTCGGAGATCAGGTAAAGGCACCAAAAGGGCAGAAGTGATAGCAAATACAATGTCCCGTAAATCAGTTTTTCCTTCATGCCTATTTTAAAGTACTTTACAAATATCCCCAAATAAAGTTATTTTTGCGGACAAATTGAAGTGAATATTCGTTTATGTCAACAGGAATTCTTTTACCGGCACTCTACCTGCCTAATATCAGTTATTTACAAACCATAAAAAATAACGATGGTCCCATTGTCGTGGAACAGTTTGAAAACTTTCCCAAACAGACCTTCCGTACCCGAACTCAAATTGCTACTGCAAATGGGGTGCTGGATTTGTTAGTGCCTATACAGCACGGTAAAAAACAGAGACAGGTCATGAAGGATGTTTTGATCAATTACGACCATCCTTGGCAAAGGCTGCATTGGTTAAGTATTCAGACAGCTTACCGTAGCTCGGCCTATTTTGAATACTATGAGGACGATTTCCGTGAATTTTACGAAAAAGAATATAGCCATCTCCTAGAGTTTAATGTGGACCAATTGAAGCTGATTCTCAAACTGCTCAAGATCAACCGTGAAATTGTGCTCAGTGAAAAATATGAGGCAGAATCGCCTAACGAAATAGATTTTCGGAAAGCAATCCATCCTAAATTGCCGTCTCTAATACAGCAACAAAAGCCATATTATCAGTTGTTTGAGGATAAGAATGGGTTTCTCCCTAATTTGAGTAGCATAGACCTTTTGTTCAGTCAAGGCCCACAGTCGAAAAACTATTTCTAATCAGTTTTTATTTTCTTCTTGAAACAATTTCTTTATGTTTAGCGTTCTGTGTTTAAACCGTCTATTTCATGAAGAAAATTGTATTGATCTGCTTTTGCTTTTTTATGGCGATTTCAGCATTTGCACAAACCGGTGCTGATACCCTACATTACCGTAAAGTGTACTATTTTGGAGGAACTGGCCTGTCATTCCCTTTGGGGAAAACCAAGAACGTCCTCACTACAAAGCTATTTACAGGAAGTATGGGATTGGATATCTCCTTGAAAAATCCAAAATATTACCTGCAACCCACCTTGTATATGTTGAGTTTTGGCTACGATCAATTATTGGATGATTCAGAATACAACCGGGTCTTAAAGAATGCAAGGTCTACGATGTATGTATTGAGTTTGGCAGGAGGGATGCGTAAGCAGTGGGAAAGGTTGAATACCTACGCCTATCTTGGTCCTTCCGGAGCTCTTAATATGGAACCCCGTTCTGAAGATAAGGGAGATGGTACGGTAGAGCTTAATTATGAGTACAGTATATCCCCGGCCATAAAAATGGGGGTAGGATCAGATTATAAATTCAAGGGATTTTTCTTGGGCATGGAGATAGGTTATCTACACAATTTCAGGAAAATGCAGGGTAATCCGGTGAATGTGCTTTCAATAATGGTCGGTCTGAAGTCCGATATTACTAAATTAAGCGATAAAGTTGTAGAAGTTATTTCAAAATAATATAAAACTATTTAACTGAAAATCAACAACTTATATGTTTTCTTCAAAAAAAGTGGTCTTTTTTTTATGATTTCGTACAATATGGCAAGGTATATGTCGTTAATACACTATCTAGATAAATAGAAAATATTTAGGTTAATAATTGGTTTGGTAAAATACCTGGAGTTCTCCGCTCCGGGTATTTTTGTTTTTAGACCTTCCAGAAAAAAATAAAAAAATTCAATCCCTTATAATAAAGATATTTAGTTACCGTTTAGATAGTAAATTCATAATTTCATAATTTAGGTTAATAATTGGTTTGGAAAAATACCTGAGATTCCCAATCTCAGGTATTTTTATTTTTATACATTCCTAGCAATGACAAGATTTTAAATTTTAGTGAAACCTTGGGGGTGAAATATTTTTCAATAAATCTTTCTGAATGGACACAAATCAGAAAAAATAGCTTTCTCATCTTACGATTTCGAAATGACCAAATTTTCCTTAAAAAAACAAAAATAGATTCTTCGTTTCACTCTGAATCCCTCTTTAGCGCATTTTTATTCTGA
>NZ_DAMBMM010000013.1:0-101129 GCF_032065005.1 Sphingobacterium sp.
TGACGAAGGAAGGATCTCGGAATTTTACAGACAAAATCAATTACGGATGGTATTGGCGTACAGTTCCTTAACCTTCGGTTAAGGATGACAAGCAGTTTGTGAGGAGAACCGTACAGATTCCTCACTGAACGTTCAGAATACCAATGCGCTAAAGAGGGATTCAGAGTGCAACGAAGAATCTATTTTTGTTTTATTTAGAGGTGTTTGTCATCCCGAAATCGTAAGATGAGGGAACTATTTCAAGTGAAGTATGGATAGTTCCGAGACCCTTCGGGAATGCCCTCAGGGTGACAAAGAAAAGGTATAGAAAAAGATTTCACCTACGCAGTGGGTAGTGGGTTCACCAATACAAACATCCTGGTTCTACAAACATTTCTCCCACTCTGTGGGCTTTGCAAGATTCAAGCTGTCATTGAAATCATAAAAAAAGCGGATACCTGCATTCAGATATCCGCTCTCTAAGAATAATCTATAATGGATTAACCTTTTTTAGCTTCCGCGTAACGTTTAGCTACGTCTTCCCAATTTACTACATTGAAGATTTCTTCTAGGTAGGCTGGGCGTTTATTTTGATATTTTAGGTAGTAAGCATGCTCCCATACATCGATACCAAAGATTGGAGTACCTTTTACTTCAGCAACATCCATCAAAGGGTTATCTTGATTAGGAGTAGATGTTACCGCCAGTTTACCGTCTTGACCAACGATTAACCAAGACCATCCTGAACCGAATCTACCAGCGCCTGCTTCTTGCAGTTTCTTTTTCAATTCAGCGAATGAACCGAAAGCAGCATTAATATCATTTGCTAAATCTCCTGTAGGCTCACCACCTGCATTTGGGCCTAAAACCTTCCAGAAAAGATCATGGTTCCATACACCGCCAGCATTGTTTCTCACTGCTGCTGGGTACTTGCTCACATTCTTCAGGATTTCTTCCAAAGAAAGGTTTTCTGCATCGGTACCTGCAATAGCTTTGTTCAAGTTGTCTACATATGCTTGGTGGTGACGATCATGGTGAATGATCATTGTTTCTTTATCGATAGATGGTTCTAATGCGTCTGCTGGGTAAGGTAACGCCTCTAATTCAAATGCCATAACGTTTATATTTTATTTATTAATTATCAATACACGAATATAACAATTTAAGCCCGTTTTTGTTTCGTTTAGGCCCCAATTTGTGGATAACTCAACGTTTATTACGAAAAAAAGACATCATCAGTTCGGCACATTCCTTTTCCAGCACGCCCGACTGAATGATCGTCTTGGGATGGATGATTTTCTCATGAATACTGGAATAGCCTCTCTTTTCATCACGGGCTCCATAGACAATCTTGCTGATCTGGGTCCAATAGCTCGCACCGGCGCACATCACGCAGGGTTCAACGGTCACATACAGGGTGCAATCCTTCAGATATTTTCCGCCAAGGTAATTCGCTGCTGCCGTAAAGGCTTGCATTTCCGCATGGGCCGTCACATCATTCAACCTTTCGGTCATGTTATAGCCCTTACCTATGATCTTGCCATTGGAGACTATAATGGCACCAATCGGTATTTCATCTTCCTGGAAAGCTTTCTTGGCCAGCTTCAAGGCTTCCTGCATATACTGCTCATCAAGATTGGGAATGCCTTCTTGAGGATTTTCTTCGAAATTGTATACCTTCATTACTTCAGTTTTGCACCATTAGGAACCTTGCGTTCCACGGTTGTCAAAATAATATCTCCATTCTCATCCTCGAATCCCGTTACCAAGCACTCGGACATAAAATTGGCAATCTGTTTTTTAGGGAAATTTACGACTGCCACGACCTGTTTGCCAAGGAGCTCTTCCCTGGAATATTTTGCAGTGATTTGGGCGGAGGACTTGCGAGTCCCGATTACCTCCCCAAAATCTACCAACAATTGGTAGGCTGGCCTTCGGGCTTTGGGGAAATCAGAAACTTCCAATATGGTTCCCACCCGCAGGTCCACCTGTTCAAACTCTTCCCAACTGATCAACTTCTCCATAACTTTCCTTATAGTCTATTTGACTCCAGGTCGGTCAATTCTTTGGAAAGGGTAAACACGACATAGTCTACGTTACGGTTCAATCTTTTGGCAAGACGCTTCAGAAGTTCTTCTTCTTGGCCTGGACTGTATTGCAAGTCTTCTTCGGAAAGAGTATTATATTTTCTTTTCAGTTTTAGTTTTAATATCGGCCATTCTTCGGCACTGATCTTGAAATTATACATATTAATATGCGCTTATTGAATAAAAACTACTAATTTAGTGTTTGGAATTAGTAAATATATAAATTTTTGATATGAAAAAAATCTTTCTTGGATTAGCTGCCTTATTCTTATGCGTACAGGCAACGCAAGCACAATTATTACCGAGCTTAAAGTTGGGTATTAAGGGTGCAGTAAACTTTTCGAGCTTAAAATCGGACGGCGCATGGTTAAATTCAGATACGAAAGCTGGATTCCAAGCAGGTATCTGGGGACGTGTAGGTGTTGCAGGATTCCACGTTCAGCCAGAGTTGTACTATGCACAGAAAAAAGCAGGATATGAAACCGAAGACGGAACAAATAGTGAAGCAACCTTTAAAAGTGTAGATTTACCAGTCCTTTTAGGAACAAGAATTGGCTTAGGTCCAATTGGCGTACGTATCCAAGCGGGTCCAGTATTTTCATTCGCTCATGAGGGCGATATCAAATCGGTAGCCAATACCGATGCTTATAAAAAATCATCGACCGGAATCATCGGTGGTGTTGGTGCCGACATCAGCAAATTCACCGTTGATTTGAGATATGAACATGGATTAAGTAATATCAGCAAAGATAATGCGCACAAGCAAAAGATCAGTATGTGGTCAATTGGAGTAGGATACTCATTCTTGTAAGCGCTTAATAATAAAAAGTTTTTGGCCTGATTTGATAAAAATCGGGCCTTATTTTTTGGCGAAAATTAGAACCATTCTAAATTAGGCCTTTTTTATACATAAATCTCATTTATATGTCATCAAATAGATAGATTTGCGTACTTAAATTAAATTCATAGTAATAATGAGTAAATCAAAGCCAGTATTAACATCTTCACTAGGGAAGAAACTAATCATGAGCTTGACGGGATTGTTCTTATGTACTTTCTTGATAGTTCACTTGATCGGTAACTTACAACTATTTAAAGATGATGCGGGGTATGCGTTTAACAATTACGCTTATTTCATGACCCATTTTACCCCGATTAAAGTAGTATCATACCTACTTTATCTTTCTATCATTGTTCACGCGGTTTATGCTCTTATCCTAACTACAAAGAACAAAGCAGCACGTCCTATTGGTTACAACCAGTATGATGGAAAAGCAAACAGCGCTTGGAATTCTCGTAACATGGGAATCTTGGGTACTGTTTTACTAATTTTCATTGTTACACACATGCAAAACTTCTGGTTTCAGTACAAATTTGGTACTACTCCATACGTCGAGTACCGTACTGAATTAGCGACGGGCAACCAAGAGGTTTTACAATTAGACGATATTCCTTCAGATTACAACGGGTATGCACAATACCAAGATGCTGGATTTGAGGTGGTTAAATCTAAAGATTTATACAGACAAGTGGCCGTTACATTCCAAAACCCATTATTGGTTGGATTGTACCTTTTAGGAATGGCAGCATTAGCTTTCCACTTGATCCACGGTTTCCAATCCGCATTCCAAACGATTGGTTTCAACCACAGACGTTACAATGGAATTATCAGAACCATCGGAGTATGGGTATTTGGGGTAATTATTCCAATCCTGTTCGCTTCTATGCCATTGTATTTTTATTTTGTTAAATAGGTTATTTACAGATTACGCAATAGCAAGATCTTATAAATAAATAAAGGATATGTTAGATTCAAAAGTACCTTCAGGCCCTTTGGCCGAAAAATGGTCAAAACATAAATTTGAGATGAAGCTGGTCAACCCAGCCAACAAGCGTAAGTTTACCATTATCGTTGTTGGTACAGGTTTGGCAGGAGCATCTGCTGCCGCTGCATTAGCAGAATTAGGCTACAACGTTAAAACATTCTGTTATCAGGATTCTCCAAGACGTGCACACTCTATTGCTGCACAAGGGGGTATTAACGCTGCAAAAAACTATCAAAATGACGGTGACTCGGTTTACCGTCTATTCTACGATACGATCAAAGGTGGTGACTACCGCGCTCGTGAGGCAAACGTATACCGTTTGGCCGAAGTTTCGGTAAACATTATCGACCAATGTGTTGCTCAAGGTGTTCCTTTCGCACGTGAATATGGTGGTCTATTGGACAACCGTTCATTTGGTGGTGCACAGGTATCACGTACGTTCTACGCACGTGGCCAAACTGGACAACAATTATTGTTAGGTGCTTATTCAGCGCTTAACCGCCAGATTGAAGCGGGTAAAGTAAAATCCTATACGCGTCACGAAATGCTAGATTTAGTAAAGATCGATGGCGAAGCTAGAGGTATCATTACACGTGACCTTATCACCGGTGAGATCGAAGCTCACGAAGGTCATGCGGTCTTGTTATGTACTGGTGGATACGGAAACGTATTTTTCCTTTCTACAAATGCAATGGGCTGTAACGTAACGGCAGCATGGAGAGCGCACAAACGTGGTGCTTACTTCGCTAACCCTTGTTATACGCAGATCCACCCTACTTGTATCCCAGTTACCGGTGACCATCAATCCAAATTGACCCTGATGTCAGAGTCATTGCGTAATGATGGCCGTGTATGGGTTCCAAAGACAATTGAATTGGCAGAGAAACTGCGTAAAGGAGAATTGAAGCCTAAAGATATCAAAGAAGACGATCGCGATTACTTCTTGGAAAGAAAATACCCTTCATTCGGTAACTTGGTACCTCGTGACGTGGCTTCACGTAACGCTAAGGAAATGGTTGACGAAGGACGTGGTGTTGGTAAGACTGGAGTAGCGGTATTCTTGGACTTCGCTGAAGCGATCCAACGTTTAGGAAAAGATGTAGTAGAAGCTAAGTATGGTAACTTATTCGACATGTATTACCAAATTACTGACGAAAACCCATACGAGCAACCAATGCGTATCTACCCTGCAGTTCACTATACCATGGGTGGTGTTTGGGTTGACTACAACTTAATGACTACGGTACCAGGTTTATACTGTTTAGGAGAGGCTAACTTCTCTGATCACGGTGCTAACCGTCTAGGTGCTTCGGCATTGATGCAGGGTCTTTCTGATGGTTACTTCGTAATCCCTTACACTGTAGGTGATTACTTAGCAAAAATCGGAAACTTCAAACCTGTCGATAAAAACAATCCTGCATTCGAGCAAACCCGTAAAGAGGTTGAAGAAAGAATCAACAAGTTATTGGCCCTTAAGGGTAGCAAAACTGTTGATGATATCCACAAGAAATTAGGCCACATCATGTGGGAATACTGTGGAATGGCTCGTACAGCGGAAGGATTGCAAAAAGCAAAAGGCTTGATCCAAGATCTTCGCAAAGAGTTCTGGACTGATACGAAAGTATTGGGACAAAACGAAGAGTTGAACATGTCCCTAGAAAAAGCCGGTCGTGTTGCAGACTTTTTGGAATTAGGAGAATTAATGGTTGACGATGCTTTGAACAGAAATGAGTCTTGTGGTGGTCACTTTAGGGTGGAATCACAGACTGAAGAAGGAGAAGCAAAACGTAATGATGATGAATATGCATATGTTGCAGCTTGGCAATACAATGGTGATAACCAACCGGAGATCTTGCACAAGGAGTCATTGGTATTCGAAAACGTTAAGTTAACACAAAGAAGTTATAAATAAGCCAAAGGGCTTCCTGTGAAGCCTTTTGCTACTCAAAAATATTATCATGAGTGCACATATGAATTTAACGCTAAAAGTTTGGCGTCAAAAAAACTCAAATGACAAGGGACAATTCGTGACTATCCAAGCTAAAGACATCGCTGATGATATGTCTTTCCTAGAAATGCTGGATGTGGTAAACGAAGACCTAACTCGTCAAGGGGAAGATCCTATCTATTTCGACCATGACTGTCGTGAAGGTATCTGTGGAATGTGCTCCCTCGTTATCAACGGACGTCCACATGGACCTAAATACGGTATTACAACCTGTCAGCTGCATATGCGTTCTTTCCACGATGGCCAAACGATCGTGATCGAACCATGGAGAGCCGCTGCATTCCCTGTATTGAAAGATTTAGCAGTTGATAGAACATCATTTGACAGAATCCAACAAGCAGGTGGTTATATCAACATCAACACCGGTGGACCTCAGGATGCCAACAATATCTTGATCCCTAAGCGTATCGCTGATGAGGCATTCGAATCGGCAACCTGTATCGGATGTGGAGCTTGTGTTGCTGCATGTAAAAATGCTTCAGCTATGCTATTCGTATCGGCTAAGATTTCACAATTCGCTTTATTGCCACAAGGTCAAACTGAACGTTATGAACGTGCTCAGGCAATGGTTGACCAAATGGACGCAGAAGGTTTCGGTAACTGTACAAATACAGGAGCTTGTGAAGCGGAATGTCCAAAAGGCATTAAATTAACAAACATCGCAAGAATGAACCGTGAGTATTTTACGGCAAAATTCTTCCGTCAAGAAGACGTTCACCAACACTAAGGTTGAATTTCTCTATAAAACTCCTCGTAAAGTTATTTGCGAGGAGTTTTTTATTTATATTTACCCATTAGTAAAATCAGATAAATGGGTAATAAAATAAGAATCCTCTTACTAATCCTAACTGTATCTTTCCTCGCTACCGCCATCATGATCAACAAAATGGTAACCAAGGAAGATATGTTGGAATTGGATACCAGAACTCTTTCTAATAACATTCATCGGTACGAGGATATTGTAGACGAACTGTGGGCGGATTCTAACCTCATGAAAGCCTTTGTCAATGTTGAGGTCTACCCTACTCAAGTCTTAGATGTCGCCAATAAATACGGTGACAAACACAAGATCTTCTTTTATATCTATAAGGACCATAAACCCATATTCTGGAGCAACAATATCTATGTTCCCCTTACTGATGGCGGCATCCAATCGGATGTGGTCTTTATACAGGAAGACAATCGCTCCTTTATCCTCAAACGGAAGACACTAACATCCAATACTTCCGTCCTTGCCTTAATCCCTGTAAAGACCAATTTCTCCATTACCAATGAATATCTCGTCAATCATTTCTTCAATGAGCTCATTGCTACCAACAATCTGACCATTGCAGACTATACGGATACAGAGAACATCAAAAACATCTATAGCAAGACAGGGGCCTATCTATTCTCGGTCAAGCTAAACCAAGGGAAGCATGACAATATATTCATGGATATCCAATTTATGTGTTGGGTATTCGCTTCGATCTGTTTCCTGATCTTGGTCAACAATATCTGTCTGATGATTGCAAAGAATGGCAGACCCTGGTTTTCCCTTGCCTTCTTTACCTTTACATTGATCCTGACCCGATATGTGGATCTAAACACAAACTGGCTGGCGTCCTCATCAAGCATTGGACTCTTTGATCCTAAATATTACGCTTACAGTCCGCTCCTTCCTAACCTCTGGGGTTTCTTTATGACCACCTTATTGGTAGGTTGGCTGGTTTTTTATTTCCGGGTTATCCAACCTTACCTGAGGATTCCATTGAAGAAACTGACTGGTAACCTTGCGACTATTACGGCCCTGCTTTCAATTTTGGGGATCTACCTGATCAGTAACTTACTGTTTTTCCATCTGTCTACCCTGATCACGAACAGTACCGCGGTAACCTTGGACTTGACCAATTTACTTTCCTTTAACTCTTACAGCTGGTTGAACATCTTGATCATGTGTATCAACATGGTTATCCTGCTCTATTTTATAGATACGGTCGTCAATATCTTAAAGTCAATCCTACCGAATACAACATCCTTTCTGAACATTCAATTGATCGCTTTAGTTACTGCGATCATCTTGAATGCCATTTTTGTTGGCGACAATACCTTCTTTAACATCTTCTTGGCCGGTATCATCATGCTGAGAGCATATAGTAAACTGAAGGTAAACCTGGCCATGTCCACCTTTATCCTTACCCTGGTTTTCCTAGCGTTCATGACGACCTCTGTCTACACTAGAAGCTTGGAATCAAAGGTAGAAAGGGAAATGAAGGTGACGGTAAATCAGTTGGAAGCAGAAGACGACCTCAATGCCACAGCACTCTTTGTGGATCTGGAGAGAAAAATAACAGCCGACGAAGGATTGCGACAATCTTTCGCCATCAGCTTACCAAATACGCAGATTGATATTATCAATGATTATATCAAGAACACCTATTTCAGTGGTTACCTTTCGAAGTTTGAGTTCAACGGTTATTATTATTACAATGACCAGGCCCTTGGCAACTATGAGAACAATAAAATCGATGAATACCGGGAGAAGGTAATCAATAAGTCCACCAAGGTTCAACAGACCGAACATTTCTATCGGGTCCGTAGTGATTTGGGGACCCATGAATATTTCTTGCAGTTTGATATCCCCGTCGATACGACCGAAGACCGTGTAGTCCAAGTTTTCATCAATCTCAAGAACAGGGCTTATGGCACGACCATGCCTTATCCAGAGATCCTCTCGGATAGCAAGGTAGAATTTATCAGAAACTACCAGAGCAATGCGACCTCCTTTGCTCTATATCGCGATGGAGCATTGGTCACACAGAATGGTTCATTCACCTATCCCAACAAGGATGATGCCTTTGGTGGAAAGGTACAGCAATACATAACAAGGGATGACTATAATGGTTATTTTAACCTGGTCTATAAACCGGATTCAAATACCACTCTTGTGGTCAGCACTCCGCAGCTAAGCCTATGGCAGTCCGTCGCGGTGTTCTCCTTCCTATTCTTATGTCTCTACATCTATTTCCTGATATTCGACGGTATCAAATATTTCTTTAGTACCATTACGCAGAAATCCTTCAATTTCAGAAGTATCAAATACCACTTTAAATTATTGATAAACCGAATCCAGTATAGTACGCGTATCCAGACCATGATCATTGGTGTCGTGATCTTTGCAATCGTAATCTCTGGTTTTATTTCCTTTATCAGTATTTCGGGTCAATTGGAAAAATCGAAGGTGCAGCAACGTCTAGGTTATATCATGGATGTGGTGAAAAAGATCGAGAACAAGATCCAATCTTCCGATAACCTATCCGAGGCGGAAATACAGGACTTTGTAAAGAATTTCTCCGAAACCTCGGTCACTGACATCAACCTCTATAATAAAAACGGAAAGTTGATCTTTACCTCTCAACCCAAAATCTATGATATGGGATTGGTTTCGAGGTTTATTAACCCGATCGCATTCAATAACCTGAACGTTCTCAAAAAGACAGATTCCTTTATCAAAGAGAATGTTGTGACCTTTGAATACAATTCAAGTTATGCAACCATAAAAAACAATGAATACAACAATATTCTCTTCTTAAATATCCCATACTTTACATCCGTAGAGGAAGAAAATGAGAGCCAGAACTTGTTGTTGAATACCCTATTGAATATCTACACCATCATAATCCTGGGATTAGGTTTCTTAACGGTGATGGTTGCCAATTCCATTACCAAACCATTGAGCTTGATCGGTAAAAAGCTTTCCCAAACCATATTCAGCAATAAGCCAAACGAACCATTGTACTGGGAGCGTGATGATGAAATCGGCGCCTTGGTCAAGGAATACAATTTTATGATCGTGAAGCTGGAGGAAAATGCCAAACAGCTGATGAATGCGGAGCGGGAGTATGCTTGGCGTGAAATGGCTAAACAGATTGCACATGAGATCAAGAATCCATTGACCCCAATGAAATTGGGAATCCAACAATTAACGCGCAGTTATAAGGAGGATGACCCGAGGTTTGAAGAACGGTTCTTTAGGATTTCGAATTCCTTTATTGAGCAGATCAACAGCTTGAGCAAGATTGCTACTGAGTTTTCAAATTTTGCAAGGTTACCAGACACCAATTTAGCAAAGATAAACCTGATCGAAAAGATCAATAAATCTGCTAACGTCTACCATAACAACCATAATACGTACATTAAGATCATCAATAACACGGATGATGAGAATGTTTATGTACTGGGAGATAGGGACCAATTGCTAAGGACCTTCAATAACTTGATCAAAAACTCCATTGAAGCATCGATTGGAAGGAAAAAACATCTGATCAGCATCTTGATCGAGCATTTAGACCAAAAGAAAGTCAAGATCATCGTGAAAGATAATGGGATGGGCATACCTGCCGATGTGATTCCAAAGATCTTCCAACCAAACTTTACAACGAAAAGCTCTGGAACAGGACTTGGATTGGCCTTTGTTAAGAAAACCGTTGAGTCCATGAATGGAGATATCTCATTTGTGACTTTTGAAGGCATAGGAACGACTTTCACTATTCTCCTGCCTCTTTATGAGGAAGAAGAGAAATAAGGGCTTAAAAGCGAGGGAACACATGTTATTGGAAAGGGCTATGGTTAGCTTCTGATGAGAGATTGGAAATGAAAGCTTTCTTTGGGCTGAAATCTTTTTCTATATCCTTTTTGTGTCACCTTGAAGGGGCTCGGAACTAATCATGCTTCATTAAAAATAGTTTCCTCATCTAACGATTTCGGAATTACTGCAATCCTTAAAAAAATAGATTCTTCGTTTCACTCTGAATCCCTCTTTAGCGCATTGGTATTCTGAACGATCAGTGAGGAATCTGTACGGTTCTCCTCACAAACCGCTTGTCATCCTTAACCGAAGGTTAAGGAACTGTACGCCAATGCCATCCGTAATTGATTATGTCTGTAAAATTCCGAGATCCTTCCTTCGTCAAGACAACAGCTAGGGGGGACGAAGATTGAGGACCTGTACGCCAATGCTATCCGTAATTGATTATGTCTGTAAAATTCCGAGATCCTTCCTTTGTCAGGACGACAGCTAGGGGGGACGAAGATTGAGGACCTGTACGCTAAAGCCATCCGTAATTGATTATGTCTGTAAAATTCCGAGATCCTTGCTTCGTACTAATAACATGGTTGTTAGATCTGTGTTTCTAGCTTTTAGTGCCATATTTATTAGAAGAATATTTCCAGCAGCCATACATCCCCAGCGGGGATGAATTATTTTAGCATGAATGGTATTGAACAATATAGGAGTAGCGAAAAACTGATGTTCGATTAATCGAATATCAGTTTTTCGCTACTCCCAGGCTAACGTGCCATGCCAGCTAAAATAATGGAACCCCAATGGGGTTCTATAACTAAAATTCAAGAGCCTAAATGTTTTCGTTGCAAAAAAGCTGTAATTACCTTCCGATAAATTTTGTTCAAATTTTACTTCTCAAGACGACAGCTACGGAGCCGAAGGTAAAGGACCTGTACGCCAATGCAATCCGTAATTGATTAAGAATTTAAAAACTTAAATAGCTAAAACGCAAGAAAGGAGCTGAATATTCAGCTCCTTTCTTGTCTTTATATATAATAACCTTTCTATTTCAATACAACTGAGGAACGACCCATTATGGCATCATCCGCATAAAGCAATACCGTGTATGCTCCTTTTTGGAATTTGTGATTAGGATCGGACCACATAAATTGGTACTCTTGACCGTTATTATTGAATTCAATATTTTCTTTGAAGGTATATTGTAATTTTTCGCCATGCACCAAGAACAAATCCTCAGAGTTGGCTATTAAGTTACCTTTAGGGTTGATAATCCTAACATATACTTCTTTTTTCCCCATTGCCGCCAACGGATTGTCTGCAACCGTAAAGTTGATCTGAAGTTTATCGATACGCTTAGCTTTATTTTCATTTTCTAGAGAGCCATTTCTTTTCTCTTCAATACCGATGATATGTACATTGGATACCTTGATAGAAGAAGCTTTGGCAATCTTATCGGTAAGCACATTTTTCTCCGTTATGAGCGTTGCGGCTTTAGTTTCGGAATCTTTGATTTGCTTATTGAGGTCGGAGTTGGTTTCCGCCAGCAGTTGATTTTTGATCTTCAAGGCGGTGACATCATCCTTCATTTTTGAAACCTGATCTTTCAATAAAGAAACATCAGCTTTGGCAGCCTCTATCTGAGGGCCAGTGATTTCATTGTTTTCGAGTCCTTTTCGTAAATCTTCAATCTTTTGCCTAGCGGACTGTTCTGCGGCTACCAAAGCGGCAGTGCTGGTAATACCTTCAGATTTGATATTATCAAGTTCGGCTTCAATACGATCTATTTCAATCTGTAAGTTTTCTTTCTGCAGAGTCACTGTGTACAGTTTTTCACCAGAAGATTTATATTTTACATAGAAATATATATTGGTAGCCAAAAGGGCTGCAATTGCAATCACGAAAAAGTAGATCTTAGAATTATCCCTTTTTACTACAGGGGCGACTTGCGCTTCTTTTGTATCTATCTTGTTAACGTCTGTTTTCATTTTCCATTATCTCCATTGAACTGTTAAGTGGGGAGACACTAAACAATTACAAAATGAATATTTAATATTTATTTAACTTTCGGAAGCAAATATTGTTCCAAGTTGCTGTTATTCAAAATAATTTAGGATATCAAAGCCCCCTTTTTTGAGATATTCCTCTCTTTGCATAAGTTTGAGGTCAGAGAGTACCATTTCATTCACCAACATTTCTAGGTCGTATTTGGGTTTCCAACCTAATTTGTTGTTTGCCTTACTGGGATCACCAATCAATAAGTCGACCTCCGTAGGACGATAATATGCAGGGTCTACTTTTACAATAGTTTGACCTAGCTTAATTTTCTCAGGATCAAGGCCTAACTCTTTCAATCTTTCGTTATCACGATCAATGATAACACCTTTCTCAGCTTCTGCTTTACCTGAGAATTCCACTTCAATCCCTAGCTCAGCAAAGGCCATCCTGACAAATTCACGTACAGTAGTCGTCACACCAGTAGCAATGACAAAGTCCTCCGCCTTATCCTGTTGCAAGATCAGCCACATGGCTTCAACATAATCTTTGGCATGTCCCCAGTCACGCTGTGCGGAGAGATTGCCTAAGTAAAGTTTATCCTGAAGACCTAATGCAATTTTCGCTGCAGCACGGGTAATCTTTCTAGTCACGAAAGTTTCTCCACGCACAGGGCTTTCATGATTAAAAAGGATACCATTGCAGGCATACATATTATACGCTTCACGGTAGTTTACCGTAATCCAATAGCCATAAAGTTTTGCTACGGCATATGGACTTCTCGGATAAAATGGAGTGGTTTCACTTTGAGGAACTGCCTGAACTAGCCCATAAAGTTCCGAGGTAGAGGCTTGATAGATACGGGTATGTTCTGTCAATCCCAACAAACGGACAGCCTCAAGGATCCTTAGCGTTCCTAGTCCATCGGCATTTGCAGTATATTCTGGGGTATCAAAGCTCACTTTCACATGAGATTGTGCAGCGAGATTATAAATTTCAGTAGGTTTCGTTTCTTGAATGACACGGATCAGGTTGGTTGAATCCGTGAGATCGCCATAATGCAGGACGAAGTTACGTCCTAATTGGTGCGGATCTTGGTACAAATGGTCGATACGGTCGGTATTAAACAAAGAACTTCTTCTTTTCAATCCATGCACGACATAGCCTTTTTTTAATAAAAACTCTGCTAAATATGCTCCGTCCTGTCCGGTAATACCGGTAATGAGAGCAACTTTATTACTTTCTTGACTCATTCTGATTGTTATAACTTGACAAATATAGAGATTTCAGGCAAACGATTGAGAAAAACCTTACCGAAACCTGATAAAATGGCTTGCATAAAAAAAGCCGTAGATTTCGCTACGGCTTACATTCAAAAAATTCTTTTTGTGGAATTATTCTCCGGCTCTGCTAAATTTAAGGACCAAATTTCCAGTTTTACCGTCATTCAAATCTACCGGCAAACGCATCTCCAAGGAGTTTTCATCAGCATAGGACAAATCCAAACGGTAACCACTTGTTACGTTAGAAGCTTTGTCTCCAGCATAGATTTTCTTGAATTGGAATGCAGGCTGACCACCTGTTTTACCGGGATTGAAGATAGACCAAACAATGGTACGTACAGTTCCACTAGCACATAGGTTTCCATCCGCATTAAAGGTGATGCTTCCTCTTTGGTTTCCACCAGGAAGGTTCCATAGCGAACCGATGAAACAATCAACCGGTGCTTCATCAAACATATTTTTAACGGTATAGCTGCTTGGGATGTTTTCGCGGGTCACGGAATTCAATGTCCATGTTCCTTTCACTCCAGAACGCCATTGTGATGCCGATGGGCCTGTAGCAGAAACAGTTCCTGATTCAGTACCACCTGTAGCCCCTTTTCTTGGTGCTCCACAACTACCTAAAACCAACAAAGCTGTTAGTAAAGATAAAAACGAAATAATACGTTTATGCATATTACAAATTTTAAAATAGTATAATAAATGTATATTAGTAAACAAAAAACTCAATTTTCATTGATGAACAACACTTCCAAAAATCATACCATAAGCAAAATTGTAGCCAAGGCTATTCTTCGTTTGATGATGATTGTTTTAATTGTCGGAATTGTATTCGCTTTTAGCAAAGATGCTAAAATACTGGATAATATTTCTTTAAATTTCCCAAACAAATGGGCTATATTTGCCCCCATTTCCTTATTCATTATCTTTATCATTTTGATGTTCATGATGTTAAAGGAAAAATACAGACGGATTGATTTGAATTGGTTATTCAGCTTGTGTGGAGGATTTCTGCTGATTTACCTGATTTTATTTTATTCCCGCATTTACCCGATGCTATAATTACAGCAAAAATTAAATGGAAAAATCAAAGATTTGGGAAATCGCAAAAAACATCCTAAAGGTACTGATCACGGCGGGTGCTCTATATTGGGTTTCCACCAAAATATCATTCAAGGACCTTACTGAGGTATTAAAAGACAGTAATCCCCTATACTTATTCTTTGCCTTGTTGGCTTATATATGCTCCATTTTAGTAGCATCCTCACGTTTGAATTCTTTCTTTAAGGCGATAGGACTCAGATTGACCGAACGCTATAATTTTAGACTCTATCAATTGGGCCTGCTCTATAATTTCTTTCTACCAGGAGGAATTGGTGGTGATGGCTATAAGATCTTCTTCTTAAAGAAGAATTTCCAGATTTCACGTCGACAGGTATTAGGCGCTGTTTTTTTTGATAGGTTATCAGGTCTTTGGGCCTTAAGTATCATTACGGGTGCCCTGATTATCTTCATGCCCAGACTTGCTATTCCCAATGCCGTTACCATAGCAGTCCTTTTTATCGGAACCATCAGCTACCTGTATGTGCTCCGTTTATTCTTCAAGCAGTTCCTTAAGAATTTTATCACGACCCACTTTAAGGCCTTATGTGTTCAGGGGTTTCAAACCTTGACCGCAACCTTTATATTATTGGCCATGAATTTTGACGGCAAGTTCTCTCCTTACCTATTGATCTTTATGGTCTCTCAATTGGTGGCTATTGTACCTTCCATTGGAGGAGCGATCGGCCTTCGGGAATCTGTCATATTCAGTTTGGCAACCTACCTTAAATTGGACCCACATATCGCGGTAACCATAAGTTTGATATTCTATATCATATCTTTATTGGTTGCATCAAGTGGTATATACTATATATTCAGGCCACAACGATTGGGAGCAGATAAATTACCATCTGCAAAAGAAGTAGAGGAAGAAATAGATAAAGAAGAGGAATAATAATGGCAAATATCATCATAACAGGCGCTAGCAGTGGAATAGGATTTGAAGCCGTGCTAGATTTGACCGCGAATAAGGAAAATAAGGTAATCGCACTGGCGCGATCCGCAGATAAATTGAGGAAATTACATGAGATTGCGTCCTCCTTGAACCATGATGGCGGCACGCTCTATCCGGCACAATTTGACATTGTGTTTGACAATTATCCTGAATCTTTGGTCCCATTTATCCAATCCAAGTTTGACAAGGTTGATATCCTGATCAATAATGCAGGAGCACTGATCAATAAACCTTTTTTGGAAACAAGCATGGAAGATGTTGCCCAGATGTTCCAATCCAATCTATTGGGTCATATACAGATGATTCAGCATATCGTGCCGATGATGAAAGATGGCGGCCATATTGTGAACATCAGTAGCATGGGTGGATTTCAAGGGTCTGCAAAATTCCCTGGATTATCTGCATATTCCGCAAGCAAAGGGGCTTTGGCCATCTTAACGGAATGTTTAGCGGAAGAGTTAAAGGATAAAAACATTAAAGTGAATTGCCTAGCCTTAGGTTCATCGCAGACTGAAATGTTTGAAGCTGCTTTCCCAGGTGTTGAGGCCGGAACCTTAGCTTTTGAAATGGGACGATATGTCGCTGAGTTTGCCCAAAACGGACATAAATATTATAATGGAAAGATTCTTCCTGTTGCAAATACGACCCCTTAAATAAAAAAATACAAGAAGTTAATGCGGCTATCATGTACCATGATAGCCGTTTTTTATTGTTTAAACATCGATTTGCAAAAATTAACTCCTCGCTTATAAAAACGCTAATATTAAAAGTTTTAGCTATCATTTATTTGATTATTAAATTTTTCTATATTTAATTTAAATCAAGCCTAAAGGAGTTAGAACAGCTCCTTAAGTGAACACTAATCACTAACTGAAACTTATTTTATGAAAAGAAAACTACTTTTTTTCTTATCGTTGTGCCTGATGCATTTCATTGCATTTGGACAAGACCAAACGATTACAGGAACAGTAACTGACGCTGTAACCAATCAGCCCATTTCTGGAGTTACCGTTCGTGCAGTTGGAAGCAACTCTGCAGCACAGACCGATGCTCAGGGACGCTATGAAATCGGTGTAAGTGCTTCTATCAAAGCCTTACATTACACTTTTGTTGGCTATAGTTCCCAACAGGTGAACATCGACAATCGAAAAAACATCGATGTTCAATTGACACCTGCTGCAGCAGACCTGGAAGAGGTTGTGGTAGTGGGTTATGGTACTCAGATCAAAAAGGATATGACCGGATCGGTGGCCAGCGTGAAAATGTCTGATCTGGAAGATGTACCTCTACAAACTGTTGAAAGTGCCTTGCAAGGTCGCGCACCAGGGGTATTTGTCAACTCAAGCTCTGGAAAATTAGGCCAGGCATTACAGATCCGCGTTCGCGGTATTTCTTCCATCTCGGCAGGCACTCAACCTCTGTATGTCATCGATGGTGTGCCAATTATTTCTTCTGCCATGGGTACTTATGATGAACCGGACAACCCCTTGGCTGCCATCAGTCCTGATGATATTGAATCCTTGGATGTATTGAAGGATGCAGCAGCTACAGCAATCTATGGTGCCAGAGGTTCGAACGGTGTCGTTATCATCACGACCAAAAAGGGTAAGGCTGGAAGAACAAAATTTGAGTTAGGCTACTTTGGAGGTTTCAGCGATCCAACCAAAAAGGGTGAATTCCTGAATGGAACCCAGTATAAGGAATTATTGGGAGCTGCCCTGAACAATGGCGGCTACATCGGAACCGGTGAAGACCAATATCCTACATTAGCTGAATTTTGGGAGGATTGGACCGGGTCAGACGATTGGGACAAAAACTACAATAGCAATTGGGTAGACGAAGGATTGAGAAGAGGCGGAATCCAGCAATACAGCCTAAATGTATCTGGAGGGGATGAAAAAACAAGATTTATTGCTTCTGGAAGTTATAACGACAATAAAGGTGTTATTGTCGGCAACCGCTTTGTGAGGACCTCTGGCCGTTTAGGTTTGGACCATTCGGCAAATTCCTGGTTGGATGTTGGCGGTACGATCAATATCAATAAAATTGACAACTACCGTGTTAGCAGTGATAATGCCTTTTCAAACCCTTTACAATTAAATGCCCTTCCCCCTATTCAAGCAATCAGGGACGAGAATGGTGTATTGAACAATTACACTGTCTATTATAACAACCTGATTGACCTTGAAAATGGCAAGAACCTTTCAAACACCTACCGTACTTTCGCAACGGCTTATGCCAGTGCTAAGCTAACCCCTAACCTGATCTTCCGTTCGGAATATGGTATGGATTTCCAAAACCTTGAGGAAGAAATCTTCTTAGGATCAAGAACCCAAGATGGTGGTGATGTTGGTGGTTATGGCTGGAATTACCAAGCCCGCTCAATCAATTTCAATACGAACAATACTTTGAACTATAGCAAGACATTCAATGAAATCCATGATTTCAGCGCGATGTTAGGTATGGCTTATCAAGAAGGGCAATTTAGATATACCATGGCAGAAGGTAAAGGTTTTCCTTCAGACCAATTCACTAAGATCATCAGTGCGGCTGTAAAGTCAAATGCCAGTTCATCTGAGTCAAGGTTTTCTTTCCTATCTTACCTTGCGAGAGCTAACTACAAATTCAAGAACCGTTATTTATTGGAAGCGACCTTACGTATTGATGGGTCTTCCAGATTCGGTAAAGAGTCTAGATATGGTTCCTTCCCTGCGGCTTCAGTAGGTTGGGTGGTTTCGGAGGAGGACTTCTTAAAGGGCAACTCAACCCTATCATTCCTGAAACTGCGAGCAAGTTACGGTCGTACCGGTAATGCCGAGATTGATAATTTTGGACCAAGGACACTGTACACAGGTGCTAACTATGCCGGTGTACCAGGAACTGTTCCGTTGAGATTAGGCGATGAAAAACTGACTTGGGAAAACACAGCTTCAAGCAACTTTGGTGTTGACTTTGGTTTCTTCAACGATAGATTATCTGGAACCATTGATGCTTATTTCAAGAAAACAACCGATCTACTATTGGATGTGCCTATTGAATCTACCAATGGTTTCACAACCATTCTTCAGAACGTAGGTGATATGCAGAACCGCGGTATGGAGTTCGCATTGAATTCTAAAAACTTTGTTGGCGAATTCAAATGGAGCACCTCTTTTAATATCTCCTTCAATAAAAACAAAATCTTAAAGTTAGTTGATGGGCAGCCGATTTATCCAGGTGGTCGCTATTTGGGTAGAATTGAAGAAGGTATGCCTTATGGTTTCTTCTACGGGAAGGCCTATGCAGGTGTGGATACCGAAAATGGTGATGCTTTATATTACTTGGATGCAAGTCAAACGACAACAACCAACGAATATTCGGAAGCTGCTGACCAATGGATTGGCGACCCTAATCCTAAATTCTTTGGTGGTTTCGGAAACAACTTCTCCTATAAGAGCTTCGATCTAGCCATACAGACACAATTTGTTTTTGGCAATGATATCTACAATGCTGCTGGAGGTTTCCAATCAACCAATGGTGATTACTTCGATAACCAGACTTTAGATCAAATGGACTATTGGAAGAAACCTGGCGATGTGACCATGATTCCGCAACCTCGTTTTGATGAGGGAAATGGAACGAGACCTTCTTCTCGCTATATTCAAGATGGTTCCTACTTCCGTGTGAAAAACGTAGTCCTTGGTTATAACTTACCTTCTAGTATTGCCAACAAAGCTTATATGCAATCTGCTCGTATCTATGTTTCTGCTACAAACTTGTTGACTTTCACAAGTTACAACGGTTATGACCCAGAGATCAACACGACCTTTGCCGGCAGGTATCAGCTAGGTACTGATTTTTATACAGCACCGCAGCCTAGAACGATCACATTTGGAGTTAACATTGGTTTTTAATCTTCTAAGCGAACTATCATGAACATCATAAAATATATTACAATTCCTGCTGTGGCAGTTGCACTGACCTTGGGATCATGCGGAAAAAAACTGGAGATTGAGCCTGTAGACGATATTTCGGCTGAAAAGGCGCTTTCTACCCCTGCAGATGTGAACAATGCCCTCACCGGTGCTTATACCATTATCGCTAAAGGGGCATTATATGGAACGAACCTCGTTATGGTTCCTGACCTATTTGCCAGCCCTGGTTATTTAAACTGGACTGGTTCCTTTTCAACTTATCGAGACATCTCGAATCAGAACATTATTGCAACCAATGAGGATGTAACCCGTACCTGGACCAATGCTTATCAGGCGATCAATGCAGCCAATACGGTCCTAGAAGCCCTACCTATCATCACTGATGAGGATATGAAGGCCCAAATTGAAGGTAAAGCTTATTTCATACGCGGTATCATGTTCTTTGAACTTGTGCGTCTCTATGGTTTACCATATGAAGCCGGTGGAGCTAATTCAAGCCCAGGGGTACCTCTTCCCCTGAAAGCGGTTACTAAGTTTGAGGACCTGATCAAAGGGATCACGAGAAGTACAGTAACGGAGTCCTATGCACAGGCGGAAAAAGATCTATTGGCCTCCATCACCAAATTAGCAGATTACCCCTCTGACCTAGCAGCTTCTCAAGGGATGTTGGCTCGTCTATATTTACAACAAGGCAAATATGATAAAGCCCGAGACCTAGCCAATGATATCATTGAAAGTGGAGATTATGAGTTATCTCCGACATTGGAAGCTCCTTTCCGTACGCCAAACTCTTCTGAAGGCGTATTTGAGATTCAACAGAACGAACAAAGTAATGCTGGTTCTTCAAATGATGGTTTAGCAACATTCTACTCCAGCTATTTGAACAATACCGGTGGTAAAGTCGGTCGTGGTGATTTGAGCATCTTGAATTCCTATTACAACACTTTTGATCCTACCGATAAACGCAGAACACAGATGATCTACGATGGCACCGGCGCCAAATCGGGTTGGTTTACCAAAAAATGGTACAATTATTTTGATAACATCCCAGTGGTTCGCTTGACCGATTTGTATCTGATGCGCGCTGAATGTAACTTCAGATTGGGCACTGCAATCGGAGCCGATCCATTAGATGACATCAATGTACTACGTGAAAGAGCTGGACTCGAAGATCTGGAAGATTTGACCTTGGACGCTATTTTATTGGAACGCAGTAAGGAATTGGCCTTTGAGGGTTATAGGTTGCACGACCTGAAGAGAACAAAAAAGAATATTGGTTCTCTGCCGTACAATTCTCCGAAAATGGTATTCCCTATTCCATATAGAGAAATCTCAGTGAACCCTGCATTGGTACAGAATCCAGGTTATTCACAATAAAAGATTATATAAAAATAGCGGTCTAAATTAGACCGCTATTTTTATTAAATACCTATACTTTATAAAGCTTTAATCCAAGCTGTAATGTCCTTTAACACTTCTGGACTAATTGTTTCTTCAATTTCAGCATATTCACCTACAGCACCAGTTTTAGCATTCTGGAATAGATGGTTTAAGTTTGGGTATACCTTAGAAAGGTCTTTTTTATTTTTTGGAAGGTTGTCCGTTAGGCTTTCTATATTTTCACCGGCGGGCACTTGGACATCTTTGCCCCCAAATGCTGCAAAGGTAGGGATCTTGATCTTTTTGATAAATGGCACGGGATCTATCTTGATGAAATGACGGAACCATGGAGTCACCAAAGCAGCTAGCTGATCGGCACTTTCCATATTTTGACTACCGCTTACTGAACGCATATTATTGCGTATGGCGTCAAAAGCCTTGTCGCTCGGAAAATCGGAGGCCATAATCTCATAATTCTTCTTGATTATTGCACGTTCTGCTGCAGAAATATCCTTTCCTTGTGATTTCATGATTGCGGCATTCTGGAGAATCATCAGGGAGTCCATCCTGATCGTTGGACCTGCCAAGGTTACAATAAAATTCAATCCACTAGCTTGTTGCCCTGCTAAAATCGTGGCTATCAATCCGCCTTCACTATGGCCTATTATCCCTACTTTCATTGGGTCCACTTGGGCTTGCTTGCGTAAGAAGCTCAAAGCTGCAAGTGCATCTTTTCCAAAATCACCGGTAGTAGACTTTGCAAAATCACCTTGGGATTTACCTACTCCTCTATCATCATACCGGAGAACCACAATATTATTCTTGGTCAGGTAATCCGCCAATACCTTAAATGGCTCATGACCCATTAAAGTTTCATTGCGATCCTGCGGACCACTTCCTGAAACCAATATCACGGCTGGATATTTACCTGGTTCTTTGGGCTTGGTTATCGTTCCGGCTAGAGTTACCTTATCTATTTTATTTTCAAATGTTACGTCTACAGTATCATAAGAATATGGAGGATTTACGCGTTGGCTTCGTTTAAAAGTACCAGCTTCACTGGCTTGCTCAGCAGTAAGTTTGTTAAGGACTAATTCGGTCTTTAAACCCCCTTGTTGAAACTTGCCATCGATACTCTTTCGGTCAGTGCTGATCTTTCCAGCATATTTTACACCCATACTTTTCAGCTCCACAAATATCGAATCACCTTCGGCAAGAATGCTTGTCAAAGGAAATCTATTGCTGCTCTGTTTAGGACTCTGCATGCTCCCTTCCCAAGCTCCATTGTATTTAAATTCAAAGATCAATGGTAATTCCATCCCTGAAACCTGCAAAGATCCCTTCCAGTTTCCTTCAAAGGATTGTGAAAATCCCATTGAACATGAACAAAACAGGACCAGTGCCAAAAAATAATTCTTCATATACTTAAAAATAAGGGTTTAATACATTCAAAATAACGTCCAAAACCAAGGTCAACAACACTATTGCTATGGTATGGAACAGTTTATTACTGTTGATGGCAATTTTCATACCTCTAACCAGTAAATGAAAAAAATAATAAATGGAAAAAATACTGAAAATCCCAGCCAAGGTGATGATCCCCAAATTAATAGGTGAAATATTTAGCTTATCAATATTACCTTTTTCAATTTCACCCTTAAGATCATCCATGATTCCCATAATGTAAGGATTCAATAGAAAAAGGGCAATAATCACCAATACGCATTGCGCAATCAGTACTGAAATCAACACATCAAATAGTCTAGTCTTAGAATAATTGAACCTTGCATAAGCATACATTAAGGCAGTTAATGCCCCAGTATTGATCAGACCATAGATTAAATATTTCCAAAATGGCCTGGGATGACTAAAGTGTAATTGAATAATCCCATTGTTAATAAAATGGAAGAAAAACCCCAATATACTCAGCAGCAGAAAACCTAGACTGCCAAAAATCAATAATTTACGACTAGTTACATCCTCAAATGGGTTTAACATGATATTGACAAAATCTCTAGAACTCATCTTTGTAGGGTTTATATTGGTTTATTATTTTTTGGATCTCTTCTGGTTTCTGGGTCCCAATCATTAATTGGCTGCCGTCTTTCATGATCAATTGCAATCCTTGGTCTCCTTTGGCAGAATAGGCTTTTCCCCACTTACCTAGTCGATAACCCCAGCCTCCAAAATCTGCAAATGTATAGGTCCTAATATACGCAGAAGCAATGTCAGACCAGGGTATAAATTTATTCCAGATAAAAGGGATGAAAACAATTCGGATTCCTTCGGAATCATAGGTGGTCTTTAATTTAATCAGTAATAAGAATAGCAGCACGATTACTGACAACAGAAAGCCACTGGTTTTGAATACATCCATATAATTGGGACTGATGGCAAAAACTTGGGCACCTATAACCACTAAAATGATTAAGAGCAACCAAGTCGTCAGCATATTTTGATTTTCTTTAAATTTCATGATTTTACTGCAGGTTTTTAACTTTATCTATCAATTCATCAAGCTTATTCCTAACGGTTGGATAGCTCTTCCCTAATTTATTGGCCATTTCCTTGAGACTTCCAGAGTTTAACAGAAACTCAATAATGAATTCCTGTTCTTCAGGTTCCAAACGCATCAATAATGGAAAATTAAATCTTCCAGCCACCTCAGTTTCGCAGTTGCTACAGTGCAATTTTACCACAGACATTTCATTATCACATGCCGGACATTGAATAGGAAACTTCATATATTATAGATTTACTTAAATAAAGTTAAACAATTATTTAATAATATTTAAACATTGTTTAACAATTATTATTTAAGAATTGGAGAAAGGGATAAAATATACTAATTCGTATATTTGCTCAATTTTAGTTTACAGATGAGAAAGTTATTAGGATTTATCCTTACTCCGATATTTTATATTTGTTTTGCATTATCATTATTGATATTTCATCCCATTCAATGGTTATGCCTGAAACTAGGGGGCTATGCCGCCCATAAGAAAAGTGTGGATATCTTAAATGGCTTTCTGGTAGCATGTAACTATACCCTATTCAACAGGACGCAGTTTATCGACAACAAAAACATTCCAGTTGGCAGACCCATTATCTTCATTGCCAATCACCAAAGTACCTACGACATCCCTCCTTTGATTTACTTTTTGAGAAGGTTCCATGGCAAGTTCATTTCTAAGATTGAATTGATGACCGCCAATATTCCAAGCATCTCCTTTAACCTTAAACATGGTGGTGCGGCCAATATTGACCGAAAAGACCCTAAACAGTCTATAGCAGAGATCTTGACCCTAGCCAATAACATGAAAAAGAATAACTGGTCTGCATTTATTTTTCCTGAAGGGACAAGGACTAAAACCGGAAAGATGAAGTCTTTCTCTGTAGGTGGAATTGCGACTTTGATGAAGAAAAACCCAGAAGCACTTGTTGTTCCAATTGCAATTAACGGATCCTATAAAATGGTAGAATGGGGGGCATTTCCACTTAGGCCATTCACCCACATGTCTTGGGAAGTTTTGGATCCTATTGACACCACAGGATTAAATCCAGAGGAGATTGTGAAGAAAGCCGAGGATTTGATCCGCGCCAAGGTGAAGGAAGAAAATCTGTAGGATTATTTGACGGTTCTGCCTTTCCAATCGTACTTACCGATATTTCCCACCACACCGATATAAACAAAATAGAGCGAATGGACCACAGTTAGCAACGGTAGGTTCCAAAGGAGTTCCTTTCTGTTCACGAAGGTAAGGATGGGATAAAGAAAAGTCAGTTCCACCAACATCTTCATCATCAGGGAGGTTAATACCAATTCACTAGCATCATAAATACCAAACAACAGAAAGATCAAGCTCAGCAAAAAAGAAAGGTTGAAGAGCCAGATACAAACCCCCAATACAACTACCTTCTTGTCCTTATATTTGGTACTTTTTGAAGCCCAACGTTTTCTTTGGCTTAAGAATGATTTTAGGTTTTCTTTGGCATCGGTGTAAACTATCGCCGCTCTAGATTTACAGAAACCTATCCTGTCGGCATGTTTTTCCGCAACCTTATGCAATAATAGCTCATCATCGCCAGAAGCCAATTCATCAATCCCATTAAAACCACCCATTTCAAAGAACAGCGTCTTTCTATAAGCGAGATTGGCCCCATTACAGGTCGTTGGATTTCCGTTTCCTATACCTGCTGCCCCTAAACCAATAAGGTAAAGGAACTCCAAGGTCTGCAAACGTTCGAAATAAGATTTTTCCTGATCGTAACATACTGGAGAAGAAACCATCAGTTTATCTTGGCTTTCCATATATTGAACTATGCTCAATATCCATTTGGAACCCATTCTACAGTCTGCATCGGTGGTAATGATAATATCACCAGAAGAAGCATGAATAGCCTTGTTGATGGCGAATTTCTTATATGAATTGAGTTTATTTCCTTCATTTAGGGTGATAAGCTTTACCCCGCGGTCTGCATAACGCGTGACGATCTCTCCTGTCCTATCCGTAGAATGGTCATCTACCACGATCACTTCCAGCAATTCCTTAGGGTATTCCTGACCGACAATACAGTCCAATGTATTGCCAATGTTTGACTCTTCGTTCCGAGCAGCGATAATTACTGTCACTTTTGAAAGGGGCATTATGGATGTCAGATGGAACATGGGCAGCTTCATCCAGCCATTGCGCATGTAAAGGACCAATACCACATAGATAATGGTCATGATAAATAGGAAAAAACTAAGATTTATTATCACTGATATAATTCACGTTAAATACAAAAAACGACCCTATGATTGCCGGAAAAATGAGGTTGACAAACCAAACACAGGAAACAATGGCCATCACTGCAATTTCTTGGGTCGTAATATACGCATACAAATTGCTGGCTACAAAACTACGAACACTAAAGTCAAAAATATCTAAGGAAGGAACGGCAGATTGAATAAAAAACATAATAAAAATCATCAATACCATGGAAACCAACGGTAGCTCTGGCAAAATGACCAACATCAATATTATATATTGCGAGGTAAAAATGGCGAAACGAAAAGCAGATAGCAAGAGCACATAGGCCAATTCTTTAACGGTAAAGTCTTCAAGAACCGAAAAGAACGGCTTGATCTTCCTCAAAAACTTTACTTTCCCTACCAGATAATCAACCCAAGAGACATTGAAATACAGGATCAAAAAGGCCAATGCGTATATTATGGCTATTAACCAGACCCCAAAATCCACTGAGGCTGGGGTTTCCAAAAAGGTCGTTACGAACCAAGCGATGCTCAAAGAACCAAAAACCGAAGTCAAAACCAATTGAGCAAACAACCCTACTCCCATCGCAACAGCGCCAGTAGCCCTATTCTCGGGTTTCAACAACATCACCCGTCCACCGTATTCACCAATCCGATTTGGAGTGAATATTGCCCAGGTAAGTCCACAAAAAACTGATTTTATAGCCTTCCAAAGCCCTAAGGTCTCTATCCTTTGACTCAGATATTGCCACTTTTTAACTTCAAGAAACCAATTGAAAAACATTAAGAGCACAACAACCAGCAATACCATTCGGATCGTAAGAGGGTCGATCTGATGAATAAGGTGTTCAAACTCTTTCAAGTTCTTTTGATTATTCACCTTGCTGACAACAAACCACATCGCCAGCGCAACAATGGCTACTTTAATCAAAAGATTGAGATATTTTCGCTGTGTCTTCGTCAATTTTGTCTAAGAAAGCACAATTTTAATAATTTTTTAATTAATAACCGTTTTTAGAAAGCAATGTTTAGAAAATCGTATTATTGCATATGCAAAAAGAACCGGCTAAAGAGAGGATTATTTTGGGAATTGACCCTGGAACGGTAGTTCTAGGTTATGGAATATTGAAGGAGGTGAATAAAAAAATATCCTTGATCACGCTAGGTGTCATAAAAATGGGGCATCTGGATGACCATGGCCTCAAACTCCAACGCATCTTCAAAAAGACCAGCGCATTGATTGCAGAATATAAACCAGACTGTGTAGCCTTGGAGGCACCCTTCTACGGAAAGAACATCCAAGTCATGCTAAAGCTGGGTCGTGCCCAAGGAGTGGCTATGGCAGCTGCCCTAAACGCCGATATTCCAATCTTTGAGTATTCCCCCCGAAAAATAAAACAATCCGTTACAGGCAGCGGAAATGCGAGTAAGGAACAAGTGGCGGCCATGTTACAGACCCTGCTTAGCTTCAAGGAAACTCCAGAGTTCCTCGATGCTACCGATGGTCTTGCCGTTGCGGTCTGTCATGCCTTTCAACAAAATCAATCCACAGGAGGAAAAAACTATTCGGGTTGGGAAGCTTTTGTAAAGGATAACCAAAAGCGAATCCGCTAGAGCTGAACCTGCCGTATGACATTCTTGACGTTGAGTTCAATAATATCGGTCATACTCTTGCATTTGAAGTAATTTTCATTTTCATAATACCTCGCATAGCCCTCTTTCAGCTTCTCAATATTTTCCTTTGTTGAGAGCTGTTGTGTACTGGAAGCATCACGGAGGTCCTTGATACGATGCCTTTCGCTTCGAACCCGATGCACAATGGAAGATCTTTCTTCTTGCTGATACTGCAGCACTGTCTTCTCATTCAAATGGTCCATGGACAATTTGACAAAAGGTAAGTTCTCCTTGAAGAACTGCGGAAGATACACCTTGATGTTCCCTTCATAGAATTGTTGGTCAAAATCAATGGCACGGATCCTAAATTGGAAATCATCAAAATCCGGAGTGATCTGCATCACGAAATTATAGGCCCGCATGTCCCCTAACATGGAGATCACACAACGCTCATTAAACTTGACAAACTCTTTTGCTATTCTCGTTTGGTTATAATCAGGAGCGTCCATCTTGGTCTTAGCAAAGGTATCTCCAGGAATTCCAACAATATGTTCCTCCACCAAGGTATCGCGATCATAGAGGTAATTGACTTGGTTTGGAGATACAATCTCTTCCAGCTCCAATCCATAGATCCTGGAAGCATCCGCTTGCTTGATATAGAAATAATCATAGACATCATTCAGTCTATTGACAATTTTGATTCGGAAGGGATGGGTATTACCAAAAGCACAGAATTCAATCTTTTCGATGACTTTATGTTGCACAATCCTGGTATTCCCGGAAGCTTTCAGTTGCGCATATACAATCTTGAGCTGGTCATACAGGGTATCTTGTATATGGGGTGGATATAAAGGGATTTCCCACAACGTATCATTGCCAAACTTGTCCAGTGAAGGAATGGTTTCTTGGAAATTCAAAAGATCAGAATAGGTCATGGGCAATTTACCATCCCGCTGATAAGCTTTTAGATATTTCAACAAACCCGTACCCACCGGAAAAATTGGCTTTTTCCTCGAAATCTTTACATCATCTTCTTTCATAACAAGCATTTGTGACTGAAAACTAAAGTACGAAAAATAGTTGTTGTATACATCAATGAAAAAATGCTAAAAAAAATGACGTAATTTTATCATTCGAACATTAATATAACAATAATTGTTATTATTTTTGAAAAAATTAGAAAATTGAAAAATTTATTTGAAAGGCCTATATATGGAAGAAGCTCCCCGGGCGAGGAGCTTCAACGCTAACCAATTATAAACCTATGTTATTTTGAGGGAAGTAATTACAAACTTTAGTGTTTTTTACCTCGTTTGTTATGACAAATTTAATTTTTTCAACAATTAAATAGAAATTTATTTGATTTTTTTAGATATTTTTAAAAAACTTATTACAAATTAACACACAAATACCATTTTTATGGAAAAAAACTATTCAAATTACGATTTAGACAACCTAGATGTTCAAATTTTATCCATTTTAATGGAAGATGCCTCAATTCCATATACAGAAATCGCTAAAAAACTAATAGTTTCTGGAGGAACCATCCATGTTCGCATGAAAAAAATGGAAGAATTGGGAATAATCAGAGGTTCTAACTTAATTATCAACCCTCAAAAGGTTGGATTTGACATTACTGCCTTCTTAGGAATCTATTTAGAGAAAGGTTCTCAGTATTCGGATGCGGTTGAACAGTTGAAACAAGTGAAAGAAGTAGTGGAATTACATTACTGTACTGGTCAATATAGTATGTTTGCTAAGATCATCTGTAAGGACACTTCACATTTACGCAAAGTTTTGAATGAAGACATCCAAGGATTGAAAGGAATTCAACGTACAGAGACCATTATTTCCTTAGAAGAGAGCATCAAAAGACAAATCACCTTATAAGAACTGTCGAAAAAGGAGATTTTTATCTTAGAACTACCGTCTAGAGATAAAAAAAGCGGGCCATGGCCCGCTTTTTTTATAGAATTTCTTATAATATCCCTTTCAGAAGGTCGATATAATACCGAACCCCATCATTTATTTCTTGCAAATAGATAAATTCATCCGCAGTATGCGACCTTGCCGAATCTCCAGGTCCCGTTTTGATGGACGGAATATTCAATATGGCCTGATCACTCATCGTCGGACTGCCATATAATTCTTTTCCCAAAGATTTCCCGGATTGAACGATTGGATGATCGATTGCAATCGAAGAAGGATTCAGGCGTGTAGAACGTGGCTCTACCGAAGACTTCACATGTTGTCTGATAATTTCCAAGACTTCCAGGTTACTGTACACATCGGTAGTCCTTACATCCACCACAAATTTACAGCTAGCCGGCACCACATTATGTTGTGAGCCCGCTTCTATCATGGTGACACTCATTTTCACCGGCCCTAAAAACACCGACTGTTTGGGAAATTGATAATTCCGGAACCAATTGATGTCTTCAATCGCATTATAAATCGCGTTCTCACCCTCTTCCCGAGCGGCATGACCAGATTTACCCGACGCTTCACAGTCCAAAACCATCAATCCTTTTTCCGCCACTGCCAAATTCAACAGGGTCGGTTCACCAATAATGGCAAACTCACAAGGTTTGATGTGCTTATAGGCTTCTTCTAAACCTCCTTTACCAGAAACCTCCTCTTCGGAAGAAGCTACCAAACAAAGGTTAAACGGCAAATCCTCATGGTCATAAAAATAACGGAATGCAGCAATCAAGGAAACCAAACATCCTCCGGCATCATTACTCCCTAAGCCGTACAGCTTCCCATCTTCCACAATAGCCTTAAAAGGATCTTTACTATAGCCAGGGTTGGGTTTTACGGTATCATGATGCGAATTCAACAGGACATAAGGTTTTGAAGGATCTTCAAAACGGTTATAGGCAACCACATTGTTCCCTATCCTTTCCGTAGCTATGCCATGTTGCTGAAAATACTCCACAAGCAATTGAGCAGTCTGATCCTCTTCCCTACTGAATGACTGGGTTTCAATCAATCCTTTCAATAGCGAGGTACTGCCTTCAATCAGTTGGGCAATATCAATCATTATATAGGCCTCCGGCTTTTTTAGCAGACAATTTTATTCCTTTAATGAAAGCAGAACTGAAACCGTTGTGTTCCATTTCGTTCAATCCTGCAATGGTACAACCTTTTGGAGAGGTCACCTTATCGATTTCACTTTCCGGATGGCTCTCCATCTGCAGCAACAGGTCTGCAGCACCTTTGGCCGTTTGAATGGCCATTTTCAAGGCATCGTGAGCATGGAAACCAATTTCCACACCACCCTGTGAAGCTGCTCTGATACTTCTCAGGAAAAACGCGATTCCGCAAGCACATAATGCCGTCGCGGAAGTCATTAAGTCCTCATTGATGACTACGACAGAACCTACCGATTCAAATATCACCGATACATCCTGGATTTTGTCCTCAGGAGCACTGTCAGTGGCAATACATGTCATGGACTGCCCTATTGCAATAGCCGTATTCGGCATTGCACGGATAACAACCTTGTCTTGGCCCAATACATCCTTGATATCTTGGCAGGATACGCCAGATACCACCGATATAATGGTTTGAGCGGGAGTCAGTACAGGAGCCAATTCGTCCATCACCTTTCTGATCTGCTGGGGGAGAATGGCCAATACAATAAATTCAGACCCTTGAATCGCTTCAGGGTTTGAATCGCTTACCGTAAAACCTTCTTCCTGTTCCACAGCCAAGGACGCCAGATTGCGCCTGGTGATGGTAATCTCATTCGCTTTGCAATATTTAGATTTCACCAGCCCTTTGGCCAATGACAACCCTATATTCCCGCCTCCAATAATTGTTATCTTATTCATTTTATTTAAGTTTAGGCAATCAAGCAGGTTCCAAACTTCCGCTGCTGGAAGAGGTGCAGGTTATTGGCATGTCCGATATAGACATTACTGACACCCTTGGAAATCGCTTCAAATGCATTGTATAGTTTAGGGATCATTCCATCATGAATGGTCTTGCTATCTTTCAATCGTTCAAAATCAACAGAACGGATGGTCTCAATTACCGATTGCTCGTCATTTACATCCAACAATACACCATTTTTATCGAAACAATAGATCAATGAAACTTCATATAGTTTGGATAGCGCAACAGCCAAGGAAGACGCAATGGTATCGGCATTGGTATTCAATAGTTGACCATTACCGTTGTGGGTAATAGCTGAAAAGACAGGAATAAACTCCGCCTCCAATAGTTTTTTGATGGCCAATGAATCAATCGAATCAGCAAGGATATCGCCTACAAAACCATAATCGATTTCCTTAACCGGTCTTTTTACCGCTTTGATTACATTCGCATCTGCACCGCACAATCCAATGGCATTGCAATTGTATTTCTGCAGGGAAGCAACCAGGTTTTTATTGGTAAGGCCAGCATAGACCATGGTCACGACATCCAGCATGGCAGCATCGGTAATACGTCTACCTTCCACCATCTTGGCTTCTATGCCCATATCTGATGCCATACGAGTGGCAATCTTTCCACCTCCATGCACCAAGATCTTTCGTCCTGGCAATGCAGAAAATTTCTCTAAAAATTCCTCTAATTGTTCCGGGTTGTCAATGACATTCCCGCCTATCTTGATAATATTTAATACCGACATCCTAAATTTTAACCCTTCAAATCTTCCAACATTCTTTTCAATACTACCTGCGCAGCCCACACCCTATTGCTGGCTTCCTTGATCACCAATGAATTTGGACCATCCAATATCTCAGAAGATAGCTCCAGATCCCTACGCACTGGCAAACAGTGCATCACTTTTGCATCATTGGTCAATTTCAATTTCTCATTGTCCAAAAGCCAATTCTCATTGACCGGATAAACCTCTCCATATTCCTTAAAAGAAGACCAGTTCTTCACATAAACAAAATCCGCTCCTTTCAAGGCCTCATCCAGGTTGGTCGTGATATTGGCTCCAGAAGTAAAGTCCTCCGAAAGTTCATAGCCTGCAGGCTGAGCAATGGTGAAATCTACCAAACCTTCTTCCTGAGCACGGCACATCCATTCTGAGAAAGAATTGGGAACAGCTTGAGGTAATGCCTTCACGTGCGGCGCCCAAGCCAATACAACCTTTGGTTTATCTATTTTTTTATATTCCGTAATCGTGATCAAATCAGTCAAACTTTGCAATGGATGCCTCGTTGCACTTTCCAAGGAAACTACAGGCACTCCGCAATAGTTGATAAATTTATTGAATAGGTCTTCCGAATAATCCGCTTCCTTATCTTTCAATGTAGGAAATGAACGCAGACCAAGAATATCACAATACTCTCCCATTACAGCCGCAGCTTCACGGATATGTTCCACCGTCGTTCCATTCATGATCACGCCATCGCGCGTTTCCAACGCCCAGCCATCCTTATCCATGTTCATCACCATGACGTTCATGCCAAGGTTCATCCCTGCCTTTTGCGTACTCAAGCGTGTTCTCAAACTTGGATTAAGAAATACCAAACCCAGCATTTTATGCTTCCCCAGGGTTTCATTTGAATAAGGACTAGCCTTGATTTCTAAAGCCTCTGTAACGATGTCTTTCAGATTATCTACGTCTGCTACGGAAAAAAACTTCTTCATTTAATCTATTTTGATTTTTTATGCCTTTAATCTCTCTTCAAAAGCAGTTAAAAATTGATCAGCAATCTTATTGGTAATATTTAGTGCAGGCAACAGACGAATCACGTTTGGTTTCGCCTCACCCGTAAAAATCTTGTTTTTTGACAACAATTCCTTCTTCACATGTGCCAATTCAGTTGGTAGTTCAATCCCAATCATGAGACCTCTACCTCTCACTTCCATTACCTGATCAAACTTCTTAAGTTCTTCGATCAGATAACTTCCTACTTTTGCTGCATTTTCCATCAAGTTATCTTGCTTGATGATATCCAATACAGAAACAGCTGCTGCACATGCCAAATGGTTACCACCGAAAGTCGTACCTAACATGCCATGCGAAGCCTTGAATTTTGGAGATATGGCAATCCCTCCTATTGGAAAACCATTGCCCATTCCCTTTGCCATTGAATAGATATCCGCATCAATTCCGGCATAGTCATGCGAGAAGAAAGTTCCCGTCCTTCCATATCCACATTGAACCGAATCCGCGATAAATACGGATCCATATTGGTCACACAGACTGCGGATCAGTTTCAAGAAAGGCACCGATGCTTCACGGATACCTCCTACCCCTTGAATTCCTTCAATGATTACGGCAGCTATCTCTTCGCCCTGTTCCTTGAATACCATTTCTAGTGCTTCTTCATCATTGAAAGGTAAGAATTTTACATTATCAGTTTCATTTACAGGAGCAACGATAGCTGGATTATCGGTAGCAGCTACGGCTAAGGATGTACGTCCATGGAAGGATTTTGAAAAGGCGATTACCTTTTTTCGTCCGGTATGAAATGATGCTAATTTCAAGGCATTTTCATTGGCCTCAGCACCAGAATTACAAAGAAACAGGGTATAGTCGGTCTTACCCGAAACCTCACCTAATTGTTTCGCTAATTGTTGTTGAATAGGGATCATGATAGAATTGGAATAAAACCCGATTTTATTCAACTGATCCGTGATACTTTTCACATAATGTGGATGGGTATGGCCAATGGAGATAACAGCATGACCTCCATATAGATCCAAATATTCAGTTCCTTGTTCATCCCAGACAGTAGAGCCTTGTGCTTTTACGATGTTGATAGGGTTAACAGGATAAACGTTAAATAGTTCCATGAAATGAAATAAATATGCTAAAGTTTAGTTTTTCAAATGTACAAATAATTAAATAGCTGAACTTACTATAAAAGCGTATAAAATAAAAAAGTCCTCTTGGATAAGAGGACTTTTCTATGATTCGTTTAAAGATTATTCATCAACTTTTTTTCCACCGTCTAATTCGGCTTTAAGTTTCTCTAATTCTTCAAATTTACCATCTGCAGCTAATTGTGCTTGTTCAGCCCAAGTAGTAGGATCTGCAGTGTTAAAGTTAGAACCAGCTTCAGTTAAGATTTCTTTAACTTTCTCAGCATCAGTTTTAGCTAATTCAGCGTAAGTTGCAATACCAGCAGCTGCCAATACTTCTGCAATCTTAGGACCGATACCTTCAACAATGGTTAAATCATCGCCAGCTTTAGTAGCTTTTGCCTCTTTTGATTCAGTTGTTGCAGTAGCTTTCTTTTTAGCAGAACCACGACGTCGAGTAGATTTTTTCTCAGTTTGAGCAGTTTTACCGTAGATTTCGTTGTAATCAACTAATTCGATAAATGCCATTTCTGCGTTGTCACCCAAACGGTTCTCTAATTTAATGATACGAGTGTAACCTCCTGGACGTGATGCCACTTTTTCTGAAATCTCGCGGAACAAGATAGAAACTGCATCTTTGTCTTTCAAGTAAGCGAATACCGTACGACGTGAGTGTGTAGTGTCGTTTTTAGATTTTGTAATCAAAGGCTCCACATAAGTACGCAACGCTTTTGCTTTTGCTAAAGTCGTAGTAATACGTTTGTGTTTGATCAATGAAGTCGCCATGTTAGCTAACATCGCCTTACGGTGACTGTCAGTGCGGCCTAAGTGATTTACTTTTTTTCCGTGTCTCATTTTAGTTTTGATTTTGTGCGTACCGTTCTTTTTCTATAAACCGTAGTCCATATACTCCGGAGGAATTACGCAGCAGGTCGCTTATATTATTTAATTATTATTCTTCGTCCAATTTGTATTTAGACAGGTTCATACCAAATGATAAACCTTTTGATTTAACTAACTCTTGAATTTCGCTCAATGATTTTTTACCAAAGTTGCGGAATTTCAACATATCAGCTACATCATATGTAACCAATTCAGCTAAAGTGCGGATATCAGCAGCTTTCAAACAGTTCAATGCACGAACTGAAAGGTCTAAGTCTACTAATTCTGTTTTCAAGATCTTACGCATATGCAAGATTTCCTCGTCTACAACTTTAGTTTCTTCTTTAGTTTGAGACTCTAACAACATGTTTTCGTCAGAGAACAACATAAAGTGTTGGATCAAGATTTTAGCTGCTTCTTTCAAAGCATCTTCTGGATGAATAGAACCATCAGTAGAGATATCTAACAACAATTTCTCGTAGTCAGTCTTTTGCTCTACACGGTAGTTCTCAATGGTATATTTTACATTCTTAATTGGAGTGTAGATTGAGTCAATCGCAATTACTCCAACAGGACCATCAACCACTTTATTTTCCTCTGCATTAACGTATCCGCGGCCTTTTGCAACTGACAATTCAACTTCTACAGTTACTGAACTATCCATGTTACAGATGACCAAATCAGGATTCAATACAGTAAAATTATTGGAAAACTTCGTAATATCACCAGCTGTAAATTGATCTTGACCATTGATAACCACAAAGATCTTCTCGTTATCGCCTTGCTCACCTGATTTCTTGAAACGTACTTGTTTCAAGTTCAAGATGATTTCCGTAACGTCTTCTACCACGCCTTTAATCGTAGAGAATTCGTGCGACACGCCTGAAAATCTTACCGACGTAATTGCATATCCTTCTAAAGAGGACAATAAAATACGGCGTAAAGCATTACCAATAGTAACTCCAAAACCTGGCTCTAGTGGACGAAATTCAAAGGTACCATCAAAATCAGTTGATTTCTGCATGATAACTTTATCCGGTCTTTGAAATGCTAAAATTGCCATTTATGTTCTTTTAAGTTTATTTACTATTTATGAAAACAACAACATGCATCTATGACAATGCATGTTGTTATTAATTATTATTTAGAGTATAACTCTACAATTAAGTTCTCTTTAATGTTTTCTGGAATATCAGCTCTTTCAGGGAAATTAACGAATGTTCCTGTAAGTTTGTCTGCATCCCAATCCAACCAGCTGAATTTGTTGATTTTTCTTCCAGCTACCGAGTTTACGATCGCCTCTAATGATTGAGAACGCTCGCGAACTGCAATAACATCACCTGGACGGATACTGTATGATGGAATGTTAACTACTTGACCGTTAACAGTAATGTGCTTGTGCGAAACTAATTGACGAGCAGATGAACGTGTAGGAGCAATGCCTAAACGGTAAACGATGTTATCTAAACGTGCTTCTAATAATTTCAAGAAGTTCTCACCGGTAACACCTTGTTTTGCTGCTGCCTTAGCAAATAAGTTAGCGAATTGACGCTCCAATACACCGTAAGTGTATTTTGCTTTTTGCTTTTCTAACAACTGAATTGCGTATTCAGATTGTTTTCCTCTTCTTTTTGATGGTCCGTGCTGACCTGGAGGATAATTCTTTTTTTCTAATGCCTTATCTGGGCCGAAAATTGGCTCTCTAAATTTACGAGCTATTTTGGACTTAGGTCCTGTATATCTTGCCATTTCTTATTCTGTTTGAAGTATCAATCAGCCTATAGCTGACGAATCTTATCTTAAACAAATCTGTTATTAAACTCTTCTGCGTTTTGGAGGACGACAACCGTTGTGAGGAAGTGGAGTAATATCCTTGATCGTGGTTACGTCGATACCAATACCTTGCAATGAACGGATAGCTGACTCACGTCCAGCGCCCGGACCTTTTACGAAAACTTCAACTTTACGCAATCCTAAATCATGTGCAACTTTACCACAGTCTGATGCAGCTTGTGATGCAGCGTATGGAGTGTTCTTTTTAGAACCTTTAAAGCCCATTTTACCAGCTGATGACCATGAAATTGTTTGACCTTGATTGTTAGTCAAAGTTACGATGATGTTGTTAAAAGTAGCGTTGATATGAGCTTGTCCTACAGGCTCGATAACTACGATACGTTTTTTAGTAACTTTTTTACTTTTAGCCATTTCTTACTTATTATTTAGTAGCTTTTTTCTTGTTTGCAACTGTCTTACGTTTACCTTTTCTGGTACGAGAGTTATTCTTAGTACGTTGTCCACGAACTGGAAGGTGCTTACGGTGGCGTAATCCACGGTAACAACCAATATCCATTAAACGTTTAATGTTCAACTGAACCTCTGAACGTAAAGCGCCTTCTACCTTAATCTCATCATTGATGATTGTACGGATAGCTGCTAATTGATCATCATTCCATTCTTGAACCTTTACATCTTGACTGATGCCTGCTTTCTCTAGGATATAAGCAGCAGTAGAACGACCAATACCGAAAATATAGGTAAGGCCAATGATGCCTCTTTTGTTTTTAGGTAAATCTATACCTGAGATCCTTGCCATATAATATTTTAAGCGATTATGTTAAAATTAACCCTGACGTTGTTTGAACTTAGGGTTCTTTTTATTGATTACAAATACTTTTCCTTTACGACGGATAATCTTACAATCCGCACTACGTTTTTTTATTGATGCTCTAACTTTCATTACAGTAAATTTTTAAAAGCTATTTTATTGAAGAAACTTACGTTTACTTATAGCGGTATGTAATTCTTCCTTTTGTTAAGTCGTATGGTGACATCTCTAACTTCACTTTGTCACCTGGTAATATTTTAATATAATGCATGCGCATTTTTCCAGAGATATGTGCAATGATTTCATGCCCATTCTCTAATTCTACGCGAAACATCGCGTTAGAAAGCGCTTCTTTGATTATGCCGTCTTGCTCAATCGAGGCTTGTTTAGCCATATAATCTATTATTTTAAATGATGATATACCCGCAAACAGGAGTGCAAAGATAAATAAAATAATTGAATACCAACTACTTTTTATTTAAAACTTTCTCTATCGCGTCAAAATTCAAAAGCACGTCCGGACTACCTTTTCTGATCGCAACCATCTGTTCAAAGTGTGCCGAAAGCTTTCCATCAACTGTACTCACTGTCCAACCATCATCCCAGAACTTGACCCCCGCCATACCGGCATTGATCATCGGTTCGATACAGATTACCAATCCTTCTTCCAATTTCGGCCCGGAACCACGTTTCCCGTAATTCGGAACCTCAGGTTTTTCGTGCAAATGAAAACCAACTCCATGTCCTACCAATTCACGAACAATCCCATAGCGATATGGTGTGACATATTCCTGAACGGCAGCTGAAATATCGCCGACACGTTTCCCTGCGATTGCTTGATCGATCCCCGCTTGCAACGAACCTTTTGTTACTTCCAACAATTGTTTCGCCTCTTCAGAAATCTCTCCTACAGCAAAAGTATAAGCAGAATCACTGATAAAACCATTCAAATTCACCCCTCCGTCAACCGTTACGATATCCCCATCTTTCAGAACATAGTCACTCGGAAATCCGTGCACGACCTGGTCGTTCACAGAAATACACAATGAATAAGGAAAGCCTTGATAGTTCAAGAAAGCTGGAGTCCCTTTATGATCTTTAATAAAATCAAAGGCAAACTTATCTAGGGATAAGGTCGTGATGCCCGGTTTTACTAATCCTGCAATTTCAGCAAGTAACTGCGAGAGTACATTTGCTGACTCTCGCACTTGCTCAATTTCATCTGCTGTTTTATAATATACTTTAGACATTCAAAATTATAATGCGGATTGATCATAGCCTTCAACGGTAGTCGCAGTGCTTCTACCTTTTACGCGGCCTGTTTTCATCAACCCATCATAATGACGCATTAACAAATGACTCTCAATTTGCTGGATCGTATCCAGTACAACACCTACTAAGATCAATAGGGATGTACCACCATAGAAATGTGCAAATTGATTGTTTACTCCAAATAATGTTGCAATTGCCGGCAAGATCGCAATGATCGCCACAAATACAGCACCAGGGAAGGTAATATGTGATATTACGTTGTCGATAAACAAGTTGGTCTCATAGCCTGGCTTGATGCCCGGAATAAAACCACCGTTCTTCTTCATGTCCTCAGACATCTGCTGTGGGTTCACCATAATCGCTGTATAGAAGAAGGTAAATGCAATGATCAACAAGGCAAATACCACGTTATACGTTACGGATGTATAGTTACTCAACGAGTTCAGGAAATCTGACTGGACGTTCGGGAAGAACTGGGTCAACGACATCGGTAAAAACATAATCGCCTGAGCGAAAATGATTGGCATTACACCCGCCGCATTTACCTTTAAAGGAATGTATTGACGCACACCACCAATCTGTTTGTTACCAACGATTTTCTTCGCGTATTGCACAGGGATCTTACGAACACCTTGTACAACCAAGATCGTGAAGATCACGACGAAAAACAGAGCGACAAACTCCAATAACAATGGAATAGGACCACCACCACTCGGGCTCATTCTGGATGCCCACTCTGCAGTAATACCTGCAGGAAGCTGAGCAATAATACCAGCCATAATGATTAATGAAATACCATTACCAATTCCTTTATCGGTAATCTTTTCACCTAGCCACATCACAAACAATGTACCCGCTGTCAAAACAACTGCTGATAGAATGGAGAACATTGGATCCGCAATAGTCTTAGCTTCTGGTCCGATTTGAGTCTTCACATAGGCTACGGCTTGAACCAACGTAATCGCTACGGTAAGGTAACGAGTGATGTTGTTCATTTTCTTACGGCCAGATTCACCTTCTTTCTGCATCTTTTGAAAAGCAGGAACAGCAATCCCCAATAGCTGAACTACGATAGATGCCGAGATATAAGGCATAACACCAAGAGCAAAGATCGCCGCACGGGAGAAGGATCCCCCAGCAAACATATTGATCAAGTTCATGATGTCATTACCACCTTCTCTGTTTACTACCAACGCTTCCGGATTGACACCTGGTAAAACCACGTGACAACCAACGCGGTATATTAAAAGAAATAGTAACGTATTAAGAATACGGTTACGTAATTCTTCTATCTTCCATATATTGGTTAAGGTTGTGATTAGTTTCTTCATGTATTATTACAATTTAACGATAGAACCACCTGCTGCTTCGATAGCTTTTTGTGCTGAAGCTGAAAATGCATGGGCCTTTACTTCTACTTTTGCGGTGAACTCGCCACGACCTAAGATTTTAATCAAGTCATTTTTTGAAACTAATCCGTGCTCTTTCAAAGTATCGAAATCTACAGTGGTTAAGCTGTATTTCTCAACGATAGCTTGTAAAACATCTAAGTTAACACCTACATATTCTACACGGTTGATGTTCTTAAAACCAAATTTAGGCACACGACGTTGAAGAGGCATTTGACCACCTTCGAAACCGATCTTCGTAGAGTTACCTGAACGGGAACCTGCTCCTTTGTGACCACGTGTTGATGTACCACCACGGCCAGATCCTTGTCCACGACCAATACGTTTTTTAGTTTTAATTGAACCAGCTGCTGGTTTTAGATTACTTAAGTTCATTTTTAATCAAATTGTGCTACGCCTTCGCTCTCACTAAACAGGCCTTAGCATTCCATAAATTTATTAACAAAGAATGGAAAGGAAGTGAGTATCCTTTCCATCTATTCTTATTAAATGGACTCTACAGCCACTAGGTGGTTCACTTTACGAACCATACCAATGATTGCTGCTGTAGCTTCAACTTCTACCGAATGGTTGATCTTTTTCAAACCTAATGCTTCGATAGTTTTCTTTTGGCGCTCGCTTCTGTCGATAACGCTCTTTATCTGGGTGATTTTAATTTTTGCCATGATATTAACCGTTAAATACTTTGTTTAAATCGACACCACGTGTTTGCGCTACTGTATAAGCGTCACGCATATTAGCTAATGCATCGATCGTTGCTTTTACCACGTTGTGTGGGTTAGAAGATCCTAATGATTTTGCCAATACGTCTGTAATGCCTGCAGACTCCAATACCGCACGCATAGCACCACCTGCTAATACTCCGGTACCACTTACAGCTGGTTTGATCAAAACTGAACCACCTGAATATTTACCGTATTGCTCGTGAGGTACTGTACCTTTGATAATAGGAACCTTTACTAAGTTTTTCTTTGCATCATCGATACCTTTAGTGATAGCTTCAGTAACCTCTTTAGCTTTTCCTAATCCGTATCCTACGATACCGTTCTCATCTCCAACTACAACAATAGCTGAGAAACTGAAGGTACGACCACCTTTGGTCACCTTGGCTACGCGCTGGATGCTTACTAAGCGATCTTTTAATTCGATTTCGCTTGATTTTACTCTTTTAATATTGCTTAATGCCATTTTCTTCTTTAATTAAAAGTCTAAACCGCCTTCGCGAGCACCTTCAGCCAATGATTTGATACGGCCATGGTATAAGTACCCATTACGGTCAAAAACTACTTTGCTAATTCCTGCTGCAACCGCTTTCTCAGCAACTAATTTACCTACTTCTTTCGATTGATCTACTTTGTTTCCTGATCCAGCAAACTCTTTTGACAAAGTGGATGCCGAAGCAATTGTTTTACCAGTTGTATCGTCGATGATCTGTGCGTAGATGCCTTTGTTACTTCTAAAAACCGTCAAACGAGGACGTTCAGTTGATCCAGCCAGGTGTTTTCTAATTCCTTTTTTGATTCGCTCTCTGCGAGTTGATTTAATTCCTGCCATGGTTATTATTTTTTAGCTGATTTACCTGCTTTTCTTCTTAATACTTCACCTGCAAACTTGATACCTTTACCTTTGTATGGCTCTGGCTTACGGAAGCTACGGATTTTCGCCGCTACTTGACCGATCAATTGTTTGTCGATAGATTCCAAAGTGATAGTTGGGTTCTTACCCTTATCAGCAGTTGTTGTTACTTTAATTTCCTGTGGCAATACGAATACAATCTGGTGAGAGAAACCTAAAGTTAACTCTAGCGTATTACCTGTGTTTGCTGCACGGTAACCAACACCAACTAGTTCTTGGGTAGTTTTGTATCCCTCGGTTACACCTACAACCATATTGCTCAATAGGGCGCGGTATAATCCATGTAATGCTTTGTGCTTCTTTTGTTCTGTTGAACGTGACACTACGATATTACCATCTTCTTCTTTAACGGTAATGTCGCGGTCTACTTGTTGTGTTAATTCACCTTTAGGGCCTTTAACAGTTACCAGATTCTTATCTGATACTGTAACCGTTACACCAGAAGGTATAGCGATAGGCGCTTTTCCAATTCTTGACATTCTGTGCTTTTTCCTAGATTAATAAATGTAACATAAAACCTCTCCACCAACGTTTTGTACGGCAGCTTCTTTGTCTGACATTACTCCTTTCGAAGTAGACAAAATCGCAATTCCTAAACCGTTTAATACACGAGGGATGCTGTCAACACTTGCATACTTTCTTAAACCAGGTTTACTCACACGTGTCAATGTGCGAATAGCCGGTACTTTGCTAATTGGATGGTATTTCAAGGCAATCTTGATGGAACCTTGAGGACCTTCTTCAATAAATTTGTAGTTAGCAATGTAACCTTTGTCGAAAAGAACTTTTGTGATTTCTTTTTTAAGGTTCGATGCAGGAATTTCAACAACCCTGTGGTTGGCCTTGATGGCATTCCTTACTCGGGTAAGGTAATCCGCTATTGGATCTGTATTCATTATGTATAAAATTGTGATAAGGGTTTCCATGACTAACCGAAGCCACAGACCTTTTATCGGTTAAAATATTGCATTGCAAAAAAAACCCGATAAACCACAGTTCGTGGTTTATCCGGGCAAAAGTAATTATATTTTTTTGATTACCAAGAAGCTTTTTTCACTCCCGGGATTTTTCCGTCTAGGGCCATCTCACGGAATGTTACACGGGAGATACCGAATTGACGCATATATCCTTTTGGACGTCCAGTTAATTTACAACGGTTGTGCAATCTTACTGGTGACGCATTCTTTGGTAATTTATCTAAAGCTGCATAATCACCTGCTGCTTTTAAAGCCGCACGTTTCTCTGCAAATTTTGCTACTAATTTCTGACGCTTTACTTCGCGTGCTTTTAATCCTTCTTTAGCCATTGTTATTCGTGTTTTGGTTTTTGAATGGTAAACCGAATTGTTTCAATAATTCTAAAGCTTCGATATCGTTCTTAGCTGAAGTTACGAAAGTGATATCCATACCTTGGATCTTGTTGATCTTGTCAATGTTGATCTCAGGGAAGATGATCTGCTCAGTAATACCCAAATTGTAGTTACCATGTCCATCAAATCCTTTATCGTTGATTCCACGGAAGTCACGGATACGTGGTAAAGAAACCGCGATTAAACGATCTAAGAATTCGTACATATTGTTGTCACGTAAAGTTACGCGAGCACCAATTGGCATACCTTTACGCAATTTGAAGTTCGAGATATCTTTCTTGGATTTCGTAGGAACTGCTTGCTGACCAGTGATCGTCGTCAATTCGGTGATTGAGTTGTCGATCAATTTCTTGTCTGCTGTAGCGGCACCAATACCTTGTGATACTACGATTTTCTCCAGTTTCGGAACTTGCATAACGCTCTTATACTGGAATTTTTCCTTAAGCGCTGTACGGATATCTTCCGCATATTTCGCTTTTAATCTTGGTACGTAAGTCATTATTTAATTTCCTCCCCTGATTTTTTTGCGTAACGAACTATTTTACCATCTGCATTAACTTTACGTCCAACACGGGTAGGATTACCTGTCTTCGGATCGATTAAAGCTAAGTTAGAGATGTTGATTGCAGCTTCTTTCTCGATGATACCACCGTTCGGGTTAGCTGCGCTTGGTTTAGTGTGTTTCTTAACAATGTTAGCGCCTTCAACAACCGCTCTGTTAGTTTCAATAATAACCTGTAATACTTTACCTTGAACACCTTTAGAGTTACCAGCGATAACTTTCACTAAATCTCCACTTTTGATCTTGATCTTGTGAGTAGTTTTGTTTGTTTTCTTTGCCATAATTATAAAACCTCCGGTGCTAATGATACAATTTTCATGAACTGTTTCTCACGCAATTCTCTGGCAACTGGGCCGAAGATACGTGTTCCGCGTGGTTCATCGTTATTATTTAACAATACTGCAGCGTTGTCATCGAAGCGAATGTAAGAACCATCTTTACGACGGATCTCTTTTTTCGTACGTACTACAACTGCTTTTGAAACTGATCCTTTTTTCACGTTTCCTGAAGGTAGTGCGCTCTTAACGGTAACAACAATTTTATCACCGATAGATGCATAACGCTTGCGCGTACCGCCTAACACACGGATTACTAAAACTTCTTTAGCTCCGCTGTTGTCAGCTACATTTAGTCTTGATTCCTGTTGTACCATTATTTAGCCCTTTCTAAAATTTCTACTAATCTCCAGTTCTTAGTTTTACTCAGCGGACGTGTCTCCATAATTAATACCGTATCGCCGATACCGCAGGTATTTTGTTCGTCATGAGCTTTAAATTTAGTAGTTTTCTTAACGAATTTACCGTAAATAGGGTGCTTTACTTTACGTTCAACAGCCACTACGATAGATTTGTCCATCTTGTTGCTAACTACTAAGCCGATTCTTGTTTTTCTTAAATTTCTTTCCATTTCGACTTTAATTTTATGCCTCAGCGGCTGTTTCAGATTTTGCTGCATTAGTACGCTTTGAAATCTCCGTAGAGATACGAGCGATAGTTTTGCGAGCTGCTTTGATCACGTTTGGATTCTCAATAGCAGAAACAGCATGTGCAAATTTCAATTTGTTCAAGGCAGCTTTCTCTTCAGCAAGACGAGCTGTTAAATCCTCAGTTGATAATTCTACGATTTCTGAATTTTTCATTTTTCAATTTGTTGTGCCGGGTTATCTCGAGTGTTAAGCGGCCTTACTGGTAACGGCAGTAAGGCTGAACTCTTGACATTACCGACGATTATTATGCTTCAACGTAATCTCTACGTATCACAAATTTCGTTTGAACCGGTAATTTTTGTGCAGCTAAGCGTAATGCTTCTTTAGCGATTTCCAATGGAACGCCTTCTGCCTCAAATAACATACGGCCTGGGCGCACTACGGCTACCCAATATTCTGGAGCACCCTTACCTTTACCCATACGTACCTCTGCAGGTTTCTTGGTAACAGGTTTGTCAGGGAAAATGCGGATCCAAACTTGTCCTTCACGCTTCATATAACGTGTTACCGCAATACGAGCTGCCTCAATCTGACGGCTTGTGATCCATGCTGGTTCCATTGATTTGATACCGAAAGATCCGAAAGCTAATTCCGCTCCACGAGTGGCATTACCTTTCATGCGGCCTTTCTGCATCTTTCTGAACTTCGTTCTTTTTGGCTGTAACATGTTCGTATTTTTTTAAATCTGTTGAACAGATAATCTAAATCTTGTTATTAATTAATCTCTTTTACCTCCACGGTTGTTGTCACGGCGTCCGCCACGGTTTCCACCGCGACCTCCACGGTTGTCACGACGGTTGTTGTTATCACCACCTTCGTTGCCACCACGTGATTTTACGCCTGATGCTTGACCAATGTTTGGAGATAAATCTCTCTTACCGTAAACTTCACCTTTACAGATCCAAACTTTTACGCCAATCTTACCGTAAGTTGTCAATGCTTCTGCTAATGCATAATCGATATCTGCACGCAATGTGTGTAAAGGAGTTCTTCCCTCTTTGTACTGCTCAGTACGTGCCATCTCAGCACCACCTAAACGACCTGAACACATTACCTTGATACCTTCTGCTCCCATACGCATTGTAGATGCAATCGCAGTCTTCATTGCACGACGGAATGAAATACGTGCCTCTAATTGCTTAGCAATGCCTTCTGCAACTAGTTTTGCGTCTAATTCTGGGCGTTTGATCTCAAAAATGTTGATCTGAACATCTTTCTTAGTTAATTTCTTTAACTCTTCTTTGATCTTATCAACTTCTTGACCACCTTTACCAATTACGATTCCTGGACGTGCAGTATGGATCGTTACAGTGATACGTTTCAACGTTCTCTCAATAACAACTTTTGCTACACCGCCTTTTGCGATACGTACAGAAAGATATTTTCTTATTTTTTCGTCCTCAACCAACTTATCAGAATAGTTGTTGCCTCCGAACCAATTAGAATCCCATCCTTTGATGATTCCTAATCTGCTACCTATTGGATTTGCTTTTTGTCCCATTCTTAATATAATTAGTTGTTAACGTTATTAATACTGTCTACTACCAAAGTTACATGGTTTGAACGCTTGCGAATTCTATAGCCACGACCTTGTGGTGCTGGACGTAATCTCTTCAATTGACGACCGCCACCTACAGATACTTCCTTAACAAACAATCCACCGTCTTCTACGGAAGAACCTTCGTTGTGAGCTTCCCAGTTCTTGATCGCTGATAATAATAATTTCTCAACGCGGATTGAAGCTTCTTTTCCGGAATGTTTAAGGATGTAAAGTGCGTTCTCTACTTTCTGTCCACGGATAAGATCCACTACTAGACGCATCTTACGAGGTGAAGTAGGGCAATTCAATAACTTGGCAGTAGAAGCTCCTCCTACTTGAGCTTTTGCCTGCTCCTTGCGCTGCTTAATTAAAACAGACTTTTTGAGTTTTTTTGTTGCTTCCATTACCTATTATTTTTTCTTTTCTGCGTGGCCTCTGAAAGTACGCGTAGGCGCAAATTCACCAAGCTTGTGACCAACCATATTTTCTGTTACATAAACCGGAATGAATTTATTCCCGTTGTGCACTGCGAAGGTATGACCAACAAAATCAGGTGAAATCATTGATCTACGAGACCAAGTTTTGATTACTGATTTCTTGTTTGTTTCATTCATAGAAAGAACTTTTCTTTCTAAGTTGTGATCGATATAAGGACCTTTTTTAATTGAACGAGCCATTATTTTTTCCTTCTCTCAATGATGTAACGATTCGATGTTTTCTTCTTGTAGCGTGTTTTGTAGCCTTTAGCTAATACACCTGTGCGTGAGCGTGGGTGACCTCCTGATGAACGTCCTTCACCACCTCCCATAGGGTGATCAACCGGGTTCATCGCAACACCACGAACTCTAGGACGACGACCTAACCAACGTTTACGACCTGCTTTACCCAATACTTGGTTTGCTTTCTCTGCGTTCGATACCGAACCGATCGTAGCAACACATGTCAATAAAATCATACGAGTCTCGCCTGAAGGCAATTTGATAATAGCATACTTACCATCACGTGCAGACAATTGTGCATAGGTACCTGCTGAACGAGCAATGGAACCACCTTGTCCTGGATTCAACTCAATGTTGTGGATGATCGAACCCAATGGGATGTTTGCCAATGGCATAGTATTACCTACTTCTGGGGCTACTGATTCGCCTGCAATCACAGTCTGACCTACTGTTAATCCAGCTGGTGCAATGATGTAACGTTTCTCTCCATCTGCGTAGTGCAATAAAGCAATACGTGCAGTACGATTTGGATCGTACTCAATGGTAGCAACTTTTGCAGGGATATCTTTTTTATCGCGTTTGAAATCTATTAATCGGTATGATTTTTTGTGTCCCCCACCGATGTAACGCATAGTCATTTTACCGGAGTTATTACGACCACCTGATTTCTTGATGCTAACTACTAATGATTTCTCAGGTACGTTAGTTGTAACGTCTGAATAATCAGCACCTACTCTGAAGCGAGTACCAGGGGTAACCGGTTTGAATCTTTTAACTGCCATTTCTTATTATAGTGTACTGTAAAAGTCAATAGTTTCACCATCTTTAACTGTAATGATGGCCTTTTTATATTTAGGGCTTCTTCCGGATACAAATCCTGCTTTCGTGTAACGGCTTTTTGCCTTACCAGCAACAACTGCTGTGTTTACTGCTAATACAGTAACACCAAACATTTGCTCTACTGCAGCTTTGATTTGAATCTTGTTTGCTCTATGATCTACTTTGAAAGCGTAACGGTTTAATTTCTCCGTTAACAATGAAGCTTTCTCAGTTAAAATAGGTTTTTTGATAATCTCCATATTATTTAGCGAATGCTTCCTCCAAAGTTTTAACAGAATCAGCAGTTAACAATAATTTCGTAGCGTTCAATACATCATATGTATTCAAATCTGATGCTACGATAACTTTTGCTTTCTTCAAGTTTCTGCTTGATAAATAAACATTGTTATTGTATGCTGGCAATACCAATAAGGTTTTCTCGTCAGCAAGGTTTAACGCATTAACTAAAGCAACGTAGTTCTTAGTTTTGATTGAATCGAAGTTAACTTCATCCAATACCACAACATTGTTCTCTTGTGCTTTGTAAGATAATGCCGATTTACGTGCTAATTGCTTTAATTTTTTGTTCAATTTGAAGCTATAGTCACGAGGTTGAGGACCGAATACACGACCACCACCGTTAAACAATGGAGATTTGATAGAACCCGCACGAGCACCACCTGTTCCTTTTTGTTTGTGTAATTTACGAGTTGATCCCGCGATCTCATTACGTTGTTTTGATTTGTGTGTACCTTGGCGTTGGTTCGCTAAGTATTGTTTCACATCTAAATAGATCGCATGGTCGCTTGGCTTTACACCGAATACTGACTCAGGAAGTTGCACCTTGGCACCTGTTTCTTTTCCTGATAAATTTAATACTTTAACTTCCATCTCTACTATTTGTCTACGATTACATATGAACCCTTAGCTCCTGGTACGGAACCACTAACAACAATTAGGTTTTGTTCTGCGTAAACTTTCAAAATCTGTAAGTTTTGAACTTTTACTCTCTCGCCACCTGTACGACCCGCCATACGCATTCCTTTGAATACTCTTGAAGGCCAAGATGAAGCTCCCAATGAACCCGGTGCACGTAGTCTGTTGTGCTGACCGTGAGTCGCACCACCTACACCACCAAAGCCATGACGCTTCATTACACCTTGAAATCCTTTACCTTTTGAAGTACCGACTACATCTACGTACTCACCTTCTTCAAATAAAGTAACATCAACGATGTCTCCTAGTTGCTTCTCATCTGTGAAAGTTTTGAATTCAACTAGTTTACGCTTAGGACTAACTCCTGCCTTTGCAAAATGTCCTTTTAGAGGAGCCGTCGTGTTCTTTTCCTTCGCTTCATCAAAGCCAAGTTGAACTGCCGAATAACCATCCTTCTCTTCCGTACGTATCTGCGTAACCACGCACGGCCCAGCCTCGATTACTGTACAAGGGATATTCTTCCCTTCAGCATTGAACAGGCTGGTCATTCCTACTTTTTTACCAATAATTCCTGACATGTTATAAATTAATTAATTAAACGTCCATCGAAGCAGTAGGGCTTCGCTCAAGACACAATTCCCCATTTAGGGACTGCAAAAGTACAAACAATTTTATAACTATCAAACAGTTAGTCAATTATTTTTAAAAAAAATAGCCCCGGTTTTTTCCCGGGGCTCCAAATCTTCCGCTTTTTATATTTTTATGGCAGGGCCTCCATCCAAAAGTCGTTGATACCGAACCAAGGCTTCTACATAATAATAGTCGGCATAGGTCAAGGGTACATCAACCTCCGAATCCAATGGCAATGCCCCTACGCTATGTTCCAATAAGTAGCCTCCATTTGTGCCTTTCTTCGCAAAATATGCGCTTGAAGACAAACTTTTAAGCATGCCTTCGGCCTTTCGCAGATACGTTGTGGATTCTTTGCCCTTGGTATATTGGGAGAGCTCGATCAATGCCGATGCAGTGATAGCGGCAGCTGAGGCATCCCTTAGGCTTCTCCGGGAATAGGTCTTATCGTTTGCAGGAATCTTATCCTTATCAAAATCCCAATACGGAACCAGGTCTTCCGGAAGGTTAGGGCTCTTCAACATATAATCCGCAATCTTTTTTGCCTGGTCCAAATAGGCCTTATCCTTGGTTTCCCTGTACATCATCGTATAGCCATACAGCCCCCAAGCCTGTCCCCTCGCCCACGCGGACTCATCAGCTGCGCCCTGTGCGGTTTGCTTGGCAAGCACCGATCCTGTCTGAGGATCATAATCGATCACATGGTATGAACTGTTATCCTTACGGAAATGGTTCTTTATGGTGCTGTTCGCATGGGTGATCGCTATATCGGAATATTTCTTGTTGCCGGTGGTCTTTGCCATCTGCATCAGGAACTCCAGGTTCATCATGTTGTCAATGATCACGGGGAATTTCCATACATTATGGTCCCAGGAACGGATGGTCTTGGTCGTCGGGTTAAAGCGGCTGCTCAATGATTCAGCTCCATTTTTCAGGATCGGCTGGTATTTGCTACTGTCACCAGTCAATCGCAAGGCATTTCCAAAACTACAGAATAGCATAAACCCTAAATCATGGGTCCCTTTATTGAACTGTTCTTTTTCCAGGTCCTTCAGCTTATCAAGGCCGGCCTGTTTGAGTTTAGGATCCGAAGTAGCTTCTCCAAGGTATAGCAAGGTGCCGGGGTAAAATCCAGAACACCACCAACCTGAATTGGAGAATTCTTGCTTTCCAGCTTCAAAAGTTTTTGGAAATTTATGCTCAGGTACCACGGAAACTAAATTTTGGTATTGTTCAGCGGAAGCCTTAAGCTGATCATCGATAAATTTGGAACTCAGTTTCAGGTCATGCTCCTGCCCAACTGAAACCTGGAATGAAATCAAACAAACGGCTAAGGTTGAAAAAAGGCCTTTCATATCTACGGTTTTTAATAAATTGTTATTCTTTAGGAATAACAAAATACTGATATAAAAACAAAAAATAACAATTATTTACTACAACGTTTTCATATTGGGTCAAATCGAACTAAATTCAAGGAACTTTCCCATGCTTTCCATGCCTATCCTTATTTAAGATTTCAGGATCCAAAAAACTCCGTGGAATTGATTTGAACCTTGTTCGGGACACATTCGGAATTTTGGCAAAATGAGTGAAGCCATAACGATCGAATATTCGGAGCAAACTGCAAGATTTCCCGAACATGCCTCGAATGAGACCCGACCATGACCAAGAAAAATCCAATAAAAAAGGACAATGAAAAATCATTGTCCTTTGAATAAATCTTTAAGTTCTGGATTAGTATTGTCCTGTATTCAGCATCACTAAAGTACAAGCTTCTACGACTTCAATGCCATTCGCTCTAGCTTTGTCGGCTAGCTCTGCATTTTCTGCACCTGGATTGAAAATAATACGCTTCGGCTTGGTCTTCAAGATATAATCATAGTATTGAGGCTGATTTTGCGGACCTACATATAAGGTCATCGTATCTATGTCAGTATGAATGTCCTCTGCAGGTTCGATCTCTACGCCAGCAACTTTCCCAGTTTTACGTCCAACATTCACGATTGGATGTCCTTTTCTAGCCAATTTATTGGCAACCAAATACGAATATCTTGCCGGGTTGGTACTCGCACCTAAAATCAAGGTCTTTTTCATATATTGTTGTTAGGTTTTCTTAATTTACTAATTCTCCACTTGAGTTATATGCATTTTGTCTCAAAATAGGCATTTCTAAGATTTTATACAAATCATCGAGGTGATTCAAACTGCCATTTGCCATATTTGTTAACAAAACAATGGTCACATCGTTTTTCAGGTCGCGCACGTAAAGGCTCTTGAAGCCATGCCACCAACCCGTATGATAGACAATAGGATTTTCGGGCGGACTAAAGGTACGCCAACCGTAACCATAACTGAATAGGCTGCGTTTCGCATCGCTTCTAGGCATATACATCGAATCAAGCATGGTCTTATTCACCAAACGGCCTTCATTGATTGCCCTGTCCAATAGGTACATATCCTGAACGGTACTGTAAATACCCTTGTCGCCGACCGGACCATCTAAATAATTTCTCACCACCGAACGACGCCATACCTTATCATGTCCCATTACATTGGAAGGAGTTTTCTCGTACACGGCAGTAGAATAGACCGCAGTATGCTTCATCCCTGCAGGATCGAAGATGTTTTCCTTCATATAAACCGCAAAGTCTTTCCCCGTTACCTTTTCAATAATGGATGCTAGGACCATGAAGTTAGAGTTGTTGTAATGGAACCTGCCATCAGGAGCTCCGTAGCGGTTTGGATGCTTTTCGATCAATAGGCTCATGGCATCCTGGTTGGACATCGGTTTCTTGCGGTCCGGCCATGCTTCCTCCGAAAAGTAAACATAGTTTGGCAACCCTGAACGGTGGGAAAGCAGCTGTGCTATGGTAATCCCAGGATATGGGAAGTCAGGATAGAAATCGTTGACGGTATTTTCCATCTTCAGCTTTCCTTCCTGCACCAGCTTCATCACGCCTAATGCCGTGATAGGCTTGGACGCAGAAGCCAGCTCGAACTGCGAATTGATGTTCAGGCTATCTTTCAAAAGGTAATCTGCCCAACCAAAGGAATTCTGGTAAAGAATCTTTCCTTTTTTGGCCACCAATACATTTCCGTTAAATGCGGATTTCTTGTGTAGGTTTTGCATGAAAGCATCAATCTGCTTATCTGCTTTTGTGGAATCATAAATCAGTGCTACACTATCTTTTTTGGCCTGATCTATTTTTATCTCTTTTTGTTTTGCTTCTGGCGAAGAACAGGAGACCATCGCAAATGTCCCCAACCCCAATACGAATAATAAATTTTTTATTGACACGCTCCTAATCTGATTCTTTTAATGCTTATAATCTCTAATGATTATCAAGACAAATTACTATATATTGTGACAATTTACAATAAAAATTAGCTTTCTTTTGATAAAACTATAGTTACATTAAAGTATTGCCCCATTATCGATATTAATTCCTGATAATTAGTAAACGGTTCAATATTTCACTTATTGCAATTCGGTAAAAAATAAGGAAGGGCATTTTAGGAGGTATGTCCTGAATGATGAAAGGGTCTTTAAACACAAAAGCCAGCAAGATCTGCTGGCTTTTGTGTTTTTTATGGATGCTTCGATTACGCTAATAAACGGATCGGAGCTTCGATAAGTCCTTTTAAAGTCTGAAGGAATTGAGCACCAGTAGCACCATCGACTACGCGGTGGTCACAACCTAATGTCAACTTCATGATGTTTCCAGGAACAACTGCTCCGTTTTTCACAACCGGAACTTGTTGGATAGCACCTACCGAAAGGATAGCGCCATCAGGAGAGTTGATGATCGATGTGAATTCATCGATACCAAACATACCTAAGTTAGAAACAGTGAAAGTGGATCCTTCCCAATCAGAAGGCTGTAGTTTTTTAGCTTTTGCTTTTTGTGCAAAGTCTTTCACTTCAGCAGAGATATGGGATAGTGATTTACCGTCAGCAAAGCGAACAACTGGAACCAATAGACCATCTTCTACAGCCATGGCTACACCAATGTTTGTATGTTCGTTGTAACGGATCTTATCACCTAACCAAGATGAGTTCACGTTAGGGTGTTGTTTCAAGGCAACGGCTACCGCTTTAACAACGATATCGTTGAATGAAACTTTCACTGGAGCTACCTCATTGATCTGCGCGCGTGCCGCCATTGCATTGTCCATATCTACACTGATGGTCAGGTAGAAGTGTGGAGCAGTGAACAATGACTCAGACAATCTGCGAGCAATCGTTTTACGCATTTGGTTAACAGGTTTCTCAGTGAAACGCTCTTCACCAACAAATTGAGGTAAGCTGATTGTTTTAGCTTCAGACTCGGCAGCTGGCGCAGTGGAAGCCGCAGCAGCAGGAGCTGCAGATGGTTTGAAGTTTTCAACGTCTTTTCTTACGATACGTCCGTTTTCAGCAGAACCTTTCACTTGGCTCAAGTCAATTCCTTTTTCCTTAGCAATTTTCTTAGCTAAAGGAGAAGCTTTGATTCTTGAATCACTTGATGAAGAGGACGCAGCAACAGGTGCATCAGACTTGCTTTCTTGAACAGCTGGTTTTTCTTCTTCTTTCTTAGATTCAGATTTTGTACCTGCTGAAGATTTTTGGTTCAACAAAGGCGTTACATCGGTTCCTGCAGGACCTACGATCGCAATGATATCATTTACTTTCGCAGCTTGTCCAGCTTCTAGACCAACATATAACAAGGTACCATCAGCATAAGCCGTAACTTCCATAGTCGCTTTATCAGTTTCTACGTCAGCAATAGCATCGTCTGATTTAATGGTATCCCCTACTTTGAAGTTCCATTGAGCGATCACCCCTTCAGTCATGGTATCACTCAATAAAGGCATGGTAATAACAGTAACACCTAAGTCTTCTGCCGTTACATTGCTTCCTGAATCAGCTGGAGCAGCTTCTTCAGTTTTATCTTCTTTAGTTTCTTTTTTGGATTCTTCTTTTGGCTCTTCTTTCTTCTCAGCAGCAGCACCATCTCCTTTGATCAGAGACTCGTAATCTTCACCTTCTTCACCTAACACCGCAATTACAGAATCAATTGGAACTGCATCTCCCTCTTTAGGGCCGATATACAACAAGGTACCTTCTTGGTATGATTCGAAGTCCATTGTCGCTTTGTCAGTTTCAACCTCTGCAATAAGGTCTCCTGAGTTTACTTTATCACCAACTTTTTTGTGCCATTTAGCGATTACACCTTCAGTCATGGTGTCGCTCATTTTTGGCATTCTTACTACTTCAGCCATCGTTTAGGAATGTTCTATTTTAGTTAAAGTAATTATCATTAATTAATCCATGACAAAAGGATAGTCCTCTTGTACATAAACGTCTTTGTAGATGTCAGAAGCATCTGGGTATGGAGACTCCTCAGCAAATTTCACTGATTCATCTACGATTTTCTTCACTTTTGCTTCTACTTCATCAAACCAAGCTTGATCAGCATATTTATTCTCAACAATAGCATGCTTTACAGCAATAATTGGATCTCTTTCTTTGTATTCTTCTAACTCTTCCTTGGTACGGTATTTCGCTGGGTCAGACATCGAGTGTCCTTTGTAACGGTAAGTACGGATCTCTAAGAAAGTTGGGCCTTCACCTGCACGAGCACGTTGAACGGCTTCGTCCATAGCGTTGTGAACGGCTACTACATCCATACCATCTACAGGTGCACTTGGCATATCAAATCCAAGACCCATTTTGTAGATATCCTGCATGTTTGTAGTACGTTTTACAGAAGTTCCCATCGCGTATCCGTTGTTTTCACAAACGAAAATCACAGGTAATTTCCATAACATCGCCATATTCAAGGTCTCGTTGAAAGCACCTTGACGTACAGCACCGTCACCCATATAACAGATGTTTACATTGTCTGTTCCTAAATATTTCTCTGCAAAAGCAATACCTGCACCTAAAGGAATCTGACCTCCTACGATACCGTGTCCTCCCATGAACTTATGTTCTTTGGAGAAGAAGTGCATCGAGCCGCCTTTACCTTTTGAACAGCCTGTAACTTTACCAAACAATTCGGCCATACAAGCATCTGCAGACACTCCCTTTGCCAAGGCATGGGCATGGTCACGATATGCTGTAATCAAAGAATCTTCTGGTTTGATCACTGACATGGTACCCGCTACTACGGCTTCTTGACCAATGTATAGGTGACAAAATCCACGAATCTTTTGCTGTCCATAAAGCTGTCCAGATTTCTCTTCAAATTTGCGCATGAGCAGCATGGATTCATACCACTCTAGGTAGGTTTCTTTTGTTATAGGTGTTGAACTCATTTCTAAGTATTGAATTTCTTTACTAAACTGACCACAAATTTAATCAATATTAACGAGATTTTTGATAATTTTTAGTTTACATTTCACTGTTTTATACGGATTATGTCAAAATAATACCACAATCCGCAGCTCGCTCAGCAACTCCTCCTCCAATATGGAACAGACTAAAACATTGGCAAGAATGAATATATGGGGTTCATAACGGACTATCCGCCGCTGTAGTTTCTGGCGCTAAAATAAAAGGCACAAAAAAAGCGGTCTCTGAGGACCGCTTCTATTATTTCAATTTTTCTATTAACTCTTCGATGGTCAATTTTTCCTGAACACCGCTTTCCATGTTCTTCAAGGACAACTGACCTGATCCCGCTTCCTCATCTCCTACCAAAAGGACATAAGGGATCCCCTTGGAATCAGCATAACTCATCTGTTTCTTTAACTTCACTGCTGCCGGATAGAGTTCCACGGCTACGCCTGCTTCTCTCAATCTATACAACAAAGGCAAGGTATAGCCTTCTAAGGACTCTTCGAAATTAACGATCAGCAGTTTTGTACTCGCTGACCCTGCTTGTGGGAAAAGATTTAATTCTTCCAAGACATCGTAGATACGGTCTGCTCCGAATGAAACCCCTACCCCTGTTAAGTCTTTCAGCCCGAACATCCCAGTAAGGTCATCATAGCGACCACCGCCTCCGATGCTTCCCATTTGTACCTCATTGGTCTTTACCTCAAAAATACAACCTGTGTAGTAGTTCAAACCTCTGGCCAAGGTGATATCCACCTCGACGATCTTTTCAAGTAGATCTGCGCGACCAAATTTATTCAGGTATTCAAAAACTTCCTCAAGTTCAGCGATCCCTTTCATTCCGACTTCTGTATTTGAAAGCACGGACTTCATGGATGCTAGTTTATCGGCATTGGAACCTTGCAATTCGATGATCGGTTTTAGGACCGCTAAATCCTCATCCGTGAATCCTCGTTCAAGCAATTCTTTGTTCACCCCATCCAAACCGATCTTGTCTAGTTTGTCAATGGCTACCGTCATATCCACGATCAGCTCAGGTTTCCCAACCACTTCGGCAATTCCTGAAAGGATCTTTCTATTGTTAAGTTTTATGTTGAAATCCTTCAGGCCCAGTTTCGCCAAGGCCTCATTATAGATCAGGATAAATTCTGCCTCGTTCAACAAAGAACTAGAACCTACCACATCCACATCGCATTGGTAGAACTCTCTGTAACGACCTCTTTGCGGACGGTCGGCACGCCAAACTGGTTGGATCTGGAATCTTTTGAAAGGAAGTGCAATATCGTTTTGATGCATCACCACATAACGGGCAAACGGTACGGTCAGATCATAGCGCAAAGCTTTTTCAGATATATGTGAAATCAAGCTGGTAGAGTTTTTGGCTTCCAACAGATCTGCTGGAGCTTTGCTCATATAATCACCTGAATTCAAGATCTTGAAAATCAATTTGTCGCCTTCATCACCATACTTACCTGTCAAGGTACTTAAATTCTCGAATGAAGGGGTCTGGATCTCGGAATATCCGTATTTCCTGAAAATAGATTTTAACGTGTTGAAAATATGATTACGCTTATCCATTTCAAGGGGCGAAAAATCACGAGTACCCTTTGCTAAAGATGGTTTAATTGATGCCATAACCGCAAAGATAGACATTAGACATGAAATAATGGATGGGAGATTTGAGATTTGAGTATAGAGATATTAACCTTCTCAGGAACTGTTCGAAGCTTTATTTATTAAAAAGGTTAAATCAATAAGAATGATGGAAACAAATGGCTTATTAGATTTAGTATCTCAAATCTGATATCTCAGATCTCTATACTATTCTTCGAATATCTTCAAATATTCGCAAGCGCGTTCTGCAGCAATCTTTTCGGCGCTCTTTTTATTGAAGTCACGGCCAAGGCCACATTCCTCGCCATCAACGACAGCTACCACAGAAAACATCTTATTGGACTCGCCCTCTGGGTTATCCACCTGCATAAAGCTGATTTCTTTGTTGTTGTGTTGGCACCATTCGATCAAGCGGCTTTTGAAGTTTGTTTCGGTCACTTCAAGCGTTTGAATATCGACATGCGGTTTGATAATGCGGGACAAAAGGAATTCCCTAGTAAAGGTGTAACCTTTGTCCAGATAGACAGCACCGACCAAGGCTTCAAAGGCATCCCCGAGAAGAGATCCTTGTTTGTTGGGATAACTGATCATTCGAGCATCGAACTCAATCATCTCGTTAAAACCTAACTTACGGGAAAGTTGGTTCAGGTTTGCCCTGGATACGATCTTTGAGCGCATCTCGGTCAAGAATCCCTCATCCTTGTAAGGATAGAGCTTGAAGAGCAATTCAGCCACCACCGATCCTAAAACCGCATCGCCTAGAAATTCCAAACGCTCGTTACTGTTCTTGACGCCATCCTTGATCATGACCGCAACAGACTTATGTCTGAAGGCCATTTGGTAAAGGCGTACATTGCCAGGTACGAAACCAAGCAAGTTCTTTAGTTTTCGAACGTAATTTCGATTTGGAGACAGATATAGATTATAGACCTGTGTGATAGGCATGGTAACTATAAATAACAAATAGGTAGTTGAAAAATGCAACTACCTATTTAAATGTTTAGCATGGTGAAAATGAATACATTCTAACCATTATACTTTTTCACAATAATTGTTGCATTATGGCCTCCGAAACCGAAGGTATTACTCAAGGCAGCATTTACAACTCTTTTTTGTGCTGTGTTGAACGTAAAGTTCAGTTTGCTGTCAATTTCAGGATCATCCGTGAAGTGATTGATCGTTGGAGGTACAATATCGTTTTTGACTGCCAAGATAGAGGCAATAGCTTCAACCGCACCTGCTGCACCTAGAAGGTGACCAGTCATGGATTTGGTAGAACTGATATTCAGATTATAAGCATGTTCACCGAATAGGTCAACGATAGCTTTGGTTTCACTAACATCTCCCACTGGAGTTGAAGTTCCATGGACATTGATGTAATCAATATCAGAGAAATCCATTCCAGCATCCTTGATTGCCATTGTCATGGCTAATTTAGCTCCCAATCCTTCCGGGTGAGAAGCAGTGATATGGTATGCATCTGCACTCATTCCACCACCTACAACCTCAGCGTAAATTTTCGCTCCACGCGCTAATGCATGCTCTAAGCTTTCCAACACAATTGCTCCGGAACCTTCGCCAGACACAAATCCATCACGATCTTTATCGAATGGACGAGATGCTGTCTTAGGATCGTCGTTCCTGGTAGAAAGCGCGTGCATCGCATTGAAACCTCCGATTCCAGCTTCATTGATTGTCGCTTCGGAACCACCGGTGATAATAATGTCAGACCTTCCCGAACGGATGTAAGTGAAGGCATCGATCATTGCATTGGTAGCCGAGGCACAAGCAGAAACTGACGAGAAGTTTGGACCTTGCAATCCATGGCGCATAGAAATATGGCCAGGCGCTAAATCGATAAGCATCTTGGGAATAAAGAAAGGATTGAACCTAGGCGTTCCATCCCCTTTGGAGAATTGCGCAACTTCCTCAGTGAAAGTTGTTAATCCACCAATTCCAGAGCCCCAAATTACACCAATTCGCGTCCTGTCTAATTTATCGAAATCTAAACCTGCGTCTTTTACTGCTTCATCGGTAGATGCAATAGCATATTGGACAAAGGGATCCATCTTACGGGCTTCTTTACGGTCCATATAGACGTGCGGATCAAAACCTTTGACTTCGCAGGCAAACTGTGTTTTGAATTTTGACGCATCAAAGTGCGTGATAGGAGCGGCTCCACTTACACCGTTTATTAATCCATCCCAGTATTCTGAAACGGAATTACCAATAGGTGTAAGTGCGCCTAATCCTGTTACAACTACTCTCTTAAGCTCCATTTATGATGTTTGGCCTAATAAAATTAGTTAGTTAACGTTTTTTTCTAAGTAAGCGATTGCTTGTCCTACAGTACTGATGTTTTCAGCTTGGTCATCAGGAATTGCAACGTTGAATTCTTTCTCGAATTCCATGATCAACTCAACTGTATCAAGTGAGTCTGCACCTAAATCATTCGTGAAAGAAGCCTCTGGTGTCACTTCATTTTCGTCTACACCTAACTTTTCTACGATAATTGCTTTTACTCTTGATGCGATATCTGACATGATTTTCTAGTTTAATTGTTTAATAAATCTGTGCAAAGAAAAAATAAATATTCCCAAAAATCAAATCTTTTTGACTTTTGAAATTAAATAAAGAACAAAGTCATCCTAAATAAAGTTTTTAATACCTTATTAATTAACCTTAATCCAATAATACTAAAACAAATAAAGTTTTACAAACTTAATGCATATTTAATGATATTTTTACTTAACCTTCAAACTTAAATGCAGTAAAAACGTAATTTTGTAAATCATCAAAACAAATTGACTTGAGCAAAATAACCTTTAAACTCGAAACTGACTTTGACCTAGAACTCGATTTTGTCCTGATTGGGATCAGTTCGGTTTTGAGAGATTATCGACTTTGCCACTTTATCAACAAGCATACCGGACTCCAGCTGGTCTACGGGAAGGAAGATTACACGGACCATAACGGCCACAACAAGGAAAAACCCAAGGACGAACTGGATTATCACATTCTTTTTGAATCCAAGAAAAACAAACCCGTCGTAAAAAACCACTACAACATCTTCAGGTACCATAACCAAACTTTCGAATTTGAATTCTATTTACTGAGCAACCGCTCAGTCGAAGGTGCCGCGTTAATACCTGAAATTAGTAGCTTTGATTACTTCCTGATGATCAAACATTTTATCGACGAGGAGGATTTAGATGCTCTTTTAGAAAACATTAAGTCTATTCCGGAAGTTCTTTTAGTAAAAGAAATAGACCCAACAATATTGAAATCTAAAGAAAATCTGATATTTTAGCGGATTATTAAGATAGTGTAACTTATACACATAAACCTAATCATCTGCTTTAAGGGGAGAATAAAGCAGGAAAAGACTTAATAGAGAATATAAATTTAAAATTTAATTTAAATGGATAAACTAAAAAAGCGGACCAAAATTGTTGCCACACTAGGTCCGGCTTCTTCAAAAAAAGATGTTTTAACCCGTATGATTGCAAAAGGGGTAGACGTATGTCGCCTTAACTTCTCACACGGTTCTCAGGAAGATCACTTAAAGGTAATCAACACAATCAACGAAATCAACCAAGAACACCCTTTCAACGTAGGTATTTTAGCCGATCTTCAAGGTCCTAAAATCCGTATCGGAAAAATGAAAGAAGGTGGTGCCATCCTTGTCAACGGAAGCACGGTAGAAATGACTACGCACGAACTTATCGGTGACGAAAAGAAAATCTACATCACTTATGACAACTTCCCTAACGACGTAAAAGAAGAAGAAATCATCCTATTGGATGATGGTAAACTGCAATTGCGCGTTCTTTCAACAAATCACTTGGACACAGTAACTTGTGAGGTAGTTCACGGAGGTATCTTGACTTCTAGAAAAGGTGTAAACCTTCCTAATACAAAAGTTTCTATCCCTTCATTAACGGAAGAGGATCTAGACAACTTGAACTTCGCTCTTGACCACGGTGCTGACTGGATTGCCATGTCATTCGTGCGTTCGGCTGAAGACATCAAACAATGTAAGGAAATCATCAAGAAAAAAGGTTCACATGCTAAGGTGATCGCTAAGATCGAAAAACCGGAGGCTATTGACAATATCGACAGCATTATCGAAGCTACCGATGCGATCATGGTTGCTCGTGGAGACCTAGGTGTTGAACTTCCAATGGAAGAAGTACCAGGACTTCAAAAAATCATTGCTCAAAAATGTCGTAACCTTTCAAAACCGGTAATCATTGCAACACAGATGTTGGAAAGTATGATCACTACCCCACGCCCAACACGTGCGGAGGTGAATGACGTTGCTAACTCTGTAATCGATGGTGCTGATGCTGTGATGTTGAGTGGTGAAACTTCAGTTGGTGAATTCCCAGAGATCGTAATCGAGACTATGGCGAAAGTGATCACCCATGTTGAAGCAACTTCATATCCATACTACAGCGAAAAAGAGCAGTTAGGTACTGTTCCAGTAACGCGTATTCCAGATGCAATCTGTAGTTCATCGATCTTCTTGGCTGAGAAAACCCATGCTTCAGCAATCGCTGTCATGACTTCTTCTGGCTATACTGCCATGGAAATCTCCAGCTACCGTCCCGATGCAGATATCTATGTGTTCACGGGTAACAAAACCTTGTTGCGCACGCTTAGCTTATGCTGGGGTGTGAAGGCATTCATTTACGAAAAATATGAATCTACTGATGGTACTATCCAAGATGTAAACGGCTTATTGAGAGAACGTCACTTGGTAGAACCTGGTCAGATCGTAATCAACACTTCTTCTACCCCTCTTCATGAGAAGGGCAGAACAAACACCATCCGTGTTTCTGAAGTAAGATAATTACAGGACGATACAAAAAAAGAGCCTCAATGAGGCTCTTTTTTTGTATCGTCTATTTTCAAGCTATCTCTTGATTATTGGCGACTTGACGGTCGCTGTATCCTGTTTGGCAATCATGGAATGCTCGTCCAGTTTCTTTGTCCCCGGCATCTTCACCGACCCCTCACCTGACAGTTTTTTCTCCAAGATTATGGTATCATCATGCTCCTTTTGCACATTATTGGGTGCAATCAGATGCCCCTGTCTTTTACCCTTATAGGCATTCGGAATCTCTATCGATTTATTCATGGAATCCAACAAGGGGATCCTGAACTGCTTTAAACTATCCTTGGGATTAAGGTCAACCTTAAAATCTAATGGTTTCTTTTTTTGAATATTTTGATTATTTTGAGCAGAAGAAGGAATTGCCCAAATCAAGAATATGAAGGAAATCAAGATGAAATTTTTCATAATCAGTATCTTAAGTCATTATTCTATAACAAAAGAAATCCTATTCTGCTAAAAAAGCTAAAAACTTGCTGTTAAATTGTGTTAAATGAGAAAATTAGCTGTTTTCCCTTATTACTTTTGTAACAAATGAAAAAAAGAAGTATTGCATTGATTATTTGGCTCATGTCCATCGCGCTGATCGGCGTAATGGCAATGCAATATTATTTTGTGCGGGAATCCTTCATCAAGGAGTCCAAACTATTTGACGAGGAAGTCAAGGCTTCTCTCTCGGCTGTAGCCAATAAGATCGAGCGCCAGGAAATCTATGATTTCGCAAGGGAGCAAGAACGACTAAACCAAGAGAAGTTCAGGATTGACCAGGAACGCATCCAAAAGAACGAGAAGATCCTTGCTTTGCAGGTGCAATACCAGGACAGCATCAAAACCTTGCAGAGAAGGGCTTTTGCCCATACCACTAGGTTCAACTTCCTGGAAAGAGAACTGAACCAACAGTTCCCGGCAGTACCTATCAGCAATGATTTCTACGAAACGTACTTAAAGAGAAAAGAATACAAGCACCTTGTGCGAATCACTTTGGAACAGGGCCTAACCTCCGACAATACCATTGGAGAATTCACCAATGTGGAGGCCATCAAAGTCGTTCCTAGGATTGCGCAGAAGGACGATAGCACCCGCTACCTGATCCCCGTATTCAACCCACCTTCCACCGAAGCGATTGCCTACCAGATCAGGACCCTTCCTCCACGTTATGATTCCAAGACCCTGTCAAAGATCGAGGAACTCGAGATCAAGCTCAATAACCTGAGAGGACAGCGATTATCAGAGGCCGCAACACTATATGACACCATTGCCATGTTAGGAGGCAAGAAAAGCTCTGTAATCGCCGATGTAGCCATGGGGATGGAATTATCCAAAAGACCTTTGGCCGAACGTATAAACGGAAAGAAAACCGTCAACCTATTGATCCACGAACTCCGTGAAAGAGGCATAAAATCCTCCTTCGTTATGGAAATCAAGGATTTCAATAAAATGCCCGTTTTCCAAGGAGTCTATCAATTCAACAACGAGCAACTCAAGGAAGTCAATAATCCATTGATCTATACCGCTAGGCTGTTCCAAGGAGATCGTGGGAATGCTCCTGGCGAGCTCAGCATACATTTCCCTAACAAGGGCGGGATTATTGCCGAGACCATGGGCTATTGGCTATTTCCGACCATCCTGGCCTTATTGGCGCTATTGATCGGATGTTTTGCCTATACCTTGAGCATCATCTTCAAGCAGAAGAAGATGTCGGAGATGAAAACCGATTTCATCAACAACATGACCCATGAGTTCAAAACACCGGTAGCCACCATCATGATCGCCAGTGAATCCTTACGTGACCCTGAGATATCCGCAGATGGCAAGCGTGTCAACAAGTTGGCAAACATTATCTACGATGAGAATGTCCGTTTAGGCTCGCATATCGAACGCGTCCTGAACATTGCCCGTCTGGAGAAAGAAAACCTAAAGATCGAACGCACCAATGTGCATATCAACTCCTTGGCCAATGCAGTCCTGGAGAGCATGCGACTACAGATGGACAAGGCAGAAGGCACCTTGAATATCGATATTTCCGCAGGCAATGATTTAGTGGTTGGCGATGAACTTCACCTCTCCAATGTGATGTTCAACCTGGTCGATAATGCAATTAAATACTCTCAGGAAAAACCAGAAATCACTTTTAAGACTTTTAATAGAGGGAACAGTATCGTAATATCGGTTGCAGACAAGGGAATGGGAATGACCAAGGACCAACAGGAAAAGATATTTGACCAGTTCTATCGCATACCTACGGGAAATATCCACAACGTGAAAGGCTTCGGTCTAGGGCTAAGCTATGTTAACGATATCATCAAAAGACTGAACGGAAAAATATCCGTAAAAAGCGAAAAAGATAAAGGCACACAATTTGAAGTAACTCTTCCTTTAAAGGACGCATCCAAGGAAGTAGCATAACATAAGAAAGAGAAAAGTATGAATCAAAAGATATTATTAGCAGAAGATGATCCTAATTTGGGCGAATTACTGAAGGATTATCTTGAATTAAAAGGAAAATTTGACGTCGTGCTCTGTACAGATGGTCAAGAAGGAATGGATGCCTTCCGAAAGGAAGAGTTCGACCTTTGCATCTTGGATGTCATGATGCCCAAAAAAGATGGCTTCTCCCTTGGAAAGGATATCCGCAAGATCAATCAGACAGTCCCTATCATCTATGCTACCGCAAAAGGCATGATGGAGGACAAAACCCAGGCCTTCGAACTAGGTGGTGATGACTATATCACCAAGCCTTTCCGTGTTGAAGAGCTTTTATTGAGAATAAATGCGCTATTAAAGAGAGCTTCCAAAGACAAAGAAGAAGAAGTATCGGACAAGTTTGAGATCGGCGATTATTTCTTCGATTACACCAGTCAGATTATCTCCTACAAAGGTCAACAACAGAAGCTGTCCACCAAGGAGGCCGAGTTGCTTCGTTTACTTTGCTTAAAGAAAAACGATGTCCTGACCCGCGAAGAAGCCCTGATCAAAATATGGCATGACGACAATTACTTTACCGGCCGAAGCATGGACGTATTCCTAAGTAAACTGAGGAAATACCTCAAAGAAGACCCGAACGTAGAAATCGTCAATGTACATGGAAAGGGATATAAATTGTTGGTTAGCTAAGGATGGATATGAGATTTGAGATATAAGCAACACGAATGTGTGATATTTTAAAACTTAATCAAAATATATAAAGGGGCAAAAGTATTTTTGCCCCTTTTTTGATAGAATTCTATCCACCTACTTTTAAAACCACGATTTCTCTCATAATCAAAGAACTAAAATATGGGCACCCTTCGTTTTCACATGTCTCAAATCTCATATCTAAAATCTTTTTCCTTGGAAAATAAAAATCTTATCCATAACTTAGCCGACGCTTATAGAGAAAGGCAGAGGGACTAGACCCGATGAAGCCTTAGCAACCTGTCTCTTGACAAGGTGCTACATTCTACCCCGATTGGGAAAGATAAGCTGGTTACAGGAATCCTAGGTAGCCTTCTCTTAGCAAAAAGACTTATTGGAATTTATTTAATTTAGTAGAGAACTATATGCTATTAACAAACAATTTAGGCTACCCACGTGTGGGTGCTTTCCGTGAACTGAAGAAAGCTAACGAAGCTTACTGGGCAAAGAAAATCAGCGCGGAAGAATTATTGCAGGCTGGACTTAAAATCCGTGAAAGCAATTGGAAGACTCAAAAAGATGCAGGTATCGAATTGATCCCATCGAATGATTTCTCATTCTATGACCAAGTCCTAGACTTATCTTTAACTGTTGGAGCTATTCCCGCTCGTTACAACTCCCTTTTGAACAAAATCGATCGCCAATATAACCTAGACTTATATTTCGCGATGGCTCGTGGTTTCCAAGAAGGTGGCGTTGATGTAACTGCCATGGAAATGACCAAGTGGTTTGATACAAACTACCACTATATCGTTCCTGAATTCGTAAAAGATCAAGAATTCAAACTTACTTCAGAAAAATTCTTAAGTGAATACAATGAAGCAAAACAATCAGGTATCGAAACTAAACCTGTCCTGATTGGCCCCATCACTTACCTATTGTTAGGTAAAGAAAAAGAAGCTGATTTTAACCGTATCGATCTAATCGACAGATTACTTCCAGTATACGAAGAGATCTTGGCTAAACTTGCTGATGCTGGCGCTAAATACGTGCAGATCGATGAGCCTTTCTTGGCTTTAGATATCGATGATGCTACCAAAGCTCTTTACGGAAAAGTATTCGAAAAGTTAGCTGCAGCTGCCAAAGGCATCAAATTAATCGTTGCTACATACTTCGAGGCATTAGGAAACAACGAAGACATTGCTGTTAACCTTCCTGTGCATGCGTTACACCTGGACTTAGTTCGTGGTGAGAACCAACTTGACACCATATTATCCAAAGTTCCTGCTTCCCTAACCCTTTCATTAGGTGTTGTTGAAGGCCGTAACATTTGGAAAAACGACTACGAAAACTCATTGAAAAAAATCAAACAGGCTGTTGATGCTTTAGGAAAAGACCGCGTATGGATCGCTCCTTCTTCATCTTTATTGCATGTTCCTTTCGATTTGGACAATGAAAACAATGAAGAGTCGCTACCTGCTGAGGTTAAAAACTGGTTAGCATTCGCTAAACAAAAATTAGCTGAGGTAAAAGACCTTGCTGTATTGGCTGAAGGTGAAGTTGATGCTGAAACACAAAAACGTTTCGAAGCAAACAAAGAAGCTGCTGAAAGCCGCCGTACTTCTCCATTAATCCACAGACCAGAGGTTAAAAACCGCGTTAGCAACATCACTGATGAAGATGCTAAGCGTACTTCTACTTTCAACGCTCGTAAAGAAGCGCAACAAGCGAAATTCAACCTTCCAGGATTCGCAACCACTACAATCGGTTCATTCCCACAGACTAAAGATGTCCGTAAATGGAGAGCTGACTTGAAAAAAGGTGCAATCTCTCAAGAAGAATACGATAAAGAAATCGCTGCTGAAACTGAAAGAACAATCCGTTTACAGGAAGATTTAGATATCGATGTATTGGTACACGGTGAATTCGAACGTAATGACATGGTGGAATACTTCGGCGAGCAATTAGCTGGATATGCATTCACACAAAACGGATGGGTTCAATCTTACGGTTCTCGTTGTGTTAAACCTCCAATTATCTTTGGTGATGTTTACCGTCCTGAAGACATGACAGTTCGTTGGTCTGCTTATGCGCAGTCTTTGACTAACCGTCCTGTAAAAGGAATGTTAACTGGTCCTGTAACCATCTTACAATGGTCATTCGTACGTAACGACCAACCTCGTTCTACAACAACTTACCAAATCGCTTTGGCAATCTTGGACGAAGTTCAGGCATTGGAAAAAGCAGGTATCAAGATCATCCAAATTGATGAGCCAGCTATCCGTGAAGGTCTTCCTCTACGCAAGGCTGATCAGCAGGAATACTTAGACTGGGCTGTACGTGCATTCCGCGTTTCTTCATCCAATGTTGATGACGATACTCAAATCCACACGCACATGTGTTACTCTGAGTTCAACGATATTATCCAAGATATCGCTGCCATGGATGCTGATGTTATCACCATCGAGACTTCTCGTTCTCAAATGGAATTGTTAGATGCTTTCGCAGACTTCAAATATCCTAACGATATTGGTCCTGGTGTATATGATATCCACTCTCCACGTGTTCCTAGCACAGAAGAAATGGTTAACTTATTACGCAAAGCAAAAGCAGTAGTTCCTGCAGAGCAATTATGGGTAAACCCTGACTGTGGACTGAAAACCCGTGCTTGGCCAGAAACCAAAGCTGCCTTAGAATCCATGGTAGAAGCTGCCAAAATCCTAAGAGCTGAATAAGAAACATTAGTAATTTTAAAATAAAATAAAGGCCGAGCAATTTTTGTTCGGCCTTTTACTTATCCTTTATTTTAATATAGGTTTCTTTCGGTTGGCAAAATAATAGATCGGCACGCCCATCAGGATCAAAATAAACCCAGGCCAGGTGTACTGCGGTTTATACAAGATCAACAGCACACAGAAAGCTGTTCCGATCAAGAGATAGACCAATGGGGGGATTGGATATAAGAATGTCTTATAGGGCCTTTCCAGGTCAGGTCTCTTCCAGCGCTGATACATCATCGCCAATACCGTGATCATATAGAAAATCACGATCACAAAGGACACCATATCCAATAGGTTCCCGTACTGTCCGCTCAAACACAATAGCGAGGCCCAGATTCCCTGAAACCACAAGGACCTTTCCGGAACATCGTTCTTGTTGTTTGGAATGGCCTGCTTGAGGAAAAGGCCATCCTTGGCCATGCTCTGAAAAACCCTTGCTCCTGATAGCACAATCCCATTCACGCAACCAAAGGTTGAGATCATCACCAATATGGCCATGATAATGGTCCCTGCACTTCCCAATAACTTTTCAGCAGCAGCTATTGCAACACGATCATTCGCGGCAAAGGCAATTTCTTCTCGATTTAAAGTGGCTAAATAAACATAATTGGCAAACAGGTACAAGATCATTACCAAGCTGGTCCCGATCACCATGGCTATCACCACAGTCTTCTTCGCATTCTTGATCTCCCCTGCCACGAAGGTGACATTTTCCCAGGCCACACTACTGAACACCGAACCTACCATGGCCGCAGCAATTCCACCAAGCAGCACATTACCTGAAATCTCTTTCCAGCTTGAATGGTCCAGATTCTGCGAAGCAGACCAACCAAAGCTCATATTCCCTGAAAATTGATTGCTCTCGATCAGTAAAAGCCCTCCAACGATCAGGGCCAACAGGGCAATGACCTTGGAAGAGGTAAAGACGGATTGGACGATCTTGCCACTCTGTACTCCCTTACTGTTGATAAAAGTTAACAACAGTATGATTCCAATGGCTAGGATCTGCATCCAGGTAATCATAAAGGTGCCATTCTGATAAATGGGTGTTGCATCATTCAGCTGTGGAAAGAGGTAACCGGCAAATTTGCCAAAAGCAACCGCAACTGCAGCTATGGTTCCAGTCTGGATCACGGCAAATAAGCTCCATCCATACAGGAAGCCCGTCATTTTCCCAAAGACTTCCGTCAGGTAGGTATATTGGCCACCAGCCTTAGGATACATCGAAGAAAGTTCACCGTAACAGATTGCTGCAGCAATGGTCGCAATCGCAGTAATCAGCCATACAGCAATCAGCCAATAGCCTGAACCTAATTGTCGCATCATATCCGATGAAACAATAAAGATCCCACTTCCAATCATAGAACCCATGACAATCATAATGGAGTCCCATAAATTGAGTTTTTTATTCATAATTGGTTATTATATTCACCAAACGTACAAATAATTATTATGTTAATAATTTTCTTATTTCATAAAATTGTTGTTACCACATTTATTAGCGTAACTGGGATATCTTACACAGTATCAGGGTATCACGCTATTTCCCGAAGAAGAAAGGTTCTCGGAACATAGCATAGCTTTCCTGTAAATAAACCGGTATTGGCGTACAGTTCGTCAATCTTCGATTGACGATGACAGAGTCTTTGCTGGAGAACCGAACAGACTCTTCACGAATTGTTCAGAATCAGAAGTTTTCTGAGAGGGATTCAGACGAAGAATCTATTACTGTTTTTTTAACGGATCGTTGTTATTGCAAAATCGTAAGATGAGCAATCTATTTTCTTTCCACAGAAAGATTCATTGAAAAATATTTCACCCACGCTGTGGGTTGTCCGTTAAGCGATTCAATTTCTATAAAGATTCCACCCCCGCTGGGGGTTACTCAAAACAAACATTTCACCTTCCGAAGGAACCCCTTTAGCCCCCGGCTCATTTCCAATGGCGGAAAAATGGAAAGAATGCCGTTGCCCTGTGCGATGGGATTGGCCTTGGAATGCTTTCAAAAAATTCTCCATCAAAAGGGAGAATTTTGAAGAAAGATATTCCCGACAACAAGGCATTCTTGTCCATGTGCGGATGACCGTGCGAAAAGCCATCTTAAATGAGCCGAAGCCTTTTGGTTACTTTTGGGCTTCAAAAGTAACGAAGAGAATGATTTCACCTTTATGGCCATTCCCACTGTAGCCCCCAAAATCAAACATTATCATTTTGAAATTGTTTAATAAACTAAACATAGAACTATGAATAGATATATTGGATTTTTGGCACTAGCACTGACAACATCATTGTTCAGCAGCTGTTCGTTAATTGAAGGAATTTTTAAAGCAGGGATGTGGTGGGGAATCATCTTAGTGATCGGCGCCGTTGTCCTTGTAATATGGTTGATTTCCAAGCTGTTTGGGGGACGCGGGGGAACAAATTAAACTTTAACTAAAATTTCATTATCATTTAATGCGAATATCAGTAACTTCCCCTCAAAATAAATAAGATGAATAGATTCATTTTGAGCTTACTGATATTCGTTACTACCTATTATGCACAGGCCCAAGAAGGCTACCCTACTCCAACCAACAAAGAAAACCTTCTTTTCTATATCCAACACAATCGAGGTAAGAACACCTTTATCTACGACCTGAATAAGAATGGTTCAAATAAAGTGAACGAAGATGATCCTATCCGGGTCTATCGCCAAATATTTGATAAGTCCGGAGAAATAAGACCTCTTACCGGTATTCAGAAAAACTTTGCCTATGGCATCGAGGCCAAGCCTATCGATGCCCATACCTACGAAGCAACCATTGTATCGCTTCCCAGTCAGAAATTTTACCTGACCGTACCAGCAAAAGGCAAAGCCTATGTTGTGACTACCGTCAATGGGTTAAAAATAAAAGTAAACAGGATTTTCATTAGACAAAAAGATGGCACATCTGGCTTGACTACCAAGGTAGATTACATTCTTTTTTATGGAACTTCAAAAAACAAAGAGGTCGTAGAGAAACTCCTGATCGACTAAAAAGCCCATTTTTAAATTCATTTGAACAGCTATTTCTTGTTCTCACCGCATAGCACAGGATGGATATTTCAATTTTTTAACCGTAATTTCGTGGGCACCACCTAAATCTTAAATAAAAATGAGTGTAAAAATCAAGTATCCCTATAATCCAGGGTATCCTTCTGTAACTGACTTGAAGAAAAAAGCGAAATGGCGCATTCCAAAATTTGCATTTGATTACCTGGAAGGCGGATGTAATGAAGAGCTCAATTTGGCCAGGAATGAGAATGATTTTGATGATATCCTTTTAAAGCCGCAATACCTCCATGTTTCCGGAGATATTGATATGTCCGTTGAACTCTTCGGAAAAACCTATTCCGCACCTTTTGGGATTTCCCCAATCGGTTTGCAGGGACTGATGTGGCCAAATGCACCTGAGATCTTGGCCAAGGCAGCAGCAAAGAACAATGTCCCCTATATCCTGAGTACGGTATCGACCTCAAGCATTGAAAGAATTGCTGAAGTTTCCAATGGCGAAGCCTGGTTCCAGCTCTATCACCCTACCGAAGATCGCCTTCGTGACGATATATTAAATAGGTTAAAGGCCGTAGAATGTCCAGTACTGGTGGTATTGGTCGATGTACCATCCTTTGGCCTTCGCTATCGCGAAATCAAGAGCGGACTGTCTATGCCGCCTAAAATGAATATCAGCAATATATTCCAGGCCATGATCTGTCCTGAATGGGGAATCAAGACCCTGCAGCACGGCATCCCAAATTTTGCAACCCTACAACCCTATATGGAAAAAGGTCTAGACCTATCCCAACTGGGGCAATTCATGAACAAGACCTTTACTGGAAAAGTAAACATCCAAAAGGTACAGGCCATCCGTGATCTATGGCCAGGTCCACTGGTATTGAAGGGCATCACAACCCAAGAAGATATGGAAGCTGCAATTTCCATCGGTGTCGATGGCGTAATCGTTTCCAACCATGGCGGTAGGCAGATTGATGCCGGCGAATCTTCCATCCATTCCTTGATCCGCTTGACACAAAATACCAGCTATGCCAGCAAGGTTAAAATCATGTTAGATGGAGGTATCCGATCTGGTGTAGACCTTGGACGCGCCTATGCTGTGGGATCTGACTTCAACTTTATGGGGAGACCATTCATGTATGGAGTCGGCGCCTTAGGAGATGAAGGTGGAGACCATACCATTAACATGTTTAAGGCGCAACTTTATCAAGTCATGCAACAATTAAGTATTGAAAATATAAAACAGTTCCCATCAAGATTATTGTAACTCGATAAGTTCTTGTAAAAAATAGGCTATAAACTCATTTATAGCCTATTTTTTTGTACCCAGCCCCATTTGATACCGTTTTTTTGATGTACATTGGACTACTTTATGAAGCAACCAATTCATGAAAACCGTACAACCTAATCAAGATGTTATTTAAATTTTCGAACCTATCCTGGCTAATATGCCTTCTTTGTTTGCCATTCCATACCCTTCAAGCTCAAATTGAAGTCAAACTCAACAACAATCAAGAATTTCGATACGACCTCAAAAAAGGAAGTTTTTCCTTGTTAGAAAACAAGAAGTTGGTATTTGAAAATGCCATATCCAGCTATCAATTAAAAAACGGAGCTGTTCAGGAGGTTGCCTCATCAAATCCCAGAGCCTTAAAACAGAAGTTCAAGGACAATGCAGGCTCTGGCATCTGCTATTCCATAGAGCATTTCTCCAAAAATGGGACAAAAGCCATCCAAAACTTCTATTTCTATGATGGAAGCCCTTTTTTCGTCATGGAACTCGTTTTGAAAGGCAGGAACATCAGCTCAAATGCCTTATCACCTTTCCAACTAAAAGGACAATCTCTTCTTTCTGGAAAAAACCTAAGTTCAGTCTTTGTCCCTTTTGACAACGATACTTTTATCGAATACAAGCAGCAAGATTTCGCATCCGAACCGTATGAGAGCTCTGAATTAGGGATACTATATGACAATAAGGACCAATCTGGATTCCTGACCGCATCTTTGGATCAATCAACCTGGAAAACGGGAATCCTGGCGAAGCAAGATCATCAGCAAACAGACCTTGAAGTCAAAAATGGCTTTGTCAAGGCTAGTGTTACCCGCGATTCCATGGAACATGGTTATCTCTCGGGAAATGAAATCCGCTCTTCAAAAATCCTGATTTCCTATTCCAAAAATTGGCAAGACGGTCTGGATGAATTTGCAAAATTCCAAAGAAAACTATTTCCTCCCAACATCAAGGCATGGACAGCGGGCACTCCGGTAGGCTGGAACAGCTGGGGAGTGATCCAAACCAAGCTTTCCTGGGAAAATGCGACCGCAACGGTGGATTATTTCAAGGACAGCCTCCCAAAATTCAGAAATGAAAATGGAAAAGCCTATATCGACCTAGATTCTTTCTGGGACAATATGGTACCCGGAGGAATGGCAGGTGATTACAGTAAATTAAAGGAATTTGCCGATTACTGTAAAGCAGCAGGATTGGAACCTGGTGTGTATTGGGCTCCATTTACGGACTGGGGGCATGGTTCTGGACCTGATCGAAAGGCCGAGGGATCGGATTATACCTTTGGGGAAATGTGGACCAAGACCAGTGCTGGATTCCATGACCTTGACGGTGGCAGGGCATTGGACCCTACCCATCCCGGCACCCAGGCCAGAATGAAATTCATCCTTGGAAAACTAAAGGAATGTGGGTTCAAGATGATCAAAATTGACTTCCTCTCCCATGCAGCCATTGAATCGAGTAAATTCTACAATCCCAATGTCAAAACCGGAATGCAAGCCTATGCGATTGGGATGACCTACCTGAATGAGCTGTTAGATAATCAAATGCTGATCTATGCAGCCATTTCCCCATCCCTAGCCACTTACAGGTATGCCCACATGCGAAGGATAGCTTGCGATGCCTGGAAGACGATCGATCAAACGGCATATACCCTAAATGCCATAACCTTTGGCTTCTGGCAGACCTACCTCTATGATTATATCGATGCTGACCACTTGGTGTTTACAGGCGAATCCCATGATGTCAATATAGCAAGGTTCCTTTCAGGAGTTGTCGCTGGACCATTGATCTTAGGTGATGATTTCTCCCAGGACGAGGAGTGGCATAGCAGCATGGAGCCCATTCTTCAAAATCCAGAGATCCTGAACATCATAAAAAATGGAAAAAGCTTTAGACCTCTTCCCATCATGCAGGATAATAGAACCAGCAATATCTATCTGAAACGCGAAGGGAACAAAGCTTATTTGATTGCACTCAACTTCAAGGAAGGTCATGCCCATTTTGATATTGACCTGAATACCTTAGGCCTAACTGGAAACTACAAGATGCAGGATCTGATCAACACTCAGGAAACTAAGGTTACTTCCAAGTTGGATATAGAATTTGATAGCATTGGAGGCAGGATCTTTAAACTCGAAAAGGAATAATTGATTGAATTAACAAGCAGTGATTCTCGTTGTTATTCCCTTTCTCGATCTATATATCTTTTAATCAACGAAAGCAGATCGGAATAGCCTTTTTCAGACTTAATCATTCCTTTATCTTCATAAGTGGTAATTAAATCTCTTGTAGTTCCTTCCTGCATATAGATCTGCAAGGTAATCCTACAATCATTTTCATTGATGGTATTCAATAGCACATTAATGGATAGTTTATAATCACTTCTAAAGAGGTTATTGGTCCTCGAGAGAAATCCTAATTGTATAAAACCCTCTGCACGGTCCAATTTCTTGATGAAATAATCATTCTCAAGCGCAAATTGCTTGAGATGATCAAAGGTCTGGTCTTGGGTAAAACCAACTATATCTATTGACTTATTAATTTCTTGTGCATTAACCTGAAAGGATAGGAAAAGAAATAACGCTAAAATAAGGCTGTGCTTGATCGATTTCATAATGGAGGGTTTTCACATTAGACCTCCATTAGATCTACAGGTTTAATAACAGCCTTACTTTCCTCCAAATTTCTCTTCGAAGGTCTTCTCCAGAGAGAACATTTCGTCACGCAGTTTTGCTGCTTCCAAGAATTCCATTTCCTTGGCTGCTTTCTCCATACGCTTTCTGACGGTCTCAATCGCTTTCTTCATTTCCTTCTCACTCATATATTCGATCAATGGATCAGCCGCTACCGAAGCGCCCGCTTCCGGCTCGATATAAGCCTTAGATTCGCCTTTAAAGTCAGCCACTGAAGTTTGCTCCAAGATCTCCTCTTTGGTCTTCCCTACCGTCCTAGGTGTTATACCATGCTCCAGGTTATAGGCAATCTGCTTATCCCTTCTGCGATTGGTTTCATCGATTGTCACACGCATACTATCTGTCATCTTATCGGCATACATGATCACACGTCCCTTGTCGTTACGTGCTGCACGACCGATGGTCTGGATCAAGGATCTTTCCGAACGCAGGAAGCCTTCCTTATCCGCATCCAGGATGGCCACTAAGGTCACCTCTGGTAAGTCAAGCCCTTCCCTCAATAGGTTGACCCCTACCAAGACATCAAACTCGCCCAGACGCAATCCCCTCAAGATCTCTACCCTTTCCAAAGTCTTTACCTCTGAGTGTATATACCGAACCTTGATGTTCAATCGGGTCATGTATTTGGTTAGCTCCTCAGCCATGCGTTTGGTCAAGGTCGTTGCCAAAATCCTTCCACCCTCTTTTATCGTTTTATCAACTTGTTCCAAGAAATCGTCCACCTGATTGACTGCCGGTCTGACTTCCACAACCGGATCTAACAATCCAGTCGGACGGATCACCTGCTCCACCACCACACCTTCGGTCTGTTGCAGTTCATAATCTCCAGGAGTCGCTGAAACATAAATGGTCTGATTAGTTAAAGATTCAAATTCCGGAAAGTTCAAAGGACGGTTATCCAAAGCCGCCGGTAAGCGGAAACCGTGCTCCACCAAAGAAATCTTCCTGGATCGGTCACCACCATACATAGCACGCAATTGCGGTATGGTCACATGGCTCTCATCGATCACCAACAGATAATCCTCGGGAAAATAATCCAGCAGGCAGAACGGTCGCATGCCCGGATCCCTGCCATCAAAGAAACGAGAGTAGTTCTCGATTCCTGAACAATAGCCCAATTCACGCATCATCTCCAGGTCGTAGTTTACCCTTTCTTCCAATCTTTTGGCTTCCAGCATTTTTCCTTCATCCTCCAATTGGGTTTTCCGAGCTACCAATTCATCCTGAATCGACCAGATGGACTGGGTAAATTTATCCTTCGGTGTCACGAAAAGATTCGCTGGAAATAAGGCCAGGCTTTCATGTTTTTCCAAAGTCCTTCCCGATACCGGATCGATTTCACTCAACTCATCGATCTCATCTCCAAAGAAGGAGACACGATAGGCTACATCCAAATATGCAGGGTAAACATCTATGGTATCGCCCTTTACACGAAATGTTCCACGTTTAAATTCAGCAGTCGTCCGAGCATACAGGATTTCGACCAACTTATGCAGGAATGCATTCCTACTGATGGTGGTCCCTACGCCGAAACGGAAAATGGACCTCGAAAAGTCCTCCGGATTACCCATACCGTAAATACAGGAAACCGAAGAAACCACGATAACATCTCGTCTTCCAGACATCAGGGCGGAAGTCGTTGCCAAGCGTAACTTTTCAATCTCCTCATTGATGGCCAGATCTTTCTCGATATAGGTGTTCGTATGGGCTATAAAAGCTTCTGGTTGATAGTAGTCATAATAGGACACAAAATAATTCACGGCATTGTTCGGGAAGAATTGCTTGAATTCTCCGTACAGCTGCGCCGCTAGCGTCTTGTTATGGCTTAATATCAAGGTGGGCTTCTGGGTTTGCTGAATCACATTCGCTACAGTAAATGTCTTTCCCGATCCTGTAACCCCCAAAAGGGTCTGATAGGTTTCGCCCTGATCCACGCCACTCACCAATTCTTTGATTGCTCCAGGCTGATCACCTGTTGGTTTATACTCTGATGTTAACTGAAATTTCATAGAATGCCTTTCGTACACCTAAGTTATCAAATTTTATTCCCTTTATAGTTATCTGCCCTGTAAACAAACGAATCCGAAAAATTATTGTTATTTTGGTAGCTAACAAGACTTTTTGTCATGGTCACTATCTTAACGAAACAAAACAGCATTGCAAACCATTTCTTAGCAGAACTAAGGGATGTTGGGGTTCAAACAGACAGGATGCGGTTCAGAAGGAATCTGGAACGCTTAGGCGAGGTCATGGCCTATGAAATCTCCAAAACCTTCGAATATAAATATTCCGAGGTGGAAACTCCCCTTGGCGTGGCCAATACCCATCTCATGAGCATTCAACCGGTCATCGCAACGATAATCCGTGCAGGTTTGCCTTTTCACCAAGGCTTGTTGAATTATTTCGACAATGCAGACTCTGCTTTTATAGCTGCCTATAGGCATACCAAGAAAAGCGGTGAGTTTGAGATCCACAAAAAATATCAGAACACCCCTAACCTAGATGGCAAGATCGTTATTATGGCCGACCCCATGCTAGCCACAGGACGCAGCCTGGTCCTATGCTGCAAGGACCTCATGAATGATTATGATATCAAGGAACTGCACATCGCCACGGTCATCGCTTCTGAAGAAGGGCTACAGCATGTTCAGGCATTCTTGCCTGAGGTGCAGATATGGGTAGGTGCGGTGGACAATGAGCTAACGAGCAAGTCTTATATCGTCCCGGGATTGGGTGATGCCGGAGACCTTGCATTTGGCAACAAAGAATAGGCAAATAGCTATAAAATAAACAAATACTTAGCAATTTATTAACATATAACAATTAGATAATGAATCACATATCCGTAAATTTAATAAACAAATTTTCATACTATGGAATGGCAAAAATACAACGGAGAGACAATAAAACTTCCTTTATGGTCCGCAGTTGAGGAGACCATTGTAAGGGAGAATAATGCTGGAAACAAGCTCAAGGTCTACATTGGCACTGATTCCCAAGTCAAAAGAGGAACAGTGGAGTTTGCAACAGTTGTTGTCTTCCTCAGAGAACACCGAGGTGGTTTCATGTTCATCAGAAAAGACAAGAAAAGTCACAACATGACCATCAAAGAAAGAATGCTTTTAGAAGTTCAGCATTCGATTGAGACCGCATACGAACTTTGCCCCCTCTTAGATCAATACCAAATCGATCTAGAAGTCCACGCCGACATCAATACAAATCCAAATTTCCAATCCAATACTGCACTGAAGGAAGCCATGGGCTACATCCTAGGAATGGGTTTTATTTTTAAGGCTAAACCAGAATCTTTCGCAAGCACCAATTGCGCCAATAAGTTGGTTCAATAAGCCTGAACAGAGATTCCTTCTTGACTGAGTCGCCTCTTTAATTACTCCCCGTAATTGAAGGATGCCAAACTTACCCCCACAATTTTGATCTAATTCCTAGGTCGGTAAAAATCTTCTCCCCTAATTTTTCTGAAAACCTTGTAGATTATTTTAGGTAATCTTTTAAAAAATCTTGCGGATTCATCTTGACCTCATTCGAGACATATTCGGAAAATTCCGAATTGGCCATAATACTTTCCGAATGATTCTCGAATGATTCTCGAACATGCCTCGAATAAGACCCCTGCTATTGGATCGTGTCCTGTCCTGAAATAGGAAATTTTTCTGACCATTATTTTTAATAATGGAATAGAATGGGCACTTTTATTGAAAATATCTAGAAAAAGAGCATGCAGGACTTCCTACAGCAATTATATGAGCAGTTTCTGCTGACCTCAGCCCTGGAATGGTTGGCAACGATTACCGGTTTTCTTTGTGTCTATCTTGCCGCCAAGCAAAATATCTGGAATTGGCCTATCAGTATTGTTTCCGTCCTGACCTATTTATTTATCTTCTATCATAACAAACTGTATGGTGACTCCATTCTGCAGATCTATTTTTTAGGAACAGCGATTTACGGTTGGTACTATTGGAATAAAAGGGCCCATTCTGAAGAGCGTCCGATCAGTTCCTTCAACAGCAAACAGATGCTGTTGACCATTGCCGTGATTGCGGTTCTTTCGGGTATTTTGGGTTTTCTCTTAGACCGCTTTACCGACACCGATGTGCCTTATGCAGATGGTTTCTGTACAGCAACCAGTTTTGTCGCGCAGTTTCTGATGACGAGGAAGGTGCTCCAAAATTGGCTTTTGTGGGTGTTTGTGGACATCTGCTATATCCCTTTATATTTCCACAAGGACCTGCTCTTGACAGCGGTCCTCTATTTGGCATTTGCCATTATTGCCTGGAATGGCTACCGGGATTGGAAGAAAACCTATCAAAATTTTCAGTAATATTGCCTTTCTATGGAAATTGAAAGAGTGCATCCCATGAAGATTGCAGTAGTCGGGCCGGAATCAACAGGCAAATCCACCATGGCAAATTACCTTGCCAAAGAGTTAGGTACGGTCTGTGTCCCCGAATATGCTCGATATTATTGCAAAAACCTGAACAATCAATATACCTTGCAGGATGAGACCAACATGTTTTACGGGCAGGTTGCACTGGAAGAAGCATTGACCGCATCGGCTAGCCATGGACTCTTGGTTTGTGATACGACGATATTGACGGTTAAGATTTGGTCTGATCATCTTTTTGGTCATACGCCCGCAGAAGTAACCGATGAAATCAGATCAAGGAAATATGACCTCTATCTCCTGATGGATATTGACCTACCTTGGGAAGATGATCCCTTACGGGATTTCCCTACCGAAAGAACGCACTTTATGCAAGTTTGGAAAGAAGAACTAAATGCCCTCAAAGCGCAATACGAAATCATTTCCGGTCTAGATGAAGCCAGACTACAGAACGGATTGAATGCCGTAAAAAAACATTTAAAAGCATAAAACAGGAGAGCCGAGGAATATTCCTCGGCTCTCTTGTTTTATGGGTTAAGCAATCAGCAAAGTCTAAATACTAAATACTAATTACTAAATACTCATATTAATAACGGTATGCTTCTGGCTTATAAGGGCCTTCAACAGTTACACCGATATATTCAGCTTGTTCAGGAGTCAATTCATCCAATTCAACACCGATATGGGCAAGGTGCAGACGAGCAACTTTTTCATCAAGGTGTTTAGGTAGGGTGTATACTTCTTTTTTGTATTCGTCAGTATTGGTCCATAGTTCCAATTGAGCCAATGTTTGGTTGGTAAACGAGTTTGACATCACGAAAGATGGGTGACCTGTAGCACAACCTAAGTTTACCAAACGGCCTTCAGCTAAAAGGATGATGTCTTTGCCATCGATTGTATATTTATCAACCTGAGGTTTGATTTCTACTTTAGAGCTACCGTAGTTTTGGTTTAACCAAGCCACATCGATTTCATTGTCAAAGTGACCGATATTACAAACTACAGTCTTATCTTTCATGGCCTTGAAATGTTCAGGGCGGATGATGTCTTTGTTACCAGTGGTAGTTACCACGATATTGGCTTCTTTGATGGCATCTTCCATTTTCTTAACCTCATAACCTTCCATTGCCGCCTGTAAAGCACAGATTGGGTCAATTTCAGTTACCAATACACGCACACCTGCGGAACGCAATGATTCAGCAGAACCTTTACCCACATCACCATAACCAGCAACTACCGCAACTTTACCTGCCAACATCAAATCGGTTGCACGGCGAATGGCATCAACCAATGATTCACGACATCCGTACTTGTTATCAAATTTAGATTTGGTCACGGAGTCATTAACATTGATCGCTGGTAGATGTAATGTACCGTTTTTCATACGTTCGTAAAGACGGTGAACACCTGTCGTGGTTTCTTCAGAAAGACCTTTGATGCCATCGATCAATTCAGGGAATTGGTCGAATACCATATTGGTCAAGTCTCCACCATCATCCAAGATCATATTCAAGGGTTGACGATCTTCTCCAAAAAACAAGGTTTGTTCTATACACCAGTTAAATTCCTCTTCATTCATGCCTTTCCAAGCATAAACTGGGATACCAGCAGCAGCGATTGCAGCAGCAGCATGATCTTGAGTAGAGAAGATATTACAAGAAGACCAAGATACATCCGCACCTAGTTCCACTAATGTTTCAATCAATACAGCAGTTTGAATAGTCATGTGCAAACAGCCAGCGATTCTTGCGCCTTTTAAAGGTTTGGTTGCACCAAATTCCTTACGTAAGGACATTAAGCCTGGCATTTCCGCTTCTGCTAATTCTATTTCTTTACGGCCCCACTCTGCTAAAGAGATGTCTTTTACTTTGTAAGGTACGTAGGTAGTTTCTAATGATGACATAGTTTTCCTTTTTGATTTTAGAACCACAAAATTACTTGATAGTCAAATCAATTCAAAACATTGCTGCATTATTCACTGTAAAATTGACATTTTCTTGAGGATAACGGCTTGACTATGGTATCATTTAAGACTATATTTGCATAAATCATTAAGAATAAGAATATGTATCCAGAATATTTAGTAGCTCCAATGCGTCAAGAATTAGTTGATGCTGGATTTCAAGAATTAAAGTCAGCATCTGAGGTTGACTCTGCAATTCCTTCTGAAGGAACTGTATTCGTAGTTGTAAACTCGGTTTGTGGTTGTGCTGCTGCCAATGCGCGCCCAGCTGCAAAAGCTGCTGTTAAAAACGAGAAACACCCTGACAAATTGGTTACTGTATTTGCCGGAATGGAAAAAGAAGCAGTAGACAAAGCACGTCAGTATATGTTACCTTACCCTCCATCTTCTCCAGCAATGGCATTGTTCAAAGATGGTAAGTTGGTGCATATGATAGAAAGACATATGATTGAAGGCAGACCTGCTCAAATGATTGCTGACAACTTAGTTGCAGCTTTCGACGAGTACTGCTAACATTCATTGTATTTTGATTTTTGAATATCGAAAAAGCTTCTTTTAACCTTAAAAGAAGCTTTTTCTTATTCAGGGCAATTTCAGCTTTTTCTTAGTACATTTGTCTTAAATCATCTAAACGAAACGATGAATCTTAAAACCAACCTTATATTTCTATTTCTGATAAGCTTGTTCATAAGCTGTACCACCAATAAACAGATTGATTTGATTGTTTATAATGCGAAAGTGTACACGGTAGACTCTCTTTTTTCTACAGTGGAGGCCTTTGCCGTAAACAATGGCGTCATCGTCGAGCTGGGGGATTCACAAGATCTACTCAACAAGTATGATGCAAAGGAGAAACTGGATGTGGAAGGAAAGTTCATCTATCCTGGGTTTTATGATGCCCATGCGCACTTCTTTATGTTAGCAGAGGGTATGGATGAGGTGAACTTGGTAGGTTCAAAATCATTTGATGAGGTATTAGAAAGGTTAAAAGCCTATGCTGCCGCCAATCCAGACAAAAAATGGATCATTGGTAATGGCTGGGACCAGAACCTATGGGAAGTGAAAGACTTCCCGACCAAGGATTCCTTGGACAAATATTTCCCGAATATTCCAATCTATTTGACAAGGGTGGATTATCATGCTGCACTTGCAAATTCCAGTGCCCTGCAGAAAGCATCTCTAGACAGCGCATATTTTGTTGAGGGTGGCGTAATATCGGTCAACGAAGAAGGATTGCCGGACGGCATCCTGATCGACAATGCCATGCAGTTGGTTCAGAGCCACATTCCTAAACAACAAAATTCAGCCTTGCTGAAGATTTTGAGAAGAGCTCAAGATTCACTGCTTTCGGTAGGTCTGACCAGTATCGTCGATGCTGGATTAACCAAAGAACAGATTGAATCCCTGAAGATATTCTATAATGAGGATTCATTGGCCATCCGGGATTATGCCATGGTGCTGGCGAATGAACAAAGTGTAAAGGACTATTTGAGGTCCGGAACATTCGAGTCGGACCGATTAACGGTACGCTCCTTTAAGTTAATGGCAGATGGAGCCCTGGGTTCTCGTGGTGCATGTTTATTACATCCCTACCATGATGCGCCAACCAATGGGTTCCTATTGCAAAGCCCTGAAGAATTTGACAAGGTCATCAAAAGGTTGGCCAACAGCAATTTTCAGGTAAATACCCATGCAATAGGTGATTCTGCCAATAGGATTATCTTGGACACTTATGGCAAATACCTAAAAGATGGCAAAAAACGCCGTTGGAGGATAGAGCATGCCCAGATCATTGCTCCTAATGATTTTGATAAATTCAAGGAATTCCAGATCATTCCATCGGTTCAACCTACCCATGCTACCTCGGATATGTACTGGGCAGAAGATCGCATCGGACCGGATCGTATCAAAGGCGCATATGCTTATAAGAAGCTCTTGGAGGAATATGGATTATTGGCATTGGGCAGTGATTTCCCCGTGGAACATTACAATCCCCTATATGGTTTCCACGCTGCTGTAGCACGTGTGGACAAGGTAGGGTTTCCTGAGGGTGGTTTCCAGATGGAAAATGCCATTACAAGAGAACAGGCCTTGCGAGGCATGACCATTTGGGCGGCATATTCTTGCTTCCAGGAAAAGAAACGCGGAAGTATAGAAAAAGGTAAAGATGCGGATTTTGTGATCTTGGAAGATGATATCATGACCGCTCCCAATGAGAAATTGAGGGATGTTAAAACCCTGAGAACGGTTATCGCGGGGCAGACCGAATATCTAAGGTCCAATAAATAAACTTATTCCAGTCCTTCAAATTCCTTAGGTTTAAAATAAGCGATCAATCCTGCGATTATCAATAGTCCCGGGATTCCTACGATTGCAAACAGGAACAGAAAATACTTGAAATGGTAGATCGATAGGATATCTCGGTCCACATCTTGCCCTCTGTAAATATTGATGAAACCGCTTTTAAAATAATCGTGGACTTGGGCCATCTCCTTAAATACTTCATATTGCTCGCCCCTAGGAAATGCTTCAAAATAGTCAAAACCACGCACATTCATTTTCTTGAAATGGGCTATTGACCCTTTAGCAAACTTATCATCTAGGTGCTCATTCAGTTCCTTTCGACTAAATACCTTGCTGTAGGCAAAACCCAACCATGCCTTGGCATGAGTTCGGTAGGCATCTGTTTTGGAGAAAATGGGTGCAATAAACAGGATATTGACCTGATGTTTCCCCATACTCAAGAAGGAAGGGGTACTGATGCTGCGGATGGGAATGACACGCATGCGATCTACATACCAATCCTCTACTTCCAAAAAGACAGGGCTTTCACCGGCTTTCAGGTTATTGATGCTCTTGAGCTGCTTCACCGTAGCGAAATTGTAACGGATACTCTTGGCCAATGCCGGAAATAAGACTGCCGTAAGGATGGGAACCAGCACGAATAATAGCACAATCGGCAGTAGTTTTAAGGCATTATTTGATAAGTCGGGAAAAATTATGTGAAGGATACGATGGAGAAAGATATAGACAAAAAGGAGGCTCAAGGCAATAGGAAACATCCATAATACCCATTCTGGAAGATTAATATTCCAATAGCGGACCAGCAGGAAATAGGCTAAACTGGTTAACAAAAGCAATAACAGCTCCAGTAGGAATAAGGGAAGAAATATTCTTTTGAAAAACATATCAAACACTATTGATAAAGGTTAAAAATAGTGTATTCCAAAAAAAAATCCTTAGAATTCTAAGGATTTAATCTTTATTGCATATCGAAGAGATGTTTTTCAGCATGGTAGGATGATCTTACCAGTGGTCCGGATTCTACGTATTTGAATCCCATTTTCAATCCGATTTCTTTATATTTTTCAAATTGTTCAGGGGTTACCCAATCAATAACAGGATGGTGTGCTTTTGTAGGTTGAAGGTATTGTCCGATGGTTAGGATATCTACCCCTACATTGTACAGATCTTGCATAGTTTCGATAACATCCTCTTCGGTCTCACCTAAACCTAACATAATACCTGATTTCGTACGAAGACCTGCTTCGGAGATTCTTCTCAAGCATTCCAATGAACGGTCATATTTAGCTTGGATACGAACTTCACGGGTCAATCTTCTAACGGTCTCAATATTATGGGATACCACTTCAGGACGAACGGCCAATACGCGGTCTAGGTTTTCCCATTGCCCCTTAAAGTCAGGGATCAAGGTTTCCAAAGTTGTTTCAGGACTTTCCCTACGGATAGCCAAGATTGTTTCAGCCCAGATCTGTGAACCTCCATCCTTCTGGTCATCGCGGTCTACCGAAGTAATAACACAATGCTTAACCTGCATCAATTTGACCGAATTTGCCACACGGTTTGGTTCATCGTGATCTACAGGTAGCGGTCTACCGGTAGCTACGGCGCAGAATGAACACGATCGCGTACAGATATTTCCTAGGATCATAAAGGTAGCAGTACCTGCTCCCCAACATTCACCCATGTTAGGACAATTTCCACTTTCGCAAATGGTATGCAGCTTATGTTCATCAACCAAACTTCTTACATGTCGGTATTCTTTTCCAACAGGTAGCTTTACGCGCAACCAATCTGGTTTACGTTGAGTCTGGTTTACAGGAATTACAGGAAGTTCAATCATGCAACAAAGTTAATGATATTTACAGTATTTATGTTAAACGAATGTTAGGATAATCTCATAAAAACCATGTCTCTACTTTTATTGTTATCTAAATATTATTTTTTTAGGATATTTGCTAAAAATCAAACCCCTATTCTCCAATATGGTTCATCATCTGCGTAAATTACTCTTTTTGACCTGTTTGTTGCCCTTATGGCTATCTGCCCAAGAACAGGAAATTGCCATAATTCCACGACCTGTCAAAGTGGTCTCCCAAGAAGGGGATTTCAGCCTCAACCACAAACTAGACCTCTACTATACCGAGGAATTTTCTCAAGTTGCAGATCTGATCAATGAGATACCAGGCATACATATTGGTAATTCAGAGTTAGTTAAAAAGATCAAAAAACAGCATAATTCGGGAATTCGCCTGTTTAAGGCGGAGGAATTTGACCGTGTTGACCCAAATGGCTACCTCATTGAGGTGGATGAACAGGGTATCCTCATCAAGGCGCATTCTGCTCAAGCGATGATCCCGGGAATCTATAGCCTGGTGCAATTGAGCTATCTGAACGACAGTAAGTCTTTGCCATTTGTTCGCATCGAGGATAAGCCAAGGTTTCCCTATAGAGGGATGCACTTGGATGTTTCCCGGAATTTTTTGCCCTTTAATTTCCTAAAGAAATACATTGACCTATTGGCGCTTTATAAATTCAATTATTTCCATTGGCACCTCACTGATGGAGCTGGATGGAGATTGGAGATTAAGCATTATCCAGAATTGACGAAGAAGGCCGCTTGGAGGACGCATACGCTATGGAAAGACTGGTGGAATAATGGTCGACAATATGTGGACGAAGGCACCCCAAATGCCAGCGGAGGATATTATACGCAAGATCAAGCAAGGGAACTGGTAGCCTATGCCGCTAAGCGTGGCATTACCATTATTCCAGAGATTGAAATGCCAGGGCATTCGGAAGAGGTATTAGCCGTTTATCCTGAACTATCCTGTACAGGTCAACCTTATACCCAAGGTGAATTCTGTTTAGGCAATGAGGACAGCTATAAATTCCTGAAGAACGTTTTGGATGAGGTGATGACCATTTTCCCTTCCCCATATATCCATATTGGGGGCGATGAGGCTGATAAATCACATTGGAAAAATTGTCCGAAGTGTCAAGCCTTGATGAAGAGGGATAGCCTGAAGTCGGAGGATGAACTACAGTCCTATGCCATCAAGCAAATGGATGAGTACCTGCAATCAAAAGGCAGAAAGCTGATAGGCTGGGATGAGATATTAGAAGGAGGATTGACAGCGGGAGCCACCGTGATGAGCTGGAGAGGTGAAAAAGGCGGGATTAAATCAGCGAATGCTGGGCATGATGTCATCATGACGCCTGGGGCATATTTATATTTTGATGGTTACCAGACCGATCCTAGGACACAGCCTGAAGCCTTGGGTGGATTTTTACCATTGGAAAAGGTCTATAGCTACAACCCTATTCCCGAAGGAATCCAAGATGATAAGAAAAAGCATATTCTGGGTGCGCAGGCGAATGTATGGACAGAACACATCCCTACTTACCAACATGTGGAATACATGGCATTCCCGAGAGCATTAGCGCTATCGGAAGTGGTATGGACCGATAAGGAAAGTAAATCTTGGCCTGATTTCCAAAAGAGACTGCAACAGCAATACAAGATATTACAGAAATTGGAGGTGAACTATTACCGTCCTTCCTATAATGTGATCAACAAAGTGGAATTTGACTCTGTTCATGTCAGGAATACCGTCAGTTTATCTTCGGAGCAGTTTAAACCAAACATCCGCTATACGATAGATGGAACGGAACCTAGCAAATCTTCTACTTTGTACAATCTTCCGATCGAGCTTTCGAAATCGGCGGTAATCAAGGCTGCATCCTTTTTGGATTCCGCTAGGGTCAGTCCGGTGGAGACCATAGAACTGGACATACATAAGGCCATTGGAAAAGAAGTGATCTATAAAATGGCTTGGGAAGGGTACCCTGCACAGGGCAATAGGACCTTGACCAACGGCATAAAAGGAACATTGACCTATCAGGATGGACAATGGCAGGGATTTACCAAAGGTGTAGATGTGATCGTTGATTTCGAGAGAAGAGAAGAGATAAAATCTGTTGCCTTGAATTTTATGCAAATTCCAGCACCGGGGGTATATTTTCCGGGTGAATTTACGGTATTGGTTTCGGACAATGGAAAAAGTTACAGAGAATTGGGAACCGTAAAAAATCAGGTAAGCACGACAGACCCAGCATTGAAATTTCAGAAGTTTGAAATCAAGCTGGAAAAGCCGGTCATGGCACGATATATACAGATCAAGGCGACTAACCCGATGAAGGGTTATCTATTCGCCGATGAGATAGTCATTTATTAATGGAAAAAGGGAATTCAGATCATTGAGTTCCCTTTTTTATGGGCGATACTTTTTGTGAGGAAAAGCATAATGGGTTTAATTGGAGGAAAACATAATGAATTCCTTAAATAAGCAGCAAGTAAGGTTCAATTTTTTCGATGAAATAATTCGTTCATTATTAAAATAAAAATGTAACTTTGCACTCCGACAAAGCAGTCGGAAAAACACCTCCCATTAAGGCAATCTCTGTCTGCAAACGTCCACTTAATTATTTGTATTTAACAATTGAAATAAAAAATAATGCCTAGAAACACCTCCATCAATTCGGTATTAATCATTGGATCTGGACCTATTGTTATCGGACAAGCCTGTGAGTTTGACTATTCAGGATCACAAGCAGCATTGTCTCTGAAAGAAGAAGGAATCTCTGTATCCATCATTAATTCAAACCCAGCTACAATCATGACCGATAGTGTTGTAGCAGATCACGTTTATTTACTTCCATTAACTTGCGAAAGTATCGAGCAGATCCTTCAAGAACGCCAAATCGATGCTGTACTACCAACGATGGGTGGTCAGACCGCTTTGAACCTATGTATTGAAGCATCCAATCGTGGTATTTGGGACAAATACAATGTTAAAGTGATAGGAGTTGATGTAGCTGCTATCGAGAAAACTGAAAACCGTGAAGAATTCCGCCAATTGATGATCGACATCGGTGTTGGTGTTGCGAACTCTAAGATTGCGAACTCCTTCTTGGAAGGTAAAGAAGCAGCGCAGTTGATCGGTTTCCCCTTAGTAATTCGCCCTTCTTACACATTGGCTGGAACCGGAGGTGGTTTTGTGCACAAGAAAGAAGAATTTGACGCTGCCTTGAACAGAGGTCTGCATGCATCCCCTACCCATGAGGTATTGGTGGAGCAAGCAGTATTGGGTTGGAAAGAATTTGAATTGGAATTATTACGTGATACAAACGATAACGTAATCATCATCTGTACGATCGAGAACTTCGACCCTATGGGTATCCACACGGGAGACTCCATAACAGTGGCTCCAGGAATGACCCTTTCGGACAAATGTTACCAAGATATGCGTAATCAAGCGATTAAGATGATGCGCTCTATCGGTAACTTCGCCGGTGGTTGTAACGTTCAGTTCTCCGTAAACCCTGAGAATGAAGAGATCATCGCTATCGAGATCAATCCACGTGTATCCCGTTCATCTGCATTGGCTTCTAAAGCTACAGGTTACCCTATCGCTAAGATCGCTGCGAAATTGGCAATCGGTTATAACCTGGATGAACTTCAAAACCAGATCACTAAAAATACTTCTGCATACTTCGAGCCTACATTGGACTATGTAATCGTTAAGGTCCCACGCTTTAACTTTGACAAGTTCAAAGGTGCCAACAAGGAATTGGGCTTACAGATGAAGGCTGTAGGTGAGGTTATGGCAATCGGCCGTACTTTCATCGAGGCGCTTCAGAAAGCGGCTCAATCGCTTGAGACTGGCCGTGCAGGTTTAGGTGCTGATGGTCGCCAATCTAGAAACTTAGAGGAAATCATGCATAGCTTGGAGCATCCAAGTGCTGATCGCCTTTTCCATATCAAAGATGCTTTCGAATTAGGCGTTCCTTTGGAATCTGTTCGTAAAGCGACCTTAATTGACAAATGGTTCTTATTGCAGATTCAAGAGCTTGTTCAATTAGAAGGTGAATTGCGCAGATACCAATTGAACAATATCCCTCGCGATTTCTTCATGACCTTGAAACAAAAAGGTTATTCAGATATTCAAATTGCTTGGTTATTAGGAAATACAACAGAAGACGAGGTTTATGCTCGCCGTAAAGAGTTGGGTATCCGTCGCGTATACAAAATGGTAGACACATGTGCTGCGGAATTCCCTGCACAGACTCCATACTACTACTCTACTTTCGAAGACGAAAACGAGTCGACAGCATCTGACCGCAAAAAGATCATCGTATTAGGTTCAGGACCTAACCGTATCGGTCAAGGTATCGAGTTTGATTACTCCTGTGTACACGGTCTATTGGCCGCTAAAGAATGTGGTTATGAAGCGATCATGGTTAACTGTAACCCTGAGACAGTTTCTACAGACTTTAACATGGCTGACAAACTTTACTTCGAGCCTGTATTCTGGGAACACGTTCGTGAAATCATCGAATTGGAGAAACCAGTTGGTGTAATCGTACAGTTAGGTGGTCAAACTGCCTTGAAAATGGCTGAGCGCCTAGAAGCTGAAGGCGTGAAGATCATCGGAACAAACTTCGCAAACATGGACTTAGCTGAAGACCGTGGAAGTTTCTCGGATCTATTGAAAGATTTAGATATCCCTTATCCAAAATATGGTGTGGCAACTTCTGCAGAGGAAGCGATCAAGGTTGCGAATGAAGTTGGTTACCCAGTATTGGTTCGTCCTTCCTATGTACTAGGTGGACAAGGAATGAGCATCGTGATCAACGATGAAGACTTGGAGAAAGCAGTAGTGAACCTATTGAAAAACCTTCCAGGTAACCATATCCTAATTGACCACTTCTTGGATAGAGCTGAGGAAGCGGAATCAGATTCGATCTGTGACGGTGAAGATGTTCACATCATCGGTATGATGGAACATATCGAGCCAGCAGGTATCCACTCTGGTGACTCATCAGCTGTATTGCCTCCATTTAGCTTATCGGAAAAGGTTCAGCAGAAAATGGAAGAATATACGATCAAATTAGCGAAAGCATTGAATGTAATCGGTCTATTGAACATCCAATTCGCCATTAAAGATGAGAATGTATTTGTAATCGAGGCAAACCCTCGTGCATCACGTACCGTTCCGTTTATCGCGAAAGCTTATGATGTGCCTTACATCAATATCGCTACAAAGGTGATGTTGGGCGAGAACAAGTTGAAAGACTTCACGATTGAGCGCAAACTGAATGGATACGCCATCAAAGAGCCTGTATTCTCTTTCTCAAAATTCCCTGAGGTAGACAAGCAATTAGGCCCTGAGATGAAATCTACTGGTGAAGCCATCCGCTTTATCAAAGATCTTAACGATCCACATTTCAGAGAATTGTACAGCAAGAAATCAATGTTCTTGAATGCGCAGTAGGAGTACGAAGTACTAAGTATTTAGTATTTAGTATTTAGTATTTAGTATTTAGAAATAAAAAAAGGTCTGAGATAAATTTCTCAGACCTTTTTTTGACATAAATATAGTCTAAATACTAAATACTTTCTACTAAATACTACTCTTGACACACCTAAACCCTACATTATTCGTAGGTGAATTGATCTCTCCTTTTCCTCGACTGCCGGCTTTATAGCGCTCGCAATATTGGTCATTGCAAAGAAAAGAGCCTCCACGTTGGACGCGTTTGATGGTTCCAGGTTCTTGGGGATCGTAGGAGTCTGCCGGTCCTTTGGGGTTATCTTGGGGACTATGCTGGTAGTAATCTGGTCTGTAGTAGTCAGAACACCACTCCCAGACATTACCTTCCATATCGTAAAGGCCATAGGCATTCGCTGGAAAGGACTTGACTGGCGCCGTAGTTTCGAATCCATCTTCTTTAGAGTTCTTGGTAGGGAATTCACCTTGGTAAATATTCGCTAGCCATTTGCCATCCTCTAACTTCTCTGCCCCCCAGTAGTAGGTTTCTGCTTGATGTTTGCCTGCCTTGGCTGCATATTCCCATTCCGCTTCAGTGGGAAGTCGCTTACCAGCCCATTTAGCATAGGCTTCTGCATCTTCGTAGGCAAGTTGCGTGACAGGATGGTTCTCCTTTCCTTTAATACTGCTCTTAGGTCCTTCAGGATGGCGCCAATTGGCGTCGGGGACATATTCCCACCATTGCAGGTGATCTTGCAAACCTTGAACCTGTTTTGGAGCCGAGAAGACTGCTGAGCCTGGCACCAATAGAGCAGGGTCAGCTCCTGGGAAATCTTTTGGATCTAATGGACGCTCTGCTACTGTTACATATCCAGTGGCTTTCACAAAGGCTTCAAACTGCGCATTGGTTACCTCATGCACGTCCATATAAAAGCTATTGACCGTAACTTGGTGCAAAGGTTGTGCATCCTGAAAGCTATTGCTCCCCATTTCAAAGGTCCCCCCTTCGATCCTGACCATTTCTGCTTTATCCTCTCCCACGAGGTTACTGCCTACTGAGTCTTTCTTTAAGTTCGCAAAACGGGAAGGAATCGATGAGGTATGACAAACGGCAACCGAATCTGAAAAGACAACCTGTTCTTTATTCATAGCACCAGATTGGCAAGCAGTGAACAATAAAAGGGAAATAGGAATAGATTTGAAAATGTTCATAGTATAGGATTGAAAGATCTCCTTTTACAAAGATAACAGAGTAATTGAAAAATGAAAACCAAGGACATTCGCCATGGAATCAGAAAGGAAACAAAAAAAGCTGCCTGTTGAGGCAGCTTTAATGAAAATATAGGATTTTTAACTATTTCACATTTAATTGAACATCCTTCGCATTAACCTTTGGACGGATCTTGGTGTTACCCCCCCCGTTCAAGGTCATGTCATGAGGTTTATTTGTTTTCCAGTTACCTCTAGTGAAGTCAGGGATGTCCACTGTTCTGCTGTTTTTAGAAACAGACTCAACGCTTAATGGAACGATTGCACTCCACACAGCACCATCATATACCGTTTGATCAAGAGGAAGACCATTACGTAGACAGTCGATCATTCTCCAGTCCATCATAAAGTCCATACCACCGTGGCCACCAACTTCCTTAGCTTGTTCACCAATGAATTTCACTAATTCCGGAGTGTACTGATCGTATAGCTTTTTAAGTTCTTCTGGTTTTACGAAGCTATGTCCGAAAGCGATTCCTTCTTGTGGGTACTTCTGTGCAAAGCCTTTTGTACCGCTCAATAGGTGGATACGAGAATATGGACGAGGTGAAGTAACATCATGTTGAACCATTAATGTTTTACCTTTTTCCGTTTTGATCAAGGTCGTATCCATATTCCCTCTGTATTTCTTACCAACGAATTCTTGGAAGAAATCATCCTTGGCTGCTAATTCTCTAGCTCTGTCAGCCATCATAAAGTCGTTTGACTGCATTGCAACGAGGTGGTTCAGTTTATCGCCACAGTTTATGTTCATACATTGCGCGATTGGGCCAATACCGTGAGTTGGGTACAAGTTACCGTTCAATTTGATGTTTTCACGCAATCTCCACATGTTTTCATAACCTTTCTTATCGAAGTTCAAGTCTAATAAGTCGTGGATATAAGCACCTTCAGCATGTACCAATTCGCCGAATAACCCTTGACGTACCATGTTCAAAGTCAACATTTCGAAGAAGTCATAACAACAATTCTCCAACATCATACAATGCTTCTTGGTCGCTTCAGAAGTTTTTACTACTTCCCAGATTTCAGAGATCGTCAATCCCATTGGAACTTCTGTTGCAGCGTGAGCACCAGATTTCATTGCTTCAATAGCCATTGGAGCGTGGTATTCCCAAGGAGTTGTGATATATACAAGGTCTAGTTCTTCGTTTTTCAACATAGATTTCCAGCCATCCTCACCTGAATAGGCTTTAGCTTCCTTCAATCCTTTTTTAGTTAAGATAGTTTGAGCCTTGGTCACACGGTCTGCATGCTTATCACATAGTGCTACGATTTCTACGCCTTCAATGTATGAAAGACGGTCCACGGCACCAGGACCACGCATACCCAAACCAATTACGGCTACTTTTACTTTATCTATTTTTGGAGCAGCAAATCCAGACATATTAAAGTTGGAGCTTGCAAACACCTCGTTTTGCAAAGAGGGCAATGTAATTGCTGCGCTGGACAACAAACCAGCCTTCTTCAAAAAATCTCTACGGGAGTTATTCATAGTATAAATTTATTATCAAACTAATTTACAAAATAAAGGGGGACATAGTCCCCCTATAAATCACCTATTTTAAAACAAACTAAACAGTCAAATTTTGATTTATCACAAATTAACGAATGGTATAATTTGGTTGAGGGGCTTGATTATCAAACCACTAATACAATGATAATATGATTTTTGATAAAACAAAAACAATTTGACCACGCAAACGTTTGTCCAATTTGCACAACCGTTTGCTTTCTGTCAAAATATTGAGACAAAAGACTATAGATTGATATTTCCGATCATCTCCTTCAATGCAAGCTCTGAAAGCTTGGCCTGTAACCGAGAAGAATTGAACCTGGATACCGCATTGATAAAGTTTTCCTGGGCATCACGGAATTCTACGGCAGAGATGGTTCCTATCTTATATTTTTCTAAGGTAATATTGAGGTTCTGTCTGGCGATATCGGCGTTATTCTCCTCTAATCGTGCTAACGACAGGTTTGTTTGATAAGATTCATATGCGGTGGACATGGCTGTCTTGATCAATAGGTTCTGCTGGTCGATCATCAATCCGGAGTTTTCCAACTGGATCTTGGCAACCCTTTCATTTCTACGTTGGTTAAATCCATCGAAAATATTGATCGAAGCCGTAACACCATAATTAAACCCTCGGGAGTTCGAACTGGACACGAAACCTAAACTGGATTCAGATTCTGAAAAATTATAACCTGTATTCAAACGTACAATGGGATATCGATTCCCCTTGATTCTCTTCACTTCCAATTCAGCCATTCTTTTATTGATCGCGATGATCTGTAGGTCTGGATTGTATTCTTTGGCCTTGCTCAATAACTCATCATAAATCAATGAATCATCGTATTCAACTTCTCTTTCTACATCAAACTCGATATTCAGATCACGCGCCATTAGGCTGTTCAGGTTAATCTTTAGGTTCTTAACCACATTGGCTTGCCTTAGTCTATTGGATTCATCCTCATTGAGGTTCACTTGCACGTTCAATACTTCCAAACGGGAAGCCTTTCCGATCATAAATCTATTTTCAGCTGTACGCAGACGTTCCGTGGAGATATTGATACTTGAATCAATGGCATTCAGCAGATTCTGTTGCTCTACAATGGTATAATAGGTAGAGATAACATCGGATACTTTTGCCAGGATCGTTTTTTTAAGTTCAAACTCCCCTTGTTTCTGAAGCTCCTTTAACTGATCATACCTGGAAAACATTGCAAAACCATCGAAGATGGTCCATCCAATGCTAACGCCATAGCTCATATTATTGTTTTTGGCATTCCTCAACGAACGTTGATCTCCATTCGCCTGAACTTGTGAAGAGTTCATGACAGAGTTGTTCTGCGAGAAATTACCTGTAACCGTAGGCAACATCCCGGCATTGCCATAGGTCATGTTTTCCTGGGCAACACGCAGGTCGTTCTGCGATAGTTTTATTTCAAAATTATTCTCAAGTGCTATCTGAACAGCATCCTTAGCGGTCAATAGTCCCTGCGCATTCAAATTCACCCCTGCTAAGAGTATCAGACAGCCTAATAAGACAAGTTTCTTCATTTTATTCTTCAATTTCCTCCAGCATTTTAATTTCTTCCAATTCCGGATGTAAGTTCTTCTTCCTTGACATCATCAGGTAAAATGCAGGAATAACAAATAAAGTCAATACCAAGGCGAAAATAGTTCCGCCTACGATCACTACCCCCATACCGATACGGCTGGTTGAAGCTGCCCCTAGGGAAAGCGCAATTGGCAATGCCCCTAAAGCAATAGCTAGTGAAGTCATTAAAATAGGTCTTAGCCTCGCTTCAGATGCAGTAACAACGGCATCGTACTTATTATAGCCTTCTTCCCGTAGCTGGTTGGCAAATTCCACAATCAGGATCCCGTTCTTGGTTACCAAACCAATCAACATGATCGTTCCGATCTGGGAAAAGATATTCCAGGATTGGCCAAAGAGCCAAAGCGAGAACATGGCTCCGGCAACTGCCATAGGAACCGTAATAATGATTATAATAGGGTCAATGAAACTCTCGAATTGGGCAGCTAGGATCAAAAAGATAAGCAATACTGCCAATCCAAAAGCGAACATCGTATTCGAACCGCTTTCTACAAAGTCTCTGGACTCACCGCCAAGATCGGTGGTAAAGGTATCATCCAATACCCTTTCCTTGATCGCTTCCATGGCTTCAATGCCATCGCCCATACTCTTTCCTGGCGCAAGCCCCGCAGATACGGTGGCTGCCATATAGCGGTTATTATGGAACAACTGTGGTGGACTGCTTCTCTCTTCGATCTCCACGATATTATCCAATTGTATCAACTGCCCCTGATTGTTCTTGACAAAAATAGAAGCCAGGTCCATCGGCGTAGAGCGATCTTTACGATCAAACTGTCCCATGACCTGATACTGCTTTCCATTCATCATAAAATAACCGAAGCGCTGTCCTGAAAGCGACATTTGTAAGGTCTGGGCAACATCTAATACCGATACTCCTAAGGATTGGGCTTTTTCCCGATCGATGCTGACATACACCTCAGGTTTGTTGAACTTCAGATTAACATCCGTAATGGAAAAAGTATTGTCCTTTGCCAATTCATCCATAAACTCTGGAATCTTTTCCTCCAATTTCTGAAAGTTAGGTGCCTGAATAATATATTGAATCGGCAGACCTCCCCTTCTATTGACAGAAATCGTAGGTTGTTGTGATACCGACACACGTCCTTCTGAGTAACCTCTCGTCAACCTAGATAGGTCATCCGCAATCTCTTGTTGCGTCCTTTCCCTTTCACCAGGTTGCACCAATCCAAGGCGAACGAAACCTGAATTGGAGGAAGCAGAACCAAATCCTGGGGATGTGATCACCAAACTGACCTTTTTCTCAGGTACTGAATCGTTGATCAACATGGTTAGGTCGGTCATGAATCTATCCATATAATCATAGGACACCCCTTCCGGAGCTGTTGCTCTCAGACTGATGTAACTTCTATCATCATAAGGAGCAGTTTCCTTAGGAAGTAATTGATAGAAGAAGTAGATCAATGCAAAACAGGCCAAAATGGTGGCAAAACTAAGCCATTTCATGCTCAGGAAGCTTTTTAGCGAATCGGCATAGCCGGCGTTCATCATTTCAAAATAACGTTCGGTACGCATATAAAACTTCGATCTCTTCTGTTCGCCACCTTTCATGAGGTAAGCATTCAACATCGGTGTCAAGGTCAGGGAAACAAAGGCTGAAATCAATACAGCCGCCCCGATGACGACACCGAATTCCCGGAACAGCCTTCCCACGAATCCCTCCAAAAAGATTACCGGTAAAAACACTGCTGCCAAGGTAATAGAAATGGATATTACCGCAAAGAAGATCTCATTGGAACCTTTGATGGCCGCTTGAATGGGCGACATGCCCTCTTCCACTTTCTTAAAGATATTTTCTGTAACCACAATACCATCATCCACCACCAGACCGGTAGCCAATACAATGGCCAGCAAGGTCAGCACGTTGATGGAGAAACCACAGAGGTACATAATGAAAAATGTCGCAATCAATGAAACTGGTATATCGATTAATGGCCTAAAGGCAATGGACCAGTTCCGGAAGAACAGATAGATAATCAAGACCACCAATACGATAGCGATCAATAGGGTTTCTACGACTTCCAATACCGCTTTCTTAACGAATTGGGTATTATCTATGGCTATATTCAACTCAAAGCCTTCCGGCAGTTCATTCTGCAAGCGATCATATTCCGTATAGAACTGATCGGCAATTTCCAGATAGTTCGTACCGGGTTGAGGGATCACTGCCAGACTCACCATGGGAAAACCCGAGTCTGACATCTTCGTCTCAAAGTTTTCAGCTTCCAGTGCAGCCTTACCTACATCCGAAAAGCGAACAATTCGGTTGTTATCAGATCGTATGATGATATTACTGAATTCTTCCTCTGTCGCAAGGTTTCCGATGGTCTTGATGGCCAATTCCGTATTGGCCCCGGTCAGTTTCCCCGAAGGTAGTTCCACGTTCTGCGTGGTCAATGCCGTCCTAACATCCAGAACCGTCAGTCCATAGGATGCCAGCTTCACCGGGTCGATCCAAAGACGCATGGCAAATTTCTTTTGTCCCCAAATCTGAACCGAACTCACCCCTGGTATGGTCTGTAGCCTTTGGGCGATTACATTTTCAGCATAATCCGAAAGCTCCAATACGTTTTTCGTAGCGCTTTGCATGGTCATCGTCAGGATAGGCTCTGAATCTGCATCAGCTTTGGAAACGACTGGCGGCGCATCTATATCTTGAGGCAAGCTCCGCAATGCCTGTGAAACCTTGTCCCGCACATCATTGGCAGCCTCTTCCAAGTTTTTGCTCAGATTAAACTCGATGGTGATATTACTGGATCCTTGATTGGAAGAAGAAGATATATTTCGGATACCATCAATGGAGTTAATGGATTTTTCCAGTGGTTCCGTAATCTGCGACTCAATGATGTCTGCATTTGCCCCAGCATAGTTTGTCCGCACAGAAATCTGCGCTGGATCAATGGAAGGGAATTCCCGCACACCCAAGAACGTGTATCCAATGATTCCAAAGAGAATCAGGATCAGGTTCATGACTATGGTCAGGACCGGTCGCTTAATACTTATGGTAGATAAACTCATTTCTTAACGATTATTGAAGGTTCACCTGAACTTTAGAGCCATTGCGCAAGGACATTACCCCCGAAGTCAGCACCGTATCGCCGGTCTGTATCCCTGAAGTAATCAAAACGTCCTCATCCGTTCTCGCTCCTGTTTCAACCATGACCTCATTGGCCAGACCATTCTTCATAACAAATAGCTTCTTACCGTTTTGAACAGGTATCAAAGCTTCTGCAGGTACCAATAGTCCATTTTCCAAAGTTTCCAATGGAAAGATAATATTGGCAAATGTCCCCGGGATGATATGATCTGAACTGTTAGATGTGATTGCTTTAACTAATAACGTCCTGGTATTGGCTTCTACGGCAGGTTCCGTAGCATAGATCTTGGCCGTATATTCCCCTTCAACACCTTGGACACTAAATTTTATCTGATTATTGACCCTTACTTTATTGGCATATTTTTCTGGAATGGAAAAAGAGACCTTCAATCTATTGGTATTGACCAATTGGGCTATATTGGTAGTCGGGGTCACATAACTACCTTTTGAAATATTCCTTAGACCGATGCGCCCAGAAAAAGGAGCTCTGATCACCGTCTTGCTCAACTGTGCCTTGATCAATTGGATCTGTGACTGTGCAGTCCTGAAATCGGCACTAGCAATGTCATACTCTTCCTGAGAGATCGCTTCCTTTTCCAAGAGAAGTTTTGCCCTTCTTTCATTTTCAGCAGCCAGATTATTGCGGGTCTGGGCCTGAGCCAACTGCGCCTGCAATTCAGCATCATTGATCGTCAATAGGGGTTGACCCTGGGAAACCCGTCCCCCTTCAGAGAAATTGATAGATTCCACAATGCCGGAAATCTCGGTATGGAGCTCTATCTGTTCATCTGCTTCAATGGCACCCGATAAAGAAAGGAAATCAGAAAAAGGTTGACCTTGAACAACTGTACCATAAACCTTAACGGAGGAATTGCCTCCCCTAGGTCCTTGTTGAGCAGCTGCTTTCTCTTTGTTTTTATTGATCCTATAATAGACCATCCCACCAACAACCAGTACCGATATCAATAATATTATAATGGATTTTCTTTTCATTTCAGGTTAGTTAAAAACTTATCGTTTTCGCGTTTTATAAAACTGAAAAATAGAAAAAAAAGGAATAGGATAGTGTAATATTGTTATTATACTATTATTAGCAGAGGATGAACTTAAGATTGCTATACAGAAGGAACCTGCACAGAGCTCACAATATTGAGCTTTTTAAGGATTACGTTAATCAATTGCCATAATTTATCAACGGTAATTTCGAAGGTTTTTGCAATATTATCCAAGCTAAATCCTTCTAACAAACGATGTACAATGTTCAATTCACGTTTTGATAATTTTCTTCTCGATTGAGGAGGTTGTTGAATGCCAAAGAATAGGGATTTGGTAAGTTCTGGACTGACATAGGACGAGCCATTGATCACATCGATGATGATATTCATCATATCTACGGCCTTCGTCCCTTTTTTCACAAAGGCGTTTGCACCTGCAAGAAGGCTCTTACGGACTATTGCGGGATTGTCGACATCGGATAGCATCAGGATATGTACATTGGGATAAAGTGCCCTGATCATCGGGATACCTGAAATACCATCAATATCAGGCATCATGATATCCAATAGGATTACCTCAGGAATTTCTGCTGAGGAAGCCTTATCTTGAAAGTCCAATATGGATTCGGCCTCGATTACAAAATCAAAGTGAACTGAATTTATGTTCAATAGCTGGAATTTTGTCAAAGTACGACAAAAGACGCTATCGTCAACTATTCCTAATTTAATGCTCTGCATATGTATTAACTTAAATCCACTAAATTGATTTTTGGGCAAACCAATATTAACAACTTATTATCTTTCCTTATAAATATACAATTTGTACGCAAAATCAGAAAGAAACTATATGTAAAAGTAGGAATATTTTTTATGAATTAATTAATTTATAAAAATAAGAGATAATATTTTTCAATAGGGATAAGTGAAATAATTTAGCAAACCATCAGTAAAAATAAGCAAAGAATCTCATAAAATAAATGTTTAAACTTAAGTCTAAGGTTAATTTTAAGAATCATCGATTGAATATCAATAAATTCATGGAATTATTGATGGGATATTCAAGCGTAAGTCACGGTAAATCTTAAAAAACGGTTCAGCAATATTGAAGCCTGCTTTTAATTTACGTATTAGCTGGCTGATTTCTATTTATTTTATACAGCAAAGATATTTATTTACATATTGAGCAAAGGAGACGGAGCTTGAAAGGATGAGAGAATGGTTTGAACCAGGATGGAAAGGATGAGAGGATGGACCAAGAACTGGACCTGAACCATGATGGAAAGAATTAGA
>NZ_DAMBMM010000014.1:0-91389 GCF_032065005.1 Sphingobacterium sp.
AATTTGGAAAAAATTTAAAATAAATTTGGAAATAGACACAGTTCATCCCGAAATCATAAGATGAGGGAACTATTTGTTTTCATAATGAATAAATATATAGAGGATTTATTGCAAATATTCCCCCCTCTCTGCGGGTTTGTAAATTTTTCAATGAGAAAATTATCTTGGTCCATCCTCTCATCCCAATTATCCTGGTTCATATCATGACCTTGGTCCATCCTCTCATCCTTACCATCCTGGTTCAAATTACATAGGCGGGCGAATGCAATTCGCCTCTTCAAACAGGAATGTCTATCTCGCCAACGAAAAAAGGCATCCATTTTCGGGATGCCTTTCTATTTGATTTAAGATTTTTTATTAGCTTTTTGGCTTTACTTCTACCGTACAACAACCTTTGCTACATCCTGAGTTTCCTTTTTTCTTGCTGAAAAAGGGTTTAAAGATCACGTACAATGCGTAGATGAAAAGGATAAAGATGATGATGTATTGTATAATTATGCTCATTACTTTAAGATTTGGTAGGCAATAAGCGCCGCAACATAGGCTAAGCCAGTCATGAACAACGTTTGGATCATGGTCCATTTCCATGAACCTGTTTCTTTACGAACTACACCAATGGTTGCCATACATTGCATTGCAAATGCGTAAAATAATAATAACGAAATTCCTGATGCAAAATTGTATGCAGGTTTTCCGGTGTTGCTATTGATCTCCGAACGCATCCGGGTCAATAGGGATCCCTTTTGGGCTTCATCTTCGATGTCTACATCAGGTCCCATGCTGTACACTACGGCCATCGTTCCGACAAAGACCTCGCGTGCCGCGAAGGATGATATCAGACCGATTCCCATCTTCCAGTCATAGCCTAAGGGTCTTACGATAGGTTCGATTCCCATTCCGATGTAACCTAAGAAAGAGTGTTCTAATTTATATGAACCAACTTCTTGCTCCAGCTCATCACCAGAAAGGTTAGGGTTATTTTGTTGCACGATTTCTTCCGCATTGTAGAATTTTTGGTTCGGTCCGAAGTTTCCGAACACCCATAATACGATGGAAATCATCAAGATGATCTTACCTGCTTCAATTAAGAAACCAGAGGCCTTATCCCAAACATTGGTTAGGACATTTTTCCAATCTGGTAGTTTGTATGTCGGTAATTCAAAGATCAGGAAGGAAGAACGTACGCTCTTGATCACTTTGTTTAGGATCCATGCAGAACCTAATGCGCCTACGATCCCTAAGATATACATGATGAATAGGGTGATACCTTGCACGTTAAAGCCCAAATAGGTAGTCTCAGGAATGATCAGTCCGATGATAACGATATAGATCGGTAAGCGTGCGGAACAGGTCATGAATGGAGTTACCAAGATGGTCAACAGCCTTTCTTTGGGGTTTTCGATATTACGGGCAGACATAACGGCCGGAATAGCACAGGCTGCTCCAGACATCAATGGAATGACCGATTTACCGTTTAACCCAAATGGTCTTAGCCAACGGTCCATAATAAATACGACACGGCTCATATAACCAGATTCCTCCATTAAGGAAAGAAATAGGAATAGAATGACAATTTGAGGGAGAAAAATGACGATACCACCAATACCAGCTACGATCCCTTCAATAAACAGGGAAGATAATGGGCCTTCGGGAAGGACCGTGGATAGGTAGGCCGTTAGATCTCCGAAGCTTCCATCAATCCAGTCCATTAACGGTCCGGACCAACTGAATATGGCTTGGAAAATCAACAACAAAAGACCAAAAAAGATAACATAGCCAAGTACAGGGTGCAATAAGATCTTGTCGATCCTGGATGTAGTATCTAAGGTTTGATTTTTGGATTTGATCAATATTTTATCAAGTTCCAGACTGATTTGGTCCTGTCTGAAAAGCGACTCCGTCTTCTGCATCTCGTGCGGATCCAATTGGTGTTTCGCACGGATTGCGGCCAATTCTTCTTGTTGATCTATAGGCAGGTAACTTACGTTTTCCTGAGCTAGATATTGCCAAGTAAGATATTCTGTAGCTAAAGGGAAAAGTTTCTTTGCTTCGTTGAGAGCCTCGCTGTATTTTTCCGGAATCTGGAAGGTGCCTTGATAGAAAGACGGTTTTTCATCCAGGGAACTAATCAGTTTTTCCAGTCCCTTACCGGTACGGGCATTTGTCTGATAGATTTTGGTTTTCAGATAGGCTTCCAGTTTTTGGAAGTCGATCGTTACACCCTTACTTTCCACTTCATCGATCATATTGATCACAAAGATGGCAGGTAGTCCCAGTTCACGCGCCTGTTGGTACAGGATGATCCCTCTTTTCAGGGTTGAGGGTTCTGCTACCACGACGGTAAGGTCAGGACTGAGTTTATTTTCCCGCTGGCTTAATATTTTGAAAACAATTTCCTCATCCAAAGAGTTAGGAAATAGGGTATAGGTACCAGGGAGATCAATGATATGATAAGTCTTGTTGTTTGCTTTTAAAGTTCCTTCTCGTTTTTCTACGGTAATTCCTGGATAGTTACCAACCTTTTGGTTCAGTTTCGTAAGTCTATTGAACAGAGAGGTTTTACCAACATTGGGATTTCCCAGAAGGACAATATTCGGGTCTTTCATTAGATTAATTCTGCAGTGATAAGTTTAGCTTCGGATTTACGGATGGCGATAAGCGCATTGTTTTCAATGACATTGACACAGATAGGTCCACTAAGCGGAGCTTTATGTTTTATTTCAACAATGGAACCAGGGTAAAAGCCTAATTCATAGAATTTTGCAGGGATTTCTGTGGATTGGATTGTGTTAATCTTGGCAAGGTCTCCGATTTTTAATTTATCAAGGCTAATTTTTTGCGGCATTCGACGACAATTTTTTATGTTTTTTGAATAAAAATCAACAATAGCAAAGATAAATAATTAAAATCTTTTAAATTGCGAATTAAGTCACACTAATGTATTATTAAATATGCCGAAGATCGAAGAATTGGTTAAAGTAAAGCAATTCGCAAGTCCTTGGCATCGCGCTACGATCAATATTATTTACACAAACAACTGGTTGAACGTGATGCTGGAGAAGAGAGCGAATGCCAAACAAATCACCTTGCAACAGTTTAACGTGTTGCGCGTCTTACGCGGTCAGTATCCCAATCCTGTTACCAATAATTTGTTGAAGGAGAGGCTGCTAACCAAAACGCCTGATATCAGTAGGTTAGTTGATCGCATCGTAAGTAAGGGCCTAGTTTCTAGGGAAAAGAACAGCGTAGACAAGCGCGCAGTCGATCTATTGATCACCGACAAAGGCTTGGAGCTGCTAGAAGAAATCGAGACTGACATGATGCTGGATGATGTACTTCCAGAAAACATTACTGCCGAAGATTGCTTTAAGCTCAGTGAATTATTGGATAAGTTCAGAGGCCTGATGAATGAGGTCGAGTACTAACTAATGTTCATGATCTGAATGGTCATGGTCATGATGGTCATGATCGTGGGATTCTTCAGTTTGATCTGTAGTACCATGGTTATGATGAGAGTGGTCATGACCTTCAAATAAGAAGTTGGCCATGGAAACCAAAACACCTAATAACACTGCCAACATCTTTTTCTTGTTGAAGGTATGATGATCTGCCGATCCTGATTCGAACAGGATAGTGGTCGAGATGTGTAGGAATATACCGATTACAACCGCCATAATCTTGTCGAAATACTGTGCTATATTTCCGATTTCACCAGCACTGATCCCTTTGCTCGTTACGAATCCCAGTGGAGTCATAGCTGCAAAGATGGCGATAAATACGATAATGGTGGCTTTCTTTAGTCTTGTTCCGATCAATAAGCTTCCCAATGCGAAGGCTGCTGGGATATGGTGGATGGCAATACCAAAGACCAGTTCGTTTCGGTGTCCTGAAGCCAATGGGAATCCCTCAAGGAAGGCATGCAGACATAGACTGATCAGGATAGCAATGGGAAATGCCTGATGGTTATGCCCATCGTTGCTGTGATGGATATGACCGTGCTCAATACCCTGCGAGAAATGTTCCAGAACTAACTGAAACAGGAATCCCCCTAAGATATAGAGTCCAATGATTTCCCCAGGAGTTTGATTGCTGTGGTACACTTCAGGTATCAAGTGCAATACGGTGATGGCAAATAAATAGGCACCACTGAAGGAAAGGACCAATTTCAATAATTGGGTATTGTCTCTTTTGACAAAAAATACTGCAATACCACTTAGTAATGCGGAGAAAAATAGGATGGATACGATCAAGAAACTACTCATGCAGCTGTTGTTGTTGGAATGGGTTTGGGTTCAAAAAACTGAGGATAAAACCTTTTGAATAAATAGCCAGTCCCTAAACCTATGAGTGTCCCCAAGATGGCCCCGCAGAGGATATCCAAGGGGTAGTGAACTCCGACATAGATCTGAGAAAAGGATATGGAAGCCGCCCAAAGGATACATAGCCATAAGGTATGTTTCCATTTGCGACGAAATAATACAATCCAGAAGAACGCCATCGCGAAGTGGTTGGTGGCATGGGAAGAGGTAAAGCTAAACCCAGAACCACAGCGAGCGCGCAAATTAACCTGGTTTTTGAATACTACATCATTACAAGGTCTAACTCGTTTAACCGATTTTTTTATCAAATGCGAAGAGGCGCCATCTGAAATTCCAAAGGTTGCCAATGTGCAGGCAACGATCAAAATTCCGGTCTTTCCGTAATGTTTGATGAAAAAGATGATCAAAAATAAATAAAGCGGGGACCAAGTGTAAGGATTACGTAAGATAGGCAGTAACCAGTCGAAAACAATGTTGCTCAAGCCCTGGTTGATTAATAGAAATAAATCTTGATCGAAATGGATTATTTTCTCTAACATATTTTTGTTGTAGAATGGTCAATTTTCATTAATTAAACCAAATCTAAAAAAATAAGATGTAATACCTTACTTATTATAGTAAACGAAACTAAGTTGCAACAAAGATATGCATAAGAAGGAAAAAAAGAATAAAAATCATTAATAATTATTTTATTCCGTTATTTTTACGAGCATTAATAACATTTATACTTATGGCTTTAATAAAATCTATTTCAGGAATTAGGGGAACAATAGGCGGAAGACCTGGAGATAACCTAACACCTGTTGATATTGTGAAATTTACTGCTGCTTACGGAAAGATCATTACAGAAAATGCAGAGAACAAAACTATTGTCGTAGGCCGAGATGCCCGTATCTCTGGTGAGATGGTTTCTAATCTAGTTATTGGGACCTTGCAGAGTATTGGGGTTAATGTAATCGACCTAGGCTTGTCTACTACGCCTACCGTTGAGATTGCAGTGCCTAAGTTAAAGGCTGCTGGTGGGATTATCCTAACGGCTTCCCACAACCCTGGACAATGGAATGCACTGAAACTGTTGAACGAAAAGGGTGAGTTTATTGATGATGCCAAAGGTAAAGAGGTTTTGGAGTTGGGTGAGAGCCTGAACTTTGATTTTGCTGAGGTAGACCAATTGGGCTCTGTTACTAAAGACGATTCATTTTTACAGAAACATATAGAAGATGTATTGGCGTTGGAATTCGTGGATGTTGAAGCGATTAAGAATGCCAACTTTAAAGTCGCAGTTGATGCAGTGAACAGTACGGGCGGTACCTTTATCCCTGAACTGTTGAAAGCTTTAGGTGTGGAGACGGTTTATAAGATTCATTGTGAACCTAATGGACATTTTCCGCATAACCCTGAGCCTTTGAAAGAGCATTTAACTGATCTTTCTCAAGCTGTGCTTGACAACAAAGCTGATCTTGGAATTGCTGTTGACCCTGATGTGGACCGTTTGGTTTTCATGATGGAAAACGGTGAGCTTTTCGGTGAGGAATATACCTTGGTAGCTGTTTCGGATTTTATTTTGGGACAGAAAAAAGGAAATACGGTTTCTAACCTTTCATCAACCCGTGCATTGAGAGATGTTACGGAGAAACATGGAGGAAAATATTTTGCGGCAGCTGTAGGAGAAGTGAATGTGGTGACCAAGATGAAGGAAGTAGATGCGGTAATCGGTGGCGAGGGTAATGGTGGTGTGATCTATCCGGCATCTCACTATGGACGCGACTCATTGGTTGGGGTAGCTTTGTTCCTGACGCATTTAGCGAAATTAGGTAAGAAGGTTACGGAATACCGTGCTGAGCTTCCGCAGTACTTTATGTCAAAAAATAAGATTACGCTTACTCCTGAATTGGATATCGATAATCTGTTGGCAAAAATGCAAGCAAAATATGCTCACGAACAACATTCTACCATTGATGGACTGAAGATTGATTTCCCGAATGAGTGGGTTCACCTTCGTAAATCCAATACTGAGCCTATCATTCGTATCTATTCGGAAGGACCAACGGCAGAAGCTGCTGAGGCAATCGCTCAAAAAATAATGAACGAAATCCAAGAGATCGTAGGATAAGGGTCTTAAGGGACGAAATAAAAATCCCCCAAAACAGTATTTATTGTTCTGGGGGATTTCTGTTTATTTGCACTATGAAAAACATCAAGCCGATCCTTCTATGCCTATTTTTCTTGAGCTTCCTGAACGTACAGGCTCAAGAGTTTGTAAATATCAAGATCAAGCAGGATTATCAAATATTGACTGCCAAGGATGGAGTATTCAATATCCAGAAAAAACCTTTCAAGTTGGTTTTTCATGTGATGAATACCGATGGTTTTTGCATTGGGTTTACCCAAGATGAAGATATTTATCGTTCTGCAATAGGGGAGGCTGATATGGAAGTCATGTGGTTTGAGAATACGGGCATGGCTGAAAGCCGATTCAATGAGGACCAGACGGTCATGATTTCGGATGAAGCTCCAAGCTATTGGTACTTTACAGCTATCGATGATCATCGTTTTGATAAAAATCCCTACGGAACCCCGCAGGAATGGCTGGCAGAACGCACTGTCAATGCTTTTTATCTGACTGAGTTCAGTGAATCCTTCAAGATGGAAGATATGGTGAGACCAGTTTATGTCGTTGTCTATGAGCCAGTTTATGATGAGGACTACAATTTGATCGATAAAAAGGTGCTTTATCATGCCAAAATCGATATATAGTATTTATTTTCAGGAATTTTTTTTGTTTTTATAGCTATTTGTCTACAACATATTATACTATTTAATAAATTTGGCGATAAATTAAAATGATTTTCGCCAGTGAAGACCCAATTTCGCTTTCTAAGCACACTATTATTGATGTCTGTTTTGTGTCTTTCATCTTGCGAGAAAGCACCAGATTTCCAGAAGCCACTCATCAAAGAGGAAAAGGCTAATATCCAGACCAATACCGGTTTTGTTGATAAAGAAGTTCCTATGGCCTCCGACAACTGGGAGGTGGTTCATGTCAGGAATATTAATCCAACCAAGTATCTATTAGATTCCCGTTTGCAAATCATGCGATTAGGAGGGGTAGGCATCGTGGAAAATTCACAAGGTTTCATCACTTTGGAGAAAAAAGGAAATGACCCTAGAAAGTTATTTATTTCCATGACCGAAAACTTCAGCCCAGAGCCGAGAAGGTTGTTGATTGGAATTAAGGACCAAGAGTCTACCAAGGAAATTGAGATCATCCAAGAGAGAGGTGGCGACTATGAATTGGTGGATAAGATCATTACCGAAAAGACTGATGCACGTAAGGTAACTGTTCTTAAGCTGAACAGTACCATCATTGATAACAAAGCAAGCAATCCCATGACCATTAAAACTCCTATTAAGGAGTACTATAAGAGTGTGGCTGTAGTTTCAGAATTCAGTGCGAACTTTTTCAGTGTATTCGATTGGATCCCTGCACCTGATACCTTGATCAGTATGATCGCATTGGAGCACCAAGGGGTGAAGTACTGGGACGAAAAGGTCAAATATGTCAGAGGAGTACAATCTACTCCTTATATGGCAAATGCCACTCAACCTGTAGATATCATTGTGCCTGCGAATTCCATGAAAACGGTATTTGCTGAAGTTACCGTGATAAACCGTGAATGTGAATTCACTTTTAAGATCAAGAACAAACAAACCGGATATCTGAGCACCTTGAAAGGCCGTTGGAAACAACAGGTGCCTATTAAAGGTGAAATCAAAGTCATCTAACCTAACCTTTCCCTATTTTTTTATTTTTTTCTGTAACGTATTACCATAATCTATACTAACTTATGGAATTGGTAAACTATTGGCTTTGAAAATTAAAGAAAAGGAATTTTTATTAGTTATTGAACAGCACAAAGGCATCCTATATAAACTCTCTAAGATTTATATGGACGATGAATTTGATAGGGAGGACCTCTATCAAGAAATGCTGTACCAGCTATGGAAATCCTATGAAAACTTTAAAGGACAGAGCAAATTTTCTACATGGATGTACCGTGTAGCCTTGAATACGGCATTGGTCTTTGTGAAGAAGGACAAAAGGTCCCCAAAGACGGAAAGTCTGATCGAGGAGCTTGATGTTGTAGATCATTCTGATCATACAGATAAAGAAGAACGCTTAGCTTATTTCTATAGGGCGGTCAAAGAGCTCAATGAGGTGGAAAAGGCCCTGATCTTTCTTTTCTTGGAAGGGTTTTCCCATCGCGAAATTGGGGGGCAGCTGGGTATCTCAGAGGTAAATGCAAGGGTGAAGCTGAATAGAACCAAAGATAAATTACAGGAAATCATTAAAAAACAAGGATATGAATTTTGACGATTTAAAGAAGGCATGGGAAGAGGAAGGAGAAGGGAAAGATTTGAAAGAAGTTCAACTGTCCGTCGAACATGCGAATAACGCCATTGATAAGGTGCGCGCAAATATGAGGCTGGATTTTTACGGGCTGCTCGGGTTAGGGGTATTGGCAATTGTCGGGCTCAGTTATGTAGGTCTGAAGGTTGATATTCAGCCGATCGTCTTTTTTACCATAGTCAGCTTTGCATTCCTGTTCTTCAGTTTGATGTTTTTCTTCTGCTTCAAATTTTACAAGTTTTATAAACGTTCCTATAACCTTAGCTATGATAGCCGGGATAACCTAATGTGGTTCTACTATGAACTGCGGTATTTCATTGATTTCTATCATACCTTTTTCTTTGTAGCATTCGTCATGGGTTTGGCTTCCGGTCTATCAATAGGGTTGATGACCGCGACCTTGGAGATGGATCAGGGCAGTAAAGATGCAATTGGTAGAGCGCTTACCTTTGGGTTCACAGGCAAGCTGATTTATTTTGGGAGTATGGGCACCATAATTGTTGGAGGAACTTTTCTGTTCCGTTGGTTGATCCAAAAGATGTATGGGCGTTATTTGAAGCAAATAAAGCAGACCTTGGATCTATTGAAGCCGGAGGATTAGGTTGATTGAGTTAGGTTAACAAAACAGTATTAAAATAGATGAAATAGTTTTGTTGAAATGAAAAATATATTCTATCTTTGCGACTCATTAAATATTAACAATTTATAATAAATAACAATGTACGCAATAGTAAATATAGCAGGACAGCAATTTAAGGTTGCAAAAGACCAGTACCTTTTTGTACACCGTTTACAAGGAGACGAGGGCGCTAGTATTGAATTTGACAATGTATTGTTAGCAGAAGACGGTGGTAAGTTTACTGTAGGTACGCCAAGTATCTCAGGTGCTAAAGTTTCAGCTACTATTTTGTCACATTTGAAGGGTGAAAAAGTTATCGTTTTCAAGAAAAAACGTCGTAAAGGCTACAAAAAGAAAAACGGTCACCGTCAACACTTCACTAAAATCCAGATCACTGGTATCAGTTTATAATCGAATTTTTAATCTGACGCAAGTCATAAATTAGAATAAAGAAATGGCACACAAAAAAGGTGCGGGTAGTTCCAAGAACGGCCGTGAGTCACACAGTAAGAGATTAGGTATCAAAATTTTCGGTGGTCAACAAGCTATCGCTGGTAACATCATCGTACGTCAACGTGGTACTCAGCACAATCCTGATGCTAACGTTGGTATCGGTAAAGATCATACCTTATACGCTTTAATCGACGGTACAGTAGTTTTCCGTAAAAAAGCAAACAACAAATCTTACGTTTCAGTTCTTCCAGTAGAAGAAAACAACTAAGGTTAGTTTAAAAAAACAAGAAAAGGTCTGTTTGGATTTCCAAACAGACCTTTTCTTGTTTTAGACATAAAGACGCTAGACAGGGCATGGCCACTAAGAAAGTTCTATTTTCTTTTCTTTGTCTATTTTTTTGGATAAAGCTTAAAAGATGGAATGTTCTAAGATCGCAAATGGAAAGATCTAATGTCTTGTGTTTAGTGTCTTAATGTCTAACGAAAGAGGCAGGATCATGCTTGATCCTGCCTCTTTCGTTAGATTGTGGAGAATACCGGATTCGAACCGGTGGCCTCTTGCCTGCCAGGCAAGCGCTCTAGCCAGCTGAGCTAATCCCCCTTAGCGCAGCAAATATACTGGAATTTCCGATATTTCCTATTTCAATGCTAAATTATATTTTGTGCCGTCCGTGATGGATACATCCAACATGAACTTGCTGAAATCCGCATAGCTCGATACAGGGTATTCACCTTCACGGAGTTGCAGCTTTCTATAGCATATCATCTTGCCGTCCCTGATATCCACACGGAACTCATAAGTACCCATCGGGACCTCTAACTTTTTGTTGATGGGGATAATGTTGTTGGAAAGATTCTCCGGTAATTCGATTTCTGTCTCATCGATATCGGTATAGCCCCTTGAGATCCGAACGACGTTCATCCTGTTACGGATATCGGGGATGGAAGCGCTTCGGTTCAGGAAATTCGGGAATACCGTGACATTGTCATTGTTCTTGATAGCAAAGTTCTCTGCTTCAATATTCAGGTCCTCCGTTAGCGAAAGCTTGCCGTTGTTGTTTATGCTATACTTGATGTCCTTGAATTGGATACGGTTGATGTCATATTGCCTAGCCAGCGATTTGATCTGCTCATCCTTGATTTTCTTTACGTTGGGGAAGTGATTTTCAAACTGGAAGCCTGAAAATTCTGTTTTGATCATTCCGCTAATCTTTCCATCGGTATTCAGCTTAAAGGAACTTTTTCTATGTTGTAAGCTCTCATCATAAGGATAGCTGTCAGTCCTTAAGATCTTACCACCGTTTTCGGTCATGGCCAATACCAACCTGTCATCAGTAAAATCGCCTAAATAGCCAAATGGAAGGTCTTGGTTTGTGCATTCCAGCCAAGTGGTATCATTTTGAAACGGTAGACAAAGGATCACATGGTTGCCATCGATGAGGTTTGCAAATTCAGGTTCTATATTCATCTTTCGATTGCCCGCTTCCACGATGCAATAGTAGGAGGGAATATTGACTACATTCAATAATGATTGCATATAGTTTACCAAAGCCTTACAGTCGCCATAGCCTAAGCGGTCTACATCAGATGCAGGAAAAGGTTCCTGTCCACCGATACCAACCTGAACAGAAATATACCTGGTCTTTTTCTGTAGATATTCGTAGAGAGCCTTGGCTTTTTCCTGATCGGTCTTTAGGTCCTTGCAGATCTCCTTAACCTTTGCGGCGGTTGCTGCAGGCAAGTCTCTCTTGTCCTTTAGCAAGGCGCTGTTCAGCCAGTCCCCATAAGATTTCCAGTCATTGGCCTTTCCGGCATGTTTGTAGTATTCAAAAGATTCAGGAACTACAAAAACGCGCATGCCAGTCTCATGCCTATTTGGGCTATAGGGTTCAGAACGAACAGCATTGATATTCTCGATGTCCCAATAGTAGGATTTCTGTTTCCCTTTCATTTCTTCCTTGCCCTCTTTTTTGAGGTTCTTTTTCAAGATCCTCAAGGTATAGTTAGGGTCCGCCAAGATCTCATAACTGCTCTTTTGAACGGAGATATCAACAGCAAAGTCAGGGCGCCAAGAATTGATGGCCAGTGTTTGGTTGTGACGAACCTCATACTCTGTTGCTACTGTATAGGGAAAAGAAGGCAGTGAAGGCGATAAGTGCTTTAATCTGGTGTTAGTGAACATGGTCCCCTCATCAGAAGCGCTATAGTCCTTAAAATCCTTCATGGAATATTTCTTGACAGTCTTTCCATCCGAATCTAAGACCTCCACCTTGATGTTCTTGATCTGTTTGGACTTGTCATAGGACATCGTGATACTGTTGTAGTCTTCACCAGCGCTGTTATGGATGGTAATCACGCGTCGTCCTGTTTCGATCATCTCGCTAGGGCTCTTGATATCGTAGGTCGTATGTTCCTCACGTACTGTTGCCGACGCACGACTCAGCAATTCCTTAGGGATATTGGAAACCTCGTATTGGCCATATGAATCATATTGGCTCAACAGGAGGAAAGCAAGCATAAATCCTATCTTTCTGATCATATCTTCTTGAATTGAAAATCAGTCATTTGTTGTTGGATGATCCTAGAGAAGAATTCTTTCAGGTGAAAGTATTCCTCGGGAGAGAAAATGGCCTTGTTCAGCATGGTTGTTTGCTGCAGCATCAAAATGTTGTTGTCATACAGGGACCTGAAGGTGTATTTAGCTGTACTTTCAGGTAAAGACATGGCAGAATCCTTAGGTTTGTTTGAAATGGTAAAACCAGTTGGAATGCTGATATTGATGTTATAAGTCTCGCTTCTTGGCGCGCCAAAGTCAACATGGTAATTTCTTTCATCCAGTTTGAACGGGTTTTTGCTCATTCTCTCATAGATTATCGGATTCAAGAGGATCCCATCAGGTCTAAAGTTTTCCCTTAGGTCCATTTCAAACTCCAACTGTTCAACAAGAGGTTTTTCCATGTCATCAATATTTTCCACTTTGGAACTCAATAGCCTTAATGATGTTACTTTTTCCATCTGTTTTTCCTCATATTCCTCAAAGCTATTGTAACTGTCTATCTCATTTCTCTTATAAAGAGCGTCTAATCCTGAGTACTGAATACGGATAGTTCCTGTAATCTTGCCTGTGCTGTCCAGTTTTCCAAGAATGTTGTACTGTTTCCTCGAAGATATTTCATTCTTTAACGGAACCCAATCCGAACTGCTTCTCGAAAATATTACCCTGCCGCGGTCATTGATGGAGCTCATGGGCAGTTCACCGAATGGAAGGAACTTTTCAGAAGCGTCCAAAAGGTAATCCTTTCCATCAATCTTAGCCATGCAGATAACTGCATTAAAATCCGTCATCGCTGGAAACAGAAAGTTTGGAATACCATTGTTACGGGTAGAGATTATGACAGGGTAAGCCTCAATATCAGCAGCATTCAATCCCGCTACCAAGCCGAGGTTGATATCGGCAATATTGCCTTTTTTAGTTTCTAAGGCTTTTTTTACTCCTTGTTCAGCAAATTTTCCCAAGACATTATTAAACGTGATGTTTTTCTGGATATAATAGTAAATGGCCTTAGCCTTGTCCAATTTGTTTTCTTTGCTTGCCAATATCCCGGGCATTATATCCTTAAATGCGCCTTTATTTTTAATCTGTCCACCAAATTCTTTTTCCAACATCAGGTCTTGGTCGATATCCGACCAGTTTTTTGCGTAATTGGTATGCGGACCAGTCGGGTCGAGGTAAGTCCTGAGTTCATAATTGATCGACGAAATATAGTTGATAGGAGCCAACATATAATCCTCTTCCTTAAAAGCTGGAACATCCTTCATGATGTAGGTCATTTTCGAACAATCCTGTCTATCACCACCCAAAAGGAAATGCTTGTTCAAAACCGTAGACTTCTGGTCTGATAAGGGCAAATAGCCTTTCAAGTTAGTGTTATAGACAAATGTCGCGGGAATTACTGCAACATATTCACTATGCAGCTTTGGTAGATCCGATTGGAAGTACCATGTCCTGAAGGTCCTTATCCCTGGGGATGAAAGTCTGTAGGAATATTCAATAATGGAGTTGTCTTTAATATTGGGCAGGGTGAATTTTAATTCATGACTATATTGGGAGGTTTTATCGGTGAAGATGGCTTCTTTCTTCAGGTCATCTGTTACGAGTTTGCCATTTTCAAAATTATGGGTTCTACCTTTTAGGTCCCGCACATATTCCATATCAGACCCATACTTATAGAGTGGGATATTGATATTGGCAGAACTAGCACCTTCTTTGTCCAAGATCTTGATCCGAACATGTACGTTGTGGACCACCATCAAGGCTCGGTCGCTTTCGCTGTACTCCAGTTCAGTTCTCCCATGTTCAAATAATACAATTGCATGTGCAGAAGTATCGTTCTGCTTGTGGTCAGTAGAGAATAATGCCAAGTCCAATTTTGGTAAAGGATTGTCTTGAGCGTTCCCCAATAGGCATACACATACCATGCAGAGGCCTAACAACATAGATTTCATAATGATTTGGTAATAATTATAGTCAAATGTAAATATTTTACATCTGATTTAACAATAGGGGAAGGGAATTCTTTGAAAATATTTTCTGAGGATAAATTTTAAGCCTCCAACAATTGTTTTTCGTAGAGGGAGGCGTATTCACCATCCATATTCAGGAGCTGTTCATGGGTACCTTCTTCGATGATTTTTCCATCTTCCAGGACGATGATATGGTCAGCGTTTTTAATGGTCGAGATACGGTGGGCGATGATGATAGAGGTTCTGCCATCCATGATTTTGCCGAGATTATGCAGGATTTCTTCTTCTGTCTTGGTGTCCACGGCTGATAGGCAATCGTCAAACATCAAGATCCTCGGGTCTTTCACCAGTGCCCTTGCAATGGAAACCCTTTGCTTCTGTCCTCCAGAAAGGGTGATTCCACGTTCACCTATATGGGTTTCAAAGCCTTCGTCAAAACCAATGATATTGTCATAAACCACGGCATCCTTAGCAGCCTGCTCCACTTTTGGAGTATCAACTTGGTCCAGACCAAATGCAATGTTTCGGGCAATGGTATCCGAGAAAAGGAAAACCTGTTGCGGTACAAAGCCGATTTGCTCACGCACCGATTTTAGTTCATATTCCTTGATGTTATGTCGGTCATAAAGGATTTCGCCTTGGTCTGCATCAAACATGCGCATCAATAGGTTGGCCAAGGTGGATTTACCCGAACCCGTTCGCCCAATGATGGCCATGGTCTTACCGGCAGGGATATGGAAGCTGACATTGTCAATGGCCTTGATGCCTGTTTCCGGATAGGTGAAAGAGACGTTCTTTAATTCAATATCACCGTGCAGTTCATGGGTCAGTTGACCAGTTGCAATTTCTGATTTGGTATCCAGGAATTCATTGATCCGCTTCTGGGATGCTGCAGCACGTTGGATAAGGGAAGTCACCCAAGCCAAGGACATCGCAGGGAAGGTCAATTGATTGACATAGATAATGAACTCCGCAATATTTCCCGCAGTGATGTTACCAGCATTCACTTCAAGACCACCGATATAGACCGTAATGATGGTACTGAAGCCGATCAAGAAAATAATCAAAGGGAAAAAGACAGCCTGCACCTTAACCAAGTTCAGGTTAATGTCCTTGTAGCGGTCACTTTCCACCTTGAATTTGTCCATTTTGTCCTGCTCGCGGGTATAGGTCTTGATAACGCGGATACCAGAAAAAGTCTCCTGCACAAAGGAAGAAAGTTGCGACAATTGTCGCTGGATCCGTTCACTCCGTCTATTGATTACCTTGTTTACAAACAGGATAATCACCGAAATGATCGGAATGGGCAGTAGGGCATAGGTAGCCAATGTCGCGTTTACATTGTACATGGCATAGATGATCATGATGGACAATACAACCGTATTGATCGCGTACATGATCGCCGGACCTAGGTAGTTTCGGACCTGATTGACATCTTCCGTCGCTCGGTTCATCAGGTCACCCGTGTTATTCCTACGGTAGAAGGCGAAATCTAGCTGCTGATAATGCTGGTAGATTTCATTTTTAATATCATATTCAATATGTCTTGAGGTCAGGATCAGGGTCTGGCGCATCATAAAAAGGAATATTCCTCGTAATAAGGCCAAAACCAGCACGACGATACCAAAAAACAGAAGGGATTTACTGAATACCTCATAGATGATGGATTGCCTATCAAAACCATCGTACAACCGGTACAGGTCGATGTTCTCTTTGACCAAGTCAAAAGCTTCACGGATGACCTGTGCAGGCAGAATTCCGAAGTAATTGGATATAATTACGAATATCACACCTGGGATTACGCGCCAACGATATTTATAGAAAAATTTATTGAGGTATGATAGTTCCTTCATTTGAACAAAAATAATGGATAATTTTCAATAAACTATGCAGTAAAGTTGTGATAATGTCAATAGTTTGCCTTAAATCGAATATTTTAAGGCTTTTGGCTAAAGAACTAAATAATTTGCTAATTTTGTACCTGTTAATTTTGTTTGTTTATGCAAAAAGATTCTACCTCGCTATTTGATTTGATGCGTGTTTCAGACCATCAAAATATTTTCATTTGTAATGATAAGGAAGTTGGTTTGAAAGCTATTGTAGCTATTCATGACACCACTTTAGGACCTGCTATCGGTGGCGTTCGCATGTTGCCCTATGCAACCGAAGCTGAAGCTATCGAAGATGCCTTGCGTCTATCTAAAGCGATCACCTACAAAGCTTCCCTTGCTGGTCTTAACCTAGGTGGAGGTAGTGCCATTATCATTGGCAACAACAGAACCGAAAAATCAGAAGTCTTGATGCGTCGTTTTGGAAGGTTTATCAACGGATTGAATGGAAACTTTATCGCTTCCATCGATGTTGGTACCACTCAAAAAGACCTAGAATACATTCATGCAGAAACTAATTATGTTGCTGGCTTGCCAACTTCATTGAATGGTTCTGGTGATACAACCGTATTTGCCGCTAAAGGTGTTTATTACGGAATCAAAGCGGCTATCAAAGAGCTTTATGGCGATGATAACCTTGCCGGTAGAAAGATCGCAGTGCAAGGGGTAGGTAGTGTAGGAGAGCATTTGGTTTCTCTATTACGTGCTGAGAATGCTAGGGTATATGTTTCCGACATGACCGAAGAGCGTAAGATGAAGATCGCAGCCAAATACAAAGCTGAACCTATTACGTACTCTACAAGCTTTGAATTGGATGCTGATGTTTATGCTCCATGTGCTTTAGGAGGAACCGTTAATCCAGATACAGTTCCGCGTATGCGCTGTAAAATCATTGCTGGTTCTGCAAACAACCAATTGTTGGAAGAGGAAAAAACCGTTCAGTTACTGAAGGAAAACAATATCCTTTACACACCAGATTTCTTAATCAATGCAGGTGCATTGATCAGCTGTTTCTCGGAATTAGAAGGTTATGGTGCTGACCGCACTGATCACCTGATCCGTTACATTTACACAGCAACAAGACACGTTATCCAAAAATCAAAAGAAGAAAATATCTCAACTCATCAGGCCGCTAAAGAATTAGCTGAAAAGCGTATTCAGGACATGAGAAAATTAAAATAATATAGTATAATATCGTTCTTTATTAAATATTCGTTCTTTCAATAAATTATGCTAAATAGAAGACACCTTAGGGTAAAGGTCATGCAGACATTGTATGCCTACAGCTTGTCGGAAGACAAGAACATCGTCAATTTTGAGAAAAGTCTGCTCAAAAGTGTGGAGGAAGTCGATGAAATGTACATCTGGACACTGAATCTCCTAGATGAGGTGGCTGAGTATGTCCTAGTCGATGTGGAAGGAATCGCTAATAAGTGGATCCCAAGCGATAAAGATAAGACCTTTACTTCTACAAAATTAAATAGCAATACCTTCATTGATTCCTTGCGCCAAAACCGTGAGTACCTTGAAAAGGTAAAGCGCTATAAAGTTGATTGGAATTACGATCCAGAAATTGTTCGTTCTATCTTTTCCCAACTCAAGGACTCAGAGGCCTATCTGGAATACCTAAATCTTGAAGACCGTTCTATCTCAGCTGAAAAAGATATCATTAAGTACATCTTCAAAAAGATCATCCTTAAATCACCGGATATCGAGCAAGCCTTAGATGAGCGTTTCATCAATTGGCAAGTGGATAAAGAAGTTCTTCAAGCTATGATTGCCAAGACCTTCAAGAATTTTAGTTCCGAAGTTCCTGCAAAAAACAAATTGGCTGACCTGACACCAAGTTGGTTAGAGGACAAAGATTTTATCATCGATCTATTGAAGTTGACCATCAAATATACAGATGAATACCAAGATATGGTTGCTGCGAAAACAAAGAACTGGGAGTCAGACCGTATCGCTTTGGTAGATAATCTATTGATGCGTATGGCGATCACTGAATTGATCAATTTCCCGACAATTCCTGTAAAAGTAACCATCAACGAATACATCGAACTTTCTAAATCATTCAGTACCTTGAAAAGTAGTACCTTTATCAATGGTATCTTAGATAAAATCCTTGCTGATTTGAATGCACAAAGACGAATCAAAAAAGAAGGTAGGGGATTGATCGCTTAAATCATATTAACATGAAAAAACTTATTTTATCATTTGTTGCAGCAACAGTTCTGTTTGCTTCTTGTAACCAAGAGGGTAAGAAAGCGGATGCTGATGCGCAAAATACTACCGAAACAGTAGCAACTGAAGGAAACGATGGAATCGGAAAAATGCAATTCGAGGAAACCGTTTATGATTTCGGAAAGATCAAAGAAGGCGAAGTGGTTAAGCATGTTTTCAAATTCGAAAACACCGGAACAAGCCCAGTAATCCTTTCCCAAGTTTCAGCAAGCTGTGGCTGTACCACGCCAACATTTACCACGACTCCGGTATTGCCAGGGAAAGTAGGTGAAATCGCTGTGGAATTCAATAGCAGTGGGCAGGTAGGACAACAACAGAAAATAATCACCATTGCTTCCAATGCTGAGGCAAACATCAGCACCGTTCAACTGAAAGGTGAAGTAGAGGCAATCTAATAAGTAACTATAAACTATAATATACAAATGATTTCAACAATTTTATTACAAGTAGGAGGAAGTGGCTTTACACAGTTAATTCCTATGGTATTAATCATTGTGGTTTTCTATTTCTTTATGATTAGACCACAAATGAAAAAGCAAAAAGAACACAAAAAATATATCGAAGAAATTGGTGTAAACTCTAGAGTAGTGACTACTGCTGGAATCCATGGCCGTATCGTTGAAGTAAGTGACAAAACTTTCTTGGTAGACGTAGGTAACGGTGTTAAAATCCGCTTTGACAAAACTGCTATCTCGCTAGAGGCTTCTAAAGCTTTGAATACTGAAGCTAAATAGTATTTAGTAGAAAGTATTTAGTATTTAGACTTTACTATATAGTTTGATCGGTTAATTTAGGTCTTGATCTAGTTCAATCGGTGTCTAAATACTAACTACTAACTACTAAATACTTCAAAAAAATCTCGCTGCATTTCAAAAGATGCAGCGAGATTTTTTTTGGTTTCATTCGAGACATGTTCGAGACATGTTCGGGAAACCTTCGGAAAAGCTTCGGGATTTTCCTTAGATTTTTCTAGCGCATTTTGCGAGTTTTTGCAATGAGTCTTGAATGAGGTCAAACTTAAAATATAATTCCTAAAAAGGGAGGGATAAAAATAAACCTGATTGCATTTTCTGTAAACAGAATCAGCAACCAGGTTTTCACTAACGTATTAAATTCTAATGTGGAATTTCTAATGAGGGAATTCGAGGATACGGACTTCCGAAATCTGGAAGTTGCTTCCTCCATTCAATTCAGTCATGGAGAATTTGTAATAGTTATAGGCCGTGTTATTGGTGAATCTAAAGGTTCTAGACTGCCTTCTTTCCGTGAAGTATTCTGGACCTCTTTCATCAACCACTACCCAAGTCTTACCATCAATGGAGCCTTCTACTTTCCAACGTCTTGGGTCACGGTCTGGCGAGTCATTACCTGAGGTCATGCTATAGCCATTCACGACTTGCGGTGAGTCAAATAGGAACTGCCAGCTCATATTTGGTCCCACACCTCCGACGAATATTTTGGTCGTGATATCACCATCGATCATCTTCTTGGATCCTTCTCCACCATCAGGGCCACCATTGTTCTCATGAGATACAGAGAACATGTTCTCAAAGGTAGTCACATCTTTGATCAGTCCCAATTCGGACACAAAAAGATTCATGAGAGCGACCGATCCTTTTGCGGTCGTCAGCTTTAACTGGATCTCTTTAAAGGTTCCTGGATCAAAGGTAAGGTCAATGGTTTTGTCGGTACTGAGGATCGCTCCTGAGGATTTATATCCATCACGCCATTCCGTTTTGCTCACGGCCATACTGGTCGTAAAGGAAAGGTTCAGTTTGCCTGCACCAAGGGTCTTGGTATTTACCTTGATCAGGTTCGCTGCAGAGATCCGGATCGTCTCTTCACGCTGTGCCCAATAGCCTTCTCCATTTAGTGCTACCATTTTCACGACATAGGTCCCAGTATTCAAAAAGGTATGTGAAGGTGCAGCCACAGAGGACGTACTGTCATCCCCGAAGGACCAACGCGTTTCCATGAAATTGGTTCCCTTGTTGTCGAATTTATAGGTAAAGGGGTCATTGGCATTTGCCAAAGCATAGGTAAAAGCAGCAGTTGGCTTCGGCTCTTTCTCTATGATTTCAGGAACCCCCTGTTCATCCTTTGTACATGCGCTGCTGATCGAAGCCAAGATCAAGCAGAAAAATGCATATTTCATTATTTTCATCGTTCTGATCATTGTAATTGTTAAGGAATTCTAACCATTCTCCATTCCGCCATTTGGAATAAACTACTGCTTCTAGTTCTTTCAATATGTAGCTTGAACTGTTTGTATGCTTTAGGGAATTCAATGTTAAAGCGTTTGGTTTCTGTACGATTATTGAAAACTTCCGTTCTGCGTGTATCCAAAGCTTCCCAAGTGGTTCCATCATTGGATCCATAAAGTACCCATTCTGCTGGATCTCTTTCTTGCGCATCATTTCCTGAAGTGAAGGTATAGGCCCCGATCTTCTGCGGCTCATTATAAACAAGCTTCAATTCTAGGTCTACGAAATCAAACAATAGGAATTTGCTGTTGTAATTGTTGTCAATCAATTTGACAGCATTTTCATTTTGATTATCATTATTTCTGCTGTAAGAATATTCAGCATCGTTGGTCACATCTACTTCAACTACATTTTCTGAATCGATCAGAAGGATACTATAGTTTTTCTGTGGATTAAGCACATGTAGGGTAGGAGCGCTCAGTTCTACAAGAACAGCTAACTTTTTATCCAGATTAGCATTGACTACCGACCATGGAACGTTGATTTCAAGACCTGCAGATTTCGCATTGCTTGCTACCTGTACTTTAGATGGTATGGTATATTGCTCAGGTGTAAGGCCAACCGTATTTGCTGGTAGCTTACCGTCCTTGATCAATTTCGCAATGGTATCAGTCGAGGTTACCACATCCACGGTAAAAGCAGATCCAGGGAAACTGGCCAAGCTAATACCCAATGGTATGGTCAATCCTGAGGAAGAGCTGACATAATTTACTTGGTTTTTCGCTTCTAATATCGCTCCTGCGCCATTGGTTAGGGAAATGAAATGTATGTCTGATTCCGTGATCAGGTCATTGACTTTCAGGATAAGAACACCTGTTGCATTGTTTTTATCAATATTGTTTCCTTTCCCGGCATTGGTAATGCTATAGCCAATGACAATGTTCTTTCCGAAATATTTTTCCACCTCGGTACGGGTTATCGTAACATTGAACACAGCTGAATCTGCTCCGAAATTTACCTTGGTACTGTTTAGTAAAAAGATAGATTCTGGCTTGATAGCAATGTAATTACTGCCTAGGTTCTTGTTTTTGATATGGTCCGCTGCAGCTTTCTGATTCACCGCTAGGTTTACATCAAAAGCTTTAGAAGCGGGCGTGCTCAGTTTGATACTTACCGGAACGGTGATCTGTTCATTGGTTTTCGTAATGCCACCAGCGATGTCCCCCGAACCCACCGTCGTAGCAGAGCCCGGTTTGAGGGAGAAATCCTCCAAGGCTGTATCCTTACATCCGAACAAGACGGAAATACAAAGGATCGGCAGGTATATATTTTTGAATAATTTCAATATGGTTTTCATAATCTATAGGTTTATTTATCAATCCAAACACGACCATCAAGACCCCAGCTCAATTGTCTTGGTACTTTCAACCAACTGATAATTTGCGTAGAGATATCGATATTTCTAGGTACCATTGAACTCAATGTTGACGAAGTAGGCGCACAAATGAAATCGTTCAATGTGGTAATCGGATAAGTTCCGTTTGTTTTCAGGTTTGCACCTAATGGACCTTCATCCACGATGGTGGTAGCATCCTTCGAGTTCATTGGCCAATAAGCAGCCAAGAAATTAATGTTCGGATGGTTTGATACTATACCTACATCACAACTGTATTGTTTGATGGTTTCCGGAGAAAGAGCCTCTTTCCAGAATTTCACATCGGCTATGTAGGCATCGGAACGCCAGCCTTCACGTGTCTCTAGGAAACCGATCCGGAATTTGGCATCTGATGTAATAGAACCCCAACCTGTAATGTCAGCTTCTTTGGTTTGCTCGCCATTGGTGAACAACCTTACGGTTCTCTTGCCATCTACCATCTGTCCGGTGATAGCGATCGAGTTCCAGGTACCACGGTTCATGTTTCGGTCCGCTTTTACCTCACCCGTTCCTTTATCACCACGGGCGTTGAAAATCCAGGACTCACCATCTAGGTGGATTACCCAACCGATACCTGTTGGATCTTCACCCCAGCCGCCTTGCCAATGTTGTCTCTTGCCAATAATGGATGGATACCAGAATGCATAGTTATTGTCCCGGCCTTTGTTCTTTTTGATTTTTAACTCAATAGTGAAATCGTCGTTGTCCAGATTGAAAACACTGTTGTCACCAACATCCAGTTGGGCATAGTTTTCAGCATTGAAGCGCATAAAATCACCGATGAATTTATTCCCAATAAATGGTTTACCGATAAATTTGGTTGCATATTTTGGTGAATAGATTATGGTGAATGTGTTCAATGCCGCATTACTAAAGATGGTATTGTCATTTTGCGCTGGAGGGATTTCATAATCGCCACCTTGGCTTGAAGTAATGATCACCATCCAATTTTCCTTGGCATAATTAGGTCTTGCTTCCAAGGCCTTGATAATCTGCCCTACCTGTCCATCAAACTTCTCGATTGCAGCCTTGTATGCTGGTTTAGAGACATCGTAGCCTTCGGTTTTTCCAGCAGCATCAATGGCTGTGAAATGACCTGTGATGAAAGATAGCTTCTCGTCCTTTAAGTCATTGATCACTTTCGTGGTTACATCATCATCATTTTGGGCAGCCTGTGCTTTGGTATTGGCTCCAAAATATTTGAGGAAGGTAGCATTTGGGCTGATGGTGCTCATCTTAATGGAATCACCAGACGATTCTTTGATCCTGGCAGCCAATAGTGGATATGCATCAAATTTGTTGGCTTCCAGGTCATTTTCCCTTACCCCATGTTTGCTGTAGTTTACACCAGTGAACAAATTTGCCCAGTTGGAATATATACCTGCTGCGTTTTCTTCACTCAGGGAAACCCAAGAGTAAATGGAGTGGGGCAGTAGGGCATTGATCGTTGTGACATTGGAGGTGCGTACGGATTCACCGCGGGCACCATCTGCTATCAACAACAATACCTTTGGCGTACCGTAGATTACATCTACGGTATCCGTATTGTTTTCTGGAATAACCTTCGAGAATTCCTCCTGACAGGAAGTGATATTAAGGCCCAGAATTATCAGCATGAAGGCTGAAATGGAGTTTAAAATACGTTTCTTCATAATTAGGAGTTTATTCAATGGTTATTCTAGTTATACCTCTCGTGTCTATGTTGTCGAATTTGTAGAAATCACCTAACAACAAGAGCGCTCGCTTACCGTCATCAGAACGCGTTTCATACATTCTCGAGATCAAACCGCCAACCATACCGGTATTGTTCATGCCACTTACTAGATCGCCTTTCGCATCGATGATCATGAAGTTGGTCCTTGAAATACCATTGTAAGTAAGGAAGTTACCTGAAACGGCAATCAATCCATCTTCTAGCTGTAAGGCAAATTTGCTGGTACCACCTTCATTAAATGCTTTTACTTTAAAGTTGGTATCAATCGATCCATTCGCATTTAACATCACTAATTTTGGTGTATTTACGCCGTTAAAGGTGTTGAATTCCCCACTCACCATATATTTTCCGGTTTTTTCATTGTAGGTCACACTTTCCACTTTATAATTGGCGCCTTTTCCGACATTGAAGGTTTTGTCCACAGTTCCATCCGCATTCAGGCGAACGATATAACCATGAGGTTCAGCGTCGAAACTGGTAAAAGAACCAAAAACAACCATTTTGCCTTTTAAGCTTCCGGTTTTGTGGTAGAAGCCTTTGGTTTGTCCATTAGCACCCGCAAATGCTTTGTTTCCAGAGAAACGGAAGGTCTTGTCAAGCGTACCGTCCAGGTTCAATAAAGCAACAGAACGGATCTCGGTACTGTCTAGGATTACAGAATCTCTGGTCTCTAGATAGTTTGGTTTACCGTAAGTTCTATGGATATGATATCTAAAGTCACCAACTGCCAATATTTTGCCATTGTGTTCATTGATATTGTTCACCATAGCATTAAAACCACCATTGAATTTAGCGTAGTATTTGATGGTATCAGGTAGGTGAGGTGGGCGATAAGGTTTTACAGCCATGGTATCGATCTGTCCTACTAAGTTGATACGGGTCAAATTGGAGATATTGTCGGTCCGCTGATCATAACCAGAGAAATTTCCGGCGATATAATAAGCATTTTGGATCTGTATGATACTGCTCAAGAAACCTTGTACTCCATTTCCAGGACGGAAACTCGCATCAAACTGTCCATTTTTAAAGGTTCTGACAATTCTATTGATCGGTTTGATATTTCCTTTGTTTTCATAGTTGTTAAAGGAACCGATCAGGATGTTTTTCTCTTCTACGGTTTGTAAATAATCGTATACACCACCACCAGCGGCACCATATGTTGCTTGCCAAGAAGGGTCTATCTTAACCTTTCCTTGAACTGAGAAATTGGGACCATAAAATATGATATCATCAATGAGGATACTGGTAATACCCGTGCTGGCGAATTCCGGCACCTTAACGGTAATTTCAGAATCGGTGATGGATACAATCTCTGCCTTCTGTCCATTGAAGTTGAATACGGCTTTATCTTTATGGGCAGCCAAACCCGACACTTTAATTTTCACTTGGGTTCCTGGTCCACCAGTTTCAGGGGATGGTTTTTGCGTACGTTCCATCACAATGCCCAAAGCTTGTTTACCTTCTTGATAAGGTTCAGCATGGTAATCCACTTCTTTGGAGCATGAGAACAATCCGAAGACCGCAAATATGAATATATAATATTTAGCTAACTTGTTCATAATTTTATCGTTTACTTTGAGCAATATCTTCTATCATTTCTTGCGATCCAGGATACAATCCAAAAAAGCTTTTATTATAATCCAAGACGTGGATTATGCCATTGTTGGGCTGTATGTCCGAGGTCGCCACGGGATACGTCACATAAACATCAGGGTTTGAAGCATCAGGGAAATACGAGAGGTGCAGTTGTCTGTATCCTTTATATTTCAATCTGGATACTTCCGTAGTTCCACTCATCTGAATAATATCATTGAATACTACTCCAATATTGGATACATTACCCGATTGCGAAATGTAGTTTTGACCTGGATAGGTGCCCATCAGCGAATAATCGATCTGTGGGTAGTCCGCCAGTTTGTTCTTTCCGTTGAACATATAGCGCAGCAAGTTTTTTCTCCAGATAGCAGAATCAATATCACTCAATTTTTGGATGGTATCCAAACCCATATTAAATAGGTAGGTATTAAGTGAACCACCGGTTCTAATAGTTCCGATCAATTGCTTGATATCCGGATCCGAGGGAGCAAAAAAGGTAAACTCTTTGGTCATGAATTCATTTTCCAGTCCGGCAAGTTTGATGACTTGGACTAGGGAATCAAATAATACTGGTTTAGATTCCAGGTATTCCAATATGGTTCCATTAAATTCAGCCTTTGCCAATCCGCCATCCTCGTAATAATCGTCTTTACTACAGGCGCTTATAAACAGGATTCCGAAAAGGAAAAGAGCGATGTGTAGGGGTTTAAATATCTTTTTCATCTTATCGTCCAATTGTAGTCCAGTATTCATTTAATTTCATGTACGGGTTGTTGTTCAGGGCCGATGGGTCGATAGGCCAAGTCCAACCACCGCGGTTGTATTGATCCAGTGTAAGCGGGGACATGGTCCACTCGGAGCTTAAGATCCTTCGGGTACGGATCAGGTCGAAATAACGAATGCCTTCACCGATCAATTCCCGTTCTCTTTCTAGGAATATGAAGTTCTTCAGGTCAGCACCACCGCCACCGCCGTAGCGTGCAGCTTGAGCACGGTCACGAACCATGTTCACGGCTGCTATTGCATCTGCATCTTTGCCTAATTCAGCAGAAGCCTCTGCATAAAGTAGGATTGCATCTGCATAACGGAAAATACTAAAGGTATTGTCTGGGTTTTTATCTTCGTTTCCAGAAGCATACACGTTGGTTCCGAATTTCCTTAGCACAAATCTTCCATTGTCTGAAGTAATATCTTCAAACCACATTTCTCTTCTCTTATCGGCGTCACCTTCAGGGAAGATCTGGTTCATGTAAGAGGAAATAAAATAACAGTGACTCAACTGGTTGTCAAAGCGAGGGAATTTATATGGCCAACGCAAGAAGTGGTCCCAGAATGGCGCTAATGCTTCCACATTATCGCCGTAGTTGATACTCTTGTAGAACTCAAAAAGAGATTCTTCACTTCTACCTTTAGTTACCACTGCCCAGTTCTGGTCGGTGAATGGTGCAACCAACTTATGTTGTTTGCTGTCGATCAATTGCTTTCCTAAAGCAGCCGCCTCTGTTAGGTATTTTTGTTTGTTACCAGGATCGAAGCTTGAATTCCACATGTTCATGTGCATTAATAAAGCGATAATGGCACCTTTTGCTGGTCTTGCTCCCCTAAGTCCTGGATCATTCAAGGACCAAGGCATAAGATCTTTTTGCGGAGTTAAGTCAGCAATACACTTATTCAATACTGAAACCATGTTTTCACGAGGAAGTGGTTCCGTATGGTAAGCATCGGTATAATATGGAACATCACCATATAACCTGACCATCCAGAAGTAGGTGAATGAACGGATGAACTTTGCTTCAGCAATGTATCTGCTCTGATCAGATCCGGTAACTCCAGGGATACCTTCTTCTAATTTTTCAATTAAAATATTGGCACTTTGGATCACTTGATAATACTTTTTCCAATCGGTGATCACATATAATTTATACCAATCGAACTGTGTGGAATACATAGCGGCTGGTAACTGATTTTTGCCTAATGCCTCTACCACCTTACGCTGACTGAAGTTATTGGCACCGTCGGAAACAAATATTTCTCCAGACCTTGCTTCTCCAATGGCACCCATTACCCATGTTTCATTGATCTTTTCAAAGAACTTTGCGTACATAAAGGCCATATTAGCTTCCACATCCTGTTGAGATAGGTAATAATTGTTGCCTGTCAATCGGTCTATGGGTTCTACGGTTAGATATTTATTACAGCTGGAGTTACTGAACCCTAAGGCAATCCCAAGTCCAATTACAGCTAATTTATTTTTTATCAATTTTTTCATAGTCATTAGAATGAAAGGTTGAAGCCTAGGGTATAAGTTCTTGGTACTGGATATCCGTTTGATGCATCGCGACCTAAGCTCGTTACGTTTTCAGGGTTTGGCCCCGAATACGAAGAGAAGGTGTACACATTGTCCATAGAAGCATAAATACGGAAACGGTCTAGTTTAAATCTCCTCAACAGATCACGATCGAATACATAGGCGAAGATGATATTGTTGATCTTGAAATAACTGCCGTTTTCTTCCCATAAGGTTTGATCATAACGGAAAGGTTGAACGCTGGCATTTCTAGAGAAGTCGTATGGATAAGGATACTTGGCAATATCACCGTCCTTCAACCAGATATCTAGGTTTTCAATAGGGACGATGGAATTGGCTCCATTACTTTGACCACCTACCAAATTGCCTCCGTAAGGATTATTGTATAGACTTAGTCGTTGTGCTAAAGCATAGTTCAAAATGGTTCTCTTTGCTGTGTATGAAGCATAGATCGATAACTGGAAGTTTTTGTAGTTCAAGGTATTTTGAACCCCGCCAGTCCATAATGGTTGTGTATTGCCAGCACGTGCATAGTCACGGTTGTCTAAAATATAATCTCCGTTCCTATCTACATAGATTGGATCTCCAGCTTGGAAGAATGTTCCATCAGCAGTACGATAGCGAAGGCCAGTAGCAGGATCAACTGGTACATCAGCATCCGTCGCATATACACCGATATTTTCTAACAAGTAATTTGATAGGGCGGAGGTACCTACGCGGTTTACCATGTGCAATTTATCCAATTGAGTATCCCATTTGATGGCTTGTCCTCTAAAGGTTGAAGGCAACTGCAACAAGATGTCTTGGTTGTAAGCACCATTGAAGGACAGGGTCCAGTTGAAAGGACTGTTTACAGAAAGAGGACGGAAGTTTAATGCAATCTCATGTCCATAGTTTGCTAGTCCAGCATCATTGGAATTAAGCTTGTCAAATCCTGAGGTATTGTTCAAGAAAGACTCAAACAATAGGTTGTCCACTTTCTTGTAATAAGTATCGTAAATGATCTCAATTTTGTTGTTCAGGAAGGTAAGGTCTACCCCTAAGTTATACTGCATGGAGGTAACTGGTAACAAGTTTGGATTTGGAATAAATTCGTAGTTGATACCGATACCATTGATCTGATTGTAAAGACCTGAGATATCATATTTACCATAGATACGTTCCAAGGTACTGGTTGGCATTACGTTTACACCCCATGTAAAGCGAAGTGATGCAAGATTGATCCAAGGAAGGGATTTTATCCATTCTTCATGGTGCGCATTCCAACGAACTCCGACAGCTGGGTTCTTGGTATAAAGGTTCTTGAAACCATTCGCAGAGGAACCATCCAAACGATAGGATAGGTCTAGGATATATTTGCTTTTGTAACTATAGGTAGTCGCAAGGGCAAATGATAGCGCTTTCTCATTTCTGAAGTTGGACAGTACACCACCACCTCTAGAGAAATAACCATCGAAACCTAATGGACCTTCGAATTGATCATTTGGAGTTCTAGCCTGTTTGGTGATGGTATTTTGACGTTGGTTATGTCTTACCTCATTGAACAAGTTGATAAAGATGTTGTGGTCCTCATTGATATCCTTGGTATAGTTCAGGATATTCCTGTTGTATAGGTTTGATTCGCGACCTGCGAATGAATACACTTCTGAGAACTGGCCTGCAGCAGCAGCTGGAGTAAATTTGTCTTCATTGTTAGAAGCGAATTCATAACTCATGGCCGATTGTAATCTCAGTCCAGGAAGGATCTCAAATTTACCTTCTACATAAGGACGGATCAATTTGGAACTGTTATCATTTTTGGTTCTAATGGCCGCGATATAATCATTGTCTGCCGAGAAGAATCCTGGAGGAGGCAATAGGGTAGAGTTCATACCACCCGTTGATACCCCTGTTTGAAGGATACCTGTACCATCACCTTTGTTCTGTTTACCTAACTGAGCGAATACCTGTCCTGTAAATTCAAAGCGTTTTGTAGGACGGTAATCCATTCTCAAGTTGGCTGAATAACGGTTGAAGCCTGTATTCTTGATTACCCCAGTTTCACCATAATAACCCAAGTTGGATTTATAGGAAAGGATTTCATTACCACCATCCAAACTTAAGTTATGGTTTTGGTTGAATGTATTCTGGTAATAAAGGGATTGCCAGTTAGTCGAGTTATTGAAGAATGCATTCAAACTATCTGCAAGCATTGGGGTTTGCATGATCCTGTCAATTTCGGCTTGTGTTCTCGCGTTATTGATAATTTGCCAGATTTTGATTTGACGTTCTAGGTTACCTCCTAAGGTCTCCCTCAATTTTGGTGGAGTTTTCAAGAAGGTACTGTGTGTATAGTTGATTCTAGGCACAGGCGAATTACCACGTTTTGTGGTGATAATGATTACCCCGTAGGCGCCTTGAGAACCATAAAGTGACGTTGCTTGGGCATCTTTCAAGATTTCGATGCTCTGTACATCCTCAGGTGGGATCAAGGAAAGCGGCGAGATACCCGGTCCCTGTTGTTGCAGGCCGAATTCTGAAGCTCTATCGGCATCCATCGGAACCCCATCGATTACATATAGGGGAGATGTAGGCATCAAGATGGACTCGCTACCAGAACCTGTTGTGGAAAGAGTCGATAGACCACGGATTTGGGTAGAGCCCCTAAAACCTGGAGCACCGGTATTTACCTGTACGTTCAATCCCGGTACCTTACCTTGCATCAATTGCTCTAGGTTGGCAGTAGGGACGTCACGGATGTCCTTTTCTCCAAGGGTGAAAGAAGATCCTGTGGTGTTTTCCTTTTTACGGGCCACATATCCACGGACCACGACTTCTTCTACTTGGTCCTGTGTAGAGCTCATCTGAACGGTTAATGTCGTTTGGTTGGCTCTTACCGTTATTCTTCTTTGATTAAAACCTACTGCTTTAAAAATTAAAGCTGTGTTCGGGGCTACACTCACGCCAAAGTTACCGTTGTCGTCTGTTGCCGTAATAGCCCTATTGGTCGCCGCATTCACTACTGTTACGCCGGCAATACCGTTATTAGACTCATCAACCACTCGACCACGCAGGTTTTGGTTCTGAGCATAAGCAAATTGTAGGCTAAAAATGCTTAAGATTAATATGATTAGTTTCTGTAATTTCATAAGGCTAAGGTTTATTCATCCTCAAATTTTGGGTTCTGATTACGGAAATGGAAAACAATTTCCCAATCTCCCTTTTTATAGATCGCGAAGTTCAGTCCAAATTGACCCACTGTGCGTCCGCCTCCAAATCCCAATCGAGAATAAGAGAATGACACATGTGCCCCGCCCGCATCTGAAAAGTCTGTGCGGTAAGGTGTCAATGGAATCGGATAGGCCACATCATATTGCACATATTCGGGGGTCATCACTTTATTGAATCCATGAACTAAGAAGTCCCATCTGGTTTCATTGAATTTCACGGGATTGATAAACTTACCGTCAGCACCCATGAACTTGAAACGTAAGCTGTTGCCTTTGCCGCCAGAAAATGGACGGATGTAAACCACGACATCTTTCTGGATGTTATTGTTAACCAAAGGCAATTGGGTTCTTTCGCCAATTACATTGTTTAAGAAACTTGGGATGATATAATCCTGTCTGGTGGTATCCTTAGGTCGCAGCGGATCTGGAGCTTTTCCTCCTGTATAGGGATTGATGTCCGTCGATGGAAAATAAGGGATCTCACGCCAAGGGATAAATTGGAAATCCTTGATGATCTGGGTACCGCCTGAGTTCTGAACTTTAAGGTCAAAGAAACGGATATCCTGCGTTTTCAGGACCGTATCGACAGGTCTTGGTTTGATAACCGCGTTTGTTGCCCCTGCCCATAAAATCATTCGGCCATTGCTGTCTACTTCGAATGCAGGTTTTTCAACCATTCTTCTCTTCGCCTCAATTTCAGCTAGGGTTTTTTCCTTGCCATCATATTCCTGGATCCATTCATAGGTTTGGACTTTGGTAAATAGGTCTGTCACTGGACGACCGTCTCCATACCTAGCATTGACAATTTCAAACTTCATCGGTAGGGTAGAGTTGTCCTCAGATAGGGAGGTAAAGACATTGTTCCTGCCTAGGGTAGGCTCAATGATCTTGATGATATAATTGATGTTTTCGCTTATAAAATCCCTGTCTTCAGGAAGGTCGTACATTTTCGAACATGCGGTAAATAATCCATAACTCCCTATAAAGAGACAGAGCAATCGGATACTATTTTTGATTTTCATTTTTCTTCAATTAAGGTTAATAGATTATTTAGTTCCTTTATTTACGCTCCAGTCGGCCAATTGGAATAGATCTCCAGAACGAACGCGTTGTACATTTAACCTGTAAAACTTGTAAGCTTTGGTGTTATTGATCCAGAAGACCCTTTGTTGGAACCTAGATGTAAATTCTTCGCCTGATTTAGAATCCAGTGTTACCCAGTTTTCTCCATCATCAGATGCTGTCAAGGTCCAGTCAATTGGATCCCTTTCAACCGCATCGTTGGCGGAGGTTAGGGTATAGGAATTAGCTGCAGTTGCTGTGTTTAGTTCTACTTGCATCCAGTTACCACCGAAACTACCTAACAGGTACTTGGTTTCTGGGTTGCCATCAAATACATATTTTGAAGCTTCTACGGCATTGACACCACCATCGTTCTCACGTGATACCGAGAATTTACCTCCTACGGTTACAAATAAGTTTGGTGGAGGTGGGATGTAGGTCAATCGGGTTACAAAGTCGTTGAAACCGAAAACATGGTTCGGAGAAACAACGTGGATCATCCCGTTCTTTGCTTCGATATTGATGGAAGCAGTGGTCGCGGTAATCCAGTTTCTAGTGAACTGACTATTTTTGGTGTCCGAGTATTCAATGACCTTAGGGCCGCCGCTTTCAAATCCTGATGAGGTCGCTGTAGTTAATTTAGCGTTCATCGTTCTTTTGAATTTGTAGTCTTGCAGTTGGATTCCATCTTTCATCATCATGGAATCACTAGGGTAGAAGCCTTTGATCAGGTATTGAGCCATCATGGTATCCAATTGCAACAGGTCCACATTGGTTAAATATTCCAAAGGTTTATCCGATTCTTTGCGGGTATTGTTCAGATTTTCGATTGCTAATTGAAAGCTCTGGTTGGTTGGTGCAAAGAAGGTGTATTTATCATTAGAAGCGAGCACTGCTTGCATTTTTGTGCGATCCAATACTTTCAGTAGGGAGTCAAAAACGCCGGGCTTACTTTGAAGGTACTCCAAAATAGTACCATCATAAGTCACCTTATTTACCGTCTCGTTGTAATATCCATTGTCTTTGGTGCATCCGCTAACCAAAATCAAGGAGAGTAAACTATAAAATAGATTGTTGACTTTCATGGTTATACGGTTTATTTCCAATATTCATTTTGGGTTAATAATTTGTTCTGGGTCAAGACTTGGGCAGAGATCGGCCAATATTGTCCTTTTGAACGGATCAGATTGCTCAGATCTGAATTATCATTCTTGATCTTGTACTGTCTGACCATATCGTACCAACGATGCCCTTCACCCATCAGCTCCCGGTTTCTTTCTTGGAAGATCGCATCGATCAAGTCTCCATTCTTCGCTGCAGAATAGTTCGTAAGCCCTCTTCTTTCACGGATGGTATTCAATAGGTCGATTGCTCCTGCTTGCTCACCAATTACCGCCAATGATTCTGCACGCAATAGGTACATATCTTCAAGACGGGTGATGATGGTTGCACTGGAATAGAACCTGAACGTTGGATCGGAGACTCCACCCATGATACATTTCACTTTACTGAAGATAGGATACTGTCCATTGAAGTTTTTGAAATAAACTTCGGTTACAGGGTTTCCTAGGGTGTCAGCAGAGAAGCGTTCATCGGTAGATTCATTGAAGATGGAAAGGATCTTGTCTTTGGACATGTACATATCCGGGATACTTTTGTTTACCACGGGCGATGCCAAGGTTAACTCTTCAATGTGCCCTGTAAAGGAACCTTCCACATGGTTGTAGATATGTCCGAAACCTAATAACTGATTCCGGTTTTTATCGTAGAAGAATCCATTTGGATCTGTAAGGTTATTGGTAGGGAGTAAAGTCAAACTACCTTTCTGTTGGTTGTCGATAACAAATTTAGCGTATGCTGCAGCATCAGGATAATTACTCTGCCAAGCTGCAACATGGGCTAAAATGGCATAAGCTGTAGTTTTACGAGCTAAGGCACCGTCCCATCTGCTGTTGGATTCGTTGTAGTAATTTCCTTGTTGCTGCGGGTCATTTGAGCTAAAAAGGAAGGGTAGATCATCGGCTGCCTTTTGCAATTCCTGTTCTACAAAGGCCAATATCTTGCTTTGATCTTCGCGAGGTTGATCATCAAAAGTACCTTCCTTAGAAGAGACGATCAATGGAACATCTCCCCAAATGCGAACCATATAGAAATAGGCAAAGGCACGTAGGAAACGGGCTTGCGCGATATCCACCACCATATTGTTGTTGGTATAGCGTTGGTCATTGTCCTTTACCTCCTGGATTCGTTCTAGGAAGATATTGGCAGCATTTACTACTGCGTACCAACGTCTCCAGCTCTTTAGGTCGTTCATTACGCCGAAAGAAGCATTCAGGTCGTGTTTGGCGATAGCTTTCAAGTCTTGGCGGATAGGAACGGAGAACTCTCCGGAGCGTACATCGCCATAGATCCAATGAGCATTGTTATCATTCAGGGCGGATTTGGTCAATCCGTAAACCCCCATTAGGGCCGCTCTGGAATCCTCCATGCTAAGCCACATATTTTCTTCTGAAACCAATCGAGTGGAATTGATGTCCAGCATTTTCTTGCAGGACACGAAAACTTGGCTCAATACGATTAAAATGATTAATATTCTTTTCATGATCGGTTACAGTTTAAGTTTGAATCCTAAGGCAAATGTTCTTGGAATCGGAAGGGAATAACCTTGGTCGTAACCCATGTAATTCACCAGTTCTGGATCCCTTCCAGAATATTTGCTGACAGTAAATAAGTTGTTGGCAGATAAATAGACATATAGATCTCCCTTTTGCCCTAAACGGTTTCCAACGATATCCCTGAAATTATAGCCTAAGGTTACCGTTCTAAGTTTCAAGAAAGAACCATCCTCAAGGAATAGGGATTGATTGGTTTGGAATGGCGCAACAGATGACCATGGGTTGTAAAGTGGATATTGATCATAATCTCCTCTTTTCTCCCAGTAGGTGATCTCTTTGATGGAATTTATGCTGCTGGCATTCTCGTTTTCAATAAAGTTGAAACGGTTTGACATCTCTTGGTTGACGATCTTTCTTCCAAGGTTGAAGTAGAAGTTCAGGTTCAAGTCAAAGTTTTTGTAAGCAACCATATTGTTCCATGAACCACTAAGCTTAGGAATGATGTTACCTTGTAGGACTTTATCCTCTTTGCTGATTTGGTTGTCGCCATTGGTATCAGACCAAATAGGATCACCAGCTTTCAAGATGATGCCATTGTAGGTCATGCGTTGACCGCCAGATTGCGGAACCTCTTGGTCAGTTTGGTACATTCCGTTGTTTTCATATAACCAGAAAGCATCGATTCTTTCTCCAACTTTCAATAACCTATCGTTCACTTCGATTTCATCCAGGTTATTTGGCAATGCCAATAGCCTATTGCTGTTCACGCCTAATACTAAGCCGGTGTTCCAAGTGATCTTGTCATTTTGTACAACGTTACCCGAAGCAGTAAGGTCGATACCCATATTTCTGACATCCATTCCAGCTTCATATTGATAGTCATAACCGAAGTCTTTCTTACCTGGCAGCATGATCAACTGATCTTTGCTGTCGCGAACGTAAGCATCAAGGGAAACTTGGATATCGCGGTTCTTGAAACCTAGGTCAAAACCTAAGTTCAGGTTATCCGAATAGCTCCAAGGAAGGTCATATCCCACCCAACCTATATTATAAGGACGAACCAATGCCGCAAAACCATTGTATCCCGGAACGATTGCATTACCGGTGTAGCCAATTTCTGAGGTATAGCTAGGTCCTTGTCCGTAATTATCATACAGATTATAGTGACCCATCCTGCCTACGCTGGCTCTGATATTAAATAAGCTTACTGATTCGTTGTCCTTCATGAAGTCATTCTTCGCATTCCATCCTAAGGCTAGGATAGGAGAGAAGAACCATCTTGTAGTCGGTTGTGCATTTGATGATGCATCGTAACGAAGTGTCAATGCAGCTGTATAGGATTCATTATAGGTATAAGATGCTTTACCGTATAGATTGACCATGTTGTGCTTGGTTCTGTCCAAGAACTTATAGACCAATTGTCTAGGGAAGGCAGTAGGATTTAAATAGTTCCCGTTGTATGGATCAGATTCCAGTAGGTTAAGTTTGATGAAGTCATTGACACCTTTATAGGCATAAGCATAGTTATATTTATAGGTATCCCACATCAAAGTGTTTCCTACTTCGAAATAGAAATAGTTTGCATCGTTTTCTATATCGTAGGAAACCTGGTTGTCAACCAATAAGCGCTGGTTGTAACCATAGTAGTTGGACGCGAAATTACTTTTCTCCAAGATGGTGCTTGGGTAGAAAAGGTCGCGGTAGCCTTCGTTGTAATCTACGGCAAACTTGCTGCGGATCTTTAAGGCACCAACATTCACCTGTAAACGGAAGAATCCTTCCAGGATATTGCTGAAGTTATTGTCAAAGCTCTTATCGAATTCCTTAAGATAGGAATCATAAACCTCTTTGTTAGGGGCAAGTGGTGCACCTAAGTCAGGAAGATAACCCATCATGGCAAATCTGTTGCGCAAGTTTCTATTACGATCTCTGTTCAACCTTGAGGCATTGAAAAGGGTTTCAAAGTTTAACCACTTAAAAGGTCTCAGGTTCAAGAAGAAACGAGCATTGTATTTGTCAAATTTAGTGTCATCCGCTACTCCTGAGGTTTTCACATTTCCCAGAGAGAACTGGAAGGTAGCACGAGGCTGACCTCCAGAGATATTGGCATTGACACCATGGTTCAGACCGTTGGAATAATAGCTGTCAGACCAGTTCGATGGGCCATAGTAATCGTTATTTAAGGAGTCGCTTAAATAGATTGGGTAGACATCGTCCTGATTGTATTTACCATTGGTGGTGTAGAGGTCATAAAATTGCTTTCTAAAGGCATTCTCATAGGCACCGTTTATGGTGGTCACCCGAGGACGTTGAGACATTCCGATATAACTGTTTACCGTAATCCTTTTGTCGCCATCACCTTCAGCCTTTCTCGACGTGATCTCTATGACACCATTAGCCCCTAGCGGACCATAGGTGGCAACTGCCGAAAGGTCTTTTAATACCTTGATGCTTTGGATGTTGTCGAAATCAATGTTGCCCAATAGGTTGTTCTCGGTACCTATACGTTCGATGTCATAGTTTTGCACATCAAATGCAAAAGGATGTTCTCCGATTAAGGGAACACCATCTAAAACGACCAAGGGTTGGGTATTGTAAATATCCCTATTGCTCAGGATAGGTTTACTGATACCGCGTACAAACATCTGGATATTACTTCCAGGCTCACCGCTTGATTCAGAAACATAGACGCCCGGTAATTCACCTTTGATATACTGCTGCAAACTATTGGCAGTAATCAGGGAATTGGTTTTCATGTTCCGAAGGTTATTGAACTTAGGTAGGTCCAGTTCATAAAGTGGCTTTAACTCCGCCAAGGTATCAACTGTAGGAATAGAATCCGTTTCGGTCGTGTCCTGCAGGGATAGGTTGGCAAAATCAACGTTATGACTATGCGCATGTCCCACGGACATAGACATAAAAATCAATAACGATTTAAACTTCCATAATACACTCATATTTGTAGTGCTGTTTATAGGTTAGTAAAATAGTAGATACTAGTTAGGTTTCGGATAGCAATTCCAGAAGGGAGCTATTCGGTCAGTAAAAGGGAAATAGAAGGCTTTGCTTTAAATCCGTTAACTGCTCATAAAGTTTAAATGCAATTTTTTTTGGTTCATAATTTAAAGTTTTTGGGTAATAGGATTCCAGTACAGCAATGGTTAATTGTGTTTAGTTTGGGTAAAAATTAAACAAGATTTCCTTTAATTAGCCGGAAAATAAATTGCAGGTTGTTGTAAGTAAAAATAAGTTCATAAAGTGACTGTTAGTATTAGTTTTGTTAATGGTTAAGACTAATTTATAAATTAAAAACGTTTTAGCAAATTTTTTTTAAAAAAATAAAGATTCCTGTCCAAATCTGCTTTAACGTTAAAGTGGATTTAGATCTATTGTAACATAGAAAAGTTTAACTAAACTTTGGTCTTATTTATTCAACTGCCAAGAAAGAATTCTGTTTATCTTGTTGCCTTGATTCATTTGTGTCACTTTTACCCCCTCTGTTTTGTGATATTCGAGGATAGCTTTTAATGGCTTCAGGTTGTCTTTATCTGAAACCAGAACCGAACATATACCAATTTGATCTCTTAGGTCAAAACTTTCATAGATCATGTTGCTAATGAACTTCTTTTCACCACCTGGGAACCATAGCTCGTTCGAAAGACCTTGGAAATTGGTTTTCGTGCTTTCAGCTTCCTGATGGAGCTTCTGGTTTTTCTTTAGGACCGTCTGCCTATAGTCTTCACGCGATTTGTAGAATGGGGGATTACATAGTACTGCGTCGAAATATTCATTGGGTTGAATAATTCCTTTCAAGATATGGTCACTGTTCTCTTGCTGTCTTATCTTGATACCTTTTTTTAGATAAGGATTGTCGTTGAGGATCTTGTGAGCATGCTGTATGGAAGGGATATGGGTATCCGATGCCACAAAGTTCCAATGGTATTCTAAGAAGCCGAGAATGGGATAGATTAAACTAGAGCCAGTACCGATATCCAGCACATTGACTTTCTTCGGGTTTTTAGGTTGGATGAGATCAGCTAAATAATGGATATAATTCAATCTTCCCGGAATGGAAGGACAAAGGCTGCCATTCAATAGGTCCCAGTTGTTGACTTTGTATTCTGATTCCAACAATGCTTTGTTTAAAAGGAAAACAGATTCCGGATCTCTGAAGTCTAAAGATTGACGGCCATCAGGAAGAACTACGATATGTTTCTTCAATTGGTGAACATGTTTGATCAGTTTCTTGAAGTCATATTCCTGATTGAACTTATTGCGGGGGTGTAGATTTTTTGAGTTTTTTTCCATTATTTTTACTGTGCACAAAGATATCTATTAATTAAGTAAATATGATCGAATCCAATATATTATTGGTCATGATTCTCTTTTTTTTCATGTCCATGTTATTTGTCGTTTCTCAGCGCTTTAAGATTTCTTATCCTATCTTATTGGTAATCGGAGGATTAGCGATTTCCTTGATTCCAGGATTACCTGAGTTCAGTATAAACCCCGATGTGGTGTTTTTGGTTTTTCTGCCACCCTTATTATTTGAAGCGGCTTGGTATACCTCATGGAATAGCTTCTGGAGCAATCGCCGATCTATCCTGACCATGGGCTTCGGACTCGTCTTTGTTACCTCCATTGCTGTTGCATATTTATCTGTCAATTTAATTCCAGGATTTACGCTTGCATTAGGATTCCTATTGGGCGGTATTATTTCTCCTCCCGATGCTGTGGCGGCAACTTCTGTCCTCAAGGGAGTGAGCATGCCTAAGCGTGGGGTCACTTTGTTGGAGGGGGAGAGCTTGGTCAATGATGCAGCTTCCCTAACGGTATTCCGGATGGCTTTGGCGGTCATTATGACCGGAGCATTTACCATGCAGGAAGCAGTGGTTGGATTTTTTTTACTCGCCGTAATGGGAGTGTGCGTGGGACTTGTTATCGCCAATATCCTTTTCTATTTCTTGAAATACATTGCCAAAGCATCCAGCATAACTACTCCGATTACCCTGATCGCACCTTATATTATGTACATTGTTTCAGAGCACTTTGAATGGTCAGGTGTATTGGCTGTGGTTTCCGGAGGGCTGTTCCTTTCCTATCGATCCAAAGACTACATGGACTACAATACCCGCATCCAGACGCGTGAAGTCTGGGAAACTGTCGGATTTCTATTGAATGGTTTTGTGTTTATATTGATTGGCCTGGAACTTCCCATTATCATTGATGGTATAGAAAGCGTATCGACCTCTTGGGCGATTGAAATTGCACTGATCATCACTTTGGTGATCATTGTGATCCGTATCGCATTTATTTACATCGTCAATTATGTCCCCAGGATATTCCCTAAGGTTCGGAAGAAAGAACCATCACCTGGATGGAAGATGCCTTTGATCTTAGGCTGGGCTGGAATGCGGGGTGTGGTATCCTTGGCCTCTGCCTTGGCGATCCCGATCTATGCTTCCAGTGGCCAGCATTTCCCGCACCGTAACCTGATCCTATTCATCACCTTCGTGGTCATTTTGATAACCTTGGTCGTGCAAGGCTTGAGTCTGCCATGGCTGATCAAGTTGGTCAACCTAGATGGCAAGTCTTCAGAGATTCCAGAAGAAGCGCAGATTGAGGCTATCAGATATCGATTAGTAAAGGAAGAAATGGAACTGCTGAAAACTAAATACGCTAAGGAGCTTGAAGAAAGCAACACAGTCAAAGCAATTAATCTATCCTTAAAACGCAGCCTCGAATCTACAGCCACCAATCTGAGCAGTGAATCCAAGATCAAGATTGCGAATGAAAGGGGCTTGTATAAACAGGTGATGCAGGATTTGATCAATGTGAGGAGGGATGTGGTCTATACATTGGTCAACGAAAAGAATTATGACGAATCAATCTTGAAGGCGCTAGAGCATAATCTAGATTTGGAAGAGTCGAGGTTGAATAGGAGGTAAATAAAACAGGGTTTCTTTTTCAAATTATTAAAATCCTGTATTAACCCTTATGCAATCCCGTTTACTTTTTCATCATATCAGTACAAAAAGTAAGGATTATGAAAAGGTTCGGGATTTATACATTGCTAATCATAATGATGATGGCATGTAGGCAGAAAAAGGAAACCAATAACATCTCAGGAAAAGAATTCTTGGACAGGGTCTTCCCGACTTATTCCCCAATTGGAGCTGAATTCTCCAAGGTTGTGGATGCGGTGGTTGAATTTGATACAGCAAGGTATGTTCTTGATAAAGATTTAGACATTAAATTCTATGATCCTAAATTTGGGAGAGGATACTACAATTCCAGCTTAGGCAGCGAATTTGATATGGAGTCTCAGCTATCTGTTCTTGAGTTGGCATCCGAGAAACTGTCCAACGACATAAAAGATTTCAATGCCTATCAAACCCAATTATTGGATACTGAAGATTACCCCAACTATACCAAACTGTCCAAAATCTTGAAACCAATACAATACAGCAAACATAACATGTTGGCATACCCCATTGAATTCTATTCGTTCGATAAACCACTGTTCACCGCTGATAAGAAAAAAGCATTGATCAACACCTATTACCACTGTGGAGTAATGTGCGGGCAGGGCGTAGTTTACTTTCTCGAATTGGTTGAAGGAAAATGGAAAGTTATAGGCTATGACTACTCTTATGATACATAAGGGTAGTTACTTGGCCTATTTGTTTGGATTATGGATGTTGAAAAACTCCTTAGTAGCCTTAGCTTTATCCAGATCATAGTCGTATCCAAGGACTTTTGAAACATCTTGAGCCATTTTATCAAACATGTCGATCATATTGCCACAGGCAATCCAGTTTTCTTCCATACCTGCTCCTGCAAAGGTTGATTCCAATCCTTCCCATTCTGCAGTACTCAGGAATTTCTTGAACAGTCGACCATATTTATTCGTTGTCACTTCCCAATGATTTTTACTACCGATATACCATTCGATCATAGGAATAAAATATTCTACCCGAATGATTTTTTCAACCATAAACTTGAGGTAGAACAGGTCTCCACGGACCAGACACTTGGGAAGATAGGTCACATCCCAAAAGAAATCCGCAACGATCTTTTGGAATTCTTCTTCAGAAGGTTCTTTGATTATACTGACCTCATAGGTCGGATGCTGTAAACCTTTGCAGAGTCCTTCCTTATCGATCAAGATTTCATAACCGATGTCCCAGTCCTCTGGAAGTTCATCAGCCAATACTTCGGCTTTAAACTGCTCCACGCTATAGATCTTAAAATCAACTTTTACCCCATCCCAATATTGGACCATCTTCATGGCATGCTTCCCTTCAAAGGCCTCAATGCCTTCCTCGTAAACATTCAGGGGATCTCCAAAAAGATTAATCCATTCCTTGGATTCCAAGTAGGGTGTAGGGTCAAGGAAAACAAGTTCGATGTCCAAATCCGAGAAATCATCCACAGGAGCCAAGGGGTTGACCAAGGAGCTCGTCAGCAAGGCTGCTCGAATGTCTTCATTGCTTCTGATCCAAGCCTTGATGGCTGCTAATTTTTCATCTCTTGCTTTCATAGGTGATTCCTCAGATTTTAAGTTAACAAAAAAATCCCAATGCTGATTGCATCGGGATTTTTCTTAACTATTACGTTATTCCAACTTATTTGCTTTGGTTGTCAATCCATTTACGGGCATTAACGAAAGCTTCTAACCAAGGAGAAACCTCATCTTTGCGTCCATCAGGATAGTTTGCCCAGTTCCATTGGAAAACTGAACGTTCGATGTGTGGCATGGTTACCAGGTGGCGACCAGTTTTGTCACTCATCATTGCCGTATTGAAATCCGATCCGTTTGGATTGTGTGGATATTGATCGTAAGCATATTTCGCTACGATGTTATATTGATCCTCTTGGTTTGGCAAATTGAATTTTCCTTCACCATGAGAGATCCAAACACCTAATGTTGAACCCGCAAGGGTAGACAACATGACCGAGTTGTTTTCCTGTATCTTCACCGATACGAAGTTTGATTCGTGTTTTTGGGAAGTGTTATGCAACATCTTTCCGTGAACTTCATGCTCTGGGTTGATCAGTTCCAACTCCATGAACAACTGACATCCATTACAGATACCTACAGAAAGGGTATCAGGACGAGCAAAGAAGTTTTCAAGAGCAGTCTTAGCCTTTTCATTGTAAAGGAAAGCACCTGCCCAACCCTTTGCCGAACCCAAAACGTCAGAGTTAGAAAAACCTCCCACAGCACCGATGAACTGAATGTCCTCGAATGTTTCGCGACCTGAGATCAAGTCCGTCATGTGAACATCCTTCACATCAAATCCTGCAAGGAACATCGCATTTGCCATCTCTCTTTCCGAGTTTGAGCCTTTTTCACGAATGATCGCCGCCTTAGGACGAGCTTTGCTTCCGTCAATCACTGGTTTCTTACCATCAAATTGAGCAGGGAAGTAAAATCGCAAAGGCTGATTTTTATAGTTTTTGAAACGCTCGTCAGCAGTTCCGTTTTTCGATTGCTTTTGATCCAATAAGTACGAAGTCTTGAACCAAGTATCTCTTGTTTCAGCTACATCAAAACGGAATGAATCCGCATTGTTTTTGATGCTCACGGAAGTACCATTGATCGCTTTACCGATTTTGAAAGCTTCAACACCTGCTTCAACCAATGCTTTTTCAAATGCAGCATCTTCTTTCGCCTGAAGAACCAAGCCGATATTTTCATTGAACAATGCTTTTACACTGTCCGCTTCGTTCAAGCTTGAAAGATCGTATTCAGCAGCCAAATCCACATCTGCAAAACATAGTTCAAGTAAAGAAGTAATTAAACCACCAGAACCGATGTCATGACCTGCAGCAACCTGCCCGTTATTGATCAATTCCTGAACCGCATTAAATGCTTTCTTGAAATACTGTGCATCCTGAATGGTCGGAACATCCGAACCTATTTTGTTCAATACCTGTGCGAAGGTGGAACCTCCAAGTTTGAAGCTATCCTGAGAAAGGTTGATATAGTAGATCGAACCAGCGTTTTTCTTCAAAACAGGCTCCACTACTTTGTTGATATCAGTACAGTTACCACCAGCAGAGATAATTACCGTTCCAGGAGCGATTACATGCTCACCATTCGGATATTTCTGTTTCATGGAAAGTGAATCCTTTCCAGTAGGGATATTGATACCTAATTCGATTGCAAAGTCAGAACATCCCTGTACCGCTTGGTACAATCTAGCGTCTTCGCCTTCGTTGTTACAAGCCCACATCCAGTTTGCCGAAAGGGAAACACCTTTCAGGCCATTGTAGATAGGAGCGAAAACCAAGTTAGAAAGCGCCTCAGCGATGGCATTTCTCGATCCAGCAACTGGATCTACCAAAGCTACCAAAGGAGCATGTCCAACTGTCGTAGCGATACCCTCTTTAGATTTATAATCCAAGGCCATCACCCCAACGTTGTTCAATGGCAATTGCAAAGGACCGGCACATTGCTGTTTTGCAACACGGCCACCCACACAACGGTCCACCTTATTGGTCAACCAATCTTTAGCAGCAACCGCTTCCAATTGAAGGACATGGTTTAGGTAATTAGGGACCTCGTTTACAGTATATTCCAGGTCAGCATAATTGCGCTGAACCTTTTTATCGTTCATGATTGTTTTTGGTGATGAACCGAAGAAATCCTCTAGGGCATAATCCATAGGTTTCTCACCAGTTTTCTTTGATTCGAAAGTAAAGCGATGATCAGCTGTCACATCACCAACGGTATACATTGGCGAGCGTTCGCGATCAGCAACGGTCTTCAATTTCTCGATATCCTCATCTGCAATCACCAAGCCCATACGTTCTTGAGATTCATTACCGATGATTTCTTTAGCAGAAAGGGTAGGGTCTCCAACCGGAAGTTTGTCCAGGTCGATCAGACCACCTGAATTTTCCACCAATTCAGAAAGACAGTTCAAGTGTCCACCGGCACCATGATCATGGATGGAAACGATAGGGTTTACATCACTTTCCACGAAAGCACGGATGGCATTGGCAGCACGCTTTTGCATCTCTGGATTAGAGCGTTGGATGGCGTTCAATTCAATACCTGAACCAAATGCACCTGTATCCGCTGAGGATACCGCTGCACCACCCATACCGATGCGGTAGTTCTCACCACCTAGGATCACGATCTTATCTCCAGCTTGTGGCTCATGTTTCTTGGCCTGGTTCAACTTGCCATAACCGATACCACCAGCTTGCATGATTACTTTATCATAACCCAATTTACGACCATCTTCTTCATGTTCAAAAGTAAGGACAGAACCTGTGATCAAGGGTTGACCGAATTTGTTTCCAAAATCAGAAGCACCATTGGATGCCTTGATCAGGATGTCCATTGGCGTTTGGTACAACCATTTTCTTTCTTCCATTGCCTTTTCCCATGGGCGGTCATTCAACAAACGTGAATAGGCTGTCATGTAGATTGCAGTACCTGCAAGCGGAAGTGCACCTTGACCACCAGCTAGACGGTCACGGATCTCGCCACCCGAACCAGTTGCCGCTCCTGCGAATGGTTCAACCGTAGTCGGGAAGTTATGGGTTTCAGCTTTCAATGAAATAACCGAATCGAAATCCTTCTCTTCATAGAAATCTGGCTTGTCTGCTGTCTTAGGAGCAAACTGCGTTACTTTAGGACCTTTGATAAAGGCCACATTATCTTTATAGGCAGAAACAATCTCATTCGGATTGGTCTCTGAAGTTTTCTTGATTAATTTAAATAGGGATGTAGGCTGTTCCTCACCATCGATCACGAAGGTACCGTTGAAGATCTTGTGACGACAGTGTTCAGAATTTGCTTGCGAGAAAGCGAAAACCTCGGAGTCCGTCAGCTTACGGCCTATCTTCTCAGCTAGCTTGTTTAGATATTCTACTTCCTCAGGGCTCAATGCCAATCCTTCCGACTGGTTGTAAGCCTCGATGTCGTCGATATCCAAAATAGGTTCAGGGCTGATGTTGATGGTAAACATATCCTGAGTCAAGGCACTGAACTTTTGGGAAATCATCGGATCGAAATCCTTGAAATCTTCCGTAACCTTTTGAAACTCTTCGATACGAATAATCCCGCTGATTCCCATGTTCTGGGTAATCTCTACGGCGTTGGTGCTCCAAGGAGTTACCATAGCGGCTCTCGGACCTACGTAGTAGTCGTTAAGCGTTTGTTCGTCGAGTTTTTTAGAGTTGCCGAAAAGCCAGTTTAGTTTGGAGATATCTTCAGTAGATAAATCATTTTGGGTTTGAACAGCATAAACTGTGTTCAATGGGTTCACGAAGAAATGAATCATTATTAAAGTGAATTTGAACGTCCTTCAATTATTCTGCAAAGTTACGTAATATTTTAAGAATAAACCGGCTGAAAATGGCATCTTTTTGCTAAGGATTCCGCTTTTTGAGCCGGATAGCTCATGCTACTGTCAAAATGTGATTTTTGCTCACAAAATATTACATTTGTAGAATGGCTTTAAGGCGGATTAACAAAGTGCAACGTCGAAAATTATCCATTTTCCTGCGTTGTATCATCATTTCTTTTTTAGCTTGGACCTTGTTTGCAATTTCCAGTGATTATACCTTCACCAAAAAGGCGAGCATGTCCTATGTTAATTTGCCGGAAAACAAAGCTTTCCATCCCCTTCAATCGGATACGGTTACCGTCAAGATCAAGATGTCCGGCTGGAAGGTGTTCATGGAACGCTTGCACCCCGATACCGCAAAAATACAGGTCGACCTTTCAGGGCTTAAATCACGGAACTTTATCGTCTTTGGTAACCAGATCGGTTTCATCAATAGGCAGTTCCCTACGGATAAGCAGGTCGTTGCCGTTTCGCCCGATACCCTTTACTTCGATTTCTCGAAACAGACCCAGCGTAAGGTTCCGGTCAAAGCCGTAGAAAGCCTGACTTTCCAAAGGCAATACGGCGTGATCGGCGAAACCCGTACCAATCCCGAATATGTTACCATTACGGGCCCATTGGAAGATGTGGCTAGTATTGAATACCTGGAGACCGATACCATCAAGGGCAAGGATGTCAATACCGATGTCCGTACCGTCGCTTATTTGAATAAGCAGCAAAGAACTAACATTACAATCTATCCGACCTTTGCAGAAGTGATCGTACCGGTCGGAGAGATTACGGAGAAGGTGATCGAACTGCCGATCAAAGTGGAGAACAGCAAGGGCTATACTTCGGTTCGCGTATTGCCGAGTAAGGTTCGGGCAACCATTTTGTTGGCTGTAAAAGATTATAATAAATATACTTCTAGGGATTTTGAGGCGGTGGTGGATCTGGATGCATGGAAAGACCATAAGGTTTCCAGCTTACCGGTCATCATTACCAAAATGCCTGATTATGTCAAGGTATTGAGCGTAGAACCTCAGAATGTTGATTTTTTTGTAAGGAGATAATATGGGTTTAAAAATCGGGATTACAGGAGGCATCGGCGTCGGCAAGAGCGTAGTGACCAAGATATTCAAGGTCTTGGGCATACCGACCTATGATGCCGATAGGGAAGCCAAGGATATCATGGTAAAGAACGATGCGGTCCGTCAATCCCTGATGCAAACCTTTGGCAAAGAGGTCTATTTTGAAGATGGTAGCCTCAATAGAGAATGGCTCGGTAAACGGGTCTTTTCCGATGCCGAAGAACTGAAAAAACTGAATGCCATCGTTCACCCTGCGGTGATCAAGGATGGCGAAGATTGGGCAGCAGCCCAGACTTCCATATATAGTGTCAAAGAAGCCGCACTCTTATTTGAAAGCGGATCCTATAAAGCTTTGGATTTCACCATCCTGGTGGTTTCTCCATTGGAACTCCGGATCGAAAGGGTGATGCAGCGCGATAAAGTGGACAGGGAAGAGGTGCTGAGAAGGATAAATAAACAGATGCCCGAAGAGGAAAAGGAAAAGCTAAGCGATTGCATCGTCTATAACGATGATCAGCATAGCCTGATTGAGCAGGTGATGGAACTGCATCAGAAATTTATTCAAGGAAAAACAAGCTAATGCAGATTATTGAAGACTTTCTAGTAAAAAGAGATAAAGGATATTATTGTTCCTATGGCGATTTCTATATAGACCCCCTATATCCGGTCAAGCATGCCGTCGTATCCCATGCCCATGGTGACCATGCGTCCCCTGGCCATAGAAATATCTATTGTACTGCGGGTACAGCTGCCATTATGCAGTACCGATACCCCAAACAAGCCTTGGATTCTTACCATATCAAGGGGTTTTCTGAATTTTTTCAGATCAATGGGGTCGATATCTATCTATATCCAGCTGGCCATATCCTGGGCAGCGCACAGATCATGATGATCTACAAAGGCGTGAGGTACCTGTATACCGGCGACTATAAGTTGCAGGAAGACCGTACCTGCGAACCTATTCAGATCGTAGAGGCAGAGGTTTTGATTACCGAAACGACTTTCGCCAATCCAGAGACCAAACATCCTGATCCTGTTTCCGAAATCATGAAACTGGATGTCAGGAGCAATATTCTTTTGGGCTGTTATTCCCTGGGGAAAGCCCAGCGTATTACCGCCCTGCTCAATGAACATCTCCCGCATAAAGAGGTGTTACTGCACTACCAGATCATGCCAATCCATCGCATCTATGATCAATTCATAGATGTACCCTTGAGATACGAGCAGTACAACAGAAAATCCATGAAAGAAGCCGGCGACAACAAGATCTATCTGGTGCCACCACTGACCTTCAACAGTTACCGCAGGGCAAAGAATGTGCTTAAGGCATTTGCCTCGGGATGGGAGCGCTTGCAGGCTCAGAACGATATCAGCCTATTTCTGTCCGACCATGTGGATTGGAATGATATCCTATATTTTGTGGGTAAGGTAAAGCCAAAAGCTATCTGGACTTTGCACGGAGATGGTAGGGCCTTGCATGCTCATTTTTCAGAAGATATTGCAATTCGAGATATACATAGTCAAACATTTATTCCAGATTATTGTTGATAGGATTGGTAAACAATTTAGATCAACTTATGAACAAATTTTTTAGAGCACTGATAGCAGGCTGGGGCGCCAAGAAGATGGGCCTCGGATGTTTTGGAACCATAGTGGTATTTATCATAATCTATTATTTGCTCGGCTATTTGTAAGAGCAAGGCAGAACTTTGAAAATCAATCAAAAAAATATGGCTAGATGCGGAATATCTAGCCATTTTTCTGTTTAACAATAATAGCCAGGACGGCTTATATAAGAAATTGTGTAGGGAACACATGATTTCCACTTTTAATATAATTCTTGAAACTCTCTGTTTGTCTACTGCAATTAATAGTCGTCGGTGTTAAGGTTTATATTGAAATCCCAATTATTAGAATTCCAAATCTCTGTATTCCGAATATATTGTATAAAAGCCAATAAATGAATACCTAACGGTAGGTATTTTACGTAATTACTTTTTTTATATGATAACTGATTGACTATTAATGTTATAAAATTAATAAAGAGAGCAAGGTATTGTTGAAATTATGGAAATTGTAATGCTTTGTAACGGGAAATGACGGAAAATACGGGGAAGGATAGGGTAAGGGATTTCGGACTTCTGTATATAAATGATCTGAGGGTATAAGGTAATTTTTTGGTAATGAGAAAGTTAATTCTTGCCTTATCGAAAAAATTGAAATCGGTCAAAAACAAAAAATCCTCAATTTTCATTGAGGATTTTTTCTGTGGTGCCAGCTGGATTCGAACCAGCGACACAAGGATTTTCAGTCCTTTGCTCTACCAACTGAGCTATGGCACCTTCAAGTTTTTGTTTTTAGAATCTGTTACTTGCCAGATTTTTGGTGGTGCCAGCTGGATTCGAACCAGCGACACAAGGATTTTCAGTCCTTTGCTCTACCAACTGAGCTATGGCACCTTTTTTTGACATGTCCGTTACCGAACTTGCGATGCAAATATACCGTCCTTTTTCGAATTCTAAAACTTTTGCCTTAATTATTTTCGTTGAAATATTCAAAGTCTTGATTTTGATTGAGATAAAATTACATCAAATAAACATTGGGAATGGGCAAATAACGGTATCTTTGCACTTCAATAAAATATTATGAGTAAAAAAGGAAGAGTTTTGGTAGCAATGAGCGGTGGGGTGGATAGCTCCGTGGCTGCAGTCATGCTACACGAACAAGGATATGAGGTCATCGGGATCACGATGAAAACATGGGATTATGCTAGTTCCGGCGGCTCTTCAAAGGAAACAGGATGTTGTAGTCTGGACAGTATCAATGACGCAAGGACATTGGCTGTAAACTATGGCTTCCCGCATTACATCCTTGATATTCGTTCAGAATTTGGAGATTATGTGATTGACAATTTTGTTGATGAATATATTGCCGGAAGAACTCCGAATCCATGTGTGCTGTGCAATACCCATATCAAATGGGAAGCTTTGATGAAGCGTGCCGATAAATTGGACTGTGAATTTATTGCTACCGGTCACTATGCGAATATCCGCATGCATGACAACGGAAGATATGTGATCTCCAAAGGTAAGGACGAAAACAAAGACCAGTCGTATGTACTTTGGGGCGTTTCCCAGGAGAACTTGGCAAGGACGCAGTTTCCTTTGGGAAGTTTTACCAAAAAGGAAATCCGCCAGATGGCACTAGATATGGACCAAAAGGAATTGGCGAATAAATCGGAGAGCTATGAGATCTGTTTTGTGCCTGACAACGATTATCGCTCCTTCCTAAGACATAAACGCCCTACCTTGGACCAAGAGATCGGACCGGGTAATTTTATCCTTTCTGACGGTACTGTAGTAGGTCAGCATATTGGCTATCCGTATTTCACGATCGGACAGCGTAGAGGTTTGGGAATTGCCCTAGGTAAGCCAATGTTTGTGATCCAGATCTTACCGGAATCCAATTCGGTGGTATTAGGTGAGGAACATGAACTGGAAAGAAGCCAAGCATTTGTCAAGAACATCAATCTGGTTAAATATGCATCCCTTGATGAACCAATGGAAGCGATCACTAAGATCCGATATAAGGATTCAGGTGCTATCTCGACCTTGACCCAACAAGGAGATATTATGAAAGTGGATTTTGTACATAATGTAAAAGGGATTGCCCCAGGTCAGTCGGCCGTGTTCTATGAAGGCGATGATTTGATCGGTGGTGGTTTCTTGATGAAAGAAGAGAGATAAGATGAGATCACTTTTATAAAAAAGTGAATTAATAAAAATGCTAAAAGGCGATGTGGATTACACATCGCCTTTTGTTGTTTTTGGACCATTTTAGTTTGAATTAGGAGATGAGCTTAATGTAGGAAATGCTCTTGGTCTCATTCGAGACATATTCGAAATTTTCGCAATGTGTCTCGAATGAGAGTAAAAGGAAAGTAAGCTAAGGTGATCAAATTTTGATGGAGTATTGGAGTTTGTTTATTGAGAAGGGATGGGGGAAGAGGGGTTGTTTTCGGTTTTGGTTTTTGGGAAAAGGATTGGGGATGGGTGGGAGACAACGGGATGGCGTTTAGTGAAAAATTAAGGGAATTGGTTTTGAACCAGGATTGAAAGGATGGGAGGATGGATCAAGATCTGGGTTTTGAACCAGGATTGAAAGGATGGGAGGATGGATCAAGATCTGGGTTTTGAACCAGGATGGAAAGGATGAGAGGATGGACCAAGATCTGGGTTTTGAACCAGGATGAAAGGGATGGGAGGATGGACCAAGATCTGGGTTTTAACCAGGATGAAAGGGATGGGAGGATGGACCAAGATCTGGGTTTTGAACCAGGATGGAAGGGAAGGGAGGATGGGGCAAGATTATATGTGGATTGAATAATTAGCAAACCCCTAGCAGGGGTGAAATCTTTATAGATTTTGAAATTATTTAACGTCCAACCCACAGAGTGGGTGAAATCTTTTTCGATCTTTAGATTATGATTTGAGCTTATCTGATTCTCTGACCTAAATTATTCTATTTCAAATTTTCCAATCCAAAAGTAGCCAGTTTATCCACAATGGGTAATGTTTTTAAGCCCAAATCGGTTAGGCTGTATTCCACTCTTGGTGGGATTTCGGGATAGGATTTTTTGGAAACTAATTTGTTTGCTACCAAGGAGTTTAATTCTTGAATCAGCATTTTTTCACTGATTTTGGGAATGCAGCGTTTGAGTTCGCCATAACGGATTACCCTTTCGTTTATTTGAAACAGTATCAGTAAGGTCCATTTACCGCCCAATAATTCCAAAGATTTCCGTACAGGGCAGTTTTCGTCGGACTGCTTAATTATTTTTTTATTTTCTTCCATTTGTTAATCAGTGTTTCTAACAAATATGTAAGTACTGTACCAATAGGTAGGTACTTGTACAAAGGTAAGTATTGTTCTAATTTTGTACAATAAACATTAATAGAATTTATTATGACAGCAAAAGAAGTAGTAATTGCATATGCTGAAGCACTTGGAAAAGCTGATGTACCAACAGCATTTTCGTATTTTTCAGAAGGTGTTAAATGGCATCAGCCAGGCGACAATCAATTTTCCGGATTGAAAAATGGTCCTGATGAAATCGGTAAAATGATTGCTGGTATGATGGAAATTTCCAAAGGAACCTTTGCATTAACGCCAAACAGTAATTTAATGGTCAATGGTGATTTGGTAGCCATGCCTTTGCGTTTCAGTGGTTCGATAGAAGAACGCAAATTGGATATGTTAGGTGTTGACCTGTTTAAAGTAGAAAATGGAAAGATTACCGAAGTTTGGTTGTTTTCAGATGATCAAGAAGCTGAAAATGCTTTTTGGGGGAAATAGTAGAATATTAATCAATGACATATTGATAAAAGAGCATTCTAAAAAATGCTCTTTTTTTATGCAGGGGAACAAGGAAGATAAGGGGAGGGTAGAAAAATATTTCACCCCCGCTGAGGGTTGGCCATTACAATCATCCAGTTTCTACAAAGATTTCACCCCTTCTTGGGGTTTTCCGTTTAACTATCCAATTTTTCTATAAAGATTCAACCCCAGCGGGCAATGTCATTAAGTTTAGGTTTTATGTGTCATGCTAAGGTTCATCCGAAGCATCTCGCAACATTCCGAACCCTTATTTGTACAAAAACGGTATTGCTGTTTTGGCGAACAGGTCCTGTACCTTCGGTATAGGATGACAAGCAGTTTGGGAGGAGGAGCTTGCAGATTCTTTATTGAACGTTCAGAACCAAAAAGCGCTAAAGAGGGATTCAGCGTGAAGCGAAGAATCTATTTTTTTATTTTATTTAGAGCTGTTTGTCATTCTGCTATCGTAAGATGAGGAAACTATTTCAAATGATTGTGGATCGTTCCGAGACCCTTCGGCGGCGCCCTCAGGGTGACACATAAAAGGTGTTGGAAAATATTTCACCCTCGCTGGTGGTTTGGGTTGTGGGTTTGTTCGAACGAGAATTTGAAAATCGATGGATTTCTTTAATCAGGATTGATGTTAATTTATGTTAGTATGGGGCGGGCGTATGCAATACGCCCATACATTATCGAGGACTTTCCAGACAAACTAACCATAATCTTGGCCCATCCTCACATCTGTTTAATCCTGGTTCAAAACCCAGATCTTGGCCCATCCTCTCATCCCTGGTTGGCGAGCGGCATCTCGACTTCGCTCTATAACCGTCGAGCCACATCCTGGTTCAAACATGAACTTGCGTACTTTTTCCCAAAAAGTACGCACAAAAAAAACAGTAGCAGCTCTTCGCCACTACTGTTTTCATATAGGGATTATTCCTGTTTCCAGGAACAAATCAAATTATCCTTATAATTTACCTACTTCTTGAGCTAGGTCGATAATTTTGTTTGAGTAACCCCACTCATTATCGTACCATGATACTACTTTCACGAAGTTGTCGTTCAAGGAGATACCAGCTTTAGCGTCGAAGATTGAAGTACGGGCGTCACCTAAGAAGTCAGTAGAAACTACATCATCTTCAGTGTATCCAAGGATACCTTTCAAGTCGCCTTCAGAAGCCTCTTTCATTGCTTTTTTGATGTCTTCGTAAGAAGCACCTTTTTCTAGACGTACTGTTAAGTCAACAACAGAAACGTCAGCAGTAGGAACGCGTAGAGACATACCTGTCAATTTACCTTTCAATTCAGGTAATACAAGACCAACTGCTTTAGCAGCACCAGTTGAAGAAGGGATGATGTTTTGGTAAGCACCACGTCCACCTCTCCAGTCTTTTACTGAAGGACCGTCCACAGTTTTTTGAGTAGCAGTCACGGCGTGAACTGTAGTCATCAAACCTTCTACGATACCGAATTTGTCGTTCAATACCTTAGCGATAGGCGCTAAACAGTTTGTAGTACAAGAAGCGTTAGAAACGATGTTGTATTCTGGTTTAAGATCTTTATGGTTTACACCCATTACGAAAGTAGGAGTGTCGTCTTTAGCGGGAGCAGACATAATTACTTTCTTAGCACCAGCTTCGATATGTTTTTGAGCTAATTCTTGAGTCAAGAAGAAACCTGTAGATTCGATAACAACTTCAGCACCTACTTCATTCCATTTCAGGTTTGCAGGGTCTTTTTCAGCTGTAACGCGGATAGTTTTTCCATTAACGATCAAGTTTCCGTCCTTTACTTCAACAGTACCGTCAAATTGACCATGTGTTGAATCGTATTTCAACATGTATGCTAAGTAATCAGGTTCTACTAAGTCGTTAATACCTACTACTTCGATATCACTGCGTTTTACAGCAGCTCTGAATGCTAAACGGCCAATACGGCCAAATCCGTTAATTCCAATTTTCATTTTTACTAATTTTTATTTATAAAATATTTAACAAGGTTTTGTACAGGTTCCCTAATAATGGTGCCCACGGCCAGATGGTTTTCATTGGCGATTTCGCGCAACCAATCGGCGTAATTATTAGCTACTGAACCTGTGAAATTTAAGGTTGAGTCAGGGTATGTCTCCGAAAGGGGGACCAAATAAGTCTTCACATATTTTTCAAGACCTTTTTTGATGATTCCTTCCATGTAAGGGTCATCCTTGTTTTCCAGGATGAAGTCGGCGAAAGAGGTCAGGAAGATGTTAGGGTTTGGGCTGTTGTACGTTTTGTCCAGGATGACCTTGCGGTCGATGTTGTGCTTGTGCAATAGCTTTTCGCGGAATCCCTGGGGCATGGACTCGGTCAGGAAATCCTTGAGGATCTGACGTGCCTGCCAGTTTGTAGAAGCTTCATCCGCAAGGATGTAGCCCAGACCATAATTGTTCTCGACGACTTTACGTCCGTTATAATATGCAGCATTTGATCCACTGCCTATGATGCCAATGATCCCTTTTTCGTTTCCGAAGGTGGAGATTGCCGAGGCCAGCATATCGTGGCTGGCTTTAACTTTGGCATTCTTGAAGAAATTGGAAAATACCTTTTCGATCTTTTCCTGTCTTTCTTTGGAAGAGGCACCGGCGCCGAAGAAATAGATCTTGCGGATCTTTTCGGCATTGTTGATCAGTTGGGTGTTTTTATTGAGCAGTTGAAAGATAAACCTTTCATCTTGGATATAAGGGTTGATACCGGTAGTACGGAATCCATGAAGGATCCTGCCTTTTTCGGCAAGTCGCCAATCGGCGTATCTTGATCCACTAAAAACGACTGCAATCATAAGTTATATGTTCATTACTTCAGCAATAGTGATGAGCTCTTCATCCAGTTTGAATTCCTTGCCACGCAAAGCTTCCTCCAGAGTGGTGCTTACCATTTTGCTACCGCGTATTCCTACTGTAGCGCTTCTATTGCCATTTATTAGTTCATTGACTGCGAAATATCCCATTCGGGTTGCAAGTACTCTGTCGAAACTACTTGGGGATCCTCCACGTTGTAAATGTCCTAATATACTAACTTTTGTGTCATAAAAATCAAATTTTTCTTCCACGCGTTTGGCCACATTATAGGCGCCGCCATTTTTATCACCTTCAGCAATAATAACGATCATGGAGGTTTTGTTTCGATCTTTTGCAACTTCCAACATTTCGATGAGTTCTTCGATGGCGGTGTCCTTTTCAGGGAGCATAATGGCTTCTGCACCACCAGCTACACCAGCATTCAGGGCGATACATCCAGAGTCTCTACCCATTACTTCAACGAAAAACAAACGGTTATGTGATGCGGCGGTATCCTTAATTTTGTCGATGGCATCAATTACCGTATTGTTTGCCGTGTCAAAACCAAGGGTATAGTCCGTACCATATAGGTCGTTGTCGATAGTTCCTGGGATACACATCACCGGGATATCATATTCTTGGGAGAACACTTCGGCACCAGTAAAAGTTCCATCTCCACCGATTGCCACCAAGGCGTCAATCCCTACTCTTTTAATATTTTCGTACGCTTTTTTACGTCCTTCAGGAGTTCTGAATTCAGGGCAGCGAGCAGATTTCAAAATAGTTCCACCTTTTTGAAGGATAGAACTTACCGAGCGACTTACCATTTCGGTGAAATCTCCCTCGATCATTCCTTCATATCCCCTAAATATACCTGTTACTTTGAGGTCGTTAAAAAGTGCTGTTCGAACTACTGCGCGAATGGCTGCATTCATGCCTGGAGCGTCTCCTCCTGATGTATAAACGCCAATCCTTCGTATCTTGTTCATTAGGTCTTTCTTATATTTTAGAAATACGAATATAATGTGTATTTCTTACACTATTAAATTTTTTTAGTAATTTGTTTGTGTAATTCTTATTATTGTTGAGGTTTTAGGGGAAACAATTGATCAATTAAAATAAATTTAGATTTTGCAAACACATTTTACCATAGATTGTGTCATTCTGACATTTGATGAGGGCCAACTAAAAGTATTGTTAGCGGAAAGAAATGAATATCCTTACAAGGATTGGTGGGCTCTACCGGGCTATTTTGTGAATAAATACGAAGAAATGGCCGATGCGGTGGCCCGTATCCTATTCGAGATGACGGGGTTAAAGGATATTTACATGGATCAATTGGCCGCCTTTGCCGGGGTCAAGCGACATCCCGAAGGGCGGATCCTGACGGTTGCTTACATGGCCTTGGTACAGATGGAAGAGGTCAAAAATAAAATTTCCTCAGGCGGTACCTATATGCGTCAGCTGAAATGGTTTCCTGTAACAGAATTGCCAGATCTGGCCTTTGACCATAAAGATATTATTGAGCTGAGCTTGGACCGACTCAAGAAAACGGTCACTTTTTCTACCACTCCCTATGAATTATTGCCAGCCAAATTTACCCTGACCCAATTGCAGCAAGTCTATGAGGCTTTACTCAACAAGCAGCTGGATAAAAGGAACTTTAGGAAAAAAATCAATAATCTGGGTTACCTCAAAGAATTGAACGAATTCCAAAAAGGAGTATCCTACCGTGCCGCAAAACTATATTCATTTGATAAGAAGAAATTCCACAAAATCTTTAGCCAGGATTAAAAAACAACTTCTATAAATATTTGTCTAAACGTAGGTCCTGTGTTAAAAAAGTGTTAATCGTCACTTTTTTGACAAAGGGATGATATTATTTATTTTCTATTTTATACTTTTGAACAATTTCTAGAAAAAGTCAAAAATAAAAAAGGTATAAAAAATGGAGAACCGTAAGGATCAAATCATTGATGCAGCGTTGAAACGCTTCTCTCATTTTGGTTTTCATAAAACCACAATGAATGAAATTGCCGATGATCTGCGAATTACAAAAGCCAATCTTTACTATTATTACCCAGATAAGTCAACTCTTATTTTAGATGTATTGATAAAGATTGGAAATGATGTGTATGCAGGCGAGAAGGAGATTGTCGAATCGTACTCAGGAGACCTGATGAAGACGATGATGGATGTGTTGGAATATAGGGCTGCTTATACCCGCAAATATTATGTGTTGCATATCTGTGAGAACCTGGACTGGATCAAAGGTCTGGATTTGAACGAGGTGATGCAGGATTTCTATAAACGTGAGGTGGCCTTGATCAAGATGCTGTTCCAACGTTCGATAGAAGCTGCCGAATTGATCATGGATGATGTGGAAGGATGTGCACAGACTCTGGTAGAAATACAGAAAGGCCTTGGGATCATTCATACCATTTCGGATGTTATTACAGGCATTCCGAATGAATCGAATGTAGACAAGATCGTTGAGAGTCAAAAAAGAGCGCTAAAACTAATTTTCGAAGCACGAATAGCTAGCAACAAATAGAATGAATAAAACAAAACTTATGGCCCTTATGGTAGCGGGAATGCTATCCGGATCATTGTTACATGCACAAGAGACCTTGACCTTGCAGGAAGCGGTAAAATTTGCATTGGAAAATAAAGCAGAAGCCAAAAAGGCGATGCTGGACCTAGAAAACTCGGAGTACCAAATCGACGAAGTTAGGGCAGGGGCTTTACCACAAATCAACGGCTCGGCAAGTGTAAAATACAATGCCATCATCCCAAGTATGCCTTTGGAAGTTGGCGGACAGACCCAATACCTTAAAATGGGTCAGCCTTGGAACTCCACTGCTGGACTTTCAGTGAACCAACAGATCTTTAACCAATCTTTGTTCACTGGCTTGAAAGCAGCAAAGACAACGCGCGAATTTTATATCATCAACAGACAGTTGACCGATGAGTCCTTGATCGAGAAAGTTGCCAATGCATATTACGATGTTTTCCAAACGCAACTGCAATTGGAAACCATTGACAATAACTTGGAAAATACCAATAAGACCAAGAGCGTAATTGAAGGTTTGGTTACTGCGGGTATCGCTAGACAGATTGACTTAGATCGTATCATAGTAAACATCAACAACTTGGTGGCGCAGAGACAGATCGTTGTCAATGCATTGGAACTAAAGGAAAATGCCTTGAAGTTTGCGATCGGTATGCCAATCGAAACAGATATTGAATTGCCAGAGGAAACCTTTGATGTAAATCTGGAAATGGCAACTTCAACCATGGATTTAGCAGGTAGGACCGAGATCAAGTTGATGGAAAAACAAGCTGAGTTATTGGAGCTGAACAGGAAGAGCATGAAAGCTGCCTATTATCCATCATTGTCATTTGGTGGTGATATCGGTTACCAAGGTTTCGGTCAAGGGATTCCGGGAAGCAATGACTTCAAATGGTTCCCTACATCAGGACTAGGCTTGAACCTATCCATTCCAATCTTCAATGGTGGTTCTACCAAAGCAAAGATCAATCAGGCAACCATCCAGATCAAACAATTGGAGGTTGATATTGAAGATACACGTCTTGGTCTGAACTTGGCCAATGAAAATGCGAAAGCGCAGATCAAGAACAGTTTGTTGACCGTGGATGCGAACAGAAGAAACGTCGACCTGTCAAAAGAAGTTTTGGATGATACCCAGAACAACTACCGTAACGGTTTGGCAACCTTGACCGAGCTTTTGGATGCAGAGAATGCACTGGCTACGGCAGAGAACAACCTGAATACCTCCTTGTTGAATTATAAAATTGCCGAGATTCAGTTGATCAAAGCGAACGGACAGTTAAAAACATTAGTAAACGAATAATATAACCACATAAATGAAACGTACATTAATTACCCTAATTGTTATCATTGCTGCTGGAGCAGGTATCTACTTTATCCTCCAAAAGAATAAAGCAAAAAATGATGCAGATACAGCTGCGGTAGCTGAGAAGAATGCTGCAGTGGCAGTTCGTATCGATACGGCCGAGAATAGCAATATGAGCTTAGAATACCTAGCGAACGGTACTTTTATGCCAAAACAGGAAGTAACGGTAGCAGCAGAAACTGGTGGTCGTGTGGTTCGTGTTATGGTTGATGAAGGATCGAGAGTTTCAGCAGGACAGACTTTGGCCATCGTGGAAGGCGATAAGCTGAACGTGAATGTTGCTAATGCACAGGCAAGTTATGATAATGCACTAGCGAACCTGCAACGTTATGAGAATGCACTGAGCACAGGTGGTGTTACTCAACAACAAGTGGATCAGATGCGTCTGCAGTTTGAGAGTTCAAAAAACAACTTGAAAAGTGCAAAATTGACTGCGGGTGACGTAACGATCAAAACTTCGGTTGCAGGGATCGTAAATTCCCGTAAGATTGAACCAGGTGCTTATGTAAGCCCAGGTACTCCGGCATTTGATATCGTGAACGTGAGCACCTTGAAATTGCGTGTGAATGTGGACGAAAAGAATGTTGCAACCCTACGTGTTGGACAAGTTGTAAACGTAAGAGTAAGCGTATATGCTGACAGAGAGTTTACTGGAAAGATTACTTTCATTGCACCTAAGTCCGATGGTAGCTTAAACTTCCCAGTGGAGATCGAGATTGCGAACAACCCGAACAATGAATTGCGTGCAGGTATGTACGGAACAGCTGTATTCGGAGCAAGCGGTACTTCAAGCGTATTGGTGGTTCCTAGAACAGCATTCGTAGGTAGTATTTCGGACAACAAAGTATTCGTTTTGAAAAACGGAAAAGCAGTGGAATCAGAGGTTGTGGCAGGTAGAAGCTTTGGTGATAATATTGAGGTTCTTAGCGGTTTGCAAGCTGGTGACCAAGTTATTGTTTCAGGTCAGATCAACTTGTTTAACAACTCACCTGTTGAAATCATTAAATAATTTGTGTTAAGAACGAACTCATAAAATGAAGATTACTGAAATATCGATAAAACGTCCGAGTCTAATCATAGTATTGTTCATACTATTGACATTAGGCGGGATATTCTCATATACCCAATTGGGTTATGAGTTGATACCTAAGTTTGAGGTAAACGTAATTACCATTCAGACCGTGTATCCAGGTGCTTCACCTTCCGAGGTTGAGAGTACTGTAACCAAGAAAATTGAGGATGCCGTATCCTCGTTGGAAAATATCAAGAAATTGGAATCCACTTCCTTGGAGAACGTTTCGATCGTCATGATTACCCTGAATGATGGAGCGGATGTCAACTTCCTGCTCACGGATGCCCAGCGGAAGATCAATGCGGTCCTCAATGATCTCCCTGAAGATGTTGAGGCTCCATCCTTGAATAAATTCTCCTTGGATGATATCGCCATCATGAGTTTGGCGGTGACTTCCAACCAATCGGAGAAAGAGTTGTACGACCTGTTGGACAACAAGATACAGCCGATCTTTGCGCGTATCTCTGGGGTTGCAAAAGTAGACATGGTCGGTGGTGAAGAACGTGAAATCCAGGTTTCCGTAGATCCACAAAAAGCAGAGGGTTATGGGGTATCCATTTCCCAGATCCAGAACGTAATTGCACAGTCCAACTTGGATTTCCCTACGGGTAACGTGAGCACACGTGAGTCTAGAACGACAATCCGTTTGGCAGGTAAAGTTGTGGATGTTGAAGAGTTGAGAAACTTACCTATTACCACGCCTACAGGAGTAACGATCTTCTTGAGAGATGTTGCCGATGTTCAGGATGGTATCAAGGAAATCGAAAAAATCGCTCGATTAGATCGTAAGAACACCATTCTATTACAGGTGTTCAAACAGTCGGATGCGAATGCGGTTGAGGTTTCCAAATTGGTGAAAGAAACCATTGAAACGGTTCAGGTAGATTATAAAACAGATAATATACAGATCAAAGTTGCGAACGATTCAACGGATTATACCCTGAACGCAGCAGACAACGTAATCCACGATTTAATGATCGCGATTGCCTTGGTAGGTTTTATCATGTTGTTCTTCTTGCACAGTTTGAGAAATGCGGCGATCACCATGATTGCGATTCCATTATCCTTGGTAGCAACCTTTATCGGTCTGTTATTGATGGGATATACCTTGAACTTGATGTCCTTGTTAGGTCTTTCCCTAGTGGTAGGTATCTTGGTCGATGATGCGATCGTTGTAATCGAGAATATCCACCGCCATATGGAGATGGGTAAGAATAAGGTTCGTGCAGCTTATGATGGAGCAAAAGAGATTGGATTTACCGTATCGGCGATTACCTTGGTTATCGTGGTTGTGTTCTTGCCTATTGCGATGTCAACCGGTTTGGTTGCTAATATTCTAGCACAGTTCTGTGTGACGGTAATTATTTCGACTTTATTGTCCTTATTGGTTTCCTTTACCGTGGTGCCTTGGTTGTATTCACGTTTCGGAAAATTAGAGCATATCAATCCTAATTCCTTTATCGGAAAGATTGTACATGGTTTTGAAGCTGGATTGACAGCATTCACGCATTGGATCACAGGTATCCTAGAGTGGTGTTTGAAAAACTGGAAAACCAAATTGGCAACATTGTTTATCGCATTGGTTCTATTCTTTGGTTCATTCACATTGGTAGGACTTGGATATATCGGTACTGACTTCTTCCCAGCATCAGATAAGGGAGAATTCATGATCCAATTGGAATTGGAAAAAGACGCGTCTTTGGAGAAAACCAACTTCCTGACACAAAAGGCAGAGTCGATTATCGAGTCTAAACCAGAAGTGGAAAGTATCATTACCACGGTAGGTCAATCCTCTGATGGGGTAATGTCTACAGCAGGTTCGCGTTATAAGTCAGAGATTCACGTAATCTTAAAAGATACCTATACAGAAAGTTCGAAGGTATATTCAGCTCGTTTGAAACGTGAGTTGGAGAATAAATTGATCGGTTCGAAAGTTACGGCCGTAAATATGGGCTTGATGGGAGCAGAGCAGGCACCTTTGAAATTGACCGTTATGGGTTCAGATTTGGAAGATGCACGTGAGTTTGCGATCAAGGCGGAAGAGATTTTACGTAATATCCCTGGAGCTACAGGTGTGAAATTGACCTCGGAAGATGGTAACCCTGAGATCCGTGTTCAGGTGGACCGTGATAAGATGACTTCCCTTGGATTGAATGTAGCTACTGTAGGTATGACCATGCAGACAGCATTTTCGGGTAACACAGACAATAAATTCCGCGCAGGTGATAACGAATATGATATCAATATCCGTTTCGCTGAGAGTGGAAGAGCAAATATCAATGATGTGAGAACCTTGAAGTTTATCAATAACCAGGGAGCTACCATTTCATTGGATCAGTTTGCAACCGTAGGTTACGGATCAGGGCCAACTTTATTGGAACGTCGTGATAAATCACCAGCGGTATCTATCCAAGGTTCGGTAGTTGGTCGCCCAATGGGTACCGTGGCTGCTGAATGGGAAGAAGGATTCTCTAAGTTGGAGCGTAAGCCAGGTGTAGTATATGTATGGGGTGGTAACATGGAAAGTCAAACTGAAGGTTTCGGTACCTTAGGAGTAGCTTTGATTGCATCCATCTTATTGGTGTACTTGGTTATGGTTGCTCTTTACGATAGTTTCTCTACTCCATTTGTCGTATTGTTCTCGATTCCATTGTCATTCATCGGAGCGTTATTGTTGCTAGCATTAACGAACCAGACCTTGAACATCTTTACCATCTTAGGTATCATCATGTTGATCGGTTTGGTGGCGAAGAATGCGATCTTATTGGTTGACTTTGCCAACCATAGGAAAGAACATGGTGACAGTACACACGATGCTTTGGTTGCTGCTAACCATGCCCGTCTACGTCCGATCTTAATGACGACCATCGCGATGGTGTTCGGTATGATCCCGATTGCATTGGCAACTGGTGATGGTGCAGATACCAACAGAGGTTTAGCGATTGTAATTATCGGGGGACTTTTATCGTCTCTATTATTGACCTTGGTTGTCGTACCGGTAGTTTACTCAATCTTCGATGGTTTCGGTCGTCGTTGGGGTAAGAAAGAAAAAACAGATTATGCTGAATTGATGGAAGCGGATTATGTTCCAAACGAACATTATGTCGACGAAATGGAAGTTAAGCATAACTAAACTTGAACAATTAATTTTCTAAATACCAAAGGCCTGGAATTCGTTTCAGGCCTTTTTTATTGATAATAGGTAAATTTTAGCTTCCTTTTTTGCTGGAAATGGATTAGAAATTGATGGAAATTGACGGAAAAGCAGGTGGTTAAACATGTAATTTATTTCTGATGAAATCATCATTTTTTGTGGTTTTAAGACAGATTTGTGATTTTTTGAGACCGAGAAACCCTTTACTTTTTTTAGAAATATATCCTCCTCTCGTGAAATTTACCGTACTTGGTACAAAGCAAATTCCTCCAAAAGATCGTCATAAAATTGAAAGCGGTTTTTGGATAATAAATAGAAAACACACACACACTAACTATTAAAATAACGGCCTGCATCCGAAAGGATACAGGCCGTTTGCTTGTTGCCTATTTTCTTTAATCGCCATCGTGGTCATCGACCTTATTGGGGTTAGGAGGGAGAGGATTGGTGTCACCTTCCGGCCGTTTCCCAGTATCCGATTGTACCTTTTCGTTGTCCTCCCTTGGTTGTTCAGGTTTGTCTTTTTCTAACTCTTCAGGTTTTGTTTCTTTCTGTTTGCTCATGATCTGTGTATGAATTGTTTCTATGCTTAGAACAAGAATGGCAGCTTTATGTTCGGAACAATTGTTGATTGCATAAGCAAACATTTTAATTTGATGGCTGTTTCTAAAAAATAGAGAGCAACGATAATTTATGGAAAAACAAGAAAGCAAAGGATTTTTTAAGGATACTTTTCAGATATTAAAGAATACTGTCATGGGATTTATGAATGAGGACAGTATGAAATACAGCGCTTCATTAGCGTATTATACGATTTTTTCCCTTGGTCCCATATTGGTTTTGATGATTTCCCTGGCAGGGATCTTTTATGGAGAGGATGCCATCAAAGGCAAGTTGTTTTCAGAGTTGAATGAGCTGGTAGGACTGACCGCTGCCCGTCAGATACAGGACGTCATCAAGAACCTGAGTCTTTCTGGTAAATCCAATTTGGCCATGATCGTCAGTATCGTGACCTTGATCATCGGTGCCACAACGGTATTTGGGGATATGCAAAATTCCATCAATAAGATTTGGCATGTCAAGGCTAAACCCAAAAAGGGTTGGCTAAAGATGATCATGGACCGCCTGCTTTCTTCTTCCTTGATCATTGGATTGGGATTCTTACTGGTCGTGACCTTGGTTGTCAACGGTATTATCCTTGCCTTTACAGATAGGTTATTACGGTTTTTTCCGGATATGACAGTCTATGTGATGGATTTAATCAATTTTGCATTGACCTTCGGTATTACTTTTATCCTCTTTGCCGTGATCTTTAAGGTGCTACCAGATGTGACCATCAGCTGGAGACCTGTAAAGGCAGGTGCCTTTTTTACGGCTATATTGTTTGCTATAGGTCGTTTTGGAATAGGTTTTTATCTACAATCATCCGATACGGAGTCTACCTATGGTACTGCAGCATCCATTGTGTTGATCTTGTTATGGGTGTACTATACGGCCGCCATTCTTTATTTTGGCGCCATATTTACCCGAGAGTTTGCTACTTTCCATGGCATCAGTATTGAACCTTCGGAGTATGCCGTTCATGTAGAATTAAAGGAGATAGAAAGGAATGTCAGTGAAATCCCCCCCGCGCCACTAACTGAGGAGGAAAAGGTTATTGAAAAATAATCAATTCAAGATGCTGTCTATAGGTATCCAGATAAACCTTGGCCGGTAAACGGACGCTTTCTTCCACCATAGTCTTTCTCTGTAGGTGTTGACATTATAACTGACCAAGACGCTGTTGTTTCTCCTGATCTGAGGATGGAACATGGCATTGTAGGTGAATAGGCTATCTGATTGAAGTTCCGGTTCATTGATCTGATAGAGAAGTTTCTCCTGTGCAAATGGTCCTTGAAAATTATCAGCGGTATAGGATAGGATCTTTCCAGGTACCTGATAGCGATCTTGGTTGAGCAATACAATCTTGCCATTAAGCTCCCGAACACTGAATTGCTCGGAAACCATACTGTTTATGCCCTGAATGGCCTGGCTCTGATCAGCTTCTTTTACCCAATTGCTACCATTCCAATATTCTAATTTTTCTAAACTGTTCCCTTTTATGCGAGCTCGCATAACATGCAATTCCGACCTGAAGTTTTTGTTGTCTGCTTTCGAACCATAGATATAGAGTACATTATTTTTTCGGAGGATGGCATGTCCATAATGAATGGGATTGCTGCCTGCAATAAATGGAGAACGATCTAAAATGTTATAGTTCTCAGGGTCCAGTAATAGGAAATCACAGCCTTCGTATTGAAATGCAAAAGGTCCTTTTTCGTTAGCTTTCTTGCTGTATTTGGCCATAAATACCAGGAGCTTTTCCTTGTAAATGACAGCATCTCCTGGCCAATACCAGTATTTGCCTCTTTCTTCTTCCTTCACATCAATAAAGGAACTGGGCTGTTCAAAATTTCCGGAATATAGGCTTCTGATGGAATCCCCGCTCATGAGCGTTGCTGTATTCCCTAAGATAAACTTTGATGGCTGCTGCCTGATATTATCTTTGATAGGGCCAAGGAAAGAGTCTCCCCAGATGAAGAGCGATTTTCCCTGGCCTAGATCTATTGAAATGCTTCCATCTGCTCCTGATATCCCAATAGGGTTTTCTGGCAGCAGCAGGTCTGTAAATGCGCTATCCACCTCAATGGTATCCCTTACAGCTACCCGTGAAGCCTCTGCTTTGTTGATGGTCGTTAAGACCACCAGTAAAAGGCTCCATTTAGCAAGCTTTTTCATCAATTATTTCTTGTAAAATTCCTTGACCTTTTTCTCTAAATCCATGATGATGGCATTTGCAAAGTCTTTCTTTAAAATATGTGAAGCATGATATAAAGCTCCTGGGCTGAAAACATTCACCTCCATGATCTTGTCGCCTACGATATCTAAACCAACTAGGTACATGTTATCATCTTTAAGCTGTTGGGATACCTTTCCAACAAGGTTCAGGATGTTTTCATCAATGATAGCCTCCTCTGGTTTAGCACCCTGGTGGATATTGCTTCGGATTTCATCTTCTTTTTGGACTCTCCTGACTGAGGCATACTTTCCATCGACAATCAAGGGTTCGCCATCCATCATAAAGAATCTAATATCGCCTTTTTTTGCTTCAGGAAGGTATTCCTGTGCGATGACATAGCCATCCCTAGCAATGGCTTCTACGGTTTGTTTTAGGTTTTGACGTTCTTTATAGTCGATCATAAAGACATTTTTGCCTCCAGAACCTTTCAAGGGTTTAAGGATGATTTTATCCTTCTGTTCCTCCAAGAATCGGAGTACATCGTCATGGTTTCTGGTGACCAAGGTTTTTGGACGGACGGATTTTGGAAAATTCTCCAAATAGAGTTTGTTGTTCGCTTGGACCAAATAATCAGGGTCATTGATAACATAGCGACCATTCCTTTTGACAATCTGTGCAAATTGGATTCCTGCTGCTGCGGCCCAAGGTCTATTGAGCATGTCCAGGGTAGGGTCAAACCTAAGCCAAAGGACATCGATCTCGCCTAAATCGACCAAGGTCTTTTCAGCATCTTTCAGGTGTTTTACAAAATCTGCTCCATTGCTAAGGCCATGTTCGGGTTTAATGACACGGCAATGCGCCAAGACGGTCTGTTCATCTTCATAAACAAAATCGGCCAAGCCTATGTAAAGAACGGAATGTCCTCTTTCAAGGGCTTTGAGGGCCAGCATGGTCGTCGTGAATTTTTCCTCTTCTTTGTGAGACTGGTTGATTAAGATCGCTATTTTCATATATGTTGTTGAAAAAATTTTCTTATTGAATTAATTTAAATATGCTGCCTTTCCTTTTGACGTCCTTCCATTGTGGACTGAACTCTGGGAAGAGGTAGCGTGGTGTGATAGCAGGGGGGATCAAGATTTCCTTTTGAAGGAGATCCTTGATAATGGGCAGGTAATCCTTTCGGATTTTCCCCATCATCAGCAGGTGTACATTGTTGCCATCCTTCAGGTAATTCAGCAGTTCCATAATCCCTTTCAGGTAAAGGGCGTCCTTGGTTAGGCCGCCGCCCCGATATACGCGCATGACGATCTGAAAGGCTGTTTCCGGCTGAAAACTATATTGCTCGACGAGCATGTTGAAGGTATCGATAAATGAATTGCCCAAAAGCATGTTCTGCACGGCAATAACACGTGCTGCAATGATGCGGAGACGGTCATTGTTCAATCCGCCTACGATGTATTCCGCTAGTACGGCAAGTCCTTCCTGCAGTTCTTCATAGCCGGGGACACCTAGGCTGAAGATGCTCAACGGTTGTTGTCGCCCATTGAAATAAGTAACCACATGGGTTCCGATCTCGTGTTGGATCAGGGCTTCAGCCCGCTTGCGGGTCAGTCTATATTCCTTGCTGATGTTCAGCACACCACGGTTGACCATCACGCCAGAGATATCCTCACGGACACGGACAGGGCTGTTGAATTCCTGGTTCTGCCTCTGTAAAAACTTGATTTCATCCCTTGCCAGTTTTGCGAATTCATTTGCACCGATATAATCATCGCTTTTTTTGATCGGTTCTTCGGGTTCCGTGACCATTAAGATGGCCATTGCTGACTTATATAGTTTCTCTGAGACGTTGCCAAAGACCTGTAGACTGCCGTGTAGGAAGTCTTCCTTGCCACGATCGGCAATCATGCTGACCATGGAGTCCAATTCGGTCCGCTTATCCCTGAAGATATAGGCCATGGTAGGATCGTAAATATCTTCTATTCGAAGATTGTAGAGTCTACGCTTGACCAAGTCGGGGTCAATGTGCATGGGCCTGTAGAGGAACTTGGGTGTTTTCCAGAATTTGTCTTTTTTGAACTGTAACCAGGCTTCATGCGCATTCAATGGAGTTACCATCAAGAGAAAGTCGAATTTGGTACTCTCCTGGGCCAATGATTTATCGATATCGATCATCAATGGCGTTAATTCCTGATGGAAGTTGAGCCTTTGTGCTGTGGCATTGAGATGGGTGTAGACGCGCAGGAACTCAAAGAATAATCGGGAAAGGGACTTCGCTAGAGTTTCGCGATATAGGCGCATCAGGATCGGTAAGACCTGATCTTCATCCTCGATATAGTTCTGCTTAATGGAAAGCCCCATATAGAGAATCTGTTTGTTCTGTAATTCTTTCTTGCTGAACAGTGCCGAAACATCCAAAGGTTGGGGTATATTGAGGTCTTTCGCTAGGGAGACATTGATTTCTCGGGCTTCCTTTTTGATGTTCTTTTGAAAATATTCCGCCAGTGGAAGCATATCCTTTTGCCCCACATGCACCATGATATCCTCCTTCTGTCCGGGTTCAGCAGTCCATGCCTCCACTAAAAGACATGCACCAAACTCTTCAGCCAGCCGCTGGGAAATAGGTTTTATCCATTCCTCAAGATCAAATTCCTTGGACCGACAGACTATGCTGGCATTTTCCGTTTTGGCGAGATCCACCAACATCTTATCCCTCTTTTCTGCACTGGGCACTCTGTAAATAAAGATATAGGGAACAATTTTGTTGAAGATGAACTTGCCTACGTTGGGAATCTGATAATGGATTGCATTCCGCTGATTGATTGCGTTTAAGATTCTTAAAAGGGGTTTGTTCTTATCTTGAATCATTTTTAAAGTACTGTTTTAAGACCTGGATTGAATTCATTAGAAGTTGTTTGCAGGAGACTACCCTTGGGAGGTCAGGAGCACCGGTCCACTCGTCCATAAAATCCTTTCGGAATTCGATGGATAGCACGCAGCCATATGCTCCGAATTTTTTGTTGATCAACTGGGATAAGTATCCTCCCTTAAATTTAATGTTTTCTCGAATATCAATCGGTCCATCGTACAAGCTATCCTTGCTGATGAAACCCATTAACTGATCAATCAGGGGTTGCCACTTTGGATCGACATAGGCTGTTCCAAGATTGATTTGCGGATTGATCTCGGTGTCAACTTCTTCCTCAGATCCATTGCGCTTGGCATTATAGCTATGGATATCATACACTACAAAATAGCCAAATTGGTCGATGGTCTCTTGGATCTGTTCTTCAATTTCTTGATAGATGTTTTTATGGTCTAGGTAGAGTTCTGTAACAATATTTTCGGGAAGGCTGTCTTTCCAGACCTGCAGTCCCCAGGCTTGATCGGGACGCAGATATACCGAATCTTCAATCTTTCGGTTGAGGTCCAGTTGGAACCTTGAGGAGCCGACGATAAATTGATTCATAGGTAATTCAGCCATTACAGCTGTAAATGGATCCTCCTCACGCAGTCTTTCACTTTCATTGAGATTGATATATGGGTCAATAAAAGGGTCGATCTGCTGTCCGTCATGAATCGCAAAAGCCCAAAAGGGGCTATCTATTCTTTTAATGAAATACTTGGTAAATTTTGCCATAAATATCTTTTCTATCTTAATGAACAATAAATCCATTAATTAGTTTTCTGTAAGGTTTCGAGAGGCTTATTGATTTTAGGGAAAAGGGAGGTTTGATATTTATTTTACAAAAAATTATAAATTACATAATATCAGGGTCTTTATCTGCGTTTTAGTTTTATAACCAGTTAAAAAGGAGGTTGTTATGAACCTAATTCAACGCATTGAACATTGGGGAGATGCCCATCATCCGAGATGGATCGATTTTATGAGGATTGTTCTCGGGATTCTGATCTTTGCAAAAGGAATAAGCTTTATTATGGATCGTGATTCAGTCGCTACTTTGATTGAGAAGACACATTTTCAATTATCCATTTGGAGTGCAGTTCACTATGTGGTGTTTGCCCACCTAGTTGGCGGGATATTCATCGCATTGGGACTTTGTACCCGATTGGCGGTAGCTCTACAGATTCCCATCCTGATAGGGGCGGTATTCTTTGTGAACATTACGAATGGATTCAGCTTTTTGAATTCGGAATTTTGGTTGTCCCTAGTGGTACTTTTACTCCTTATCTATTTCTTGATCGTAGGTTCAGGGCAAATGTCACTGGACAAAGCGATGGATAAGCCAGGTTATAAAAGACAAATTTAATAGGTTAGAAAACCTATAAAGATTTCTTAGTTTTATTTGGAAAGGCCTTGTTCGCAAGGCCTTATTTTTTTGTGTTAGTTATTACCATAGGTCAACGCTTTCCGGTTAAGGAAGGGTTAACTTTGTATTACTAATAAGGAGAATACCATGAAAGAAAAACAAATTGAAAGGATTATTAAACCTGGATTGCCACATTTTGTAGGGGATGGTTTTAGAGTGCATAGTTTTATTCCTTCTGCTATTCCAATGCAGAGAATGGATCCATTTATTGTATTTGATTATAACTCAAAATATAACTTTCCAGCGAGTGAAATCCCAAAAGGGGTAGGAGTGCATCCACACCGTGGATTTGAAACGGTGACCTTAGCCTATAAGGGCAGGGTAGAGCATGCGGACAGCAGTGGCGGTGGTGGAATTATCGGTGAGGGTGATGTGCAATGGATGACTGCTGCTTCGGGTGTATTGCATAAAGAATTCCATGAATCGGAATGGAGCAAAAATGGTGGTGAATTCCAAATGGTGCAGTTGTGGGTAAACCTGCCGGCAGCTCATAAGATGTCGACACCAAAATATCAGGCTTTGGAAAATAAAAACATCCCCAAAGTGGATATAGATGGTGGATTAGGATATATTGAAATTGTGGCAGGTGAATACCAAGGAACCAAGGGTGTTGCGAGTACCTTTTCGCCGGTGAATTTGTTCAATGCTAAGTTGAAGGCTACGGCTAAGGTAGATTTTGAGTTCCCAGAGAACTTTAATACTGGATTGTTAGTTCTGGAAGGCTCTGTAAAGGTCAATGGGCAGGATGTTGCAACCGATCATTTTGTTTTGTTTGAAAATAAGGGTGAAAAGATTGAGTTGGAAGCTACAGACGATGCTTTAGTCTTGGTGTTGAGTGGTGAACCGATCAATGAGCCGATCGCTGCTTATGGTCCATTTGTCATGAATACCGAGGATGAGATCAAACAGGCGTTCCGTGATTTTCAAACTGGCAAATTCGGTTACCTGGAAGATTAATATTTCCATCGATAAATAAACAAGGGTAGAACATGTTGTTCTACCCTTGTTGCTTTTAATAGTTAACCGACAATCCTACTCCAAATCCCATATCCGAATCATAATGGGTTCGGATTCCTAGGTTCTTGGTCAGGATATATCGAAGGTCACCCATATATTCTAGATCGGAGTTGACCATCACTCCGGCTCTTAGTCTTTTGGTTACTGGTATGTCTTCACGCATCAATTGCAATCGGACATTTCCATCATGGTACACTTCGGCTTGGAATCTCACCAACATAGGCAGCATATAGGTAAAACCGGCAGAGAGTAAAGCTCTTTCGTTTTTGCTGTTCCGCTGTCCGAAGATATTCTTTTCTGGACCATGTTTGTCCATTCGCCTATAGCGATAGTCAAAACCGATAAAAGGCATGAACCACTGCATCTTTCCGATGTATCGGCCTAGATGGGTTTCGACCTCATAGCCATGCATATCAGAATAGCCTAATCGCCATTCGGTAGTGAGGCTATAGCGGGTGTTGTGCAACATCAATTCACCATCGTTTCCATTGGTCGCAAAGTCATTTTGAATCATGAAATGCTTCATGTTGCTTTCTTTCTGCAATTCGCGATATGCCCATTCTTTATTGGGCAGATATGGATTTGGCTGTTGATCTTCGGTGCTGAACACGCGGTTCATCCCAGCCATCATATGGTAAAGGATATGACAATGGAAGAACCAATCCCCTTCCACATTGGATAAGAACTCAATGGTGTCTGTTTCCATAGGCATAATGTCCAAGACATTCTTTAATGGCGCATAATCTCCCTGACCATTGATTACCCTAAAGTCATGTCCATGCAGGTGCATGGGGTGTCGCATCATTGAATTGTTGTACAGGATGATCCTAAGGATTTCGCCTTCCTTAATGAGGATTTTGTCACTTTCGGCAAGAACCTTATTGTCCATGCTCCAAACATATCGGTTCATATTGCCTGTCAACTCAAACTTCATTTCCCTAATTGGGGCGTCCTTTGGCAGGGTTGTCTTCGTTGGAGATCGAAGCATACCGTAGTTTAAGGTCACGATATCGGAACTAGCATGTTGGCTATGGTCCATAGTTTCCATTTTGGAATGGTCATGCCCGGTTGCTTGTTCCTCCTTATTTCCCATATCATGCATGGAATGGTCTTCCTTCTTGTGGGAAGAGCTGTCCTGGGCTCCATGGTTTTGATGATCTTGATGTCCTTTCTGATCTTGGATCTCAGGATACATGACAGTATTCATGTCCATTTTTTGCAGGCTCATCTTCATCCCCATATCGTCCAGGTCGCCATTCATTTTCATCATGTCGTTCATCATCTTCATTCCTTCGAAGTATTTCAACTTCGGTAAAGGACTGACCAATTGCTTGACACCTGACCCTAAATACATGGAAACATGATTGGTCCTGTCTTCAGGAGTTGCCATAAATTCATAGGCGAAGCCATCTTCTGGAATGGTCACAACGACATCATAGGTTTCCGAGACTCCGACAATCAAACGGTCGACTTCGACTGGTTCTACATCATTGCCATCATTGGCTACCACTGTAATCTTCCCACCGGCATATGTCAGCCAGAAATATGAGGAAGCACCGGCATTGATTACCCTCAGCCTTACCTTATCCCCAGCTTTGAACTGCGAATAAGTCTGCTCTGATGTTCCATTCAACAAAAAACGGTCATAATAAACATCACTGACATCCATGGCCAGCATGCGCTTCCATTCGTTGGTAAGCTTGGTTTTGAAATGTCCCTCTTTGATTGCTTCGGCATAACTTTGGGTTGCATTCTTCTTGATAGCAAACCAGTCGTTGGCATTGTGAAGCATTCGGTGTACATTATCGGGATCCATATTGGTCCACTCGCTTAATACAACCGGGATTTCAGGTAGGTCATCTATCCCTTTTCTAAAATTGGGGTCATCCGTTCTTTTTTTCAGGATCATCGCGCCGTACATGCCGATCTGCTCTTGCATACCGGAATGGCTATGGTACCAGTGGGTCCCGTCTTGGATGATCGGAAACCGATAGGTAAATGTGCTGTTTGGGGCGATCGGCATCTGGGTCAGAAAAGGAACTCCATCTTCCTTGTTCGGTAAATAGACGCCATGCCAATGTAGGGAAGTCCCTTCCTTGAGTTTGTTGTGTACATGGATTTCTGCAGTATCACCTTCGGTAAAGGTCAATGTAGGCATGGGTATCATGCCATTCACTGCCACCGCCCTCCGGTCCTTACCTGCATAGTTTACCATACTGTCCGTCACATTCAGGTCGTAACGCACAACTTTTTGGGAAAACCCAACTGTTGAGCATAGCAAAAACGTGCAGATCAATATGTATTTGATTTGTTCTCTCATGAGTACCTCTTACGTGTTTAAATAATAGATTTACAGCAATGGTTTTAGATTTTTTCCTTTACCTCGCCGCAGCTCATCATTTTAGATCCGTAATAAGGGTTTTTAATTGCCTCCTCATTGCTAAGCCAATGTGCACCTTTATTGTTGTTTGCCATCGGGCAATATTGCCAATAAAGGCCTTGACTTGATTTGGAGGTTTTGGCCAATTCATACATATGGTTGGAAAGGGCCATAAAAGAATTTCTTTGGCTTTCCAATTTGCCATCCTTTGAAATCGCTGTAGATGCTATTTCCAAGCTTCCCTTCACTTTCATCCATTGCTGGTGTTCAGCATCAGCAAGTGCTTTCATATCTACTTTTTGAATGCTTTGGCTTAGCTTCTCGGCAGCAATAGCTGCTTTTTTCTGGTCACTGCCGACCAATGCATCTTTCAGGTTCAGATAATTTTGGAATACAGGAGTTAGCCCTTTAGCTTGACCTGCATCCTCATGCTGAGCAGCTGCCTTAGGCATGTCATTGTGGTTCATCTGAGCATGTGGGCCACCTTTGACCTCATGGTTTCTTTCGTATCTGCAGCATTCGTGCAGGTTAGCATATACATCGTCTGGTGCCCTGAATTGCGCATTGTCATATCCCACCTGAGCAATTTTCTTCAAAACAGCTTCCTCACTGGTCTTTGTTGTATCAAAGGTGATTTCGGCTTGTTTCTGTTTGGTATCCCAACTTACTTTTGCGATTTTGCCTTCCGAACCATTCGATTCAATAGTCTTTTTGCACATTCCGCAATTACCATTCACGGCTACCGTTACTGTTTTTGCATTCTTGATTTGAGCTATACTAGCATTTATACCTAAGCCCAGGATAAGGCCTAAGATTAAGGATATCTTTTTCATCTTATAATTTTTTAATACATATAAATAACCGGGCAAACCTTGATTTGCCACTAAATTTTAAAACCAATAGGGTTTTGTAGCTTGTATTAAACTATTTTGGGAGGGATGAAAATCGAAGAATATCCAGTGGTTTCTTGAAAAACCAATAATGTAGATATCTTTTCCCTATGTGTAGGGATATGGAAATGAAATTCAAATGATGTGTTGGAATAGAGGCAACAGCTATGGTTTGCCATCATCGGACAGCAGCAGGTGCTATCGCCACAGTTACTGTTGTCTTTATTGCTCTCAGGTTGATCTTGAGCTTCAGGGTCGCAACAGCTATGCTCATTAGCAGCATGATGTTGGTCAGTTTCACAACTTGTCTCCACAGCCATCTTTTCCTGATGTTCCGAACAAGCAATTGTAAGCTTTGGGCTAATCAAGGCAAGGAGTGTGAAACAGATTATGTAAACTATCTTCGTCATCATGTGATACTTACAAAGCTAGGTAAAAAAAATAGAAAGCTAAAGCTCAGTAAAAAGTGATGGCCCAGGTTGGGGACCTGAGCCATTTATCACTAACTATTATTAATTATACCTTGCTATTTTAATTTTGAAGATCCCTATCTTCTTTCTCTTGGTGGTACTTGGCAAGAGCCATTTACCGAACATCCCCCGATATTCATCAAGGGTAAAATCGTAAATAGTACGCCTAAGCCAGCAATAAGCCACATCTCTGCTTTAACCCCTTGGATAATAATGAGGATACCCATAACCAATCGCAATACCCGCATCACATTCCATTGGGACAAATAAATCTTAACTTTATCCATTTTTTCTCTCCAATTTTATAAATAATTCCGATCCTTTTCTTGGCGCAATGCTATTGTAGCAAAGTTCCATTTTCTCAATTTTGAAATAAGGTTCAAAAAGCTTGCTATACTCTTCCGCCGATCCACCAAATGGAGGACCTTGCTTTTCGAATTCAATTCCAAATAAAACTCCTGCAATCTTTCCTTCAGATGCTAATAGGGAATGTGCTTTCTTTACATAATCCGGACGAAGCTTTGGCTCCAATGCACAGAAAAATGTTTGTTCTAACATCAGGTCATACTCGCCTTCATGTTCAAAGAAATCCCCTAATATGATCTCGATGTTTGCTTGATCCTTAAATCTTTCCCGTACCTTTTCAATAGCCTTTGGGGCAATATCGATCAAGGTCACATCAGTGAAACCTTGTTCCAAGAGGTAGGCAGCTTCATAGGCATTTCCACAACCGGGGATCAATATTCTCGCATCCTTGTTTGGATAACTGTCCATGAAGGTTACAATAGGAGTAGAGGCATAGCCTATATCCCAACCTGTCTGTTGGTTTTCCCAACGCTCATTCCAGAAGTTCTGATCTAAAGTTGTTTCCATTGAGTGATTTTTTAAGAACGCCATTCTTTATTTCTTACAAAGAATAGCACAAAAGTGTAGATTAAAATTATGTTGCTCTGTATCTTTTGTTACACAGCTCATTAGTGATCGATGGACGAAAATAGAAGAAAGTTTCTCCAGAAGTATGCAAAGATGAATTATGGCTAAACAATTGCCTTTTTACAACACCACTAACCTTGGTATTCCATCAGGACCATATCAAAACCTTTAGCCCAATAATCGGGAACTCTTTCTTTGACCTGAAAGCCCATCTTTTGATAAAATCCCTCTGCCATTTGTGAAGTCCTTACAATCAATCTTTGGATATGGGGCATTTGCTGAACATGCAGGATACGGTGTTGGGTCAACAAAGTCCCTGCTCCATTTTGCACCAGGGTCTTATCTAGGAAATCCCAACTTAGACGTGCCGTGATTTGATCTTCATCGTAATTGATCCCTCCAGCACCTACTATTTGGGCATCTTTAATAACAACAAAATAATCTTCTATCTCTTGTTCCAGATAATGGAAGAGGTCCTGCGTCTCGCTGGGATCAAAGAAATCCGGAACATTGCTGTTGAAAACCCCGATGACCTCTTGGAAATCAATGGGCTGATATCGACGGATGGAGAATGTGTTCATGGTACCATATTTTGGATTAATCCATTTTATAACGCTCAAAGGACTGCCAATATTTGTCCTTGAAGAAATCGAATGAAAGATTGAGTTGGTCCTGATATTTGATCAGCAAACGTTCCATGACCTCCGTGGCTTTGCGGAATTCCCTACAGGCTATGAAAGTTTCCCTCAATCCATCCACAGTCTCCGACCCCAAGAAGATATAACCGTCCCTGCTAGGGAGTTCTTCCTCCAGGTCTTCTTCAAACCTAGAGATGTCCTCATAGGTTTCCGGACTTGGGAAGCCAGCTTCGGTTTCCGAATCATAGGCATTCATGATCACCAAAATCCATGGATGGGATGCTTTATGGTCCCAGTCTAAGACCGAGGTATTGATGGTTGACAAGATGGTTTTCCCACCTTCCACCGTTCCCTCAAATCCCGAGAAGCGGTCATCGCTGGAATCATGTCTTACATCCTGGTACTTCTCTACAAACTCCTTCTCCCGCCAATTGATGTAATCGACTAATTTGTTCAAGGGAATCAATTCCTCCTGTAGGTTTTGAGGACCTCGAACATCGATCTTATCAATGCACTGGATCATGGTTTCCTCGCCTAAGTAGTTGTCCAGAAAAATAAAGATGCCATTCAGGATCTCTTCTCGAGATTCCTCATGATAAGGGTCATAAACAAACATCAAATCTATTTTGTCGGGATAATTATCGTGAAGGATGGGATAGAACTTTATGTTCTCCTTATCAAAATGTAGGTCATGCATCCTGATCGCAAAATCCTCATTGTTGGATTCGGGTTTCAGGGCCGTAAATTTCCAGTTTTCGATGTCGGGGGCAGCTTCTACGATCTTTTCCGCCCACAGCACATTCTTGATGATGCCATCAGGGGTAAAAACCAGTTCGGCCTTTTTATCCTTATCCATTCCCACCAAGAAAAACACTTTTGGTTCCACTCTATCCAACTCAGGCGCAAAGATGTTGATAAACTTCTCTTCAACATCCTTTCCCGATTTGATGACTTGATAGAATTCCTTAGCTCGGGCTTCGAACCAATGCCAGAATTCCTGATAGGTTTGGTTCAGATTGGTAGAAGAAATGGATTTTTCGCTGCTCATATTTATGGAATTTACTTGAATGTAATAGATGAAAATCACCAATTCTTAAATATAAGGATATAAAAAAACCTATCCTAAAAAATATCTAGGATAGGTTTTTTTATATGTTGGTCAATTTATGCTAGAGGCTCTGGAGCTTCTTCTTCAAACAAAGGAAGTTCTTTGATGATATTGTACCAAGTAATGATCTTTTTGATATCAGAAGAGTAAACTCTTGCTTCGTCATGATTAGGAGCTACCTCTCTAAAATATTCACGCAAAGTGTTCCCGTCAGCTTTTACATCTGGCGTGTTGCCTCCGTTTGATTTGATGGTCTCAAACACGTCCAATAAACGGATTTCCTCGTCCTCACCATAAATAGTGATATCTTCTAGCGTAGCCATTTTGGTGGTCGATAGATTCACTACCGATTTGATTTTGCTGCCATCTAGCGATTCAAGAACGAATCCACCTTTGTTTTGACCGATCAATTTAAATAATCCTGGTTTGCCAGTAACTGACACTAATCCTCTTAAATTCATTTTTTGCTTCTTATATAAGAATTAATCTTCAATAATTTCTACTCCTAAAATACGATCACCTTGACGGATATCATCAACAACATCAACGTTCTCGATTACTTTTCCAAAACAAGTGTGGTTGCGGTCTAGGTGAGCAGTATTGTTACGGCTGTGGCAGATGAAGAATTGGGATCCCCCAGTGTTTCTTCCGGCGTGTGCCATCGAAAGAACACCACGGTCATGGTATTGGTTCTCACCGTCCAATTCACAATCGATCTTGTATCCCGGACCACCTGTACCAGGCATTCCTGTTGCACCTTCGCGTGTATTAGGACATCCGCCTTGAATTACGAAATCAGGAATAACTCTGTGAAATGTTAAACCATCATAATATCCTGATTTAGCTAACTTAATGAAGTTCGCTACTGTATTTGGAGCATCTTCTGTGTAAAACTGCACAGTCATGTCGCCTTTTTCTGTTTTGATAATCGCTTTGCTCATTATTTCTGTCCTTAATGTTGTAATAGCCTACAAAGATAAGGTTTCTGCGTAAATTCTAAAGATTGTACATTAAGATGTTGAATCCCAGTTTTTAAGCTGTCGTTTACAATCCCTATATTTACTTTAAAGAAATAAAATTTCTAAAATATATATGCAAAAATTAGTCATTCGGGATTGGGCAGAATCGGACAGACCGCGCGAAAAACTACTGGAACAGGGTAGAAGGGCAGTAACCGATGCCGAACTCCTTGCCATCCTGATTGGTTCCGGTTCAAGACACGAAACAGCAGTTGAACTCTGCAAAAGACTCCTTAGTTCGGTCAGCAACGACTTATTTAGGCTGAGCAAAATGGATGTCAAGGAGCTTTGTCAGTTTAAGGGGATTGGAGAAGCAAAGGCAATCAGTATCATTGCGGCGCTGAAGCTTGGTCGAAGAAGGCAAGAGTCAGAGGTACAGGAAAAACCTGTCCTCAATAGCAGCAAAAAAGCCTATGAATTTTTAAAACATCTATTGGAAGACCTAAGCCATGAAGAATTTTGGGTAATTTTCCTGAATACCAGTTGCAAGGTCTTGGACAAACAGCTCATCGGCAGGGGAGGCAACGACTTTACCCCAGTGGACGTTCGGATCATCCTCAGGTTTGCCCTTATGAACAAGGCCAATTCCATTATCCTAGCTCATAATCATCCCTCAGGAACCCTAAGGCCTAGTGATGCCGATAGGACCCTGACCAAGAAAATAGCACAAGCGGCCAAATTGATGGACATCCATGTCCACGACCATCTAATCATTACAGATGAGAGCTATTATAGCTTTCGGGATGAAGGTTTGCTTTCCACCTGATTTCTTACCCTATGTCAATGCACAACAAAACTTAATCCCTGAACTTTGTGTTAATTATTAAAGGAGGAGAATATCATGGCAAAATTTTTTTATCACCCAGCGGACTCCCGTGGACATGCAGATCATGGATGGTTGAAATCTAATCATACGTTCAGTTTTGGAGGCTATATGAACGCCGAAAGAATGAACTTCGGCGCGTTACGTGTGTTGAATGATGACAATGTAGCGGCAGGAATGGGCTTTGGAAAACATCCCCATAGCAACATGGAAATAATTTCCATTCCATTGGAAGGTGAATTGGCACATAATGACAGCATGGGTACGGGCTCAGTCATCAAGAAAGGGGACATTCAGGTGATGAGTGCAGGTACCGGCATTGAACATAGCGAATATAATAACAGCAAGACTGATCCGGTTAAATTCCTTCAGATCTGGGTTATTCCAAATAAGCAAGATGTAGAACCACGTTACGATCAACAGAGCATCGACTTTAATGCTGCAAAGAATAATTTCTTACAGATCCTTTCCCCTGATCCTGATGATGCAGGAGTGTGGATCCATCAAGATGCATGGTTTCATATCGCTGATTTTGACGCTGGCTTTGCACGCCAATATATCATGAAAAAACCAGATCATGGTTTATATATTTTTGTGCTGAATGGAGAGATCGATGTGGAAGGACAGAAGCTGCAGAGTAGGGATGGACTTGGTATTGCAGGTGCACAGGATGTCAAGATTAAAGCGGATACCAATGCTGAATTCCTATTAATGGAAGTTCCGGTATAAATATATTTATTATGAAGTAAAGGCACTTGTAAGGGTTACAAGTGCTTTTTTGTGGTTAAGTTTTTCCAACCTAAACCAATGGATTTATCTCCCGTTTCTTTTCCTTGCTCTTGACAATTAATATGAAATCATTTCCGAGGTCCAGATAGCCATATTCATAACAGAATATATACTCCTGACCCTTTGAAGTGATTATCCTATGGGTATGGTATTTCAAGGAGAAACCTTCCGTGAGGAGTTTACCTTTGTTCGTTTTGAGCATTTTCTCCTCAGCAAGTAATACCCTCAGGATCTTTCTGTTCTTGCGGAGCTGGTTGTTGATTTTCTTCAATAGGTCGCTATCCTTACTATTCTCCCTGTTATTATAGGCGTTTCTGCATCCATCGTTGCAAAATCTTTTGTCAGTCCTTCCGCGCAATACCTCTTCACATTCTTTACATGTTCTTATACCCATGGCATAAATGATTTTAATCGTTTAAAACCGACTACTGTCGTTTTTAACTGTTTGAAATACGAATAAACTTGCTGCCCTTCGTCAATTTTGTACCAGTTACTTAGCTAAGTTAATTTATTAATAAGAAAATAAATATCAAAAATTGAAATATCCATGAGCACGATAAAAAATTCAGTACAACTATTGGGCAGGTTAGGTCAGGAAGCAGAGGTCAAGGTCAGCAGCAGTGGGATTCCATATTGCTTTATTTCCTTGGTAACTAATGAGTATGGTGTCAAGAAGAATGGCGAACAATATGAAAAAAGTCAATGGCATCGGATAGCGGTTTGGGGAGATATGATGTGCAATCAAATGAAAAAACGAGGTAAGAAGGGCAGTCTGTGGCGGATCCAAGGGACTATTTTCTACAAACAATTTGATGGAAGCAACGGCAATCCCCAGCAATATTGTGAAATCAGGGCAAATAAACTCATGTTTTTGATGGAGTCGATGGGCATGAACAAGAAATTGCAGCCTGAAATCACTGCATAAAGAACAGCTCCATTAGCCATAAAAAAGGGAGCTGAAATGCATCAGCTCCCCCATATTGATTGAAAAAGTTCTTTGACTTATTATGGATGTTGCCAACCAGCAACTTTAGAAACCGTTCTCGGGATATCTACATTGTCCATTTTCTGATGGAATGCTTCTGCACCCACCCCAATCGCATACACTGGGATATAGGCTGCCGAATGGCTTCCTGATGCCCAACTAATCGATGACGCTTTGTTCAAGGCCTTGATCGCTAATGAAGCGATTTTATCGATTGTTGCATACAGACTTTTACTGGTTTCATTTTTATGCTCAATAAAGCTTTTTTCGTAAGCTTCATGAAGATTTTCATTATCGTCTTCACTTACCTTGATAGCTTTCCACAATCCAAGCTGTTCACCCAAAAATTCTTTAAGTTGGTCCCAAGATGCATTCGCATTCTTGGTCCTGAATTCATTGATGGCAACTGAAAGTGCTTCTTGGGAAATCTTTTGGTTTTCTAAGTTTTTCAAACGAAGGGTAGAGCTTCCGTTTCCAACCCCGATACCGCCGGTCTCATGATCTGCCGTTACGATGATCAAGGTTTCTTCTGGATGTTTTTGGTAGAACTCAAAGGCTTTTTGAACTGCGTTGTTGAAATCCCAAACTTCGTGAACTGCGGTAGCACCGTCATTGGAATGGCATGCCCAGTCAATTTTTCCTCCTTCAACCATCAGGAAGAAACCTTTGTCCCCTTGGCTTAAGGATTCGATCGCTGCTGAGGTGATTTCTGCAAGGTTCAAATCGCCTGGTTTTTGATCGATAGCATATTTCAAGGAAACATTGTCCGTTCCTTTTTTGTTCATCAAGATCAGTTTATCTGATTTATTGGCTTTTTTATAGTCGTCCAATCCATAAAGCAATTTATAGCCTGCTTTTTCCAGTTGAGGGAAAATAGAAGCAACTTCTTCTTTTTTGGCATTTGTGGTTGGCTTTAGGAAGCCTGATCCAGCAAAGAAGTCAAAATTAGACTTAATGATATCCAAGCCAATTTCATAATACATGTCGCGATCAGGTTGGTTTGCAAAGAAAGAAGCCGGTGTAGCATGGTCGATACTTACTGAAGTTGTAATCCCAACCTTCATTCCTTTTTCTTTCGCCAAGTAGGCAATGCTCTTATAGGGTTTCACACCTGCGCTGTCCATGGCGATAACTCCGTTCTTAGTCTTGTAACCTACAGCCAGTGCTGTACCACCAGCACCAGAATCCGTTACCCCATGCGATAAGGAATGGGATGTTGCGAATGTGGCAAATGGAAATTGACTGAAAACAGTAGGGGAAACTGAATTTTTACCTGCTAGCGAGCTTTTGTATACTTCGGCTGCCTGAACCTGGTTCAAACCCATACCATCTCCAATCATAAAGAAAATGTATTTCGGTTGTTTCTGTGCAAAACTTGAGCCTACAAATAAAAATAAGGCGAGGAATAAATTGAAAAATTTAATGTTCATACCAAATGGATTAATTTATACAAAACTAAGGTTCTCATATTAAGATAATGTTAATTGGTAAAAACAGCTTGTTGCAAACAAAATGTTACACGGATTGTTTCTTCAATTGTACTTATAAACACAGGTTATGGAAAACAATTTATTAGAGCTTGCTCAGCAATACTTCAATGAGCACACTTATAGTACTCTTGCCTCCGAGGAAAACATTTCCCCAGAGCAGGCAAAAAAAGGAATCGAAACCGTAATTCCTTCCTTATTCTTAGGTTTCCAACGTAAAGCCGGACACGGCCTAGGAAGTCTCTTAGAAACATTGAAATCAAATTTTTCTGGATTTAATTTTTCAGATGTATTGAGGTTTAGCCCTCCTGTACAGGAAGTGCCTCAAGATGGGGATACCACGAGAACAGTTTTAAGCTCCCTTTTCGGGAACACTTTTGACCAGGTAATACCCAATACTGCGAATTTCTTAGGGTTAAATACCAACACATTGATTCGCTTATTCTCCGCAGCGATTCCTGCTGTGGTGGGTGCCTTGACTAGCAATGGCCAACGCTGGGATACCACTTCCATTGAAGCCGACTTGAACAACAACCGTTCTAACTTCCTGAAAGCACTTCCTGCAGGTCTGCCTTTGAATGTCCTAGGCGAAGAACCAAAAGGACCAACCATCGTTACTGAAGAAGAAGTGGTAGAAGTGGACCCAATTGTTGATCCAGCAAGGGACGTTCTTGTAGAAGATCCTATTGTGCCTACTTCCAGGGTCCGTCGCGAGGAACCACCTGCAGCACTTCCTCCAGCCGAGGAAGACCGTAAAAAAGGCGCAGGGCTGTGGTGGATACTCCTTCCGATTATCCTTCTTTTATTATGGTTCTTTTTCGGTAAGGGTTGTAACCGTGAAGAAGCTCCGGTATCGGATGCCCATGTAGATTCCTTGATCACTGATTCAGTGGTTAACCAAGACACGACGATGACACCGGCTGAAGTAGTGAGGGAAAGTATTATGGTGACTTTGCCAAATAATACCGAACTCAATGCCTACAAGGGTGGTATTGAAGACCAATTGGTTCAGTTCCTGAACTCGGACTATAAGAGTCTTTCGGATGAGGAACTAAAAGACCGATGGTTTGATTTCGATAATTTAAATTTCGAAACCGGAACAGCGAATATCCTTCCGGAAAGTCAGGTACAGCTTGACAATCTGGTAGCCATCCTGAATGCATACCCAGATGCCAAGGTTAAGCTTGGTGGTTATACCGATAAAACCGGTGATGAAGCAATCAATAAAAAGCTTTCAAATGACCGCGCAATCGCAGTGAAGAATGCTTTTGATGCAAAAGGGGTAGGTAATCGGGTGATGGCAACGGAGGGATATGGTTCCCAGTTTGCTAAATACCCTGCTGATGCCCCAGAAACAGACCGTGTGAAAGATAGAAGAGTCGCGATAAGCGTCAGAAAATAATAATTGAAAACCAAAATGAAGCAGCCCAAATTATCTTGGGCTGCTTTTTTTATTGTCAATCCTATTGTTATTTTTGCCTTATGCTTACAGAGAAACAACAAGACATGATCAAGGGCGATTTCGAAAAATACTTTAAGGATTTGAAATCCAAAAAGAAGACCCTCGATTTTGAACTCTTTGGTGATTACGCTGCTTCCATCCTCAACTTTTATATAGGTAGTTCTTTAATGAACATCCATGAAAAGGAGGAAGGAGCTCTTTTTTTAATTCGCCTTTTCAATGCTGGATTGGGAAACTTAATCAGTGCTGCAGATCAACAAGAAATTGCTCAGGTAATCAAGCAGGACCCCACCTTGAATTACGCAATTATCCAACCTGTATTTGATCTTTAACCCTCCTGGATGGTCCACTTTAATTTCGAGGTGTCATAACCACAAGCTTCTGCATATTTCAGGTAAGCGGCTTCCCGTTCTGGCCGGATTGTCTTTGTCCTGGAAAGGATCCACATATAATCCAGGTTATCGCCAAAGACTAAGGCATCTTCATAGTTTTCATCCAATTGAACGATATGGTAGCCAGAATAAAAAGGTCCGAAAAAAGAAACTTTTAAGGAACCTTCATTGACATCACCTGCATACTTGGCCTTTCCAATACTGGTTTTTGTTTTTCCATTCACTGTACTCACGCCTTCATTTTTCACCCTGACTGATCCATCGTCGTTCAGGCTATATTCAGCAGTCACATTTTTCAGGTCTTTCTCCCAAAAAAAGTCTAAACGAGCGATCTCGTACCATTTTCCTAAATATCGCTGCAGGTCAAAATCTTGAATTGACTCGGCATTGGATTTAATGGGTTTCAAATAGTTATAGATCACAGAACCAAGGGCAACTGCTGTCAGGGTTATTAGGGTTTTCTTTTTGTCCATCGTAATTATTTTATAGGAAAACAGGTTAAACCACCTAAATGTTTAAAGAGATTCCTAGTTTTGCATAAAATTAAAGAATTGTATTCAAGAGAAGAAGCTAAGAAAATAAAGGAGTCCTTTTGGACGAGTTTTGGGCAGTACATGGCACCAATCCCGAGTGAAGATGGTGACAAAGTAACATGGGTAAATTACAAAACCGGAATTCGATACCTGTTCTTTAGGATGGAAGCAACCAATAAGGTGGCCCAGATCGGAATTGAAATCGCCAATCCTGATGCCGGCATCCGTGCCCTGCTCTTTGAACAATTTAAGGAATACGTGAAGATATTGGAAGCTGAAATAGGGGAAGAATGGATATGGGACGATTCTTTTTATGATGAATATGGGAAACACACTGCCCGTATCTACACCGAGATCCGTGGATTGAGCGTCTTTAAAAAAGAAGATTGGCCAGCGCTCATATCATTCTTTAAACCCCGGATTATCGCCCTTGATAGCTTCTGGTCGACAGCTAAATATGGATTTGAACTTTTTAAATAATTAGGAATATGAAACTAGTAGGTAGAATTCTAGTATTTTTTATGCTATTAACGCAATCCCAACATGTATTGGCATGGGGGATGACTGGACATCGCGTGATTTCTGAAATCGCGGAACAACATCTTACGAAAAAAGCAAAACGAAACATTGAGAAACTGATCGGCCATCAAAAGATTGCTTATTGGTCCAATTGGGCGGATTTTATCAAATCCTCACCAGACTCTGTTCTCCTGAAAACTGGATCTTGGCATTTCTTGAATACCCCAGGGAACCTGACACATGAGCAATTTTTAGTGGAACTTCAAAATTCACCGGAGCAAAACCTATACAAGGCTTACCAAAGAGTAAAAAAAGAGGTTGCCAACAAAGATTTATCCATTGAGCAAAGGCAGCAAGCTTTTTATTTTATGGTCCATTTATTAGGTGATGCCCATCAACCCATGCATGTGAGTAGAGCAGAAGACCTAGGTGGAAACAAAATTGCCGTTACTTTCTTTGGTAGGGGCTCGAATATACACCGCGTATGGGATAGTGACTTGGTAGATAATGAAAAATGGTCATACAGCGAATATGCTCGTGTATTGGATTATGAAAAGTACTTCTATAATCAATACACAAATTCAACTTTTGAAGATTGGTTGTACGAATCACATCAATTGGCGAACATTATTTATGATGATGTTGCAAAAAACAACAAGCTATCCTATGACTATATCTTCAGGTTCAAAGATCCAATGGAAAACGCTCTGTTGAAAGCAGGGTTAAGACTTGCTAAAGAGTTGAACGAAGTGTTTGGCTAAGCTTCCTGTAGTTCATTTGAACGAATAGGACCATGTTAAAATATAAGAACAGGTATCTGGATTTCAGGTACCTGTTCTTTTTTATCTATGCTGATCAGAGGGGTGTAATATTTTAATTACTAGGTAATTAGATATTAAAATTTGTATATTTGTTTGAAAACCAATTGTAAAATTTTCTAATCCCTCACGCGTATGATGGAGATTCAGATTAACTTCTATAACTTTTTCTATCTCATAGCTGGAATTAGTGTCCTTTTCAAATTGATCCTAGTTGCCAGCAATATTGTTCAGAAAGATTGGTCTGCCTTGAAAGCTAATTTGATAATCCTATCGATCATGTTGATCCTGATTGCCATTATCATTTATTATTTCAAGGTCTATATGTTCGATTAATTGTTCAATGTCCAATCAAAGTAACTGCCGGTTGCAACAAGTTGGTTGTTTTCGATACTGAAATTGAAATCAAGATAATCGTTGCTGCAACTTCCCATATCTGAACAGCAAAACTTTCGGTCAATGTCAAATTGCATCCGAAAGGTACCCTTATTCTTGTCGGCATCATATTTAAAGCTTGAAACCTGTATATTCCCAACCTCTGGACTGCCATCTTTATCGCCTAAAACATCAAAGATAAACCAGCTTAACTTATCCAGTTCTTCCTTTGATATATGGTTCAATAAGCTTGAAGGATTACCTGCTAAGCTTTCCAGTTGCTCAGGATTTATTTCAGTTTCAAATCTATATTCTTTCGTTTCCATAGGATAAAATTTTTTCAATTTGTCTTGCCTCCGGAAAATGTGTTTCCAAAATTCCAGCCTGCAGTTTGTTTTTACCTGCTAATCCTATCAAAGCCTTTGCCAATAAATATTCATTGCACCTCAAGTTTAATTCTATGTTGGATTTGTTATAGGTCAAGGTTTTTCCTGAACAGACAAAATATCGCTTGGGAAGTTTTATAAATTTCATGTCTTCCAGAAGGTAATCCAATATCTCCTCCCATTTTCCGATCATCGTCTTGATGACTTGTTCAAACATATATTGTCGTAGCTGTTTTTCAAGTCTTTCTTGGTTTTTACTGCTAAATTGGGACTTGGAATAATAGATGATATTGTTTTTGAGATAAGGTTTGGACTGTCCACTGGACAGAGGTCTTACGGGATAGTCTTTGGAGAATAGTTTTAGGGTAAAGAATTCAAATTCCTCATTTGCCATGGATTTCTTTTGTTCTTTCTTGGCAAATCGCTTCACATAAGCCGTCAGTTCTTGGATAGATAGATCTGCGGGGGCATAGATTACCGGTAAATCTTCCGCATGAAAATCAATGCTGATTCCTTTTTTAGTGCTGCTAACCAATAAATAATCGATGTTTTCTACCTGAATTATCATTTCGGCCAATTTAGCAATTCCATTGTGTTAATTTAAAATCAATTAAATATATAAAAATAGTTACTTTTTGTTTTTTCCTAGAATCGCTATGTTTGCATAAGAACTATCTCTTAGTTCTAAAACAAAATAGGTTAATTATGAAACAATACGTATTAATGGCAGCATTATTTGCTAGTTCAGCTTATGTTTATGGGCAAGAACATCAAGCAATCAATGTTTCCTACATGGACAAATCCGTTCGTCCTCAAGATGATTTCTACAATTACGTCAATGGTAATTGGATGAAAACTGTGGAAATTCCTTCTGATAAGGCTCGTTGGGGTTCTTTTGATCAACTAAGAGAAAACACTGATGAAGCGGCCTTGAAAATCCTGAAAGAATCTTTGAACACAAAATTCGAAAAAGGAACTGATGGTCAAAAGATCGCTGATCTATATAAATCTTATGTAGACTTTGATACCCGTAACAAGTTGGGGATAGCTCCTATCCAACAACAATTGAAGGATATCGACCAAGTGAAGAACCTGAAAGGTCTTTACGATTACTTCGTAAAATACGGAGCTATCGGTGGTAACCCTTTCTTCGGTGCCTATGTTTATGCCCACATGAAAAACAGTAACATGAATGCTGTTTATTTAGGTGGTGGCGGTTTAGGTCTTGGCCGTACGTATTACCAAAAAGAAGATGCCAAAAATACAGAGACTTTAGGTAACTACAACCAATATATCAATGCTTTATATGGCAAGGTTGATCCGAAGACCAGAGACCTGAAAGGGCCTAAAGTAATTGAATTTGAGAAATTGATCGCCTCAAACCTGAAAACTGTAGAGGAGATGCGTGACGCTCAAAAACGTTACAATCCTGTAGCGGTAAAAGATTTGAATAAAATGGTAAAGAACATGGATGTGGCAAAATACATCCAGACCCTTGGATTCAAAGCTGATACAGTAATCATCGGTGAACTTAACTATTACCAAAACCTAGATAAGATCGTTAATGAGGAAAATTTACCGGTAATCAAGGAATACTTGAAATTCCATGTAATGGATGATGCAACCGGTTATTTGACAGAAGAATTAGATCAATTGTCTTTTGATTTCTATGGTAAGAAACTAAGAGGCCAGAAAGAACAACGTTCGCTGGATAAAAGAGGATTGGAATTTGTCAATGGCAACGCTGGTGAATTGTTAGGAAAGCTTTACGTAAAAGAAAATTTCCCTGCTGAAGCAAAAGCTGCCTGTGAAGAGTTGGTGCAGTACTTGATCAAATCTTTCAATGTACACATCAAAGACCTAGCTTGGATGTCGCCTACGACCAAAGAGAAAGCTTTGGAGAAACTTTCTAAGTTTACCGTGAAGATCGGTTATCCGGATAAATGGAAAGACTATTCAAGCCTTCAGGTTGGTACTTCCTTGATCGAAAACATCAATAATGTTCGTCGTTGGTCCTTTGAAGAAAACCTTGCTAAACAGGGAAAACCTGTTGACAAGTCTGAATGGGGAATGACTCCTCAAACCGTAAATGCTTACTACAGTCCATTGTTCAATGAGATCGTATTCCCAGCGGCTATCTTACAACCTCCATTCTATGATTACAAAGCTGATCCAGGAGTGAACTTTGGTGGTATCGGTGCAGTTATCGGTCATGAGTTATCTCATGGTTTTGATGATTCAGGTTCGCAGTATGATGGAAATGGTAACTTGAACAACTGGTGGACAGATGAAGACAGAACAAAATTTGAAGCAGCTGCTGATGCATTAGTGGCTCAGTTTGAAGCATACGAGCCAGTACCAGGGGTATTTGTAAACGGTAGGTTCACCTTAGGTGAAAATATCGGTGACCTTGGTGGTTCTTCAGTTGCTTTTGATGCATTGCAAATGTACCTGAAAGAAAAAGGAAACCCAGGATTGATCGATGGTTTCACACAAGATCAACGTTTCTTCCTTTCATGGGCAACAATCTGGCGTACCAAAACGACAGATGAGTTTGTGGTAAACCAAGTAAAAACTGACCCACATTCTCCAGCTCAATACCGTGCTACAGGTCCGATCATCAATTTAGATGCGTTCCACAAAGCATTCGAAACCAAAGAGGGTGACAAACTGTACATCCCTAAAGATAAACGTATCGTTATCTGGTAAACAGATCCTGATATAAAATGGAAACAGGAGCAACCGAAAGGTTGCTCCTGTTTTTGTTTTGAGTTGGTTGGAGGGGGATAGGATATGAGGGGTGGTTTTGAACCAGGATACCCTTCGCCGCCGCTCAGGGTTCGGGATGTGAGGATAGACCAAGAACTGGAAATTAACCAGGATACCCTTCGCCGCCGCTCAGGGTAAAGGATGAGAGGATGGACCAAGATTTGAAAATAGCCTCAGCTGTTGGGATTGCGTAGAACAAAGAAATGTCCCTTCCGGTGTCACCCGGAGAATAAAAAATTTTGATAAAATTTATCGGAAGCTGATGACAGCAAAGTGAAAGGCAAAAAATTGTATTTTTTTTAATTTTAGAGATATAACCCCTTTTGGGGTTTCATTATTTTAGCTGGCATGGCACGTTAGCCTGTAAGTCGCGCAAAAACGATGTTCGATTAATCGAACATCGTTTTTGCATTAACCCTATATTGTTTGCCATCCATGCTAAAATAATTCATCCCCGTTGGGGATGTATGGCGGCTAGAAATATTTTTTTGATAAATAAATATGGGACTGAAAGGCTAGAAACACAGTTCTATCAAACTTGTCATTGATACGAAGGGAGGGTCTCGGATTTTTACATACCCAATTTTGTTTATGATCGCATTGGCGTACAGTTCCTTGACCGTCGGTCAAGGATGACAGGGTCTGTGGGAGGAGAACCGTACAGATTCCTCACTGATCGTTCAGAATAAAAATGCGCTAAAGAGGGATTCAGAGTGAAACGAAGAATCTATTTTTTATTTTTTTTAGGATCGCCGTCATTTCGAAATCGTAAGATGAGAAAACTATTTTTTCTGATTTATGTCCATTCAGAAAGATTTATTGAAAAATATTTCACCCCCTCTGGGGGTTCTCGCCATTAACAAACATTCACCTTCCAAAGGAAGCCCTTTAGCCACCGGCTCATTTCCAATGGCGGAAAAATGGAAAGAATGCCGTTGCCCTGTGCGATGGGATTGGCCTTGGAATGCTTTCAAAAGATCATCCCATCAAAAGGGGTGATCTTTTGAAAGATATTCCCGACATCAAGGCATTCTTGTCCATGTGTAGTGGATGGTGCGAAAAGCCATCTTAAATGAGCCGAAGCCGTTACGGA
>NZ_DAMBMM010000015.1:0-26820 GCF_032065005.1 Sphingobacterium sp.
TCGCGCAAAAACGATGTTCGATTAATCGAACATCGTTTTTGCATTAACCCTATATAGTTTTCCATCCATGCTAAAATAATTCATCCCCTCTGGTGATGTTTGGCCGGTAGAAATATCTTATGGTAAATAAATATTGGCCTGGTTATAAACACAGTTCTATCAAACGTGTCATTGGTACGAAGGAAGGATCTCGGAGAAATGTGAACCTTCAAAATCAAAGACCCATCTTGGTATTGGCGTACAGTTCCTTGACCGTCGGTCAAGGATGACAGGGTCTGTGGGAGGAGAACCGTACAGATTCTTCACTAACCGTTCAGCATCAAAACACGTTAAAGAGGGATTCAGAGTGAAACGAAGAATCTATTTTTTATTTTATTAGAGCTGTTTGTTATTCCGCTATCGTAAGATGAGGAAACTATTTTTTATTGCTTTATGCCCATAAAGAGGAACTATTGAAAAATATTACACCCACGCTGTGGGTTGGCCATTACACACATCCAATTTCTACAAAGATTCCACCCCCTCTGGGGGTTCACAAAACAAACAACCATTCTTCCGAAGGAAGCCCTTTGGCGACCGGCTCATTTCTAATTGCGGAAAAATGGAAAGAATTCCGTTGCGTCATGCGATGGGGTCGGCATCCTCGACATCAAGACATTCTTTTCAGGTGTTGCGACTGCTCCGAAAAGCCATCATAAATTGGCCGAAGCATATTTTACAAAAAATTGCAGGAATGAGAAACGGTTTTATTCACTCATTTGGGTGAATAATTATTGGAATATATGCGGCGGGCGAATGCTATTCGCCCCTACAGCATTGGGGACTTTCCAGCGTCAAGTTAATCAAAATCATGGTCCATCCGGTGGGTGAGCGGAGCCGACCCCCATCCTGGTTCATTCCCAGTTCTTGGTCCATCCTCACATCTCCGGTGGGTGAGCATTCTAAGATAAAAGCAAATAATTATGCTGATAATTTTACAAATGGTTCATCTCTTTTTACCACTGCGAATATTCTCAATATAATTTTGTTTGCAATAGCGTTGATTACAGATAGTTTATGTTTTCCTTCCTCCGTTTTCCTTTTATAATAGTTTTTGAGCTGTGGGTCATGTTGTAACGCCGATGAAGCTGCCTTGAACAGGATTGCCTTCATGTTTTTGTCGCTGATGGGACTGGTGCTGGCCCTTTTTCTTACGCTGCTTCCGGATCGATATTCAAACGGGGCAAGACCGCTGTGGCAGGCAAATTTTCTGGGGTCATCAAACTTGCTGAAGTTCTCGGTCTCCACGATACATTTGATTGCAGTAAGTGGTCCCACGCCAATTACCTTTGTGATCTTGCGATAAGAATCGCTGAGTTGGACATTTCCCCGGATGATCTCCAGCATCTGCTTTTCAAGCTTAGCAATTACCTTTTGATGTGCATCGATTAGTTTTTGATTTTCTTTGAGTTCCTTTGCCAGGGAAATATCAGCTGCAACCAACTTAAATGCCTTCAGGCTGTTTTTTTGCTGTACCATAATCTTGACTTGACCATCCCGCATGGCCATAAGGATTTTAAGTCTGCGGATTTCACGGCTGGCCAGGGTGAAGGGCTTTAGGTCAAACCTATTGGCCAGTGCGTATTTGGCAATCCGTAAAGCATCAACAGCATCGTTTTTACCACGTACCAATCCACTGGAAAGTTTCATCTCAAGAGGATTGATGACTGAGAATCTCATCGATGCAGAACTAAATTCCGTCATCAGCAAATAACCATAGAGACCCGTATGTTCCATGCACATATGCGGCTCATAGTCGGTATACTTCTTTACCATGGTCAAAAAGGACTTGATCCCTTTCTTGCTATTGAAATGGATACCTGATGGGATCACTGTTTCACCTGTTTCAGATATACCGTAGAAGTCAAAAACATCTTTTGATATATCGATGCCAATAAATAACTTTTTCATAATTTTACAATTAGGTAAGAGTCTGGAAACCTCAGGGTCAATGCTATCGCTATTAATAAGTCTTAAAACTTGGCATTCTAAATGGCACCAAAACCCAAGAAGAATTGAGGACTAATGCTCACGATAAGTCATGAACTTACGAGTCGAACTAGTTCACCTCAATTCTTCAGGTTTTCAGATATATAAATTTAATATAAATCTCTTTTACAAATCTAATAGCGAAGTCGAACCCCATCCTGGTTCAATCCAACGTTGGAGTTGCCATTGAACAATTAATTAAACTACCTATCCTCTCATAAAAAAAATGCCCCCTCTCAAACCCATTCAAAAAAAAGCCAGCAAAAATATTTTGCTGGCCGACTATTATTTACTATTCATCAACTATAGCAATTGCCTCAAGGCTAATTCATAAGCTCTTGAGTAAATATTTGTTTTGGTTTCAGGGTTATAGCTATGGATCTGCTCCAATGCTTTTCGGATAACATCCGAAACATCCTGAAAAAGGGAGTCATCACTGATCTCAATATTAGGCTGCATCAAATAGGCAAAGACCCTTGCCATGCCACAATTGGCAACAAAATCTGGGATCACCGCAACATGCTGGTCGGCATATTCCATTACAGGACCATAAAAGATCTCACGATCTGCAAAAGGAACATTGGCACCAGAAGCAATTACCTCCAGACCGTTGTCGATCATCTGCTGAATCTGTTCCTTAGAAACCAATCTTGAAGCCGCAGCAGGGATAAAGATTTCTGCAGGGATTCCCCAAATTTTGGAATTGACCTCCTCAAAAGGAATCATTTCTTCGGCAAAAAGTGAATTTCCGTTTCGGGTTAAAAACAAAGATTGGATCTCCTCTTCAGAAAACCCTTCTTCTTTGATCAAACCCCCTACTCGGTCGATGATCCCAACAACTTTCACTCCTTTTTTGCTCAGATAAAATGCAGCAGAAGCTGCTACATTCCCCCAACCTTGGATAATGGCTCTTTTTCCAGAAACATGACCATCAAATAAATCATAATAATGGCTCACCGATTCTGCTACGCCGAAACCGGTAATCATATCAGCAACCTTAAATTTCCTTTTCAGGTCAGGACTATAGTGCGAGTCTTCCAATACCTTGGAAACTCCATATCTCAATTGCCCAATCTGATGGATTCGTCCATTTTCCCGAATATCAAAATGACCATTCAGGACACCCTCCTGAGGATGCCACAAGCCAAATTGCTCCGTCAATGGAATGACATCATGGATTTCATCCACGTTCAGATCACCTCCAGTGCCATAATAATTCTTCAGCAGAGGAGTTACCACCTTGAACCAACGTTCCAACACGCCATGTTTCCTAGGGTCTGCAGGATCAAAATTAATCCCTGATTTTGCACCTCCAATTGCAGGTCCAGAAACCGTAAACTTCACTTCCATTGTCTTTGCCAAGGATTCAACCTCATTCCTGTCCAATCCCGAACGCATCCTTGTACCACCTCCGGCTGCACCACCTCTCAAGGAATTGATCACAACCCAGCCTTCTGCTTCAGTTTCGGTATCTTTCCATTCAAAAACAATCTCAGGTTGTTTCTGCTCAAATTCCTGCAATAATTCTTTCATAATCAATAGGTTCATCTAATCGAAATCTTATAGGTTACCTCTCTTTTCTTGTTCTCTTTCAATGGCCTCAAACAGCGCCTTAAAATTTCCGGCCCCAAAACTTTGGGCCCCTTTACGCTGGATGATTTCAAAGAACAAGGTCGGGCGATCCTCCACCGGCTTGGTAAAGATCTGCAACAAATAACCCTCTTCGTCACGGTCAACCAATATCCCTAAATCTTGGATAGCCTTGATCTCCTCATCAATTTCGCCTACACGTTCTGAAAGCATATCATAATAGGCCTCCGGTGGAGCTCCTAAAAACTCAACACCTCTTTCCTTTAATGCCTTTACCGTTTTCAATATATCATGGGTTGCCAGTGCAGCATGCTGAACACCTTCACCCTCATAATACTCTAAGTATTCTTCGATCTGGGATTTCTTCTTCCCTTCTGCCGGTTCATTGATCGGAAATTTCACATACCCATTACCATTGCTCATGACTTTACTCATCAATGCAGAATATTCAGTATTGATCTGTTTGTCATCAAAGGAAAGGATGTTTACAAATCCCATAACATCCTGGTACCATTCCACGGTTTCATTCATGCGGTCCCAGCCTACATTTCCAACACAATGGTCTACATATAACAAGCCAGTTTCCTCAGGATTATAATCGCTCTCCCACTTTACATAACCCGGCATGAATGGACCTGAATAGTTCTTCCTTTCAACAAACATGTGAACCGTTTCCCCATAGGTATAGATTCCAGCTGTTCGTACTTCCCCGAATTCATCCTCCTTTACCTCTAATTCCTGATAAACCTTAGCCCCACGTTTTACTGTTTCCTGCAGTGATTTTTCAGCATCATCAACCCATAATGCCAAAATCTTCACTCCGTCCCCATGCTTTTTAACATGTTCGGAAATAGGGCTATCGGATTTCAAGGCAGTAGTCAGGATAATGCGGATCTTGTTCTGCTTCAAAACATAAGATGCTCTATCCCTAATACCAGTTTCGGGACCTGCGTATGCTTCCGATTGAAAACCGAATGCCGTTTTATAGAAATGGGCGGCTTGCTTGGCATTACCCACATAAAATTCAATATAATCCGTTCCATTGATAGGCAAAAAATCCTGAGCCTTTGCTATCTTCTCTGCGAATGTTTGTGTCATAATATTTTTATTGATTGGTTAGTTTATCCATGATTTATAATAGTCCTGATCTTCAATTTCCAAGGCCTCCTCAGTTAGCATCAAAGGCCTAAACGGATCGATCATTACAGCGAGTTCTTCCGTTTTGGTCTGACCAATACTTTTTTCCACCGTACCAGGATGTGGTCCATGCGGAATTCCACCTGGGTGTAAGGTAATCTGTCCGCGTTCAACTGATTTTCTGCTCATAAAATCTCCATCTACATAATAGAGCACCTCATCGGAATCTACATTGCTATGGTTGTATGGCGCAGGAATGGAATCAGGATGGTAATCATACATCCTAGGACAGAAACTGCATAAAACAAAGGAATTTGTTTCGAAGGTCTGATGGACTGGAGGCGGTTGATGCAACATACCGGTGATCGGCATAAAATCATGGATGGAAAAAGCCCAAGGATAATGGTAGCCATCCCAACCTACAAAATCAAAAGGGTGTGTCCCGTAGATATAAGGGTAAATCAACCCCTGTTTCTTGATCTTGATTTCGAAATCTCCCTTTTCATCAAAAGTTTTCAGGTTCTTCGGCCTGCGGATATCCCTTTCACAAAATGGGGAATGCTCCATCAATTGACCAAATTCATTTCTATATCGTTTTGGAGTTCGAATAGGTTCAAAGGATTCAACGATAAACAGTCGGTTTTTATCAGTGTCAAAATCAATCTGGTAGATCACGCCTCTCGGAATCACCAAATAATCACCGTAAGCAAACGGAATCTCGCCGTAGCCCGTCTTCAAGGTGCCAGAACCTTCATGGATAAAGATCACTTCATCTGCTTGGCTGTTCTTGTAAAAATAACTGTCCATAGATTTCTGTGGAGCAGCTAAAGAAATATGTAGATCGGAGTTGACCAGAACTGGGGTTCTACTCTCCAAAAAATCGGCTTTAGGTTTGACCTGAAATCCTCTCAAGCTGGTATGCTTCAAATGCTTGTCCTGGGCAATTTTAGGGTTCACATCATAAGGTTCCCTAATCTCCTTGACAATGGTCGGTGGATAGCAATGATACACCAAGGAATAAACACTTGAAAACCCATGGGTGGATACTAGTTCCTCAGAAAACAATTCTCCATTGTCCTTTCTGAAAACTGTATGTCTTTTTGGGGGAATCTTACCCAATTGATGATAAAGTGGCATAATAATAAGTTTAAAAAATGATTATAATATGATTGAATTACATAGCCTCAGGCTAGATATCACTTTGAAAAAGAATTAAATTTGGTATTAGTACTGTGCGAAAACAACATCAGCTATCAAGGCCTTGATATAAGGCATTAAACCTTTTGGGAGGTTTTTTGGCTTTATGTTGCTAATGTTCATAATGGTATGTATTATTTCAAATATACCCTTTATAATTTTATATTTACATAAAGATTGGGAAAATAAATATGGTATTATGAAATTTAATTTTCCATCATAGAAAAATTATAACCTTTATAAATAAATAAGCTGAGTATTCAAAAAATCATTATGAAAATTGTAACATACTTGGAAAATGGCAAAGAACAACTTGGTTTTGTGATAGAAAACCTGGTTTTTCCTAGCCATATGATATCCAATAAACTTCCCAATTCCTGCTTAGCATTGCTTCAGCTAGGCCAAGAAGGACTTGACTTAGCAAAAAATGAGCAACAGGAATTCAAAAAGATAAAAGATTTTCAAAATGAGGGCGTGAGCTTTTCTGAAATTTCCCTGACCGCTCCCCTTCCCAATCCAACCTCCTTTCGGGATGCCTATGCATTTAGACAACATGTAGAGACTTCCCGTCTGAACCGTGGATTGGAAATGATACCCGAATTCGACCAATTCCCCGTTTTCTACTTTTCCAATCACCAGGCCATTCAAGGCCCCGGACCGGTGTATTGCATGCCTCGGCACTTTGAAAAAATGGACTTTGAATTGGAGGTGGCCATTGTCATCCATAAGAAAGGTCGAAATATCAAAGCAACCGATGCTGATCAATATATAGCTGGCTTCATGATCCTAAATGACCTCAGTGCCAGAAACTTGCAGATGCAGGAAATGAAGCTCAATCTGGGACCTGCAAAAGGAAAAGATTTCGCCAGTACCTTTGGTCCTTATTTGGTTACCCTCGATGAACTGGAGCAATACAGAACAGCACCTTTGCCAGGGCATACAGGAAATGCCTTTGACCTTAAAATGAAATGCTGGATCAACGACCAACTGGTTTCTGAAGGTAGTCTTGCCAGCATGAACTGGACCTTTGCAGAAATAATAGAACGGGCATCTTATGGCGTTACTCTCTTTCCCGGCGATATTATTGGTTCTGGAACGGTCGGAACGGGTTGCCTATTAGAAATTAACGGTACAGGAAAGCGTAAAGACCAAGCTTATCAAGAAATCTGGATCCAACCGCATGATAGAATCAGCATGGAGGTAACAGGTTTGGGGAAACTTGAAAATATCATCTACCAAGAAGACCTTTCTGAATAATCAATAATTAATACGATTTATATGCAGTTCAACGAAACAAAGACATTCAACCAAGAGACACACGGGTCGGTTTTCCACAGCTTAATAAAATACGCAGTGGCACCAAGGCCAATTTGCTTTGCCTCAACCATGGATAAAGCAGGAAATGTAAACCTTAGCCCGTTCAGCTACTTCAATTTCATGTCCCAGAACCCGCCCATTTGTGTGTTTTCACCGCTTACCCGGGTCCGTGACGGAAAAGATAAACACACTTTGGAAAATATCCGTGAAGTACCTGAAGTCGTTATCAATATCGTAAATTATGATATGGTGCAACAGCAGTCCTTAGCCAGTACGGAATACGCTAAAGAAATCAATGAATTTGACAAATCTGGCTTTACAGCCTTACCCTCAGAATTGGTCAAACCGCCTAGAGTAGCTGAATCACCAGTCCAATTAGAGTGTAAGGTAAGGGAGATTATCACCATCCAAGAAGGTGGTGGAACAGGAAATTTAGTTATTGCTGAAGTGGTCAATATGCATATCAAAAGTTACCTATTGGACGAAAATGATCAAATGGACCAAGCAGCACTAGATTTAGTGGCTCGATTGGGCGGAGACTGGTACTGCCGAGTGACGAAAGAAAACCTTTTTGAGGTTCCAAAACCGCTTCGGAAGTTAGGGATCGGAGTAGATCAATTACCAGAACATATCCGCAATTCCTCTATTTTGACCGGAAACCAATTAGGTCTCCTCGCTAATATAGAAGCGATCCCTACACTTGAAAATGACATCTTGGAGGATGAACAGATCCATACCTTAAAGAGTATGTGGGAACAGGACCAAACCCAATTGCATAACGAGCTGCAGCGATATGCATCCAGATTATTGGATGAAGAACAAATAGAAAAAGCTTGGCAAGTCCTACTGGTACATTAATTCCAAATTAATCGGCTGGGTCTGTGCAAGTCTTATTCCATCAGATATTAATTTTTCAAGGTCAGGATTTTTCCTGGCCTTTTCCTTTAATATCAATCTCAAGCTATCTTCTAATTCAATCTGCCCTTCGTGGATCGCTAATTCATAGAGCTCGACCATGGCTAACCAATCATTAGGGAATCCCTCCAACAGATCTTGAACCTGTACTGATAAGCCCCTTTCATTTCCCTGCCCCTCTCTCATTTCCCTGATTTGCCTGTAAATATCATGGAGAGTTTTCTGCTCTTCGGTCCAATTTTGCTTTACAGTTTTAATTTCTGAGATATTGATATCAGGATCAAAAGCAAACTTATCAGCAGCACCGGCATAGACAGATTTTACTGAGCTTCCGACGGCCATATCATAGATCCCCCATTCAGGCTGGAACAAAACTTGGCTAGTTGGTTCATGGACAACCGTACATTCCTCAAAACTAACGATCAGCAATAAACCATCTTCATTGAACAAAAAGGATTTTACTTTTCCTGATACCAATATTCCAGATTTGAAATATAAGGAACCTGGCATGCCCTCGATCAATCCTAATCCTTCTAAATCTTCTGCTCGACATTGTTCCAATGGCAGTCGCTTTCCTATCAATAAACCAATCGGTGAACTAAATCCATCTTTATGGTATTGCTTTCCATGGCCCTCCAATTCCTTATTTTTATAAGCCAAGGCTGTTGGCCCTGTGGTTTTAATTGCAATCAGTTCCTCTCCCAAAAACAAAGAGGTAAATACTCCTGAAACCTGTAAACCTGAACTCAACTCTACCGTACAGGTATTACTGCTGTCTATGGCTTTTTCCATCGCTTCCTGACCACCCACTCGATAGGCCATAGTTTTCGAAAATTCTTCCAGTACCTCGTAAGCATGTTTAAAATCAGGCGTCACAAATAATTGAGGTTGCGGCTTGGTAATATCATATGAAAATTGGAGGGTATCGATATCATAAGGCAGTTTTTTGACGTCAGCTTGCATACAGCTTGCACTTTCACCAATGGAGGACAGCAAACCAGCACCATATATTTTATGGTCTTTCACTGTTCCGATCAATCCATACTCCACCGTCCACCAATGCAACCTGCTCAATAAAGCCATTTCTGATGGTTCACCCATATTACTCGAAATGGCGTTAAAACGATCCGTTGCTGCTTGGATTTCTTCTTCAGTGGCATCTTCCCTTTCTTTTACGATGGATAAGGCCCTGATAGCCTCATACAACTCAAAATCCTTTCCTGAACTCATGGCTTTGGAACCCACTTCACCGAAATGCTGCAAATAGGCCGCGTATTCAGGTTCGCCAATGATAGGTGCATGACCGGAAGATTCATGAATAATATCTGGAGCTGGCGTATAGGTAATATGTTCAATCTGTCTAATGTCTGCTGCAATGACCAACACACAATGTGCCTGAAATTCCATGAATGCCGCTGGTGGTATAAATCCATCAACCGTTACTGCCCCCCAGCCTATTTTTTTCAAGCTATCATTCATGGACTGCAAATTAGGGATCCGTTCGATGGTCAATCCAGCTTTGGTCAATCCTGGTATATAAGGGTAATAGGCAATGTCCTTGAGGTAGGCATAATTCTGCCGCATCACATAACGCCATATCGCCTGATCTAAGGCAGAGTATCGATCATAATTTTGCTCGACTACATATCTTTGAAGGTGTTTGGGCAATCGTTCTAAGACGGGATTATCGTAGCTATTCATTATAAATTAGTTTAAACGAAAATAAAAAAATTTAACTAAATAAACAATAGACCAAATCATCCTAATTAGGATCTACCTTTAATCTGACGTTTATTTTTCTGTTTATATTGGTTCCTTTGGATAAGCAATTTACAACAATTTTCAGAAATTATTTTTGCAATCGGGTCAATATGAACTGAACTACACTACCGAAAACCAAATTTATTAAGTCTAAACGCAACAATTTCATACTTTTGCAAAACTTCTTAACCATCATCACTGTTATCTTGGTTAAGATTCCTGTCGATAAACTTGAAAGACAGGCTTTTATATGTTATGGTGGAAAATCTTAGACTTTTTGATCTTGCCTTGAGGCAGGTAAACCTTTTTCCGGACCTCAATATGTTCGCACATAAGAAAGAGGGGGAATGGAAGACCTTGACTTCTGTAGAATTCTTGGAACAAGTAAACGCGATCTCCAAAGGATTGCTTGAACTTGGTGTTAAACCAAACGACAAAGTTGGATTGATTGCTGATAGCAGCATTGAATGGCATATTGTCGATTTCGCTATCCAACAAATTGGAGCTGTTGTCGTTGCCATCTATCCAAATATCAGTGATACCGATTATCAGTTCATTTTCAATGATGCTGAAATTAAGCTCTGCATCGTTAGCAATAAAAGCTTATTCCATAGATTGACCCAATTAAATGACTCTATCTATACCCTTAAGTATATTTTCTGCATTGAAAAAAATGAAAATGTACGCAATTGGGATGAATTGAGGACCGTTGGTGCCCATATTCCCGATTCTAAAATTGAAGAACTTAGAGCAAATATCAAACATACCGACTTAGCTACGCTAATCTATACTTCAGGGACCACCGGAAAGCCTAAAGGGGTCATGTTGACCCATCATAATATTATTTCCAATGTGGAAGCAGCAAGAGAGATTACCCCTTGTAAAGCTTACGACAGGGCATTAACTTTCCTTCCTCCGTGCCATGCCTACGAAAGAATGGTCATCTATACCTATCTGTACATTGGGATAACGGTACACATCGCCGAATCCTTGGACAAAATCGGCCAGAATATCAATGAGGTAAAACCTCATATCATGACTGCCGTTCCTAGGATCTTGGAGAAGGTCTACGAAAAGATCATGAAAACCGGTATGGAACTGACTGGTATGAAGCGCAAGATTTTTGACTGGGCTGTTGAAGTGGCTGAACAGTACGATCCTAACCCAGAAAAAAGGAGTTTCGGCTACAATATTAAGCTGAAATTGGCAAAAAAACTGGTCCTAGATAAGTGGTACCAAGCATTAGGTGGTGAGCTAAAAACGGTTGCTTCGGGAAGTGCATCGCTTCAGGCTAAACTTGCCCGCGTATTCCTGGCAGCTGGGATCCCTCTTTACGAAGGTTACGGCATGACTGAAGCTTCCCCCTTGATCTCTGTAAACCATTATCTCAAAGGCATCCGTATCGGAACGGTGGGATTAGCCGTAAAATATGTGGAAATTAAATTGGCAGATGATGGAGAGATCTTGGTAAAGGGCCCTAACGTTATGAAAGGCTATTATAAGAACAGGGAAGAAACGGATAAAACCATTATCGATGGTTGGTTGCATACGGGTGATATTGGCGTTTGGGAAGATGAAGTTTTCTTGAAAATCATCGACCGTAAAAAGGAGATGTTCAAGATTTCTGGAGGTAAGTATGTGGTGCCGCAACCTATCGAGAAGAAATTATTGGAATCCAACTACATCGAACAGGCAATGGTAATTGGTGATGGTCAGAAGTTTGCATCGGCCTTTATCGTCCCTAACTATGCCCACCTACAGGATTGGTCCCGAAATGAAGCGCCTGAATTAAAGGGAATGCCTAAAGACCAGTTCCTGATCGAAACAAAAGTGGTTCGCAAAATCAATAAGGAAGTTCAATTGGCCAACCAACATTTTGGAAACTGGGAACAGATCAAAAAACCGATCATCCTCTCGGAGGAGTTCACCATTGAAAACGGAGAACTGACCCCTACCCTTAAGATGAAACGTAAGGTCATTCTGGAAAAATACAAAAAGGAATTTGAGGAATTGTACCATTTGGCAGATTAATAAAATGGTAACCATTTCTTAACCTACATCAATCAAGATTTAAATGGATAGGGTTAATTTTACCAAAGATTAAAAACTATACATTTAAATTTTTGTTGATTCGGTATGAAAGATAAATTTATCAACCTCCCATTAATTAAAAACGAAGAAAAAAGCAGATTTGAATTAGATGTCGATGGCCATATAGCTTTCATTGACTACAAAGAAACAAGCAGTACCGTTGCCCTGATCCATACCGAAGCTCCTTCTGAATTGGCAGGAAGCGGAGCCGCAGCTGCCATTGTAGAAAAAACACTGCAGCACATCAAGGATGCGGGAAAAACAGTTTCTCCCTATTGTCCCTATGTGTTTGCATTCATCAAAAAACATCCCGAATGGAAGGAATTGGTATCACCAAGGTTTCCAAAGTTCAATGAATTGTAATTTATTTTTATTCTGAAAGAATAAAAATAAAGACATAAGACATAAGACATAAGACTCAGGACGCTATTATCTCCCATTTTCCAGTGTCATCCGGACGCAGGAAGGAACTAGGAACTATCCAAACAAAATAATTGATTATCAAACATGATACAACCGTTTTGAACCAGGATGTTCGGGATTGGAGGATAGACTAAGATTATTGGCGGAATGCAGATCACATAAATTTATTTCCATTTTCCAGTGTCATCCGGACCCAGGAAGGATCTCGGAACTATCCAAACAAAATAATTGATTATCAAACATGTTACAACCGTTTTGAACCAGGATGTTCGGGATTGGAGGATAGACCAAGATTATTGGCGGAATGCAAAACACTTATATTTATTTTCCCCATTTTCCTGTATCATCCTGACGCAGGTAGGAGCTCGGAACTATCCAAACAAAATAATTGATTTTCAAACATTTGAACCAGGATGTTTGGGACGTTTACTTACCGACTCTTCACAATTCGTTCAGAATCGCATATGCGCTAGAGAGGGATTCAGAGTAAAACGAAGAATCTATTTTTGTTTTTTTAGGAAGATTTGGTCATTTCGAAATCGTAAGATGAGGAAACTATTTTCTATTTTTAGGAAGCACTTTTGAAAATCATCCCACCCCCGCTGGGGGTAAACTCTCCTCTCCCTGCCTTCCTGTTTTTTGCGTGTTTGCGGTTTTTTAGTTCCATGAGGTTTTATCGATTTCAAAGCAACCTCATTCGAGGCATATTTTGAAAACTCGCAAAGCTTTCCGAATATGTCTCGAATGAGACCAAAAGAATTCTCAACCCGGGACAAAATTTGCCAAGGCCTTCTATGTTCAAAATTATATATCAAAAAATAAGTAGGAAAACAGCGTATAATTAGCGTATAACAAAAAAGAAAGGGAAGCAATCTGGCAATTGCTCCCCTAACTATTAACCAATTATAAACTTAAATTATGAGATAGCAAATATAGTTATTAAAAAGATTATTCCTAATACAATTTGCGTTTTTATGCGGTTTTATTTTATCGGTCGACTTCACCAAGCACAATGTCGATGGAACCTAAAATAGCGATCAGATCAGCGATGAGCACTCCCTTGCCAAGCTCTGGCAATACCGAAAGGTTATTGAAGCTCGGTCCTCTAGCCTTCACACGCTTGGGAATGTCGGTTTTTTCCTGGGTGACGAAATAGAAGCCTAGTTCACCTTTAGGGTTTTCGGCACGGACATAATACTCCTGTGCCTTAAGATTTACTTTCTTTGGAACCAATCCACGAGGGTCAAAGTCGGGTGTTCTCTTGAAATCACCCATCAATCTTGGCAAACATTGTTCAATAATCTTGACAGACTCTTTGACCTCATCTACCCTGACCTTATAACGATCCCAACAGTCTCCGACCGCACCCATCTCGCCCTTCCCTACTGGGATCTCAAAATCCAATTCAGGATAAACTGAATATCCATCGACGCGCCTAAGGTCCCATTTGATACCAGAACCGCGTAGCATAGGACCAGAACAGCCATAATTAATGGCTACATCAGCTGGCAGTACGCCAATGTTGGCCGTCCGCTGAATAAAAATCTGGTTATTGGACAATAGGTCATCCAATTCGACCAATTTCGGTTTAAAGTAATTGATAAATTCCAGGCAACGTTCTTCAAAGTTTACTGGGATATCATAGAACAATCCCCCTACCCAGATATAATTATAGAGCATCCTGGAACCCGAAGCCCATTCCAACATATTCATGATATGTTCACGATCGCGGAAACACCACATAAAGGGTGTGAAAGCTCCAATATCGATACCATAGGTCCCTATAGCAATCAAATGGGATGCAATACGGTTCAATTCGGTGACCAAGACACGGATATATTCAATTCTTTTGGGAATTTTATCTTGAATTCCAAGCATACGCTCAACTCCCATCACAAAGGCATGCGCATTGTTCATGGAAGCTAAGTAGTCCAAACGATCGGTGAAGGGGATAGTCTTTCCATAATTCATGGACTCTGCATGTTTATCAAAGCAACGGTGCAGATAGCCCATGTGTGGAATGATTTCCTTAACGATTTCACCGTCAGTGATCAGCTCCAACCTCAGAACACCATGTGTGGATGGATGTTGAGGCCCCAGGTTGATGACCATCTCCTGAGATGAAACCGTATTAATTTTATCCTGATAGTTTTTATTAGCTTGTAGATATCTTTCGTTCATAACTATTTGATCGGGATATTATGATAAGTTTCAGGATCTTGATAATCTTTACGTAGTGGATATCCTACCCAGTCTTCGGGCATGAGGATCCGTCGCAAATCAGGATGACCTGTAAAGAAGATACCCATCAGGTCATAGGCCTCGCGTTCATGCCAATCCGCTGTTCGCCAAACTTCAGAAACAGAAGGAATCTCTGGCAATTCATTCAGGTCTCTCCCGGCATCAAGCCTTACTTTAAGCGTAAGTTGTTTTTGAAAGGGAATGGAAGTTAGGTTATAGACCAGTTCAAAGTATTCTTGCGGAAAATAATCCACTGCCGTTATATTCGCCAGGAAATCAAAATAGCAGTTTTCATTATCCCGGAGGAAAAGACAAACCTCCTTAAGATGCTCAGGTGCTATAAAAAGCGCAGGCAGCAGCCCATGCTCCTGCATCTCCTGCACCGCATCGATATGTACGTATTCCTCTAGGTATTTCTTTATTTCTTGAATCATTATTAAGGCGCTAAACGGTTGATCGTCCAATCTCCATTGTCCATAATATAGACAATGCGGTCATGGAGCCTGCTTCCCCTTCCCTGCCAGAATTCAACCCGAACAGGTTTTAACAGGAAACCACCCCAAAATTCCGGTCTAGGGACTTCCGTAATATTTTCCATTTCCTTCTCCACTTCCGCTACTCTTTTTTCCAAAGTTTCCCGGTCAGGGATAATGGCACTCTGTGGCGAGGCAATGGCACCGATTTGGCTGCCTCTAGGGCGAATGGAAAAATACTCGTCAGAATCTGCCTTAGGTAATTTCTCGACCTCTGCTTCAAAGCGTACCTGCCTTTGCAGTTCCGGCCAGAAAAACAAAGCTGAAACATGTGGGTTCTGGATGATCTCTTGTCCTTTCCTACTGTTGTAGTTCGTGAAGAAACTCAGGCCTTCTGCTTTAATGTCCTTTAACAGTACAACTCTGGAAGAGGGATAGCCATTTTCCGCGACCGTAGAAACGACCATGGCAGTCGGTTCAGTGACCTGCGAGGACATGGCTTCATCAAACCATTTTTGGAACTGTTGGATAGGGTTTTTCTGTACGTCCGATTCGCTCAAACTGCTTTTCACATAGTCTTCCCGAATGGCGGCAATTTCTTTATGTTCAATGGACATGGCAAAGGATATTTCCTACAAACTTAACATAATATCCATTTTTAACAGAAAATGAAATGAAAAATTATTGCTATTTTACAGTGGATTAATAATGATAATCTATAAATTTGGTATAAACACATCTATTCTGTTATGTTCAACGAATATATCCCAAAACGCGGCAGTCTAATTTTATCTGAGCCCTTCATGCTGGATCAGAATTTTGAGCGCTCAGTGATCTTGTTGTGCGAGCATGATGAAAACGATGGAACCGTCGGATTGATCCTCAACCATCGCTCCATGCTTATGCTATCGGATGTCCTTGAAGACGTAGACAATTCTGAAATACCTTTATATTTCGGTGGCCCAGTGGAAGGAAATGCACTTTTCTTTGTCCACAAGGCCCATGAGAAAATCGAAGGCGGCACCCATATCGTAGATGACCTCTATTGGGGTGGTGATTTTGAACGGTTAAAATACCTGATCAACGAAAATTTGATTACAAGTGAAGAAGTCAAGATTTTCCTAGGGTATTCAGGCTGGAGTCCGGGGCAACTTGATGGAGAGATCAAGCAGAACTCTTGGGCTGTCCATAATTCATTTAATATAGACCTGGCTTTCATTACCGATGGCGAAAACCTTTGGAAAGAAGCCTTGATCAGTATGGGTCCGAAATATGCACATGTTGCAAATTTCCCGAAAAGACCTGAATTCAATTGATAAACAACAAATAAACATAAATCAACCAACATGAAGAAACACTTCTCAAACGCATTGTTTTTGGCAGCAACTACAGCGTTCGTGGCTTGTTCAGGAACGAATTCGAACGGTACAGAACCACAGGATTCAACCGCAGTCGTACAAGACACAACGAAATACCCACCTGTTGAAACAAAACCAGGAAATACAGATTACAAACCGGCATTTGAGGGTCAAACCCGAATTGCAGGCGTAAAGACCACTTCACCTTATGAAGCTGCAGTGGTCGTTGAAGGTCTAAAAACTCCATGGGGAATTGCAGAGCTCCCTGATGGTCGACTGTTGATCACCGAAAAAGAAGGTACCATGCGTATCGTGGACCCCAATGCAAAAACCATCGGTGAAGCGATTACCGGTATTCCAAAAGTAGATTCGCAAGGTCAAGGTGGCTTATTGGGCATCACCCTAGACCCAGACTTTGCAAACAACAGAATGGTATACTGGACTTTTTCAGAACCTGTTTCAGGTGGTAACCATACTGCCGTAGCAAAAGGTAAGTTATCCCAGGATGAAAAAAGCATTGAAGGCGCTAAAGTGATCTACCAAGCCTTGCCTACCTACAACGGTAAGCTGCACTACGGTGGCCGTATCTTATTTGATAAAGAAGGCAACCTATTTGTGTCTACAGGAGAGCGTTCAGATCTTGAAACTCGTCCGCAGGCACAGCAATTAAATTCAGCCCTAGGGAAGATCTTAAGGATCACGACCGATGGTAAACCAGCGGCTGGAAATCCTTTTGCCGGCAAAGCAGATGCAAAACCAGAAATCTACAGTTATGGACATAGGAACGTTCAAGGTTTGGCATTCAACCCTGTTACTGGAGACCTTTGGGACTCAGAATTTGGACCTCGAGGTGGTGATGAAATCAACTTGGTCAAACCAGGCAACAACTATGGTTGGCCTACGATTACCTATGGCATCGAATACAAGGGAGATCAAATTGGCAACCCTCCTATCCAACAAAAAGAAGGTATGGAGCAACCAGTTTATTATTGGGACCCTGTATTATCACCTAGTGGCATGACCTTCTACACAGGTTCGAATGTCCCTGAATGGCAAAACAACCTATTCATCGGTGGGTTGAGCAGCACACATATCGCTAGATTGGTCATCAAGGACAACAAAGTTGTTGGCGAAGAAAGATTATTAGCGGATAAAGGTGAACGCTTTAGAGATGTTATCCAAGGTAAAAATGGAGCATTGTACAGCGTTACTGATGGCGGTAAATTATTTAAGATCGACAAAAAGTAAAATTAGGGAATGCCTTGAAAAAGGTGTTTTTGGATAATTAAAAGGGGCGCTTGAAGAGTGCCCCTTTTTTTATTTTTGAACCAGGATGCCCATCGGCGATTATCGAGCGAAGCCGAGATGTCGCTCTGGGTACGGGATGGGAGGATAGACCAAGATCATGGAACGAACCAGGATGCAAAGGATGAGAGGATTAAACAAGAATATATCCGGATAGAAAAATTTGGACTAAATTTAAAGGAAGGTGATGACAGGATATTGGCCACGAAAAATATTGAACCTAAATTTCTAGATTTAGAACCCCATCGGGGTTCCATTATTTTAGCTGGCATGGCACGTTAGCCTGGAATTAATGCAAAAACGATGTTCGATTAATCGAACATCGTTTTTGCGTTACCCCTAAATAGTTCAATACCATTTCTAAAATAATTCTGCTCTTCCAGGGCAGTATGTCGTAGAAAAGATAATCTTTAGGAGATTCAAAAATGAGTCTGGAAAGCTAAGGATGGTATTGGCGTACAGTTCCTTAACCTTCGGTTAAGGATGACAAGGTCTCTGGAAGGGGAACCGTACAGATTCTTCACTAAGCGTTCAGAATCAGCGAAGAATCTGTTTTTTTAGGAAGATTTCTAGAAAAATATTGCCCTCCACTAGGCAAGGTCATTAAGTTTAGAAAAAAAGACCCCTTTCCTGTGTCACACTGACGAAGGAAGGGTCTCGGGACCATTCAAACCATTATTTTATTGGCGTTCAACCCCTTAACCTTCGGTTAAGGATGACAAGGTCTATGGAAGGGGAACCGTACAGATTCTTCACTATACGTTCAGAATCAGCGAAGGATCTGTGCGGACAGTATCCCGGAAACACATCAATACACAAATAAGATTTTAACTCAGGAATTTACCAAAACAGTATTCAATTAAAATTATTAACATTTGTTTTGTAAATTTTTACAATAAAACATATTACTTTCAAATAAAATTAACATATTAGACTCATTACAAGCATTTTTTAATTTGAATATTAATTTTTTTATTTATTTTAGATTAAAATTTAAATATTTATTCATTAGTTTAATTTAATTGAGTTAATTCTTGTGATTGAACTTTGATTTAAGCCTCAAAAATTAACGATGAGATTTTATTAACTCAAACAAACATGAAATTTATTGAAAAGCTATTAGTGAGTCCATCGGGCTTATCTAAAAAAACTGCCAAATCAGCGAAGAAAAAACTTAAATTATTAAAAGCCGTTTATGAACTTGACAATGCTTCGGTAAATGATTTAATGAAGAGTTTGACCTTAAGTTTTCCAACCTTGAATACGTTGATGGTGGAGTTAGTGGAGAAGAAATACCTGAATCAGCACGAACGTGGTGAATCCTTAGGTGGAAGAAAACCTAATCTATACCAATTAAGCGACAGTCTGTTTCGGGTTCTGACCATAGAAATCAACCGCAGGTCTATTCGTATCGCCCTTGTAGACAACAATTGCAACATTCTCAATATACCGCAGCAATTTCAATTTGAAATCTCAACGGACCTAAAGGAACTGCCTGCCTTTTTGATCATTGTCAAAAAATACATCAAGGATCAAAAACTGGACATGGAGCAAGTATCTGGGATATCTATTTCTATGCCGGGGCTAATTGACCGTTACTCTGGTGAGAACTTCACTTATTTTTACGAAGCAGGATTCAACCTAGAGAACCATCTGGAGCATGAGTTCAACAAGAGAACCAAGGTCATCAATGATGCCAAGGCTGCAACCTTAGCGGAAAAATTCTACGGAAAACTAAAGCGGAAAAGGGATGCTTTGGTGATCCGTTTGGATTGGGGGATTTCCTTGGGGATAGTCTCCAATGGGGAAATCTATTTGGGTAAAGATGGATTCTCCGGTGAAATGGGCCATATCAGTTTTGTCAACGATGGCGAGTTATGCTACTGTGGCAAGCGTGGCTGTCTGGAAACCTTGGTGTCAGGCACGGCGCTGGTAAACAAGGCTACCCGAGACATTGAGGCCGGTATCCCTACCCTAATCGTATCAAAATACGAAAATTTGCCGCTGACACCTGAACATATCATCCAGGCTGCCATGGATGGTGATCAATATGCCATTCAACTGATTTCTGAACTGGGCAGCAAACTAGGCAGGGCAATATCCCTGTTTATGCAAGTTTTCAATCCCGAAACCATTGTGCTTTCTGGAAGCTTTGCCAGAACCTCTATGCTCATGATTACCCCGATCCAACAACAGATCCAAACCTATTCCATGAGTAAGATTGCGACTGGATGCAGCCTACAGGTTTCTACCTTGGGCGACAATGGATTATCCTTTGCCTTGGCAAGGCATTTCGTGAACTGCTATTTTGAGGAACGCATCGGTAGGAATTAAGGAATGGTTAGCTGAATATTAATCTTTAGCATTCAGCTCTTCTTTTATATTCAAAATCTTTTGGATTCAGGGCAATCTTAATACCTTTGCGTATAATTTCAATATATGAGTACACAGCTATCCAAGTACAGTGTCCTATTCTGGGCCTCTGTTCTTTTGGTCTTCAGCTCCTGTAAGACCACATTTTACCAAGCAGCTGTATCAAACAAACAAATGTTGGCAATCAACAATCAGATTGCAGAAGATACAGCGATTACAAATTACATTTTACCCTATAAGAACCAACTTGAGGATAAGATGAACGAGGTATTGGGATATGCACCAGAGGCGCTGATAAAAAACCGCAATCTTCCTGAGTCAGAATTAAGCAACTTCTTTTCAGATGCGCTATTGGCCATAGGCAAAAAAGTGGATCCAGAGGTAGTATTTTCCATGGCTACCAAAGATGGTATCCGCTCTGGTATCAAACAGGGCAATGTGACCGTAGGTTCTATTTTTGAGGTCATGCCATTCGAGAATTACATTACCATTTTGGAACTTAAGGGAACAGATGTTCAGGTCTTGGCAGATTTTATTGCCGAAACCAATGGTCAGCCCTTAGGGAATGTTGAACAGGTCATAAAGGACAAGAAAATCCAAAGTTTTAAGATTGGCGGGAAAGATATCGATCCAAACAAAACCTATAAGTTGGTCACTTATGACTTCATCGCCAACGGAGGTGATCTCGTAAGAGGACTCAACAGTCCCATCAGTAAGAATGTTACTGCAGAAAGAGTACGCGAAGCTTTGATAAGCTATGTACAGGAATTAACAAAAGAAGGTAAAAAAGTAGAAGCAAAATTAGATGGAAGAGTTAAGATCATTGAATAGAAGGAGCTTTTTAAAAAGCGTAATGGCTTTGGGAGCAACCGCGTCCTTGAGTTCCATTCCATTTGTAGGCTATAGTAAGTCTAAAGAAGTTAAGATCACATTTTTACATACAAACGATGTACATAGCCGTATTGAACCTTATCCCATGGATGGATCAAGGTTACAAGGTTTAGGCGGAGTGGCCCGAAGAAGCACCCTCATCCAGAAGATCCGTTCGGAAGAAAAGAATGTACTGTTATTTGATGCAGGAGATATGTTTCAGGGCACGCCATATTTCAATGTTTTTGATGGCAAAGTAGAGCTTGAACTCATGTCGAAATTAGGATATGATGCAGGAACATTCGGTAATCATGAGTTTGACAACGGATTACCGGGATTACTAAATCATTTTGATAAGGCGAACTTCCCTTTTGTCACTTCGAACTATGATTTTACGGGAACCATTATGGAAGGAAAAACCAAGGACTACCTGGTATTTGAGCGAGATTCAGTAAAGATCGGTGTTTTTGGAGTCGGTGTAGACTTAAAAGGTATGGTCGATCCGCGAAGCTATGCAGGTGTAAAGATTTCAGATCCGATCGAGGTGGCCGCTAAATATACAGAGAAGTTAAAAAATGAGCTGAAGTGTGACCTGATTATCTGCCTTTCGCATATTGGCTACAATTACGATACGGAAAAAGTATCAGATTTGATGCTGGCAAAGAACTCAAGACATATAGACCTGATCATAGGTGGGCATACCCATACTTTCTTGGACAAACCTACTGAGGTGAAAAATCTGGACAACCAGATAACTTTAGTAAACCAAACAGGCTTTTCTGGGGTTAACTTAGGCAGGATAGATTTTATTCTTGACAAAAAGAGAGGAACGAAGCGAAGTATGGCAACTACCTATAGCATAGACAAAAGATTAGACAACCTAGCAAGCAGGATTGCATAGATAAAACACAATATTGAGAGCATTAGTACGACTTTATATCAACTCCTATAAAGGCTTATCGCCTGCTGCATGGCTATTGGCATTGGTTATGCTGATCAACCGTGCAGGATCCATGGTAATTCCATTTTTGGGGATTTATATGTCCTCGGAATTAGGTTTCAGCAAAACGCAGATAGGTCTCGTATTGGGCTGTTTTGGTTTAGGTTCAGTCTGCGGTTCCTGGTTGGGAGGTTGGTTAACCGATAAATTCGGAAACTTCAAGGTACAGACCTGGAGCTTGATCTTGGTCATTCCACTGTTCTTATTACTGCCTAACTTCAGGACCTTTGAGGGCTTGGCCATTATGATCTTCATATTGACCTTGGTTGCGGACGTCTTCCGACCAGCCAACTCCGTTTCTGTAGCAAGGTATGCCAAGCCTGAAAACATCACCCGTGCCTATTCCCTAAACAGGATGGCAGTAAACCTTGGTTTCTCCATAGGCCCGGCATTAGGAGGATTTTTAGCGAAGTTTTCCTATAACTGGATATTTTACGGTAATGCTATCGCTGCAGCCTGTGCAGCTATTGTATTTATATATTTCTTTAGAAACAGAAAAGCAAGGACTGAAATAGGTCAGACCAAGGTTCAGGAAATTGAAGAAGAAAAACCTGTCAGGAATGCCTATACGGACGGCCTCTTTATTGTATTCAATATTTTATGCTGTTTGTTCTCGATGGCATTCTTTCAATTATTGAGTACACTTCCGCTTTTCTATAAGGAGGCGCACAATCTCCACTCCGATGAAATCGGTTTATTGCTTGGATTTAGTGGTTTTGTGATCGTACTGTTTGAGATGGTTCTGGTCCATGTAGTGGAACATCGATTTTCAGTCCGGCAAATTATGCTCTGGGGAACGGCAATTTCTGGTATGTCCTACTTGATGTTGACGGCAGATTTTGGGATTGCCTGGTTGTACTTAGCTATGTTTTTCCTGTCCACTGGAGAGATGTTAACATTACCATTTACGGCAACCGTAGCCATCAACAGAGCCAGTCGGAGCAATCAGGGCGCATATATGGGCTTTAACTCTTTGGCCTTTGCTGCTGCCAATATATTCTCTCCATTCTTAGGAACCTATACAGCTGAACACTTTGGCTATTCTACCCTGTGGACATCGGCAGGATTGATATTGATCTTCTGTGGGGTTGGATTTTATTGGATCATCAGCAAGATGAAAACAGAACATTAACCGACATTCCGTTCATAAGGGACCCTTGTTGCAATAGATCTTCCCAAAGTGATTTCATCTACATATTCCAGTTCACCACCAAAGGCAATACCCCTAGCAATGGTACTGATCTGCACATTGAATTCTTTCAATTTGCGGTAAAGGTAGAATATGGTAGTGTCCCCTTCCATGGTTGCACTGAGTGCTAGTATTACTTCTTGGACTTGACCGGAACGTACACGGTCTATCAAACCCTCGATTTTCAGGTCTGCTGGTCCTATTCCTTCCATAGGTGAGATCAAGCCACCAAGCACATGATAAACTCCGCTATATTGATTGGTATTTTCTATAGCCATTACATCCCGGGTATCTTCCACAACACAGATTAAGGCTTTATCACGCTTCGGGGAAGCACAGATTTCACATTGCTCAGAATCGGAGATATTAAAACAGGTACGGCAATATTTAATGTCTTGCTTCAATCGGTCCAAGGATTCAGTAAATCGGCTCACCTCGGCATCAGATTGCTTCAAGAGATGCAATACCAAGCGTAAAGCTGTTTTTTTACCGACACCGGGAAGTTTTCCAAATTCTTCCACAGCCTGTTCCAATAGTTTTGACGAAAAGTTCATTTTTCAAAATTACGAAAATAAAGAGCAAAAAAACACGCCAGAATTCTTTCGAATATCTGGCGCATCGGTTTATGAAACAAATCTATGTGTGCTCTAATTTAAAAATCCAAATAATCCCATTTCCCTCGGTATGCCCTTCCCTTTAGATTATTGGCAAATGGGCTGTCGAACACTTCTTTGTTCGGGTCCCATTTGATAGGTTTCTGAATTTGATAGGCAATGTTGACTGCATTACATACCGTTGCGGTTCTATGGCCAATTTCAACATCACAGATTGGTTTAGAACGTTTTTTGATGGCATCAACGAAATCCTGGTAATGGTTTTCCGAATAGTACACCTTACGATCCTTCTCGGCAATCTGTAATTTTGGAAGTTCCGCTTTATCAGATCTCAGGAATTCCCTGGATACTTCAATCTTACCTTCTGTCCCTAAAAACTGGATTGCATTGAAGCTTCCCCAAGATTTATGATGGACTTTAATTCCATTTTTATAGGTGAAATATAGACCTTCTTTTGCCATAGGAATATCGGGCGGAGTAAAGGAAACAGGTCCTGATTGGTCCATTCCTAATGCCCACTGGACGATATCAAACATATGGGCTCCCCAATCCGTTACATATCCACCTCCGAATCCATGATACAGTCGCCATAGCGACCATTCAGGCGCCCCTAATGCTGGACTTAATATTGGATTAAAACCACGATATAGCGATGGCCCGATCCAAGAATCCCAATCCAGATGTGCAGGGGTTGGCAAGGAAGGTAGGTCACATTCCTTTACAGGCTCTCCTACCGAAACATTGACCTCCTTGATATCACCGATGTAACCATTGCGGATCAGATCAGCTGCCTGTCTAAAATTATATTGGGAGCGCTGCATACTTCCAGTCTGCAAGACCCTTTTATATTTCCGGACTGCATTTACCATTGCACGACCTTCATCGATGGTCAAAGCCAGAGGTTTTTCGCAATAGATGTCCTTCCCTGCTTTGGCGGCATCAACAACATGCATGGCATGCCAATGGTCCGGGGAAGCGATGATTACGGCATCTATATCTTTGATGGCCAGCAAATCCCTATACTGTCCAAAACCTTGGACCTGATGAGCAGCCTTAGCGGCATTCAGCTTATTAGCCTGGCCTATGAAATTATTCAGTTTGCTACTATCCACATCAGCAGCCGCGATGACCATGGCCTCCGGAATTTTCATGAACTGGTTCAAAAGACCGTACATCTGCTTGCCTACGCCGATAAATCCTAGGTTGAGACGATCGCTAGGTGCCAAGAAGCCATTACCACCCAAGACATGTCTAGGTATTATGGTAACTGCAGCTGCGCCTAAAGCGGTTTTACTAATAAAGTCCCGTCTATTCATTATAGGTTTAAGATTTTTTCAGTTGTGAATAGGTTTAAGTTTGATAAATGTATTAAATCAGTTTAATAATTCAAAATTTAATTGAAATATTTATGTTTTTTTATGATAATAACAACAATCATCAAGCTTTCGAAAAATTTAATATAAAATCTTATATTACATCGAAAAGGGCGAAAAAAGCCCTTTCATAGACAAAAAACAAAAAGACCAAATGGTTAAAGACGATAAAATCAGAAATTCATTTGCCAATAAAACTTGGCAAGAAATTAAGGTAAAGGACTCTTGGCAAATCTTTAAGATCATGTCGGAGTTTGTAGATGGGTTTGAAAAATTAGCTAAGATTGGCCCCTGTGTTTCGATCTTTGGATCGGCAAGGACACCGGATGAGCATAAATATTATCAAATGACCGTAGAGATTGCGAGGCTGTTGGCTGACCGCGGGTACGGTGTTATTTCAGGTGGTGGACCAGGAATCATGGAAGCTGCCAATAAAGGGGCCTATACGGCCGGAGGTAAGTCTGTAGGACTGAACATTGAACTGCCACATGAGCAATTCCACAATAAATATATTGACCGCGATAAATTACTGGAGTTTAATTATTTCTTTGTCCGCAAGGTCATGTTCATGAAATATTCCCAAGGTTATATCGTATTGCCTGGAGGATTCGGGACCATGGACGAACTGTTTGAAGCTGTTACATTGATACAAACTGGTAAGATTGCCCGCTTCCCTATCGTATTGGTCGGCACCGAATACTGGAACGGCCTTTTTGACTGGATCAAAAATACCATGCTTGGCAATAAATATATCAGTGAGGAAGATCTGAACCTATATAGGATGGTGGACACAGCGGAAGAAGCAACTGAACATATCTTTAGGTTCTATGATAAATATCTGTTGAAACCGAATTTTTAGGGTTGAATTGGCTTTGGATTTGGCTTCGACTCCGCTCAGCCTGCATCTCATTGCGTAAGCCAGGTGGTTTGAACCAGGATTAATGGGATAAGAGGATGGACCAAAATCGGGGATTGAACCAGGATGAATGGGATGCGAGGATGGACCAAGATGAATGGGATGCGAGGATGGACCATGATCTGGGGGTTGAACCAGGATGCCCTTCGACGCAGCTCAGGGTACAGGATGCGAGGATGGACCAAGATTGTGTCCATCATGTCGTTGGAAAGGTAGCCGATTTTGTAGGGGCTTATTGCATAAGCCCGCTTCCTGCAATCCTAATATCAATATCTCCCTTTAGGTGGATTAACTCCTTTATCCTTTTAGGACAGATAATAAACCCCCAGCGAGGGTGAAATCTTTGTAAAAATTTGATGTTTGTAAAGACGAACCCACAGCGTGGGTGAAATATTTTACTGCAAATCTCCTTTTATAGAGTAAAAAAAATAGTTCCCTCATCTTACGATTTCGGGATGACAAACAGCTCTAAATAAAATAAAAAATAGATTCTTCGCTTCACTCTGAATCCCTCTTTAGCAAATTTTGATTCTGAATGAATAGTGAGGAATCTGTACGGTTCTCCATATAAAGACCCTGTCATCCTAAATCTTTGATTTAGGAACTGTTCGCCATTACAAACTATTGCAGATAGAAAAACTTTACGCCA
>NZ_DAMBMM010000015.1:26920-67437 GCF_032065005.1 Sphingobacterium sp.
ATCCTTCCTGCGTCAGGACGACAATGGGGGTGTGAACCGAAGATTTAGGAACTGTTCGCCATTACAAACTATTGCAGATAGAAAAACTTTACGCCAATTCAATTATTCCCCAAATTAGGTTTGCCATTTTCCGAGATCCTTCCTGCGTCAGGACGACAATGGGGGTGTGAACCGAAGATTTAGGAACTGTACGCCAGTACAAACTATTGAATATAGAAGAACTGTACGCAAATGCATTTATTCACAAAATGGGTTTGCAAGACTTCGAGATACTTCCTGCGTCAGGACGACAATGGGGGTGTGAACCGAAGATTTAGGAACTGTACGCCAGTACAAACTATTGAATATAGAAGAACTGTACGCAAATGCATTTATTCACAAAATGGGTTTGCAAGACTTCGAGATACTTCGGATGAACCTCAGTATGACTAAAAAAAATAAATAATGACATTGCCCACTGGGACCCTATCGCTAAAATATTAAGGCAGTTTTTTCATTGCCCTTTCCTGTCATTAGTTTTCGATAAGTGTTATTCAAATTGTCAAAACATAGGTAAACAGCATGCCAGCACGAACAACCGTATAAAAAGAAAGTCCCTCGGCACAACCGAGGGACTTTTATAATTAATTGGAATTAATTTTTTGCTTAGAAGTTGTAAGTCAAACCTGTGTTCCAAGTTGTACCTAAACCGTAGAAATAACCGAAAGCATCTTTTCTAGAGAAGTAGTTCTCGTTGAAAAGGTTTTTCACATTACCTCTGAATTTAATGTTTTTACCGTTTTTCAAGTTGAAAGTATAGCTTAAACCAGCATCTACTACGTTATAAGCTTTTAATTCTTCAGGTTGGTAAACTTCATTGTTCAATGATGATTTGATTACGTCATCTACATTCACATTACCGTATAATCTAGCATAGTGGTTGTAATCAGCATCGATTGAGAATTGAGGAAGGATAAAGTATTTAACACCTAGACCGAAAGTTGTCTGTGCAGCATTACCTACTTTTACACCAGTTAAATCTTGTCCTGCTTTATCTTCGAAAACGATATCAAATGAGTTGTTATCTCTTACACGGTAAGGGGATGTACCATCATATTTCCAGTCACCGATTGATCCGTAACCTCTTAATTTAAGGTTAGAAAGAACATTTACATCAAATTCTAATTCTAAACCTTTGTGAAGCTGACCAACACCAGTGAATAAGTAAGTTACATCAGGGTATGTTGTTCCACCTACAGTATAATCTCTTGCTGTGTAATCAGTGAATCTGTTATCCCATTTTGTGTAGTAAGCGTTGAAGCTAACTGCAACGATTGGGTTTGAATATTTATAACCAGCTTCAACACCGAAGATTTTTTCATTATCCACTGAAGGATCTACAAAATCTACCGTATTAGAAACAAATACGTTATCTAAGAATGGTTGACGAGAGTATTGTCCAATATTAGCGAAGATTGTGTGTGCATCTTCGAAAGTATAGGAAGCACCTCCTTTAATGTTGTAACCGAATTTGTTATCGAATTTAGATTTCTTTTCGCCTTCAGCATAGTTCCAACGATCGATTTTTTGGTAAGATTGGTTAGAAAGGGAACCCTGAACGAAAGCTGTGAATCCATCTAAACTATACTCTACTTGACCAAAAACACCTTGGTAATTGATTTTCTCGGAGTTGTCATATCCTACTCTTTGACCTACACCTGCACTATTGAATAATGAAGACCAAGGGTTGGTAGAGAAAGTTTCAGAAACTACATAACCTTTTTCACGAGTTTTATTATCAGCGATACGACCTTCAGAACCTAATAGGTTAATCAATTGTTGGAAGTGATCACCTTTGTAGAAACGTAAATCAGCACCTAAGTTGAAAGAGAAGTTTTCGTTTGCTTCGAAGTTGTAGTTAGAAACCAAACCATACCAGAAGTGGTTGTTTACAGAAGCTCTTAATGCAGAACCATTGTTTCCGCTAGAGATTTTGTTAGGTTGAGCAGCATTAATCGCAGCTAGTGCATCCCAGTTTGTAGTACCATTTGTTGCGTTAAAACCATTAACGGTATAACCTGGACCATTACCTAAGATACCAGTACCACCACCTTTACCCATTGAAGCGTAAAGTACGGTAGAAAGAGATGATTTATCATCAATTTTCAAGTCCCAGTTTAAGTTCGTAACTGGTTTGTGGTAGAAGTTAGTTCTTTGAGAAAGACCTTCACCATTATACCAACCGTAGTTAGAGTTACCTCTTTCACCAGTGATATCATAACCTGGAGTAGCAATAACTTTAGTTTTATTTCCTGTAGGACCGATTTCTCTGTAGCTAGTCTCTAAAGGTTTAGAGAAGTTTTGGTCGTGCCATTGTGGAGCACCGAAGATCATGAAGTTGAAGGTGTTGTTATCATTTGGCTTGTAACCCACAGAAACAAAATAGTTTTGTCCAGCACCTGCAGTACCTAGAGCATATTTTTTATCAGCTCTCCATCCGTTCAACATAAATGATACCCCCCATTTTCCTTGCATACCAGTACTGTAAGAAATCATAGCTTTTGCTAATCCATCATTACCTGTTGACATACCTACGGAACCTCTTCTTACCATGTCAGTAGCTTTAGTTACAATGTTCACTGTACCACCCACTGAAGAAATAGCTAATTTAGAAGAACCTAGACCTCTTTGAATCTGGATCAGGTTAGCAACATCAGACATAGCTGACCAGTTAGACCAGTACATGTTACCATCTTCCATACCATTGATAGGTTGACCATTTAATAAGAATGCCGTATTCGATTGGTCGAAACCACGAACGAACATTTTAGAATCACCGAAACCACTTGCTTGGTCAGCAACGTAGATTGATGGGGTGTTCTTCATTAATTCTGGGAATTCAACGTTAGCACCACTTTTTTCTTGAATTTCTAAAGGTGTAATGGTTGATACAGCGATAGGTGTTTTTCTATCGGCGATATCAATAATACCTTTACCAATTACCACTACTTCACCAATTGCTTCACCATCTTCTTGAGCTTGTAAAACAATTGTTCCTAAATCAGATTGTCCTTCTGCGAATTTAATTTCGCTAGTGTTGAATCCTAGAACGCGGAAAATTAAAACACCTGATGTTTTTGGAGAGTTCAAGGTAAAAGCTCCATTTGCATCAGTCGATGTACCTGCCGATGTGCCCTGTACTAAGACAGATGCCCCCGCAACCGGATTGGTGCCATCAGTTACAACACCTCTTAGGACTGTCTGTGCCCAAGCGACGTTGCAAAGCAACAACATTGAGAATAATGTTACTAATTGAGTAGAGATTTTTTTCATACTTCTATTTTATTAAAATAAGTAGTGCAAAAGTATAAAGACATATTGATTTTCAATCTCGATTAACATAAACTTAATATACTCACTACCACGTTTTTGCATTTAATTGACTTATTCGAGTAAGCAAAAATTTAAAACTTAATTAGTTTTTTAAACAACTATTCATTTTGGTTGAAATTTTGGCAATGAAACCGATGGGAATTTGATATTTTAACAAATTTTAACATTCTTGAAATTGTTGAAAAGTTTTTTCCTATTTCTAATGATTTAGCAGTTATCGCAACAACTATTTTTATAAACGGACAAAAATCAGGCGATTAACATTGTCGATAAGAAGGAAAATAAAGCAACGTTTTTTTTGAATTTCGATAATCCCAAATTTGGAAAAGGAGTAATTAATGTTTTGGAACAAAAAAAAGGGAACCAAAAATTTAGTTCCCTTTCAAAATAAAGAATTTTCTTAGTCCAGGTAGGCGTAGGTAATGCCATCTCCACCTCTATCGGCATGTTCATCTTCAAACCGGCTGACCTGGTTATATTTCCTTAAATAGTCGCGAATGAATTTGCGCAAAATCCCGTCTCCTTTACCGTGTACAATCTTTAATGATGGGTATCCAATCATAACGGCACGGTCTAAAACCTGCTCTATTTTACCTAAGGCATCTTCAGTTCGCATGCCACGAACATCAACCTCGGGACTAAAGTCAGCAACACTATCCGAAGCAACGGATCTAAATCGCTTAGCGGCCTTAGCCTTCTCCTTTCCTCTCAGTTTTTCTACTTTATTCTTTTTGACAACCGTCCGGAGATCACCAAGGGCTAAGATCAGGATATTCTTCGCAATCTCAATCACTTGGGCTTCATTACCTGTATCAATAATTTTCACCCAGTCCCCTACCTCTACCGCTTCAGCAGTTTCGTTGACAACCTCCGGCTTTTTGATTTCCTTAACTGATTTTTCCTTCAGGCTATCGGAAGCATGTTGCAGTCCAGCTCTCAGTTTTTTGGTTTCTTCCTTATCGGCTTGTTTGGTCTTGATTTCAGCAATGGTATTTTCAACCAGTTTATTGGCACTCTTAATGATCTGCCTAGCTTCTTCCTTAGCATCTTTAAGTAACTGTCGCTTATTCTCTTCCAAATAGCTCTTTAATTCATTCAATTCAGCTTGCTGTCCTACGATCTCTTTTTCGCGCAGGTTGATGGCAACCTTAGTATCGTAGACCTCTTTCTTTTCGCGTTCCAAGTCGACCAATAGGGTATCTACTTTCTTTTGCTGAACACCGATTTTCTGTTTGGCTAGGTGAAGGACCTCTTTAGGCAAACCAATATTCTGTGCGATTTCAAAGGCATAGGAACTACCCGGTTTCCCAGTCTGTAGCACATATAAAGGCTTCATCGCTTCATTATCGAATAGCATGGATGCATTTTCGATACCTTCTGAATTGCTCGCAAAGACTTTCAGGTTTGAATAGTGGGTCGTGATCACTCCCCGGATTTGCTTTTTGTTCAGCACTTCCAGGACAGCTTCAGCAATAGGGCCACCGAACTGTGGATCTGTACCCGTTCCGAATTCATCGATGAGGACCATTGTCCTGGCATTTGAAAACTGGGTAAAGTGCTTCATCTTGGAAAGATGTGCCGAGTATGTACTTAAATCGCTGTCGATGGATTGATCATCCCCGATATCTGCAAAGAATTGCTTGAATACACCAAGTTTAGAATTGGTATCACAAGGAATCAGCAGGCCCGATTGAAACATCAACTGTAAGAGACCAACGGTTTTCATACATACGGATTTACCTCCGGCATTTGGTCCTGACACCAACAAAACACGATCCGTTCCATCGATCCTAAGGTTCAATGGCACGACCGAATGATGGCCTTCTTGTTTGGATGCCAAATAAAGAAGTGGATGTTTGGCATTTACCAAGAACACTTCGGCTTCTTTGGAAAGTTCAGGCATTTGTGCATCTATATCCAATGCGAACAATGCCTTGGCCCTTACAAAATCCAATTTGGTCAACAGCCCATGGTATGCAAACAATAAGGGAACATGAGGCCTGAGTTCAGAAGTCAGGGTGGTCAAGATCCTTACGATTTCCCTCCTTCTTTCAAATTCCAGATCCCTTACCTTATTATTCAGGTGGAATACTTCCTCCGGTTCAATATAAGCTGTTTGGCCGGAAGCCGATTCATCATGGATCAGACCTTTCAGCTTACGCTTATTTTCGGCCAGAATGGGTATACATAACCTACCGTCCCGGATGGTCAAACTACCATCTGCCGTCCAGCCATTCTGTTGCGCTTGCTTATAAACGGCATCAAGGCGTTTCCTTGCTTCCTGTTCAGCTTTGCTGATCTGGGAGGTAATTTCTAATAAGAGTTTGGATGCATTGTCCTTGATCTTTCCCCTATCGTCGATGATCTGTTCGATCTGACGAAGGATATTCTTTTCTATAGGAAGGTGCTCGAAAAGCAATTCCAGATTTGGGTATTGCTGAGCACGGTCATTGAAATAACGGATTACGGCATAGACCGTCCTTAGCGAAAGCAAAACACGGTGGAATTCTTCTTCCAGTAAGAAGGAGCCTTCAACTTTTGCTTTTTCAATAATGGCTTTTATGGGGTAAAAATGGTCTACAGGAAGAGGAGCATCATGAACAAGGAGTTCTTTGAACTCATTGGCCTGACGCAAGAAGCGATCGATTAAATCCAATTTCACTTGAGGTTGGATTTTATCTACCAATTCTTTCCCCGCCTCACTAAGGCATTTTGCCTTGATGAGCTCCTTAATTTCCGTAAATCCTAACTTTTCTACTGCGTTCTGTGGATATATCATTTGCTATTGTACAATAGGTCTTTCGCGTGGCCTAGTGACCGGCTTCAGTCTTTCGTTTCGATGTCTAAATGGAATAGTATCTAAATTATCCTGCGGCTTCAACTCAGTTGGTTTTTGTACTTCAGGTGAAGTTTCCGGAGTTGTATTTTCAGGGATTGGCAAAGTAGAGATATCGGGTGTTTCAGTTCCCATTGGTGCTTTCTTTTCCAAAATATTTTTTTCCCAAAAGCGCATCAATCCTACAGGTTCATAAAATCTTCTGGTCCTATCCGCAATGCTAAGTTCCGCAGAATCAGCTTCGGCATTTAGGATCATATTGTTTAATGTCTGTAATTTAACTTGCATTCTGGTTACTCTACTCATGCTGTCCTGCAAAATGAGGTTCTTCAATGAATCCTGGCTATAATAACCGCGTTCTCTTTTTTCCAGTGTTTTGACGACCTGGTCGTAAGTTTTTACGGTTAAGGATGGATTTCCGAAATAATAATTTACATTCTTGGTAAATTTTGCAGAATCTATTCCGAATTTGGCAAAAAGCTGCTCATACAGCGGGTCAATGACCTTTTTGGCACTGTCCACGGGTATATTAGAAATGTATCCGTCAAGGATATGCACCTCGGTCATGAGCTCCACCATGTCCTCTTGAGGCAAAATACCATCAGGAACCTGCTTTTTGCAGGAGAAAACGATAAAAAACAAAGGAAGTAAACCCAGTATTAAGCGTTGCATTTTGTAAATTTGTACAAAAATACGGAAAAGCTTGCAATAAGCTTTCCAATTTTCATCAATGCGAACCCTTTTTCATCATGAGTATAGCAAAGAATATTACAGAATTACAAAAAGAATTGTCCCCTATCGGTGTTACATTAGTTGCGATTTCGAAGACAAAGCCTAATGAAGATATAATGGAGGCCTATGAGGCTGGTCAACGGATTTTTGGTGAAAACCAAGTTCAGGACCTCGTTGCCAAATATGAAAGCTTGCCCAAAGACATTGAATGGCATTTGGTGGGCCACCTCCAGACCAATAAGGTTAAATACATAGCTCCTTTTGTAAGTTTGATCCATTCTGTTGACTCCTTGAAGGTATTGGCTGAGATCAATAAACATGCACTCAAGAACAACCGCATCATCGACTGCCTATTGCAGGTCTATATTGCTGATGAGGATACAAAATTCGGTTTGGACCATGCTGAGGCGATTGAACTATTACGTTCTGAGGAGTTTGATGGATTTAAAAACATCCGTATCCGTGGATTGATGGGCATTGCCAGCAATACGGAAAACGAAAAGATCATAAAAGAAGAGTTCTATGAGTTAAAAATGCTTTTTGACGGAATAAAGACCACTTATTTCCGCAAAGAAGAAAGTTTTGATATCTTGTCCATGGGTATGAGCTCTGATTATAAGATTGCTATCGAGCAAGGCAGCAATATGGTAAGATTAGGAAGCACCATATTTGGAAAGAGAGTCATCAAACACTATAAAGCACAATAATGAGTTTAACCATTCGCAATGCAGTAAAGGCAGACTGTCCAAGGTTATTGGAATTGATCAAGGAATTGGCCCTGTTTGAAAAAGCACCTGAAGAAGTGACGGTCAGCATGCAGGAATTTGAAGATTCTGGATTTGGAGAAAATCCGGTCTGGTGGGCGTTTGTTGGTGAATACGAGGGTGAAATTATTGGTATGTCCTTATATTATATAAGGTATTCGACATGGAAAGGGAGAAGATTGTATTTAGAGGACATTATCATCACGGAAAGCATGCGAGGCAAAGGTTTTGGAAAAGATCTGCTGGATCATACCATTGCTTATGCCAAAGAGCAGGGATATTCTGGGATGATGTGGCAGGTACTTGATTGGAATACTCCAGCAATAGATTTTTATAAAAAGTATAACAGCAAATTCGATGAAGAGTGGATCAATGTCAATATCAATTTTTAGACCCAGCCTATACCCTATCTTAGCTTCTGTATTCCTTTTGGCTTCAGCCAGTTCTTGTCAGAGCAACAAAACTGATGGATCAAAATCGCACAAAGTTGTAGTTACTGGATCTAAGGACACCCTTGTTTACAGCGACACCAGCATTAAAGAGATCAGTCCTTATTTTGCTGCGGATGGTGATCGGATTGACACGACCTATGTTGGATTGACCTATCCAATTTTTGAGGACAGTACGATGAACCGATATGTCAAGGAAAATATCCTTTTGGACAAGGAACAGACTTTGGAACAATATGTCCATAATTTCCTGGAGGGATATGCCAATTTTGTTGAAGAAAATGAGGTAAGACATCCTCTTGCTTGGCAAAAGGAAACCTTTATCGGTGTGATGATGAACAACCCCTATCTCATCATGATGGACAATATCACCTATGAATTTTCCGGAGGTGCCCATGGCAATAGCTATACCCTATGGAACGTGTATGATGTCCAAACAAAAGAAAAATTAAAGCTGAATACGTTTATTTCTGAGAATAAGATGAAAGAATTTACTAAAATTGCAGAAAGATTCTTTCGAAAAGAGGAAGGACTCTCGGATACCAGCAGCTATAAGGAAGATTATTTCTTCGAAAATGATACTTTTTCCTTGGCGGCAAACTATGGGGTTTCCAAAGAGGGCATCATATTTTTTTATAATCCCTACGAAATCAAACCCTATTCCGGAGGCACCACTTATCTCACCATTCCTTATGAAGAAATTCAGGATTGTATGACCCAGACCGGAAAGAATTACATAAAAAACATTACAGAGTATTACAATTCAATTCAGTAGCGTAAATGCAGGTATTTAAATTTGGCGGAGCCTCCGTTAAAAGTGCAGAAAATATTAAAAATGTAGTTTCGATTGTTGAGCGATATAAGGATTCTTCCCTTTTGATCGTGGTTTCGGCAATCGGTAAAACGACAGATAAGTTGGTGAAAGTGACAGAGAGTTACATCAAACGTGACGGTGCATGTTTTGAACACCTTGAAAGTTTGAAAAAAGAGCATTTTGATATCCTGCATGAATTGTTTCCTGATCATAACCATCCTGTTTATGATGATATCGCCAATACTTTCGTAGAAATTGAGTGGATCTTGGAAGAAGAACCACAAGATGACTATGACTATCTCTATGACCAGATCGTTTCGGTAGGAGAATTGCTTTCCACCAAAATAGTTGCTGCCTATTCTTCTTATCAAGGATTGGCAACCCAATGGGTGGATGCAAGGGGTTTTATCATGACCGATAACACTTACCGTGAGGGCAAAGTGGATTGGGAAAAGACAGAAGAAAAGATCCGCAAGGACCTGCCAAGCATATTAGATGAATATATCGTCGTTACACAAGGATTTATCGGATCAACTTCTGAAAACTTTACGACTACCCTTGGTCGAGAAGGTTCAGATTATTCTGCTGCCATCTTTGCTGCAAGCCTAAATGCAGAAAACATCACGATATGGAAGGATGTACCAGGAGTCCTGAATGCTGACCCTAAGTGGTTTGACCAAACAGAACTTATTCCTGAACTATCCTATACAGACGCTATTGAATTAACATATTATGGAGCAACGGTGATTCACCCTAAAACCATCAAACCGCTTCAAAATAAGAAAATCACGCTGAATGTCCGTTCTTTTATTAACCCAGAAGAACCTGGTACACAGATAAAAACAACGAATCAAACCCTTCCTGTGCCTTCTTTTATCTTTAAGGTCAATCAGGTCTTTATCAATATTCAACCACGCGATTTCTCCTTTATCGTAGAGGACAACTTAAGCCATATCTTTGATGCCTTCCACCAGAATCGGATCAAGATCAATATGATGCATAACTCTGCTATCAGTTTCTCGGTAAGCGTGGATGATACCGGAGAGAATGTGTTGAACCTTTTGGAACAGTTGAAAAAGAGATATAAGGTATCGGTAGCCACTGGATTAGAATTAATTACCATTCGATACTATAATCAACAAACAATAGATCGCGTTTTGGTAAATAAGGAAATTTTTCGCGAACTTAAGGATAGTTACACTTGCCAATTGCTGGTGAAAAACAAAGATGAATAAACACATTTTAGAGAAGGATGTACAACAATTCATTAAGGCTAACCGGGAGAAATCTCCCACAGAGGTAGCCTTGAAGAAAAGTCCTTTTCCCAATGTGAGCTCAGCAGAATTGGCTTCCCAGATCGATGGATGGCAACGTAGCGTTAAGAAATTACCTACCTGGGCTTTCAGCGAAGGCATTTATTATCCTGACAAGATCAATATCGAGCAGTGTTCCTCCGAACATACTGCACTCATTAAGCAAACTTTGATTGCCAAAGGTAGCCGTGTCATTGATTTGACAGGGGGCTTCTCTGTGGACAGTTGTTACTTAGCGCAAGAGGCAGAAGAGGTCATCCACTGTGAACTCAATGAAAAGCTTTCTGAGATCGTTGCCTATAATGCCAGCATCCTCCGGGTCAATAATCTGGTTTGCAAAGCTACTGATGGCATCGAAATACTCAGACAGAGTGAAGACCATGCCTTTGATTATATCTATGTAGACCCCTCAAGAAGGGTGAACCAAGGAAAGGTGTTCCTTTTGGAGGATTGTGAACCGAATATTGTTGCCAACCAGGACCTTTTCTTTAGCAAGAGCAAATACATCATCAGTAAAGTTTCTCCCCTTCTGGATATAAGTACTGCATTGACAAGCCTAAAACATGTCAAATATGTCTATGTCATCAGTTTGGATAATGATTGTAAGGAATTGTTGTTCATACAGGAGCGTGGTTTTGAAGGAGAGACCAAGATTAAGGCTATCCGATTATTTGCCGATCAACTGCAAACATTTGAATTTACTTATGATGCAGAAAGGGCAACAATGAACCGCTACGCTCAACCACAGCATTATCTCTATGATTCGGATGTCGCGCTTAGCAAGGCTGGTGCCTTTAAGAGTGTTGGGAAGTATTTTGGATTAGGAAAACTCCATCAACACTCGCATCTATACACTTCTGAGGTTTTTCAACCTGAGTTTCCAGGCAGGGTGTTTGAAATAAAACAGGTTCTTCCCTATTCAAGTCTAAAAAAGAACAATCCCTTTGTCCAGGCCAATATTGCCACTCGAAATTTTCCGGAGAAAGTCGAGGTGATTCGCAAGAAACATAAGATCAAAGATGGCGGAAAAACCTACCTATTCTTTACTACGGACAGTAACAATCAGTTCATTGTCATCGAATGCTTGAGGATTCGATAAAACAGTTATTAGGCTAAAGTACACAGTCAAGCCAAGTAATTGAAGGTGCTTCTTTCAAGTTTTTGTCCCTTTCTTCCTGGAATTTTAAGAAAATCGGATTGGATAGCAACTCTGTTTGGATCTCTTCATCCTTATATTCGGAAAGATGGATGAATCGCTTGCTTTCTCGGTCCTGAAATACGGAATACCTGAACCTCGAATTATCTAATTCCTCAAAGGCCTTTAAGAAATCCTGGATCCTATCTTTATTTTCTCCTTCATATTCGGGAAAAACTTCATATTCTACTTTTACGGCAAACATAATTTTTAAATTTAATTGTACAATTTATACCCATTCACCAGGTTTGTTCTGATCTATCCACCACGGAAATCCAGTAATTCCCTTCGCTTTCAAACGCTCAATAATCTGAGCGGTATGATGCTGAATATGCCTGATGGTATTTATATGCAATTCCAATCTGCTATATGGATACCACTCAAAACCGGAATCTGCCTCCAAGGGCAATAGCGTTAATGAGCTTTCCAAATTTTGTTCAACTTCTTGGATAAATTCCAATACCTCTTGCTTAGAATTAAGTCCTACCACTTCAACTTCTGAGTTTTCCCAGTCTTTATCTCCACCTAAACTTTCCGCGCCTTCAATTGCTTTAGCAAAAGGCACAAAGGTTTCATAACTGGCTGACAGGTACAGTTTGGAGCTCCATATCGTATGATAAATCAATTGCCAATTTGGATTGTTATACTCATGACTGTTCCATTCCGTATCGGGTACTTTTTCCGTGACATCACGTAACATGCCTAAGGCAGCTCGGTACTGGGATAATAAAATTTTAATAACACTTGAATATTCCATGATATAAACATTGATTTCCTCAAAAGTATAACATTCAATGACAGTAGTTTGTCAACAGAAACTTAATACTTTTTTAACTTTTGTAAAAAATAATAGGATTTATATTGTGGAGATTTGCATGGACAAAAAAATCAATTCTTACTGAATTAAAAAGGAGATGAAAAAATGAACAATATTTTAACAAAAAACACAATTATCAGACTAATACTTATCTGGTTGATGGTTTTAATATTTATGTTTTTTGGAAAAAGTATTGAAGGCCTATACGGCAATAACACACTGGCTATAGGTATTTTCGTACTCGTATTGGCAACTATCATCGGTGCTGCCTTTGGAGTAGTTAAAGAAGCTGATGAATTGGCCCATAAACTCGGTGAACCGTATGGAACGCTGATCCTAACCCTTTCCATTGTCTCCATTGAGGTCATCTTGATTGTTGCCATGATGTTCGGCCCTGAGGACAACCCGACCATTGGAAAAGATTCCATTTTTTCTGTGATGATGATCATTATGAACTTGGTTTTAGGTCTATGTATCCTTCTTGGTGGTCTAAGACATGGAGAGCAGGAGTATAACGCCCAGGGAACAATTACCTATTTATCCATGATCATTATGCTTGGCGGGATCTCGATGATGATTCCCAATTTTATCGAAGGAAAAGGGAATGGTGAATTTACCACTGTACAGGCAGCCAGTATTTCAGGATTGATCATTTTACTATATGGGTTCTTTTTAGCCTATCAAATGAAGGGATATAGGCACCTCTATATTCAACCCAAACCTGGTCAGATGGAAATCCTTTTCAGCCAACGGAATGAAAGCCAAAAAGCAGATGGCCATGAAAATGAAAAAGTAAGTAAAAATGAAGTGTTATTGCGGACTTTGGTGTTATTAGGAATGATATTGCCCATTGTTCTCTTATCCCATAACCTTGCTACTTTGGTAGATTATGGAATCAAGGAAATGAATCTTCCTCCATTATTAGGTGGGGTATTGATTGCCATCATTGTGTTTACACCAGAATCGATGACCGCGGTTAAGGCAGCCATGAACAATGAGTTCCAACGGGCTATCAACCTATGTCATGGTGCTTTTGTATCTACGGTAGGCCTTACGGTACCTGCAGTATTGATTATCGGGCTTATTGCTAGCAAAACAGTCTTATTTGGTATGACCACAACAGAAACCATACTCTTTGTGATCACCTTGATCTTGAGCATGCTTTCCTTTTCTGGTAGAAGGACCGCTCCTATTGTAGGGATTATGCATCTTGTTCTGTTTGCGGTCTTTGTGATATTAATATTCAATCCTTAAAGAGGATATTAAAGATAATTATTAAGTAACATCAAGAATTGAACGGAGAGCGTTGTTTTTTTCCTAGCAACGCATCTCTTTCAATCTACATGCAAAAAGAGCTGTCCAAGGACAGCTCTTTTTTTTGTTTCAATTCTAAATAATTAAATAACCTCGATTCTAAACCTGGCTATTTTGTTAATATTCTATTTCAATCAATGCTTTCAATGGAATAAGAATTCCATGTTTAATCTGGATATATCTATCGGTTAATGACCACACAGTTGTTTCAATGCGTTTCGGACCGTCTTCAGTATTGAAAACGATAGTAGTCTTCGATTTGAATTCATTGCCCAAGCGCACAGCACCTTGTAGTTTGTTTGAAAATTGGGTTGTTTTATCAGTCTCGGCGGGGATAATTCTAAATTTATCTACGTCTTCTTTTTCAATTAATGTTCCAGTCATTCGTCAATCTAATTAAGAGGTTTAAAAGGTTAACGTCAATTTATAAATTAATATATATTTCAGCAAGATTTTAGGGCAGAATATTAAATTAGTTACATTTGCATTAGATTTCAGAACACATATAAATGGGCATATTTGAAAAGGAATGGACATTGAACTTCACCCAATGTTATCCTAACGGGCAGTTGAAATATAGTGAATTAAACAACATTTTACAGATTACGGCAAGTGAACATGCTGAGAACTTAGGCTTTGGCTATAAAGCTATGTTTGATGTGAGGCAGTCATGGGTGTTGAGCAGGATGCTGATTGAAATAGACAGTTTGCCAAAGTATACTCAGACCGTGAAGATCCGGACCTGGATCCAAGATTTTACAGGAAGCCGTTCCATCCGTAATTTTGAATTATGGCTTGGTGATCAAGTATTGATTAGTGCCAGCAGTTTATGGGTAGTATTTAACATCAGAACCCGAAGAGCAGATACCTTTGCCCTGAGCACTGATCACATGGAATTTTTTCGGGATAAAATCCCTACCAAAAATGCTGTTGAGAAAATTGATGGCAACGTGGATTTCCAACTATTGAGTGATTATCGGGTGAAATTGTCCGACCTAGACATTGTAAACCATGCCAATAACGTCAAATATATGGAGTGGTGCTTTGATGCCATGGATCCCAAAGCTATCCTAAAAGGCTCCTTTAGCCGCTTAGAAATGAATTTCCTGAAAGAATTGAATTACGGAGATGAAATAGAAATCAAGGAATTTGAGGACAAAGTATTCAGCATCCAGAAGGATGGCAGGATACATTTCCTGATGCGATTGACCAAATAAATATCATAAAAAATCCCCCGATTTCGATCGGGGGATTTTATATGCTTTAGCTGTGACTATAAAGCCCAAGCTTTATCTCCTTTTTTGTATGGATAATTACCATCAAATTTTCCAGGGATCTTTACAAAGCGCAATGCTTGTTTCATTCCTACTTCGGAAGTAAAGTAACCAGTCAATGTCAACTGTTTCAACATAGTGAAGAAGTGATTTGCATCGCCTTCTTTTTTGTTGCTTTGATATTCATTGGCTTCTTTATCGTAATTATTTACAAATTGTAGTTTCTCTTCAGCTGACAGCTCTGCGAATCCTTTTTTGAATTCTTTCTGAGCACGCTCATCTACTCCGTTCAGACCATCCATAAAGGCTTTCTGATCTTTCTCTTCATAGCAATCGCGGATCATCACTGGGATAAACTGACCAACTCCAGCCTCTTTCGCGCCTGGAGTGGAGGTTTTAGGAAGAATAGCTTCGGCTAATTCACCCAAAAAATCAGGTGTATCACCTTCGAATAAGGATGCAACTTCTTTCGAAGCAGGTCTAGTACAACCTTGTAAGAACAAGTTCGCACCGATTACAGAACCCCCAACGATGAATGCAACGTTTTTTAATGCCTCTCTTCTATTCATTGTTCTTTAATTAAATTGTGTATTTAACATCCCAACCTTGGCGATAGTTACGTTTTACAAACTGATTAACCACGTCAAAGTTAGTAACTTTCATATTTTCGTTATCCCATAATAGCTTCAAGCTACGTCCTGGATATCTTCCATCTACACGTAAATCAGCACCACGGATAGCTAAGTTAGCCATTAATAGCGCCTCAGTCAATGGTCCTGAGATTTCGAATGGAGCACTCACTTCTTTCTTGCCATATCCTGCGATACAAGCTTCTACCCATTGTGCATAGTGACCACCTGCAGCTCCTGGTACACGCTCATATTTCAATGCTACGTTTTCTTTTCTGGAAGTAGGAAGTAATCTTGCGTTCTCACCGTAAGTATCAGCTAAGATTTTTCCTTTATCACCGATCAATAAGATACCATTACCACCATCACCGAAAATTTCGTTAGGTCCTAATTCTTCAGGACGGGCAGGTTGAATACCACCGTCCATCCAGTGCAAGGTTACAGGTCCTGTCGTTCTAGCAGCTTTCGGGAAAGTCATGGTTGCATGAGAAGATGGAGGACAGCTTTCTGGGAAGTATCCACGTTTGAACTCATCCACATAAACTGAACCTACAGACGCTTGAACATCTTGTACATAAGTAAGACCTAGGACGCTAAATGGAACTTCTAATAGGTGACATCCCATATCTCCTAGTGCACCAGTACCGTAATCCCACCAACCTCTCCAGTTGAATGGAACCAATTTATCTACAAAATCCTTTTGAGGAGCAGTTCCTAACCAAAGATCCCAGTTCAGTTCTGCAGGTACATTAGCCTTTTGCGTAGGCCAAGAAATACCTTGAGGCCATACCGGACGGTCGGTCCAACAGTAAACTGTATGAACATTACCGATTAGACCTGCTTCATACCACTCACGTGCCTGTCTAGGACCATCATTCGATGCACCTTGGTTACCCATTTGCGTAACGACTTTGTATTTTTTGGCAGCATCCGTTAGAACCCTTGCTTCCCATACATCGTGTGCCAATGGCTTCTGAACATATACGTGCTTACCTAACTGCATCGCAGCTAAAGCTTGGATAGCGTGGTTATGATCCGGAGTTGAAACAGAAACAGCATCAATGTTCTTGTGCTCTTTGTCCAACATCTCGCGGTAATCTTTATAATATTTAGCTTTTGGAAAACGCTTTCTTGAATTGGCAGCTCTACGGTCATCCACGTCACAAAGGAAAGCAATATCCGCTTTTCCTGAATCGTGGAATGATTTGATGTCACTCTCACCTTTTCCACCTACACCGATACCCGCAACAACTAATTTATCACTAGGAGCAGTAAATCCAGTACCACCTAATACGTGTCTAGGCACGATGCTGATACCAGCAGCTGCTATCGCAGAATTCTTAATAAAATCTCTTCTTGAATTATTCTTACTCATATTATTGGGTTTAGTTTGTTATAAATTACCTTTTTTCAGCTCACTTACAGCAAAATCTACAGCTCTTGCAGTCAAGGCCATATAAGTCAATGAAGGATTCACACATCCTGCAGAAGTCATGGCAGCACCGTCAGTAACAAATACGTTCAATGCATCCCATACTTGGTTATTTCCATTCAATACCGAAGACTTCGGATCTCTACCCATTCTTGCAGTTCCCATTTCGTGGATACCCATACCGAAATTATACCCGCCGTCATAAGTATTTACGTCTTTAACGCCGATTTTCTCCAACATTTCCTTCATCTCTTCGGTCATGTCCTTGCGCATTTTTTGCTCATTGTCCTTGATTTCCATGTCCATCGACAATACAGGTAAGCCCCATTTATCTTTGACAGTCTTATCCAATGAGATTTTATTTTCATGATAAGGAAGGATTTCACCGAATGCTGTAAATCCAACGCTCCAGTTTCCAGGTTCGCATAATGCATCTTTCCATGCACCACCAACTTGCATCTCTGCAATCTCACCAGACCAACGGCCACGGCTTCCTGAACCCTGATAACCAAATCCACGTACATAATCACGTTTCTTGGTGTCACTAGGGATATTTACAAATCGAGGTACATAAAGGCCTGTTGGACGTCTTCCGAAGAAGTATTTGTCTTCATAACCTTCAACCCTACCACCAGCTCCTAAACGGAAATGGTGATCCATTGCATTGTGACCCAATTCACCACTGCTACTTCCCAATCCACCTTCCCAAACATCAGTAGCTGAGTTCATCAACACCCATGTCGAGTTAAATGCAGAAGCACATACGAAGATTACTTTTGCAAAGAATTCATAGGTTTTATTTGTTTCAGCATCAACTATCTCCACACCTTTTGCTTTTTTGGTGTCTTTGTCATAGATGATCTTCGTTACGATAGAGAATGGTCTCAACGTCAGATTACCGGTCTTCATTGCTGGAGGCAATGTAGAAGACTGTGTACTGAAGTAACCTCCAAAGTTACATCCCAACCAACATTGATTTTGGTATTGACAGTTGATACGTCCAGTATGTGGTTTGGTAATATTGGCAGTACGTCCCATAATGAAGTGACGATTACCACCATATTCTTTCTTCAAACGCTCAGCTAGGTCTTTCTCAACGATATTAAAATCCATCGCTGGCAAGAAATCTCCATCAGGCAGTACATCCAGACCATCACGGTTACCGGAAATACCTGCCCATTTCTCAGCATAGCTATACCAAGGAGCGATATCTTTATAACGGATTGGCCAATCTACTCCATGGCCATCTTTCAAGTTTGCTTCAAAATCCAGATCCCCTAAACGGTAGCTCTGGCGACCCCACATCAACGAACGTCCTCCAACATGATATCCCCTAAACCAGTCAAAGCGTTTCACTTCTGTGTATGGACTTTCTTTTTCATTGACCCAGAAATCTAAGTTTTTCTCGTTCAATGGGTAATCACGTTTTAAAACAGGGTAATCCTTCTCCATCTGCACTGTTCTACCGCCACGGTGTGGATATTCCCATGCGTCTTTATTGGCATGATAATCTTTCACGTGCTCCACATTGCGGCCACGCTCTAGCATGATTGTTTTCAGGCCTTTCTCAGTAAGTTCCTTGGCTGCCCAGCCACCACTGATTCCAGATCCGATAACAATAGCATCATATACATTATTTTCCACCATTATCTTTTAAATTTTAATTAGTTTTCTACTTGTGTCTGAATAGTTTCCTTCTTGAAGAATAGCATGAAGATGATCATCACCACAAATGCAATTCCTGCAGGAACTATCCATAATTTATTCCAGAACAAAGCTAAATCCGAAGCTTTGATATTCACATACATGTCACTCACATAACCTGCTACCCAGAATCCGATCAATTGGCCTACTCCATAGGTTGCCAATGTAATCAATCCTTGAGCCGCACTCTTATTATCTTTTCCAGCTTTAGAATCTGTATAGATCTGACCTGATACAAAGAAAAAGTCATAACAGATCCCGTGCAATGCAATACCGATCAATAGCATAAAGGTCATCTCACCTGCATTGCCATATGCGAACAATACATAACGAATTACCCAAGCCAACATACCCAACAAAATGGTATTCTTAAAACCAAATCTTGTGAAGAATACAGGCAATAACAATAAACAAAGTGCTTCTGAAATCTGACCGATTGTCATTTTACCTGTTGCATTCGCTAAACCGATCTCGGTTAAGAATGGATTCGCATATTGGTAATAAAACGCCAATGGAATACAGATCAAGATGGAACAGATAAAGAACACCAAGAAGTTACGATCTTTCAATAACTTGATGGCATCCAATCCTAAGATCTTAGAAATACTTTCTTTCTCACCACTGTTTCCAGCTTTCACTGGTGGAGTTTTCGGTAGAGTAAATGAGAAGACACCCAATACCAAAGAAGCAATTGCTGACATCATAAAGGTGTTTTTCAACAGGCCTTCTTGTAAGCCTTCTGGGCTATCCCATTTAAATAGGTAACTGATAGACAGTCCAGCGATAATCCACCCGATAGTACCCCAAATACGAATAAATGAGAATTCCTTTTCAGGATTCTTCATCTGTCTAAATGATACGGAATTCACTAATGATAGTGTTGGCATATACAGGATCATATAGCCTAGAACATAAGGGAAGAAAGATCCGATGGAATCACTCTGATAAAGTTGGTACATCAGGAATGCCCCAACTAAGTGAAGAATACCAAGGATTCTTTCTGCATTGAAATATCGGTCTGCAATCATTCCGATGATAAATGGAGCTATAATAGCTCCCCATGACTGTGTAGAGAACACATTTGCGATCTCCAAGCCTGACGCTTTTAAATTGTTTCCTAAAAATGTTCCGAGCGTAACGAACCAAGCTCCCCAAATAAAAAATTCGAGGAACATCATGAAAGAGAGTTTAAATTTAATTGATGAAGACATTCTAAAAGGTTTACTAAAATCTTGAATTTAAAGATAGAGATAATATGCTAATAACAAAATATAATCACGAATTTGTTTCAATACTAAATCCCTTTAGCATTAGAAGGAATCAACCTCCCTATAGGCTTTAACCAAGGTTTCTTCACCTTCTTTACCTGACTTGGACATACCGTGCTCCATTCCAACCACACCTTTATACCCCTTCTCGTACAACCATTTAAATAGGTTCTTATAATTGATTTCTCCAGTTGTCGGCTCCCTTCTTCCCGGGTTGTCCCCAACTTGGATATAACCGATTTCACTCCAACATAAATCCATCATCGGAATTAAATTCCCTTCATTTTTTTGTTGGTGGTATACATCATAAAGAATCTTACATGATGGGCTATTAACAGCTTTACAGATTTCATAGGTTTGGTCGGTAAATCTTAAGAACAGGTCTGGTGTATCACTCAATGGTTCCAATACCATGGTAATGCCATGCGGTTCAAATATTTCCGCTCCTTTTCTCAATCCTTCTACAACATTCGCAGTCTGTACACCAATTGGAAGGTTTCTGACGTAATCTCCCGGTACCACAGTCACATGTTTTGCATGACAACGTTTCGCAATTTCTACAGACTCTCTGCATCCCTTTAAAAACACATCCACAAACTCCTGTTTTCCAGCAGCTAATGAATTGGCGCCATTACCACCTTTGGGCACCACAAATACACCCATCGTCATCCCTAACTTAGCTAGCAAATCACCTATTTTCTTTTGTTCATCAACCGAACGACCTGGCATACCATTGTCTTCAATTCCTCTGAAGCCTAAGTCATACATGTATTGAATTTCATCAAGGAAATTCTTTCCTGCCGTTGCACTGAACATCCCTTGGTGCGGCGCATAGTTTAATTTGAATGGTTGATTGGCTGATTTCGATTCCATAGGTTTTTGAGATTGATCATTGGCAGAAAGCCCATTAGAGAATAATGAAGCTCCAACCAAAAGGGAACTGTTTTTTAAAAAATCCGAACGTTTCATTTAGGTATAAGTTTAAATTTTAAGTATTTAATCGGTTAGCAAATACTTCTTGAATCCAGCAGATTGGGCCTCTTTCACTGTCCCTTCCTCCAAATACATTAAATAAATATCAATTATATTTTTGGAATTCGCAAATGAAATCGCGTCCTCTGGTTTCATCGCAATGAACACATTATCATAGGCATCCGCCTCCATTGCGGTATTCGCAACCACTGTTACTGATATAATCTGTGATTTAATCGGAAACCCTGTTTTGGGATCCATATGATGTGAAAACCTGTAATCTTTTACTTTACGAAACTTCTCATAACTCCCTGAAGTCGTGACCGCTTTGTTTCTTAATTCCAGAATATGATCCGAACCTCCAATAGCTTGCTCGGGTCTTTGGACCAACACCTTAAAAGTGCTATTATCAGGTTTTGTCCCATAAGCCCTGATCTCTCCCCCCACTTCTACAATAAAACTTGCTATTTTCTTTTTTAGGAGAAAGTCATGTAAAACATCAACAGTGTAGCCTTGTGCAATTCCATTCAGATCAACCTCCACCTTTGGGACCTTCTTTTTCAAGGTTTTTCCCGATAAGCGGAGTTTATCCATCCCGACATGCTCCATCGTTTCCCGGATGGTCGCTGTATCTGGGATATCAACGACTTCCTTTGGTCCAAATCCCCATAAGGAAACCAATGGCATCACCGTGACATCAAATAAGCCTTTCGAGTCTTTATATACCCTGAAAGATTCCTTCATCACTTTTAACATATGAGGATCCAATTTCATTTTGTCCGTATTGGGATCATTAAACCTTGAAATTTGGGAATCCTTTTTATAAAGGGACATGGATTGATCAATGACCGCAAATATGCTGTCAATGGAAGATTGTGTAATTGAAGCTGTTGGAGCGTAATAACTGATGGTATAGGTTGTGCCTTGCGCCCGTCCGTAAAGTTCGTGTTTCTGTAAAGCAGAAATTGGTTGCTGCCCATAGGCACAGCAACCAATTAATATCATAATGATAAAATTACAGAGTTTTATCACTATTAAATGTATTTCTCTACATCATGTCCTGGAACTGCAACAGGATAGAATCCATCTGCATTAGGCAATACCTTTGGTTTTGCATCCCAAGTGAACTGATCAGGCATCAAGCTGATATTGGATTGAATAGCCTCATCCCACTTGATCACTTTTCCAGTATAACATGCGATCCTTCCGATAATACCGGTCAACGAGCTATATGCACCGTATTCGGCATCTTCAAATTTATATTCTCCTTTAGCAATGGCTTCAAACAATTCTTTATGCTCTTGCTGGTAAGGATTAGGATTACCTTTTGGATCGTGACGATAGATTTCTTTACCATCTGGACCATATAAAACAGCTTGGTTTCCAGCCGATAAATAAACTCTACCTTTAGTAGCTTGGAAGGTCTCATCTACTCTATTCGAGATCCCTTCAAAGTGACGACATTGGCTGTATACCACTGATCCGTCATCATAGGTCAACTCAATAGCGAAGTTGTCATAGATCTCCCCATACTCTTTTCCAGTTCTATGGGCTCTACTTCCGGTTCCTTGGATAGAAACAGGATATTTTTGTTTTACCCAGTTTGCAATATCGATATTATGCACGTGTTGCTCAACAATATGGTCACCACATAACCAGTTAAAATAATACCAGTTACGCATTTGGTACTCCATCTCAGTTTGATTCGGTTTACGAGGTCTTACCCAAACACCACCACTGTTCCAATATACCTGACCTGAAACCACATCTCCGATAGCACCATCGTGAATACGCTTGATTGCTTCTCTATAGTTTGTTTGGTAGCGTCTTTGCAAACCTACCACAACGTTTAATTTCTTTTGTTTCGCAATTTTTGCTACTTCCAAGACCTTGCGAACTCCTGGAATATCAGCAGCCACTGCTTTTTCCATGAAAACGTGTTTTCCTTGCTTTACAGCCTCTTCAAAATGAATTGGCCTGAATCCTGGAGGAGTCGTTAATAAAACGACATCAGCATCTTTGATTGCAGCTTTATAGCCATCAAAACCTACATATTTACGGCTATCTGGCACATCAACCTTATCCCCAAACTTCTCCTTAAGTGTATCATAAGTAGAATCTAGGTTGTCTTTAAATGCGTCGGCCATTGCCACTAATTTGATATTTTGACCTGAAGCAAAAGCATCAAATGTTGCTCCAGTTCCACGACCACCACATCCAATTAATGCAATTTTAATAACGTCAGAACCTGCAGCGAATACACTGCTCACTGAACTACCCGTTAAGGCAGCAGCACCCACTAGGGCAGAAGAAGATTTTATGAAATCCCTACGTTTTAAACTTTCCATGAAATTAGATTTAAATTGAGTATTATACGGTTTAAGTTAATTAAAAATCCTTCAATGGCGCCTTATCATAATACGCCATAATCTCCTCATGACTAGGTTGTTTAACCGGACGTACTAAACGCATCCCTACGAAAGGAGCTTCCGGAAACCACCAGTTTGATTTTGGAATCTGTGGGTCTAATTGTTTCCAAATCGGGTCTGACGCCCCTCTTGCCGCAGAACGCATATCGGTAGCTTCACTTTCAAATGAACCGCCACGTACTGAATGAGGATATAACTTGGTCGGAACATTGACCGGATTTTCCGACACCTTACCTTCCAAAGTTTTATAAAAATCAGCATCATACTGATCATAGGTCCACTCCGAAACGTTTCCTAAAATATCATATAAACCCCAAGGGTTCGCTTTTTTCGTTCCAACTTTTGCCGTTTTACCAGATGAATTATCCTTGAATACTGCATAGTCAGCTAGCTGCGCTGCATCATCTGCAAAGAAGTATTCAGTTTCAGAACCTGCCCTTGCAGCATATTCCCATTCCGCTTCCGTCGGTAATCTATAAAAAACACCCGTCCTTACATATAACCATTTACAGAACTGTATAGCATTATAATGGGTCATTGCCAAGGCCGGTTGACCGTCCTTGCCAAAACCAAAAGTCATATCCAGATATGGCTTTGTAGGCCTAGTCACCGCATCAACAGCTGTTGGTACTTTTCCATCCGTAGACTTGGTGATCTCGTAATCTTTATATAAAAATGGCTCGAAAATATTCCAAGTTACTTCATAGGTTCCCATCCAAAATGGATCTAACTTCACTTTATGAACAGGTTTCTCATCCGCATTAGACGACTTCGCACTTCCCATGTTAAATTCTCCTCCAGGAATCGCTTCCATCGTGAATTCTAAACTTGTCCCTTCTATCTTTTGTGTGTAACGCTCGTGTTTTTCTTGCGCATTAGACATTTGTATCCCTGCCAACAAGGCAAAGAATAAAACTCTCCTCATAAATAGTTATAGTATGTAAAAACTTAAAATCAATTCGAATTTCAATGAAATTATTTCAATAAAGATAAGCAATTCTAGAAATATTTCAATAACATTTAGGTTACATTAGGAATGTAATAAGGACTTGATACCAGAAGTAAGTACTCAAAAGTCCCAAGGGAATACTCATCCCAATGACACTGTTTCCCACCTTCGAATTCAACTTAAACTGACTTAATATAATACTGGTAGCCACCAAACTAGGCATTGCCATCTCAAATATAGAAACCTGGACAATCTCCCCTTTTAGTCCCATCATGAAGGCTACAAGGATTACGATTGCCGGCGCGAAAATCAGTTTATAAACCAAAGCATAGGTAATATTGGGAATTTCACTCTTTACAATTCCAAAGTTCAGTTGAAGGCCGATTGAAAACAGGGCAATTGGAGAAACCGTAGATCCTAAAATCCTAAAGAAATCATCTAAACTGCTTAGGTCTACCATCCTTCCCAAGGTTAAAGCCAATAAACATCCTATCAATGGAGGGAATGTAAATACCCTTTTCAAAATAAAACTGAAATCAACGGTATTTTTCTTCTTTAAACTCCCTTTCATGGCGACCACCACCCCAACGGTAGACAGCAAGAAAAAGGTCATCTGATCACTTACGATCCCTATTGGCAGGGCATTCGCACCGAAATAAGCTGTTATCAGAGGAAAGCCAACAAAAGAAGTATTGCTCAATCCAGCGATCAACATCAAGGTATGGGAAGTTCTTTTGGAAATACGGGTCACTTTTTCCAGGATATAAAAGAAAATCAAGGACCCCGTCAACACCAAAACTGGTCCCAACATCGTGAACAGCAAATTATTGTCCCAGCTCAACTTTGGCAGATAATTAAAGGAAATTGCAGGCAATCCGAAATACAAAACCCATGCATTCAAGGCTTTATATCCATCCTTTGCAACCCAATTAAATCTTCTACTTATTATCCCAGCGGCTAGGCAAAATATAATGAGGATAAAGTTTGACACGTTAGCTAATTTTTTTCAGCAAGATCATTTGAAACAAAAATGACACTGAACTCGTTTTAAGGCACAAAGTTATTACTATTTTTGTCGACTTATGTATAATCCATAATTATTATTCTGTGATTAAGCACACTATACTTATCTTATTTACGCTTCTACCCTTTTTGGCCAACAGCCAAATAACGCAAATCAAAGAGGAAATCAAAAAGAGTCCGTTGATCCTGGAACTAGAAACTGAAAACGGAGGTATCCTCGCTCAAAAAGGCCTTAAATCTTCAACCTATGAAGGTGCTTACTACAATGGATTAAACTTTAAGATCGGTTGGAAACAGCGCGCTAAAAAAGATCAATATTATCAAATATACAACTACCCAACTTATGGTATCGGTCTATATTCCAGCACCTTCAATACCGATATCTTAGGTAGCCCTTTCGCTATTTATGGCTTTGTCCAAACCCCGATTGCCCCAAAAGAAGATAGCCGCTGGAGCTATGATTACCGCATTGGCCTTGGTCTTTCCGGAAATTTCAAGCCTTACAACGAAAATGAAAACCCATTGAATCTAGTCATAGGATCAAAAAACAACGTGTTTATTGACTTAGGGATCAGAACCCAATATAAAATCAATCCACATTGGAAAGCTGGTGTTGGATTGGCATTCCATCATTTCTCCAATGGAGCACTCCGATTGCCAAACAAAGGTGTAAACTTGGTGCCTTTAACTGTTTCGGTAAACTATCAATTTAATCCTGACATCAAGATCAATCGAGATTCTGTACTTAAACCCTATTCCAAAAAGATCCTTTACCATGTTAATTATGGTGTAGGATTCAAACAATTAAAGAATGAATCTGATGAAAGATTCTTTAAATCTACTTTGAGCCTTTATGCCAGTAGACATGTTTCTTATAAATGGAGGCTGGGTGGAGGATTTGACCTCTTCTATTCCTCATCAGGAAATGATTCCGAAATAGCGGGGGACAAATCTGGAAAGTTAAGTTCTAAATTATCAGGTGGCCCCTCCTTCTATGTGGCCCATATCCTGAATGAAAAACTGGTTCTCAATGGCAATGTGGGCTATTACTTGCACAACCAACGCTTCAACGGCGAAATCAGACGCGTGTTCTTAAGAGCGGGTGCACGCTATTATGTCTATAAAAACATCAATGCAGGGGTTTCCATCAAAGCGCATATGGGCAAGGCCGATTTCATCGAATGGACGGTTGGATACACTTTCAATAGAGATAAAGGAAATTAAACCCAGCTTTTTCGTACCTTTAATGAAGCAATAGGAAACCAAATCCATTTGTCAAATGAATTTTGCAGATAAAGTAATTGACTTCAACCAAAGGCTTCAATATACAGGCAAATTACCCGAGGGATTTTTTGTAATGAACCCCTTTATGGACAATCCGGAGACCTTGGAAGTCATGCGGAAATTCTACAATCAATATTATGGCGACAACAATCCGCGAAAATTCCTGATCGGAATCAATCCCAGTAGACATGGCGCCGGCGTTACAGGTGTCCCCTTCACGGACACTAAAAGACTGGAATCGGCATGCGGTATAAAAATGACTTCTGCACGCACGCATGAAATATCCTCCGTCTTTATGTACGATATGATCGAAGAATTTGGCGGAGCAGCCGAGTTTTACAGAGAATTCTATATCAACTCCCCTTTCCCATTGGCCATAATCCGTGAAGTTAAACCTGGCCAATTCCTAAATGCCAATTACTATGATGACCCCAAACTCTTCCTTGCGGTTAAAGATTTCATGATCGAATCCCTAAAAAAACATATTGAATTAGGTCTTTACCAAGATGAGGTCTTTATTTTAGGAAAAAAGAATGCCCAATTCATTCATAAACTCAATCAGGAAGCCAACCTATTTGATAAACTGACAGTCCTTGAACACCCTCGCTTTATTCAGCAATACAAATCAAAAGAAAAACCACTCTATATAGATAAATACTTAGTTGCTTTCAATCAAAACAATGGAACGGTCTAAGATCATATACAGCATTGGGCATTCGACCCACCCCATCCAAGAGTTTTTGGATATGCTGGATTCCTTTGATATTGATCTGCTTGTCGATATAAGAAAATTGCCTGGCTCTCGTAAATACCCGCAATTCAATCAGGATGCACTCAAGGTCTCCTTAGAAAACCATGGAATCAAATACATCCACATGCGCTCTTTGACCGGTCGTAGACCCGCTCACAAGGACAGTCATAATAACGCTTGGAGAAACCCTTCCTTTCGCGGCTATGCCGATTATATGGAATCAGATGAGTTTAAACAGGGAATTATTGAATTAGAAGTTATGGCAACGGAACAAAAAACAGTCTTTATGTGCTCAGAGGCAGTTTGGTGGAGATGCCATCGATCTTTAGTTTCCGATTATCTGAAGATACGAGGATGGCAAGTCTATCATATCATGGCTATTGGCAAAGCTCAGGAACATCCATATACCACCGCAGCCAGCATTGTAGACGGGAAATTAAATTATTCATCATAAACAAGAACCTATTATCATGGACACAAAGTTCAAAATTGGTGACCTCGTCAGTTGGAATTCTGAAGCAGGTCGGGTTTCAGGTACCATCATCAAAATCCATACTAGCGATTTCGATTATAAAGGCTATACCCATCGAGCAAGCCCGCAGGACCCACAATATGAAATCAAGAGCAGTAAGACCGACCATATCGCTGCACATAAAGGCAAAGCACTTACGCTCGAAAAATGATTAATAAACTGTAACATTACGCGTTACAGCAACACATTTTTTCTTCAAATAACTTAAATTTGTCGCATTCTCCCACTTGACCCTCGATTTAGGTTCAATTGCGCATATTCCCGGCGTCAAGTTTAAATTCACTATCCAAAATGAATAGAAAAAAAGTCATTCATCAAAATTATTTCAAGCTCTTTGCCATTTCTTTAATTGTAGGATTATTGAGTTCCATACTAGCAGTTTCCTTACGCTTTATTACAGAAAAGACCGAACATCATATGTTCAATTTTGTCTCTGAAACCAACCCTTATCTATTCATCATCCTTCCTTCAATCGGTATCACCATCATCTACTTCCTCAGAAAATATGCTTTTCAAGGAAGAAAAAACAAGGGAATGACTGAAATCTATAAAACCTTGGACCTTAGGAAAGACCACTTGCCCTTATTTAAGATTCCATCCCACTTCATCAATGGATTCCTGACCGTAATCTTTGGCGGTTCAACCGGAATTGAAGTTTCTACAGTGGTTTCTACGGCTACCATTGGAAATGAAGTGTACAAGAAAAATTTTTCGGCTAAACTCTATAAAAGAGAACTCATCTGCGCAGCCTCGGCTGCAGGGGTTGCCATATTGTTTTCCAGTCCTTTGGCGGGATTGCTCTTCGGAATTGAGGCCATCAGCAGAAAATTCAAACCTACCATTTTGATCAGCTGCCTAGCTTCAACCTTGGTTGCAGCATTATTTATTTATGGTTTAGGAAATGAACGGATCATCCCTACGCAGATCGTGGAATGGAAATGGCAAGCTACTCCATTCTTTTTACTCTTAAGCCTTCTTGGTGCCTTGTTCGCTGTAGGATTCACCTTATTGATGATCAGGATCAAGACTTTCTTCGGAAATATAAACAACAACTTTATACGTGTCAACTTAGGCGCTATTACGGTCGGAATTCTAATCTTCTTCTTTCCAGTTCTATTCGGAGATAGCTACCATGGTTTAAATGAAGTCCTTCATGCAGAATCTAATTCCATAGGTTATTTGTTCCTGCTTGTATTATTGAAACCATTGGCTTCCTCCCTTACCTTAGGTGCTGGAGGAGACGGAGGGGTATTCGCACCAAGCATTATTGTTGGTGCCTTCTTAGGCCTGCTAGTCGCAATTTTCTGCCAAACTTTCCTTCACATGGAGGTTAGTCCAATCAATTTCGCACTTATAGGAGCCGGATCAGCTCTTTCAGCAGCTATTTATGCGCCCTTTACGTCCATTTTCTTGATTTGCAATATCGTGCCTAATGGATACAGCTTAATCATTCCATTGATCGTTTGCTGCTTGGTTTCAAAATATTTGGCTTACAAACTCCTACCATACAATGTATACACCTACGATATGTACAAGGAGAATTTAAAGAATTCCTTGGCGTAGTTTAGCTATCCATACAATTGAAAGTTAAGTGTTGCTGTTATGTTGAGAAGTAAAAATTTGAGGTAAATTTATTGGAAGGTAATGACAGCAAGTTGTCAATGAAAATTAATTAGCTCTTTAATTTTTTAAATATAGAACCCCTTTCGGGGTTCCATTATTTTAGCTGGCATGGCACGTTAGCCTGGAAGTTGCGCAAAAACGATGTTCGATTAATCGAACATCGTTTTTGCATTAGCCCTAAATTGTTTACCATCCATACTAAAATAATTCATCCCCTCTGGGGAGGTATGGCGGATAAAAAAAATTCTTCTGAATAATAATTATAGGCCTAAATTCCTAGAAACACAGTTCGATCAAACTTATCATTGGCAGGAACGAAACATCTCGGAACATTAGAATCATTATGGTGTTGGCGAACAGGTCATCCATCTTCGATGGATGATGACAAGCACGTTGTGGGATATTTACGGACTGATTCTTCACTCACCGTTCAGAATTGGATATTCCTGAGAGGGATTCAGAATGAAACGAAGAATCTATTTATTTATTTTTTTTAAAGATTGTTGTCATTCCGCTATCGTAAGATGAGGAAACTATTTTTCATTGCTTTATGCCCACATTAAGAGGATTTACTGAAAAATATTTCACCCACGCTGTGGGTTATCCCTTAATCGCCATGCCTTTCTACAAAGATTTCACCCCCGCTAGTGGTTCCCAATTTCCACATACATTTCTCCTTCCGCAGGAAGTCCTTTAGCCTCCGGCTCATTTCCAGTGGTGGAAAAATGGAAAGAATGCCGATGACCTGTGCGATGGGATTGACCTTGGAATGCTTTCAAAAAATTCTCCATCGACAAGGAGAATTTTGAAGGAAGATATTCCCGACAACAAGGCATTCTTTTCATGTGGGGGGAGCTCGAGCGAAAAGCCACCTTAAATGAGCCGAAGCCTTTTGGTTACTTTTGGGCTTCAAAAGTAAGGAAGAATCTATTTTTTTATTTAAGAATCGTTGTCATTCCGCTATCGTAAGATGAGGAAACTATTTTTTATTGCTTTATTCCCATATTAAGAGGATTTACTGAAAAATATTTCACCCACGCTGTGGGTTATCCCTTAATCGCTATTCCTTTTCACAAAGATCCCACCCCTGCTGGCGAATTTATACATCTCAATACTCATATCTCACATCTCAAATCCAAATAACAAAAAAGGGGCAAATTTCATTTGCCCCTTTTTTGTTATTTAAACAACTTAAATATCTTACTGCCAAAATTCTTATCGACGGTGATATAGGATGGATAATAAATATTCTGTCCGGCGATACGGATGGAAGGTTTGATCTTCAGGACCATAAAGCCTTCAGATTTCTTGTTCAGGAGTTCATCGAAGAACTTCTCAAAGCCATTTTCTTTGGCTTTATTAAAGATATTGGCTTTGAATGTCATTGGAACAATGGTGCTTTGCCCTTGGGTCAAACTTACATTCTGATCTACCGTACCCTCAAACAGAGGAGAATTCTGGATTTCGATGACATATTTGAAAGAGTTAAAAGCAGCTTTTTGAGCTTCCGGATTGGTAACTTTTAGATTCACCTTACCTTCCAAGGGAAGTTCCTTGCTGAACAGAGCTACCGCCAGTCCTGCAATCGAGGACATATTATAGTTCCCATCTGCTCCTTTGAAAGACTCCAAATTCTTGCCATTGAACTTCACCTGATCAACCGACTCTACATCATATTCGCAATCCGCCAAAGCCTTTATTTGGGCTTTTTTGTTTACTTGGCATCCAGACAACATCAGGATTGCCAGAACGGACACTATTCCTATTAATTTTCTCATATTCTATTACTTTCTTCCAAAATTATAAATCAAACCAAGTGTAAAAACAGCATTTCCAGGTTTTAAATACTGATTGTCCATCAGACCAATATTCCAACCATTGGTATATTGGATTTGAAACCCTTTATTCAATTCCAACCTCGTAAAGAAAACAGGCTCTATATACACATTCTCTTCCAACTGTGAAGCAACCCCATTGAGCTCAAATCGATCCATCTTAATACGGCTCAAGCGAATGGCTGTTCCATAGTTTAGAGTTCTCTTCTTGCCAAAAAGATTAATCTTGTTTTTTCTTGTGGACGAAAAATTTGCCTGAACGAAGATTTTGTTGAAGTCGAGGTCTCGGGTTTCCACTGGATCGGCCCCTGTGGTACTCGCCCTTTTATCAATATCGGTTGTCGCTCCTACGCCATAACCCCCATAGAATTCCAGTACACTTCGCTTAGCTTTTCCAACTACCGTGTAATAGCCTAATCCACCTTCATAAAGATATTGTTTGAAATCATTATTGTCCGAATGGTAATTGATATAGGAGCCATTTCCGATAACGGCAAGGTGGTCTGTAAATGCAACACCGAGGTTACCGCTTAAGTTCCCTTTTGGGTTAACATGTGCCGCAATATAACCTTCTCCTTTGTTATTAAACATCGGTGTGGCTGGAACATTGGGCAAATATACTGAACTACAACTGCTCAAACAGGCGACCCCTGCAAGCAAACCCAACAAATGGGATGACTTTACTTTATTCATAAAACTCATTATCCCTGCATCTCCACAAATTATTATGCCAAAGATTCAGAATTTAAAAAAACTTTCATGTTTTCGTCGAAATTCCAACGATCATGAAAGTTTTTATAGCCTTTTGAGAAAAGACTACTATATTAATTTTATTTAATAATTCAGATAAACCTAGATAACTCCATGGATTTCAAGTTGCTCTTGCATTTCTTTCTGCAATAGCACGGCCTCCTCACGAGCTTTCTCAGCAAAGTCTCTACCTTTCGAAGCGTAGATGATTCCACGAGTACTATTGACCAAAAGACCACAGTCTTTATTCATTCCATACTGGCACACATCAGCTAAAGATCCTCCTTGCGCTCCAACACCTGGAACCAACAGGAAATGATCAGGAGCATGCTCCCTAATTTTAGTGAAGGCTTCCCCACGTGTAGCTCCAACAACATACATCAGATTCTCCGAACTCCCCCAAGTATTTACCTTGTCGATGACTTCCTCAAATAATTGCTTTCCCGCCTCATTCTGGAAATTCTGAAAGTCCAAACTACCTTGATTGGAAGTCAATGCCAGCACAATCGCCCACTTACCCTCAAAATCAAGAAATGGAGTAACCGAATCCTCTCCCATATAAGGAGCAATGGTAATGGAATCAAAATCCAACCCCGAAGATTCCGGATTGAAAAAGGCCTGTGCATACATCTTGGAGGTATTGCCTATATCGCCTCTCTTGGCATCCGCAATACTGAAACAATCCTTTGGCAAGATCTCACAGGTCTTACGCAGGGATTCCCAACCTCTCACGCCATAACTCTCATAAAAAGCAATATTCGGCTTATATGCTACACAAAGGTCTGCAGTGGCTTCAACGATAGCTTTATTGAATGTAAAAATTGGATCCTCCTCATCTAAGAGATGTTCTGGAATTTTCGTGATATCGGTATCCAATCCTACACATAAAAAGCTTTTCTTTCTTTTAATATTGTCTATTAGCTCTTGCTTGGTCATTATATATTACTGATTTATTAATGAGATCATGAAATCCTCAAACTCTTTTGTCGAATAGTCTGCCATGCCCTTATGGTCAAAAGCAAGGGCTCCTTGTTTATTCAGAACAACCGTGGAAGGAATAGCCCCACTTAACCAAGTTGTTGGTATCTCACTTTCAGGATAATATATGGGCATATTCAACTTCTCCTTTTCCATAAACGCCTTCGCGCCATCTGCATTATGCTCAATCTCTACTAGCATAAACACAACCTTATCGTTATCCTTATACTTATCATATAGTTTTTGGATAGATGGCATTTCCGCACGACAAGGACCACACCAAGTAGCCCAAAAATTGATAAAGACTACTTTCCCCTGAAGTTCATGGGTTTGAATCCTTTTTCCGGCATCATCAGATAGGGTTACTGTTTCCGTCATCACCATTGGGGTTGCGGAAGGTTCAGCAGCCGTTTGTTTTGGAACTGAGGGATTAAAAAGACCTATTTTCATTAATCCTCTTTGTATGGCTGTTCTGGTCGTTGGTGTCAACACCAAAATTGCCAAAACAATAATAAGGACCCAGGATAAAATATTTTTTGTGTTGTTTTTCTTTTCGGCCATGATTATGAATCAAATTTCTCCAACTGTTTCAACAAAGTAGCAAAATCTTTCGGATATTCTGCCTCAAAAGCATATTCTTTACCATCCAAAGTAAACTTAACTGCCTTGGAATGCAGAGCAAAACGCTTCATGATCGGCAATTCCTCTTGATCCTTGGAAAGGGTAAATCCTCTCTTCTTGATTTGGGAAAGATATACAGGCTTCCCGCGGTACATCGCATCGCCTACGATGGCAGCATGCTGGGTAGCAAGATGGATACGGATTTGGTGCATCCTACCTGTAATTGGTTTACATTCCACCAAGGTGAAATGCTTGAAATATTGGATACTATTGAAAATCGTCTCGGCTGGTTTACCATTATAGCGATCAATGGTCACATTCTTATTTCCTTGGTTCAGGATCGGTAAGTCCACGACCAGATCTTCAAAAACATGGGTCCCTCCAATAATGGCATGATAGGTTTTATCGACCCTACGTTTTTCGAACTCTATCGACATGAGCCTATAGGTTTCTGGATTTTTTGCGATCAGGAGAACACCAGACGTGTCCTTGTCGAGTCGATGACAGACCTGCGCATCTGGAAAATAGTTTTTCGCCAAGCGAAGGATATTCACCTCATCTCCCCCCCTTGCATCCAATGAGGCCACAAAGGGTGGTTTATTGATAACAATGAGGTTGTCATCCTCGTGTATAATCAGTTCGTTGAATTTCGGGTATTTAAATAGATTTTTCTCTTGTTGAGCCATAACCGCAAAAATAAGAATTATTGCTAATTTTCTATAATTCAGCGTAGTTTAAGCAATAGGTTAACATTCAGGTTGATACTCCTACAAAAATGCCTACTTTTGCATTAAAAGCAATCTAACATGTCAGTAAATAAAGTAATCAAGCGAATTACAACATCTATTATTCGCGATATGAAAAACAGAGGTGAGAAAATCAGTATGCTTACTTCTTATGATTATTCAACCGCAAGAATCTTAGATGATGCCGGTGTTGATATTCTGTTGGTTGGCGATTCAGCGGCCAATGTTTTCGCAGGTTTTGAAACCACACTGCCTATTACGCTTGACAATATGATCTATCATGCTTCAGCGGTAGCTAGAGCAGCTAAACGCTCCATGGTCATTGCCGATCTCCCTTTCGGTGAATATCAAGGTGCTACTGAAGATGCTTACAAAGCAGCGGTCAGGATGATGAAAGAATCCGGTGTACATGCCATCAAATTAGAAGGCGGAACCGAAATCATTGATAACATCAAGAAAATCGTACAATCTGGAATTCCGGTTTGTGGACACTTAGGCTTGACCCCTCAATCCATCTATAAATTTGGTGATTTTGGTGTCCGTGCAAAAGAAGATGCTGAAGCCGCAAAATTAAAGGAAGATGCCTTAGCCCTTCAAGAAGCAGGATGTTTTGCCGTCGTTCTGGAAAAGATCCCTGCAGCTTTAGCAGGCGAAGTTTCTAAAATGTTGGACATCCCGACTATCGGGATTGGAGCAGGTAATCTTTGCGATGGCCAAGTATTGGTTGTTAATGATATGCTGGGTATTACGCAAGAGTTTAAACCTAAATTCTTGAGACAGTACCTAAATTTAAATGAAGAGATCAACAAAGCCGTGAAGCAATACGTGGCTGACGTAAAAGCACAAGAATACCCTAACGAATCTGAACAATATTAATCATGAACAAAATCCTTCTTATTGTAATCCTTGTCGGTATATTGATTTACTTTCTGTCGCGAAGAGTGATGATGAAGGGCAAATCTACTGCTGTTCAAAAAAGCAATAAGCAAGGCTTTTTCCTAGTGGAAAGTGGTGCCCCCATTATCCAAAGGACCATCAAGAACACCCTGTTCAGTGTAGGTATTGGGGTTGTTCTCTTTATTATCACGATCGTACTGGCCATGAAGGTCAAGATTATCCTTTTCATGCTTCCGATCAGTCTCTATCTCATGAGCCAACTATTTCTCTTGAACAATCAATTGAAATATGCCAAGGATCAAAGGATCTGGTTCAATCCAAACACCAATGATGTGATGATTGAATGGCTAAGTGGAAATAGGGTTTCTTTTAATCTGCTAAAGGATGTTCAACAAGTCCGTGCGGTTAAATCTGTTCAGAAGAACAATCAGATATTATTTGGTTATTATGAACTCAGCGTTCATAATAACCAAGTTTTTGTGCCCTTTATTTTGGAAGATAATCAGATGAATACTCGTTTCTTCAAAACCATGAAAGAAAATTATTCCATCAATCCTAAATCTTCCCTATACCCCATCATTTAAACCTGAGGTATCTTAAAGCCGTTATGGTAGCCCGCTGCCAACAATTTATTGGCTTCAGCTTCTTTAAATCGTTGTTTATCTTTTTCCCAATAGATCTTTTTCCCTGTTCTATAGGCAATGTTTCCCATTTGGGAGAATTTAGCGATATGACTTCCTACCTCTAAGGGAGCATTTAAAATATTTCCATTTTTGGTCCGGATTGCTTCCACAAAATTCTGCATGTGCAGATCCAGTCCATTGTCTACTTTCTTCTGATATGGAACAGCCTCCATCCTATCCATCTCTGGAATCACTTCCCAGCCATTTCTATCCAACACCAAAGTACCATTGTTCCCTATAAAGGCAATACCGTGTTCACGACTGTAGGGTCCTCCTGAAATACTGGTTGCATGTTCCCATTGGATATTGAATCCATCAAATTCATAGACTGTAGTCAAGGTGTCGGGGGTATCACCTGCATCATCAGGATAAGCAAATTTTCCTCCTGCTGCCATGATGGAATTCGGATCTGAAACCTTCATCCCCAATAGCGCATAATCCAATAGATGGACTCCCCAGTCGGTCATCAGACCTCCTGCATAATCCCAGTACCACCTAAAATTATAATGGAAACGGTTCGGATTGAATGGTCTTGTCTTAGCAGGACCTAACCAAGATTTATAATCTACACCTGCTGGAACTGGTCCATCAGGCTCAACCGGCACCCGCTTTTTCCAACCTAAGTAAGCCCAAGCTTTCACTAAACGTACCTTCCCTAATTTCCCTGAATGCACAAATTCAATGGCATCCTTAAAGTGTTTCTGCGATCGTTGCCATTGTCCTACCTGTACAATGTTGTTATACTTTTCTTTGGCGGCTAGCATGGCATTACACTCCACAATGGAATTCCCAATGGGCTTCTCCACATAAACTGCCTTTCCAGCTTTACAGGCATCCACCAACATCAGGCAATGCCAATGATCAGGCGTACCGATTATGACTGCATCGACCTCAGGATCTTTCAATAAAGCTTTATAATCTTTATAAACCTTAGGTTTTTGACCTAAAGCTTCCAATTGTTTCTGCCTTTCCTGAATTACAGCATCATCCACATCACAGATTGCCGTGCAACTTACATTGGATACCTTTAGGATCGAACTTAAATCTGACCAACCCATCCCCTTGATACCAATAGCGCCAACACGCAGGGTAGATTGTTTATTCGTCCTACCATATAATGATGATAAGTGCAAGGCAGGAAATAGCAAAGCTGACTTATAAATAAATTCTCTTCTTGAAATGCTCATTCGTTTTAGGTTTCTATGAATTTACGGATCTTCCTGCAAATTCTACATAATTTTATAACTATTAATGGAAATTATGTAACAATTCTAAACCCAATTCTCCTGAAATTTGTATTCATTAACAACGATCAATAGCATAATGAAGAATCACACATATAAAGTAACGGGTATGACCTGCAATGGCTGTAGGACCAACGTCGAGAAAAAGCTGAATGAGATTCCTGGGATCAAAGCTGAAGTAAGTCTTGAAAGAGCGGATGCTCAGATACAAGCCGACGAACCTATCCATATTACCGACCTTCAAGATAAGCTCAATGAACTGGGCGGACATTATCAGATCCATCAAGGGGAAAATCCAGATAGTCATGCCCTAACCGAAAAAACATTTTCAGTGACCGGAATGACCTGCAATGGCTGCAGGACTAATGTGGAGAAAAAACTGAATGAAATTCCGGAGCTACAAGCTACCGTCAATCTTGAAAAGGGAGAAGCCCAGATCAAATCAAAATCTGCCATTTCAACGGATGAGCTACAAAATAAATTGGATGAATTAGGTGGACATTACCATATCCAGGAAAAAGGAAAAGGCCCGCATATGCATCATCAACATTCGCATGAGCCTGAGCTATCTGAAAGTGGAGAATATATCTGTCCTATGTTTTGCGAGGGTAAGGACAAGATTTATCATGAACCCGGCAGATGTCCGGTTTGTAATATGCATTTACGCCCTGTGGAAAAGGTGGACTTCAATGCTCCCTCCCACCAACATCAGCCACAACCGACCGTAAATGCCAACAATGCTGGAAAATATTATTGTCCAATGATGTGTGAAGGGGATAAAGTCTATGATAAATTTGGATCTTGTCCAGTTTGTGGAATGAACTTGGAAAAAATCCCTAACACCAGCTTGAAGGTCGAATATACCTGTCCCATGCATCCAGAAATCGTACAGGACCATCCAGGAGACTGTCCCATTTGTGGAATGGAACTGGTCCCTAATCAGGTTACTGAAGAAGACGACCAACATTATCGGGATCTCCTAAAGAAATTCTGGATTTCTGTCGCATGTACTGTTCCCGTTTTCATCCTTTCCATGGGTGATATGCTGCCAGGTCAACCGATCAGTCAGGTTATCCCCTATCATGTCAATGCCTGGATCCAGCTAATCCTAACTTTACCGGTGGTTTTCTATACCTGTTGGATGTTTTTCCAACGAGCATGGACCTCCTTCAGGACCTGGAACTTAAATATGTTCAGCCTGATTGGCCTAGGTGCTGCAGCAGCCTTTATTTTTAGTTTATTGGCCTTTTTCTTCCCGCAGATCTTCCCGGAAGAACTAAAGGGACATCATGGAGAAGTCCACCTGTATTTCGAATCCGTTGTGGTCATCCTTACCTTGGTCTTATTAGGTCAGGTGATGGAAGCGAAAGCCCATTCCAAAACTAACTCTGCCATTAAGGAATTGATCAAATTAAGTCCTGCTGAAGCTATCCTGGTTGAAAATGGAAAAGAAAGGAAAATATCGATCCACGACGTTAAAGTAGGGAATATCTTAAGGGTAAGAGCGGGAGATAAAGTCCCAGTAGATGGAATTGTAACTGAAGGTAATACCTCCATTGACGAAGCCATGATTACTGGAGAGCCTATTCCCGTTGAAAAATCAAAAGACGATCGGGTAATCGGTGGAACTATCAACGGAAACCATGAGATTTTGATCAAAGCTGAAAAGGTGGGTTCTGAAACTCTCCTTTCTCAAATCATTCAACTGGTAAATAACGCCAGTCGGAGTCAACCCCCAATTCAAAAACTGACCGATAAGGTTTCCAAAATATTTGTCCCTGCCGTTATTGCCATTGCAATCTTGACCTTTATCCTTTGGAACATATCTTCCGTTCCCAATAGTACGGCCATGGCTTTTTCCAATATGTTGGCGGTATTGATAGTTGCCTGTCCTTGTGCATTAGGTCTTGCAACCCCTATGTCTGTTATGGTGGGGATTGGAAAAGGTGCAAAAAATGGTATCCTGATCAAAAACTCAGAAGCACTGGAAAAACTTGAAAAAGCCAATGTGTTGGTTGTGGACAAAACAGGCACCATTACAGAAGGAAAACCTTCCGTATCTGAGGTCATTTCAGAAAACGACAAATTCTCAGAAAATGACATCCTTCAGATTGCAGCATCTGTCAATAAGAACAGTACCCATCCGCTGGCACAGGCCATGACGGATAAAGCCAAAGAAAATGACTTACAGTTGTTAGATGTTGCTCAATTTGAAAACATTTCAGGCAAGGGTGTCAAAGGCCATATATTCCATATGACCGCCTTACTTGGTACGCCAAGGTTAATGGAAGAACAGCATATCGAGGTCAGCAAGGAACAACTCCAAAAGATTGAGGAATTGCAGAAAAAGGGAAATTCTGTTTCCGTACTTGCCATCGATGGAAAAGTAGCTGGCTTGGTTGCCGCGTTTGATGCTTTGAAAAAAAGCAGCATAGAGGTAATCAAGAGATTTATGGAAGAGGGTGTTGAAGTCTATATGTTTACCGGTGACAACCAAAATACCGCTGATATCGTTGCGAAAGAGGCAGGTATCGAACATGCGAAAGGCAGTTTATTGCCTGAAGACAAACTAAAAGGCATCAAAGAACTGCAAAAGGCTGGTAAAAAGGTGATCATGGTTGGCGATGGAATCAACGATGCTCCAGCTTTAACCCAAGCTGATGTGGGTATTGCCATGGGCACTGGAACGGATGTTGCCATCCAGAGTGCAGAAATCACCTTGATTAAAGGAGATCTCATCGGCGTGCATAAAGCATTCAAGCTAAGTAAATCCATGCTGAGGAACATCAAGCAAAACCTATTGTTTGCCTTTTTATACAATGTCATCGGTATTCCCATTGCAGCCGGTATATTATATCCGTCCTTTGGGATTTTGATGTCCCCGATGATCGCAGCAGCAGCCATGAGTTTGAGTTCTGTTTCTGTAATTGTCAATTCATTGCGATTAAATGCAGTGAAATTGGATTAAGAGGAAAGGATTTAGGATCTATGAAAATAGATTCCATAGTACATTGACATTTCATTTTTTTTCATGCTGAGGCACGAAAACAATTTGGTATAATACAGACCAAATCGATAAACTAGTTGAGGATTACATTGGCGTACTTTCCTGAACTTTCTTTCCCCTTTTTTTGTCATGTTGAGGCACGAAACATCTCGGAATAAAACAGACCAAATCGATAAACTAGTTGATGATTACATTGGTGTACTTTCCTGAACCTTCTTTCCTTTATTTTTGTCATGTTGAGGCACGAAACATCTCGGAATAATAAGGGGTTGCACTGGCG
>NZ_DAMBMM010000016.1:0-66792 GCF_032065005.1 Sphingobacterium sp.
GCCATAAATAATGAACCCCAAAAGTTTTTGTCTAACTTTTGGGGTTCACTTCAATGATTGGCAGCCTTTTTTTATAATCTAGTAAGTTTCACTTCTTCTGTGTTTGGAATGGTCAGTGGCACCCGCTCCAATGTTACGAAGCTACTGTCGAGGCCAAAACCTTTCTCTTCGGAAAGACTGAATTTTTTCAGGATCTTATAAATCTCAAGGATGATTTTCTCATTCCATTTCAGGAAGTGGGTCTTAGAAATCACTTTTTCCAATACCACGAAATTGAAATCCCCTGGAATATTATGTTTCTTCAAGGTTTCGTAATTGCTTGTGATATCAATCTCACCCTTGTTTACCATATCTTCCACTACCTTGCGGAACAATAAGCTTATCTTCTGCTCCTCACGGAAGCCCAAGTGGAAGTCTATACGGATAAGCTTACCCGGGATCAATTGGGTGACTTTATATTCCCTTGTATGCGGATTGTCCATTACATCTACGTGAACCAACCAATACACATCGGCACGTTTGGGCTTCTTGTTGATGATGGAGTAGGTGATCTTGGCTTCTACCTCCGTTAAATTGTTGGCACTGGTCAGATAAACCAGGTGAGAAGAAAACTGAGGAACCGTTTTATCCTCACTAAGTTCAGAGAGAATAGGGTAGTAGTCTTTGATATTAACGAACTTGACAAATCTATTCTTGATCTTCCTCGCGCCAAACCAGCTGTACATCACTACAAACAAGGTTAATGCAAGTAATAGGGTCAACCAACCACCATGTGCGATTTTACTGATATTACCCACTAAGAATGCTAGTTCAATGACGGTGTAGACCGATGCGAATAAGCCAATCAGGATTGGGTTAATGCGTTTTCTGATCATGAAGACAGTCATCAGGATGGTCGTCATGATAAAGGTCAGGTTAATGGCAAGACCATAGGCCGCCTCCATATTGCTGGATTCCCTGAAGATCAGGATGATCAGCATACAGCCCAGATATAGGATCAGGTTAACCGAAGGAACATAGATCTGCCCCTTATGGTCACTTGGATATCGGATAGCCACCTTAGGCCAAATATTTAGTCGTACAGCTTCCGCGATCAAGGTGAATGAACCCGAGATCATGGCTTGACTGGCAATTACCGCCGCAATGGTCGCAATGGTTACTCCCCATATAATGAACCAATCTGGCATAATCGCATAGAATGGATTGACCTCACCGATCTGGGTTCCAACATGCTCCAATAGCCAAGCTCCTTGACCGAAATAGTTGAATATCAACATCAGTTTCACATAGATCCAACTGATGCGGATGTTTGATTTTCCACAATGTCCCATATCTGAGTAAAGCGCTTCAGCTCCCGTGGTACATAGGAAAATTGCACCTATAATGAACCAAGCATTGGGATAGTTGGCCAATAATTGATAGGCGTAATACGGATTGATGGCTTTCCAGATTTCTGGATTATGCCCTAAGTATGAAAATCCTAAAACCCCAATGGTGGTGAACCAAATGAACATTAATGGTCCAAAGACCCGACCTACGATATTCGTTCCGAAACGCTGGATGATAAAAAGCAGGGAAATGATGAGGACAACGACTGGAATGGTTGGAAAACCTGGGGTTTTGATGGCTAATCCTTCAACAGCTGAAGAGATCGTGATCGCAGGCGTGATCATCCCATCTGCCAGGAGGGTACTACCCCCGATGATGGCCGGAATGATCAACCATTTTGCTCTTTTTCGGACCAAGGAATAAAGGGATAAAATCCCGCCTTCACCCTTGTTGTCCGCATTCAGGGTAATGATGACATATTTAACGGTGGTCTGCAAGGTAAGCGTCCAAAAAATACAAGAAAGACCACCATAGATCATGATTTCTTGAATTTCACCTTTGTTAAAAATTGCTTTGAAAACGTAGAGGGGAGAAGTACCGATATCACCGAAAATGATACCTAGACTGATTAATAAACCTGTCCAGCTTAGGCGCTGAAGGTTTTGTTTATGATCTCCTGACATATATTTAATTATGTTTGATATCTTATCTAAAATTAGAGGCGAAATTACAACTTTTAATGCGACAACGTATTTTCTTGTTAAAAATTGTTAAAGGCCCTAAAAAACTCCAGAAAAAAAGCTAAAATTAATTACTTTTGTATTAGGAATTCTCGAATTATTGTTTACATTTGATTAAACCATAACCTTTATCGAGTATCCATATTGAAACATGAAATTAGAATTTAGAAAAATATCACACCTTGCTATCTGTTCCCTATGCCTATTAGTCGGCTTAGGAGGCACTGCGCAGGCTTCTAATTCAGAAGTTTCAACCCCTCATTATTCCAGCTTTTCAACACTTGAACCTTCTTCATTTGATATGATTAAGGCGAAAGAAGAAGACAATGACAAGCTTATCAATAATGTTAAAGTCTTCTACAACCCTATCTCAGAACAAATCTCTGTAACTTTCAAGCTCGCAAAGGTAAATAATATTACGATAAAAGTAATGGATGCCCTTGGCAATGAAGTCTTAAGTCTACACAATGGTAGTTTAGATGCAGGGATGCAGAACTTAAGTTTTGATACCCAACAGAAACTTTCCGAAGGTTTTTACTTCGTAAGAGTATCTGGAGGCTCAGAAACAATCGTTAAGCGTATTTCAATCAGACAATAATCCAAAGATTTTAATAAAATATTAAAGGCTCCAATTCTGGAGCCTTTTTTCATTGCTGTAGAAAATTATTGACATTCAATATAAAAGCCCAACCGTCTTTCGATGGTTGGGCTTTTTATTATGAATTTCTTCTTCTTATTTTCTGTCTGAGATCTCTACATATGGACGAAGGTTCTCGCCAATGTATACTTGTCTTGGACGTCCGATAGGTTCTTTGTTGTCACGCATTTCTTTCCATTGCGCAATCCATCCTGGTAGGCGACCTAAGGCAAACAATACAGTGAACATATCTGAGTTAAATCCTAATGCACGGTAGATGATACCAGAATAGAAGTCAACGTTTGGATATAATTTACGGTCAATGAAGTATTGGTCATTCAGGGCAGCTTCTTCAAGACGCTTCGCGATATCCAATACAGGATCTTGAACGCCTAATTTTTCCAATACATCGTCACAAGCTTTCTTAATGATCTTCGCACGTGGGTCGAAGTTTTTGTACACACGGTGACCGAATCCCATCAAACGGAAAGGATCGTTCTTGTCTTTCGCTTTTGCTAAATATTTATCGGCATCACCGCCATCTTCTTTGATTGCCTCAAGCATTTCAATCACTGCTTGGTTGGCACCGCCGTGCAATGGACCCCATAGGGCATTGATACCCGCAGAGATAGAAGCGTACATGTTCGCATTGGATGATCCAACCATTCTTACCGTTGATGTAGAACAGTTCTGTTCGTGGTCTGCATGTAAGATCAATAATTTATGCATCGCATCGATTACCAAAGGATCGAATGTTTTGTCTTGGTTCACTTCACCAAAGATCATGTTCAGGAAGTTCTCGATATAACCGAAGTTATTCTTAGGGTAAACAACTGGATGACCTAATGATTTCTTTTGGATCCAAGAAACGATCGTAGGCATCTTCGCCAATAGGTTGATGATCGTTTTATTTTCTTCCTCTTCCGTTTGGTTAGGGTTTAGGGACTCTGGATAGAAAGATGACAATGCACCTACTAAACAAGATAATTGACCCATTGGGTGAGACTTCGATGGGAAACCTGCGAAGAAGTTTTTCATGTCCTCGTGGATCATCATCTGTGCCCTGATATCGGAACGGAATTTCTCTAATACGTCTTTTGTCGGTAGCTCGCCATAAATCAATAGATAAGCTACTTCCAAGAAAGTTGATTTTTCTGCTAAATCTTCAATCGCGTATCCTCTATATCTTAGGATACCTTTTTCTCCATCTAAGAAAGTGATGGCGCTCTTTGTAGAACCTGTGTTTTTGAATCCTGGATCTAATGTAATGTATCCAGAAGAATCTCTTAATTTTGAAATATCTAGGGCTTTCTCATTTTCTGTTCCTGTGATAACAGGCATTTCATATGTAGACCCATTTAAGTTAATAGATGCAGTTTCAGACATAATCAAATTTCTTGTATTATTTGTGTTTTATACTTTTATCGTATTCTTACAAATGTATAAAATTGATTTCTATTTTCAGATGTATAATATGAATAATTATGACACAAAACAGTCATTTTAAGACAATTTATGTGTATTAATTAGATTACTTGTCCAATCTGGACAAATCTTTGTTCGCATAGCCCTAATTATCCTTTTTTAGCCAAATGGGCAGCCTAATCCGTTCATTTCCAGCGAGCCAAACAGATAAAATATGTTAAATTATTTGGAAGTCTACGAAAAGTTCGTAATTTAGTGATAAATACGTAGAGCAATGGAAAAACTGACCGCCCAAGAAGAAGAAGCCATGTTGTCAATCTGGCAATTAAACGGAGGATTTGTCCGTGAGATTTTGGATAATTTGAAAGACAAAGAGATGCCTTACACGACTTTGGCTTCCACTATCCGCAATCTAGAAAAGAAAGGCTTTGTAAAGGCAGTTAAATATGCCAATGCAAAGCGATATGAACCTATATTAAATGCAGAGGAATACAAAGCAAAATTCATGAATTCCTTTGTAGGAGATTATTTCAAGAATTCCTATAAAGAAATGGTTTCCTTCTTTGTGAAAGAAGAGAAGCTGAGCCAAAAGGAATTGGAAGAAATCATGGACATGATCAAGAACAATAAATCCTAAGCACATGGAAGCTCTACTGACCTATATCATCCAAGTAAACCTGCTGCTGGCCTTAATCTATTTAGGGTACCAGGTCCTTTTGAAGAACCTAACCTTCTACCGTCTCAATAGGGTTTATTTTATCTTCGGAAGCATCTATTCCTTTGTTTATCCGTTCTTGGACATCAAAGCTTGGTTTGCCAAGCGCATTACAATCCCGCAAGGAATAATCATGGAATATTTTCCTTTAATAGAGGAAAGCAAAGAAGGAGCAGGATTTTTTCTCAGCGACCTTTTGGTCTATCTGGTAGCCCTAGGAGGGCTGGTCCTGTTGACCAGACTGCTGATACAGCTCGGGAGCTTATTGCGTATCCATTGGCATTCTAATCCGTCCCAATGGCGAGATTATATCTTTAGGAATGTCATTTTCCCGATCACACCGTTTTCCTTCTTCAATAAAATCTATCTGCACAAAGAGCAGCACCAGGATCTGGAGCTATATGATATTTTCAAGCACGAACAGGTACATGTGAAAGGCCATCACAGCATCGATGTTCTGTTGTTTGAAATAGTATTGTTGTGCTGTTGGTATAATCCCTTCGTATGGTATATGCGCAAAGCCGTACGTCAAAATCTAGAATTCTTGACTGATCAACAAGTTCTGGATAAGGGTGTGGACCGACAGACCTATCAATACTCGTTGCTGAATGTCACCAAGCAAGGTGCTTCGGTCGGCATCAGCAATCAGTTTAATTTTAAAACCTTAAAAAAGCGCATTATGATGATGAACAAAAAACGATCATCCCAACTGCAACTTGGAAAGTATGTGTTCCTGTTGCCTGTCCTGATCATTGCCGGTATTACCTTTACGGTAAACCAGGCAGAAGCAAAAATTGAACGTGTCGTGGTCACTTTGAATGAAACTGACCTCAATCAACAGATCAAAAAGGTCATGATTCAGCATCCTCGAAAAGATACGACCTACCTTGATTCCATCAAAATTATAAATACCAGGGCATTTGCAGACTATATTCAAGGCAAGCCTAGGTCTGGAGGAACTATCCGTTTTGTTGATATAACTCCGAGTAAGCGTCCTTTAGTGATACTTGATGGTGAAAAATTACCTATAAACTTCAATATAGACGCGATTAATCCTAAATCCATTAAAAGTTCGAAGGTTCTAATAGGTGCTGATGCAAAAAGTTATGGTGAAGAGGCCAAAAACGGAGTAATTGTTATCGAAACCAAGAAAGAAGACGATGGGAAAGGTCCTCAAGGCCCCAAAGAGCTTAGTGGTGAATTTATAGGTATGAGGGCGAATAATAATAATGATACAGACTCCGTGCCTGTAAAGGTCATTACAAAAGTCCAGCTCCAAGAAATCCCAAAGGACACGAAAATTATCATTGATGAAAAAGAGTCCGATCACGAGGAGTATAAAAAACTGAACCCAAATGAATTGGAGAATGTTCATGTTATAAAGGATTCCAATGGTGGGAAACCAACCATCAAGTTCACAACAAAAGAATTTGCAAGGAAAAACAATCTCCAATCAACAACTTTCTCTGGGAAACCTGTTTCAGAACCTCGGATCACCGTTAAAGGCCAACCTTCCTCTGAACCTGCAAGAATAACTGTAAAAGGAGAACCAGGTTCTGAACCTGCGAGAATGACTGTAAAAGGCGATCCAGACTCTGAGATAACACAAGTAATCATAAGTAATCCTGGACATACCCAAAATAGCAAACCTGGAGCTGCCATGGTTAGAGGAACATTATCCAAAGATGGACTAAAGGATAAGCTTGTTGTGATCGATGGAAAGATCGCCAATAAGAAAGCTATTGACAAGTTGGATAATAATCAAATAGAATATTTGAATCAGTTGGATCCACAAGGAGGCAAAGCCTTGTATGGGAAAAGAGGTGAAAAGGGAGTGCTGATCATTGGGACAAAATCCAACTAAAGACTTTTATTAAATATTATTATTTACTAAATCAAATCAGGCAAGAAAGGCAACCCTAGGGCTGCCTTTTTATTATTTCAATTCCTTAAAGATCACTGGGCTGTTGCCATAAAGTGGAGTCGAACCGTCCCATTTTTCAATAAACTGCTGTTGAATCAGCAATGGCGACAAGGTCTGCTGCCTCAATTGATTGGCCTTGGCTTCAGCTTCTGCCTGGACGATCATTTTTCTGGCATCAGCCTCCACGACCTTCAGCTCGTTTTCAGCCTGCTGTGCCTTCTGTATGGCGGCATTTTTGGCATTGATAGCTTGGGTGATCGATTCAGGGTACTGTATACCTGAAGTCAGTTGCTCCAAGATAAAGCCTTCGCCTTCCAAAAACTTCACCATTTTATCCTGTACGCCATTTTCAAATTTCTCACGATTGCTGATGATGGAATCCGTGGAATATTTGTTGAATTCGATTCTATACACATCCTTGATGTGATTCACCAAAGTCATGTTTAATATTTCGTCCACTGGTCTTCTATACTTGGTAAAGATCTTCGGTGAACTGCCTGTCAATACGCGCAGGGATAGGGTAGGGTCAACCGTAAAGACCGAACCATCCTTGGCATTTACCGTAAAGTTCTCGTAGTTGACTGTCTGTACATAGGTTGGGAACTCATAGATCGATTCAGTGACTGGATTGTACCAAACCCTTCCGGTAACAAGGCTGACATCCTGAACACCTTTTTCAGAACCATAGAGTTTGACCTTGATACCTTCATATCCGGCGTCAATTCTTTCCGTGCAAATGATCCAAACAAGCAAAGCGATAATAAGGGTTGCCCCCAAAGCAATAAGATTTCTTTTCATAAATAAATTGGTTGGTCTATTTTTTTAAGATATACATAATGAACTTATAGAGAATGGCAATCAGCAAGAGAGCCAAACATACACCCACAAAAACATCCCAATCAGATGCCGCACTCAATAAATGAAATGCCTGCGTCGATCCCCAAATAAAGAAAACCAAGATAATCGGAATGGTAATAAAAGGTCGTATTCTATCCATATATGATGTCGCGTAAATATGCTAATAATATACGAAAAAAATGCCTAAGTCTTTAGGGAATCTGGAAGAGTCCAGGATTTATTTTGTGTTCAAGTTAGTCATGGTCAGCTCAATTCCGATATTGATAAAGCTGTTCACCATTTTGACGGAATGTTCGATCAGCGCGGGTAATTCCCTTTGTTCTTCCTTATCAAAAGGGCCCAATACATAATCAACCTGCCTTCCTTTGGGATAATTATCTCCTATACCGAATCTTAACCGTGCATAATGTTGTCCGCCCACCGAACCTTCAATGGATTTCAGGCCATTGTGTCCAGCTGCAGATCCCTTAGGTTTGATGCGCAATGATCCAAAAGGAATGGCCAAGTCATCCACGATAACCAAGACATTCTGGATCGGTACTTTCAGCTCTTGCATCCAATAGTTTACGGCTTTTCCGCTCAGGTTCATAAAGGTCGTAGGTTTGATCACAAAAACGTTGTGACCTCTTTGCTTGTATTCGGTATAATAAGCATGTTTCAAGGTCGACCAAGTCGTACCGGCCTGATTTGCCAGTTCGTCTGCAACCATAAAACCTATATTATGACGAGTATCAGCATACTCCCTTCCAATATTTCCTAATCCTACTATCAGATAATTCATGCCTGCAAAAATAGGATTTAATTATAACAGAATGAAAAAGAATAGTGGCAGGACTAAATGTGAAACGCATGATTAAAACGTGTGTGATGAAATATAATATCCCAATATTAATTAATTATCCTAATTATTATATTTGTATATATCTAACTATTAATAACATGAAAAACAGAATACTTTTCTTCATTGTGGTTTTCACCATAATGTTAGGCTGCTCTAAAGATGGAGAGCAAGGACCAAAAGGTGATAAAGGTGATAAAGGTGAACAAGGCGAAGTGGGAACCAAAGGATTGGATGGAACAAAGGTCCTTAGCGGAACTACCCCTCCAGCAGCCAATCTGGGAAATCCTGGTGATTATTATATAGACTTGGCACTTACCAATATCTATGGACCAAAAACAGCAAATTCATGGGGCAACCCCACCTCATTAAAAGGGGCACAGGGGGAACCTGGAGAAAATGGAAAAGACGGATTGAGTTTGTTGAGTGGAAATGTAGCTCCAACCATGAACATAGGTAAAGTTGGGGACCTCTATTTTAATCTATCGACACTAACTATCCACGGACCAAAGAACCTTGATAACTGGGGTGCCTCATATCCCTTAGCCAGTACTCAAAATTCAGGCGTACATGTTTTCCTGATTAAAAATGTGAAGTTCTCCCTTCCTGCAAAAGAAGGGGAGGATTATGATGTGACCAAACCCAATTTCTCTTATTTAAATAATGAAATTAATTTGGGAAGTGTCAACATCAATAAAGGAATCAGCTTTATATATTGGAGATACAATGATCCCATCCTTGATAATGGCGTCTTCTATTCAAATTACTTCCGTTATCAATGGAATGAACTCGTGAAAAATGGGGAATATGTAAATTATGGTAGTCCCACTATCAATTTAAAATACCGGATTTCCCCTTATAAAGTAGGTTTTAATACCGATACTAAAAACAATTTTTTGCAGGTATTATGGGAAGGGAATGAAATCCTTGCGTCTGGCCAAGCCAATCCAGTTGAATTCAATAAATTTCGTGAGAATGCTTCCTTTGATCTCCTTATCAAATATATCCCGGAGAGTTCTGCCGTTCAAATGCAGGCAGCAGGTAGAAATATTCAAGATTTGCTCAGGATAAATCCTTAATTAATCCTTGAAATTCAGTAAAATATAAATACTTCTTTCTAATCAAACCTTCAGCGTGATTCCTGAAGGTTTTTTTATTGCCCAATCTCCCTTAAGCGCTGCTCGTAAATGACCTTCCATCCTCGCCTTAATGTTGAATAAAAGTAAAATATTACTAGCATCACTGAAAAATGTGACCGATGGAATTTTTTTCAAGGGATAAAAAAGACAATTTTGTCTTAAATACAAAACACATTATATGAAAACTACCTTTAACATTGGAACTCTTGCATTATGCTCATGCTTATTTTTAGCTTCATGTGGCAATTCAGAACAACCAAAATCTGATGCTACCGATCACAGTTCACATGCTACCGAAGCAACAGCAACCGAAACTCCTGCTCCTGCAGCTGAGCCTGAATCGGCTGCTTCCGCAACTTCAAATACCATTGTGGTAGAAAGCAACGATCAAATGCAGTTCAATGTAAATGAATTACATGTCAAAGCCGGAGAGCCAATCAGTCTTACTTTAAAGCACGTTGGTACCATGAAAAAAGAAGTGATGGGACATAACTTGGTTGTTTTGAAACTAGGTACTGATCCCATTAAGTTCGGAGAAGAGGCAATAAAGGCACAAGCTACAGACTATGTCCCTGCAACAACGGATGTTCTAGCGCATACCAAATTAATTGGTGGCGGCGAAGAGAGCAAAATCGACTTTACCCTAGAAAGCCCAGGAACCTATGATTTCATCTGTTCATTCCCTGGTCACCTGGCGGTAATGAAAGGAAAGATCATAGCCGAATAGTTTGAAACAATTTTTTGGATGGTCCCCAGCAATGGGGCCATCTTATCATGCTAAAGCCTTTAACGAATGAAAAGAGAGAAAAAATTATGGTGGGCCTTTATCCTCGTGGTAGTATTGTCATTTTCTGTACTGCTATACTACGGTTATGAGATCTACCAAGTTTCCCCGCCAATTCCAGAAAAAATCGTCGATGAATCTGGAGAAACTATTTTTACGGAACAAGATATTAAAGATGGCCAGAACATTTGGCAAAGTATAGGTGGTCAAGAAGTAGGATCCATTTGGGGACATGGTGCTTATGTCGCTCCAGACTGGACTGCAGATTGGTTGCACCGCGAAGCCTTACATATATTGGACATCTATGCAAATAATGAATTTTCTAAACCATATGATAAAATAGGCGAAGATCAACAGGCCATGTTGGCAACCCGCTTAAAATCTAAAATCAGGAAGAATACCTTCGATGCTGCTAGCAATACCATTAGCATCGATGCTGATCGGGTTTCTGCCATCAAGGCACTTTCAGCATATTACAAAGGGTTATTTACCAATGATCCCAAATTTGACCAATTGAGAAAGGATTATGCCATTCCCGTGAATTCCATTAAGGATGAAGCAAGGATGCATAAGATAAATGCCTTTTTCTTCTGGGCTACTTGGGCAACCGTGACTGAAAGGCCCGGTTCTAAGGTTTCATATACCCATAACTGGCCTAACGAGAAATTAGTGGGCAATGAAATGACCATGGACTTATTAGCATGGTCAGGAGTAAGTATCATTTTATTGATCTTTTGTGTGGGTGCATTGGTTTTATGGCAAGTTAGAGCCGGAGCAGAAGATGAACTGCTCTATCCAGCTGAAGATCCTTTGTTGAGACAGGGAGTAACACCATCCATGAAGTTGGTAAAGAAATACTTCTGGGTAGTCAGTCTCTTGATGCTGGTACAGGTCGGTTTAGGGATCGTCACAGCACACTATGGCGTAGAAGGGGATGGACTGTACGGAATTCCGATCGATCAATTCCTTCCATATTCAGTTACCCGTACCTGGCATACCCAATTGGCCATCTTCTGGATTGCAACCGCATGGTTGGCTACAGGGCTTTACATTGCACCAGCAGTTTCCGGAAAGGACCCTAAATTCCAGGTCTTCGGCGTGAACTTTCTTTTTATCGCGCTATTGATCATCGTGGTTGGTTCCATGGTTGGGCAATGGTACGGTGTCATGCAGAAACTGGACTTGGTCCAAAACTTCTGGTTTGGCCATCAAGGGTATGAATATGTGGACCTAGGAAGGTTCTGGCAGATTTTCCTTTTCGTTGGGCTCTTCGTCTGGTTAGCCTTAATGGTGAGACCATTGCTGCCGATCTTGAAAAAGGGTGGCGAAGAAAAGAACCTGATCGTGATGTTCCTTATTTCCTGTTCGGCCATTGCACTGTTCTATGGAGCGGGTCTGATGTGGGGCAGACAGACAAATTTAGCCATCGCGGAATATTGGCGCTGGTGGGTAGTGCATCTATGGGTAGAAGGTTTCTTCGAAGTATTTGCAACCGTGGTTATGGCATTTCTGTTCGTTCGCTTAGGGTTATTGAAGCCTAAGAGTGCAACTTCCAGCGTGTTGTTCTCCACCATCATATTCTTGTCGGGCGGTATCCTCGGAACTTTCCACCATTTATATTTCTCAGGAACGCCAACTGCAGTTATGGCCTTGGGTGCCACCTTCAGTGCCTTGGAAGTGGTTCCGTTGACCATCATTGGGTTTGAAGCCTATCATAACTATAAGATTTCAAAAGCCACCAAATGGTTGGAAGATTACAAATGGCCAATCTATTTCTTGATTTCCGTTGCGTTCTGGAACTTTCTGGGAGCAGGAGTCTTTGGATTTATCATCAATCCACCAATTGCACTTTATTTTGTGCAAGGCTTAAATACCACGCCTTTACATGGTCACACCGCTTTATTCGGCGTGTATGGAATGCTTGGTATTGGGTTGATGCTTTTTGTTCTTCGAAGTCTTTATCGCGATGTCAAATGGAATGATAAACTGATCAAGGTTGGTTTCTGGAGCTTAAATATTGGATTGTTGGGAATGGCGCTCCTCAGTTTACTGCCTGTAGGAATCTGGCAAGCCATTGAAAGTATTGGGCAGGGTATGTGGTATGCCCGTTCGGCCGAGTTGATGCAGGAACCGGGAATGGTATTCCTGAAATGGATGCGAACCCCTGGGGACATCGTTTTTGCTATCGGGGTATTTGCATGTGCTTGGTTTGTATTTGATTTAACACTTAAAAATAATAAACAATAAAATCATGGAAAACTTAATAAATGAAAAAATCGGAAATGTAGTGGCAAAGAATTTTAAAACAGCTGCTGTATTTACCAAGTATGGAATGGACTTCTGTTGTGGTGGCCAAGTTGCCATTGGAACAGTTGCCGATAAAAAAGGGATCAATAAGGATAGCTTATTGGATGACCTAAACAATGTATTGAATGAATCGACAGGCGAGCAAATAGATTTCAATTCATGGCCTTCGGATTTATTGGTATCCTATATCGTAAAAACGCATCATAGATATGTGCGCGAAAAAACACCGGTTCTTTTGGCTTACTTAAATAAAGTGGCTCGTGTACATGGTGAAAGGCATCCAGAGCTCTATGAAATCAATAAATTGTTCGAAGAAAGTGCAGTGGACCTAGGTCATCACTTGGAAAAAGAAGAAAAGATTCTGTTCCCATACATTGAAAAATTAGAGGAAACCAAATCAAATCCAGCAGCCTATGTTCAGCCAGGATTCGGCTCGGTTCAGAACCCGATCAGCATGATGATCCATGAACACGAGACTGAAGGTGGCCGCTTTGCAAAAATTGCTGAATTGACAGACAATTATACTGCGCCAGAAGATGCCTGCAATACCTATCGCGTAGCCTTTGATATGCTTCACGACTTTGAACAAGATCTACATAAACATATACACCTAGAAAACAATATCCTATTTCCCAAATCTATCCGATTAGAGGAAAATACGAAATAAGATTCTCCATAAATTTTGACTCAATTTTTGCGCCAGCAAAAATCCTTAAACACCGTTGAATAAATTTTTTATTGAAAAAAGAGGCTCTCCCAAAGCCTCTTTTTTCCGTTTTCAGCCAGCTTTTTTGCTGCATGATTTTCGTCAGGATTTTTGTCATGAAAATGTAATGAAGACCACTTTTTTGTATGGTTAGTGTCATTTAAAAACACTCAATTTTGCGGTATTTTTAATTAGTAAGAAAGAGGAAGATTAATTAACAATAATGCTGGAACATGAAAAACAAATTCACTTTATTTAGTATACTATTAGGAGTTGCCATGGCATTTACTGCCTGCAAGCATTCTGCAGAAAATAAACAGGTTGATACGACCAAGATTCCCGTAAAAGGGGAAATCGTAGCGGAGCTGACTTCGCCACCCTTAGTGCCAAAACCTGTCGGAAAACGAGATGCGGCAAAACTAAAAGTAAGCCTTGAAATATTGGAATTAGAAGGTGAGATGGTCGATGGTGTTAAATATACCTACTGGACTTTTGGAGGGTCCGTTCCTGGCCAGTTTATCCGCGCCAGAGTAGGGGATGAGGTTGACTTTTTGCTTAAGAACCACCCCGACAACAAACTGCCTCACAATATTGACCTACATGCCGTAACAGGTCCCGGTGGTGGTGCTGAATCCTCATTGGTGGCCCCTGGGCATGAGGTTTCATTCTCCTTTAAGTGCTTGAACCCTGGTCTTTATGTCTATCACTGTGCTACAGCACCTGTAGGTATGCACATTGCCAATGGAATGTACGGTTTGATCCTTGTCGAACCAGAAGGTGGATTGCCTCCAGTGGATAAGGAATTCTATGTGATGCAAGGCGATTTCTACACAGAAGGTTCCTATGGGGAGCAAGGCTTGCAGGCATTTGATATGAATAAAGCAATCAAAGAAGAAGCTGATTATGTAGTTTTCAACGGTAATGTGAATGCATTGGTCAATGAAAATGCACTACAGGCAAAAGTTGGTGAAACGATCCGTCTCTTCGTTGGAAATGGTGGTCCTAACTTAGTTTCCTCCTTCCATGTTATCGGTGAAATTTTTGATAGGGTGCATGTGGAAGGCGGGGATCTGATCAACGAAAATGTACAAACAACCCTTATTCCCGCAGGAGGTGCCGCCATGGTAGAATTTAAGGTCGAAGTACCAGGTACCCTGGTTTTGGTGGATCACTCCATATTCCGTGCCTTCAACAAAGGTGCCTTGGGTATGCTGAAAGTGGAAGGTGAAGAAAACCACCAGATCTATTCAGGTAAAATCATGGAAGGAATCTATCTGCCAGAAGGAGGTACCATTCAACATATGCCTAAAAAGGCTAAGAAAACATCCGTTATTGCCAAAACACCAAATCAATCCATCGCCGATGGAAAGGCAATCTTTGGCAGAACCTGTTTGGCTTGTCACCAGAGTGAGGGGCAAGGGATCAAGGGTGTATTCCCTCCATTGGCAAAGTCTGATTTCTTGAACAACAATAAAGAAAAAGCAATCGATGCGGTCTTGTTCGGATTGAAGGGTGAGATAACCGTAAATGGCGAGAAATATAACTCCGTTATGCCCGGACAGGCTTTGTCTGATCAAGAAGTTGCCGATGTGTTGAACTATGTATATAACAATTGGGACAATAATAAGACTTTCGTAACTCCTATTAATGTGAGGGATCGTCGCGCAAAATAATATCGTTTGGGAGTTGTATTATAGCTTACCCAGACTCTAGGAGAATTGATGATGTGGAAAATTTTTAGATATCTACTGTTGGGCCTGCTCAGTTTTCAGGCCGCCCAAGCACAAGATATGGTCCTGATCAAAAAGGGTAGCTATGTGCCATTATATGGTACGGCAGATAAGCGACCCGTTGCAGTGAAAGCTTTCTATCTGGATGTTTTCCCGGTCACCAATCAGGAATACCTGGAATTTTTGAAGACAAATAAAAGCTATAGCAAATCGCAGATCAAAAAATTGTTTGCTGATAAAAGCTATTTGGCTTATTGGAAGTCTGATTTTGATTATGCACCGGCAAAGGCTAAGTCTCCAGTGACCAATGTGTCCTGGTATGCCGCCAAAAAGTTCTGTGAAAGTAAAGGAATGCGTTTGCCGACCATGGATGAATGGGAGTATGCAGCGATGTCGGATGCCAAAACCATGGATGCAAGGACCAAAAAATCCTATAATCAATATATCCTAAGTTGGTATGAGACGGCTAGGACCTATGATAATGAAGTAGGGAGTACCTTTAAAAACTATTGGGGTGTATATGATATGCATGGATTGGTCTGGGAATGGACTTCCGATTTTAACAGTATCTTCTTGACCGGTGAGTCCAGGAAGGATAAAGGGGAGGATGGGAACCTGTTCTGCGGAGGAGCTTCCGTAAATGCCTCCGACCTCATGAACTACGCTGCCTTTATGCGCTATGCTTTTCGGGGAAGCATGAAAGCTTCCTATAGCGGTAGAAACCTTGGTTTTCGCTGCGCAAGAGATGTAAAATAGATAATGATATGATGAAGAATTTATTAATGGCCTTGTTTGCGTTCGGGTTATTGGCTCAAGCTTGCCAAAATGCTGAAACGAGCACCCAGGTAGAGCTCAAACAGCCTACCCTGACTGATTCACTTTCTGATCTCTCCGTTTATAACCTCCCCTCGCATTGGACCAACCAGAATGGGCAAGAAATGGAACTAAAAGATCTAAAGGGAAATGTCGTGGTCGCGGTCATGATCTATACATCCTGTAAGGCTGCATGCCCAAGATTGGTCGCCGATATGCGCCATATTGAAAAAACGGTGAAGTCCAAGAACAAGGACAAGATTAAATTCTTATTGGTCAGTATTGATCCTAAGGTCGATACGCCGGAAAGGCTCAAGCAATTTGCCATTGAAAATGAAATGGATGGGGAGCAATGGATATTCCTGAGGTCCAATGAGGAAGATACCCGGGAGTTTGCAGCAACCTTGGCGGTGAATTATAAACAGATATCGCCAATTGATTTCTCGCATTCCAATATCATCAGCTTATTCAATGCTCAGGGCGAATTGGTCTACCAACAGGAAGGTTTAGGGGTCGACTATGCTCCAACCATAGATTCTATTGAAAAAGAAGCATCCAAGATCTAGGAAACATTTAACTCTTATATATTTAGTTTGAACAAAGAAGGCATCGATATTTCGATGCCTTCAATTTTTTTATACTGTGCCAGTAAATTATTTTTTACCACCTTTAGCAGCTTTCGCAGCTTCTTGCTCAGCTTGACGAAGAGCACGTGACATAGTAACGGAAACGATCGTATCGTCAGCGTTGTTTAATACTTTAGCATCAGTTAAAGCTACTTGGCCTACGCGGTAAGATTTACCAACTTCAAGACCTTCCATAGGAACCTCGATTTCTTGAGGTAAGTTGTTAGGAAGAGCTTTAACGCGAAGGTTACGTAATTTTTGAACTAATTTACCACCCATTTTAACACCTGGAGAAGTACCTACCAATTTGATTGGAATGTTCACAGAAACTTCTTTGTCATCAAATAATTGTAAGAAGTCTACGTGAGTAACTTCGTCAGTTAATGGATGGAATTGAGCTTCTTGAACGATAGCTTTTGATTTTTTGCCACCGATTTCCAATTCTACGAAGATAACTTCTGGAGTGTAAAGAACTGGTTTCAAATCAGCTGCGGATACCGAGAAATGTGTTTGTTCTTTACCACCGTAAAGAACTGCAGGGATTTTTCCCTCGTAACGCAATTCCTTAGCATCTCTTTTCCCTACGTTCTGTCTTGCAGAACCGCTAATAGCAATTGATTTCATGTTTTAATATATTAAAATTTGAGGTGCAAAGATAATCATTAAATTGAATTGCTGAAAGATTTTTTGGCCCTAATGCGAAAATAAATTGCTGTTAATCTGAGGGCTACATCTCCATAAAGAAGAAAGGATGCCTTTTTGAAGCATCCTTTCCCTTGTTCTATGAGAATAATGGTTTATTTAACGTCGAATAAATCCGAAATAGAACCATGTTCATTTACATTCTTGATAGCATTTGCAAATAGATCCGCGGTAGAAAGAACCTTGATTTTTGTACTTTGAGCAGCCTTCTCCGGATTCAGTTGGATCGTATCGGTAACAATCATTTCTGATAATACGGAGTTTTCAATGGTTTCATATGCTTTACCTGATAATACAGCATGTGTACATACTGCGCGAACAGATCTTGCACCATTTTCCATGATTAGGGCAGCAGCTTTTGAAAGCGTCCCTGCAGTGTCACAGATATCATCGATCAATACCACATCCTGTCCTGTAACATCACCGATGATGGACATCGATTCAATTTCATTAGCACGTTTTCTGCGTTTGTCACAGATAACAACCTCTGCATTGAAGAATTTAGCAAAAGTACGAGCTCTGTAAGATCCACCCATGTCTGGAGAAGCGATCATCAAGTTTTCCAATTTCAACGATTTGATATATGGAACGAAGATAATGGCACCATCTAAGTGATCAACAGGGATATCGAAGAATCCTTGAATCTGAGCAGCATGCAAGTCCATGGTCATGATGCGGTGTGCACCAGCAGCAGTGATTAGGTTTGCGATCATTTTTGCTCCTATTGCAACACGTGGTTTGTCCTTACGATCCTGACGTGCATACCCAAAATAGGGAACAACTACCGTGATGTAATGCGCTGAAGCACGCTTAGCTGCATCGATCATCAACAATAACTCTAATAGATTGTCTGTGGGTTGATTGGTAGATTGGATTAAAAACACATCACTACCTCGAACAGATTCGTTGTAGAATGGTTGAATTTCGCCGTCAGAAAACTTCGACAAAGTCATGTCTCCTAGGGGTTTTCCGTAAGATTTTGAAATCTTGCCTGCTAGTTCTAAAGTTCCTGAACCAGCAAATAATTTTACGGTGTTAAATTGCAAAGGCATGGTGAAATGATTTATTGGGGTTTTTATATTGATATTTCGATTTCTGCAGCATTTTAAAGCTTCTTTTGAGCCTATTAACTTTATGTAGCCGCAAAGTTAGATAAATGTTTCAGAATATAAAATATGAATAGGGTTTGCCTACAATATCCTTACATCCTTTTCGCTCTTTTTTAAATTTTGATGCATTTGTTATCAACGAATTATATCATCTTGTTCTCTATGAGTAACACCAATAGTTCACTGCTGTTTTTGACATTGAACTTTTGCAGCAGATTCTTACGGTAAGTATCTACTGTAAATTTGCTCAAGGATAGTTCAGAAGCAATTTTGCTAGTCGTTTTTCCCTGAGCCAGCAATTGAATCAATTGCTTTTCCCGCTTCGTAAGCGAAGGCAAACTCTGGGTCTGCTTCGACTGGCTCGACAGGATGTTCTTGACCTCCGCACTCAAAGCAGTTTCACCTCTTACCACTTGGTCCAATCCTTCCATAATTTCTTGCGACGGAACCTCCTTGAGTAGAAAACCCGAAGCCCCGTTTTCAAGCATCATGGAGATTACGCTGTACTCAGCTTGATTACTCAACCCAATGACTTTTGTCCTCGGACTTTCTATCTTTATTTTTTTGCAGACTTCTAGGCCATTGATGTCTGGCAGAGAAATGTCCAATAGGACAATATCGATATGATGATCATGCAAATAATCTAAAATAGAAAGGCCATTAGAGAAACAGATTAAATCATATTGCCTGTTCCATTTGGACAGAACTGATTTAAGTCCCTCAATTACGATAGGATGATCGTCGACTAATGCTAGTTTTTTCCTTCCTTCAGACATTTAATTCAATATTAACCGTTGTCCCTTCGGAAATCGTGGAATCCAATTCAAAAATTCCCTGCATCAGATCAATCCTTCTTCTGATATTGTTTATTCCCATCCCCATGTTGTTTTTCAAGATTTCTTTGTCAAATCCTTTGCCATTATCCTCAAGCATTATGAAAAATTTATTTTCTGCCTGGCTGCACTGAACCAAGATCTTACTAGCCTCAGCATGTCGGATGCTATTGGTCAGCAATTCTTGGATTATCCTATAGATATTTAGTTGTTTATCTTTTGAAAGGCTGTCCTGGATTGTAAAGGAATGATATTCCACCTGTAGGTGTTCCGTGGCTAAGGATGCACAAAGATCCTTGAGTGCTATATCCAATCCAGACTGTATTAAAGTACCCGGCATCAGGTTCCTGGAAATACCCCTGAGATCTGATATCGAGTTTTCTAATTGCTTGTTGATTTCCTTCATCAATGCCGGCGTGTTGCTCTCGGAATCCATCGATAATTTATACTTGATGGCTGATAAGGTTCCGCCCAATCCATCATGCAATTCTCGGGCTATCCTGTGCCTTTCATTCTCCTCGGCATGCATGACTGCCTGTGCTACCTCGATTTTATTCTGTTGCTCCAACATATTGAGCTTTATTTTGCTCGTCCGTCTATTGTTTTGGAAAACATAGATCAAGAAAAGAACCAGCAAAAGGAGAATAAAGCTCCCTACTGCTATTAGACTGTGAATTAACTGTTGATTTTTGTGGATTAAACTGATCTGCTCGTTGTCAGATTTGAGTTGGTTGATCTGTCTTTCCTTTTGCGACAATTGCAATCTTTTTTCCATGGCGTTGATTTCCTTCCTGGAATCCTCATTATAGACGGAGTCCCTGATCTGAAATGCCTGACGCGCGTATCTATAGGCCGATGGGTAATCATGAAGCTTCTCATAAACCTCGGCCAGTTTGGAATATCGAATAACCGTGTTGATTGCCGATTTATAGGGCTCGTATTTCATGCCTTTGTAAAGAGCGTCCTTGGCTTGTAGGAAATTGTTGCTACCAAAATAGGCCTTGTACAGCTGGAAGTAAAGTGCATTGATTTTATAGGTATGCGAATCGGATACATTATCCCTCTTTGCCGATTCAATAGCGGGTAATAATATTTTTTTTGCAGCTAAGAACTGATTTGATTCATTGAGATGATTGGACTTGACGGCAATGAAATCATAGTAAAGGCTGTTGTCCCTGATTTCCATAGCGACCTGTTCCGCTCTGTCAATAAATATTTTTGCGGAATCCAGTTTTTTTAGGAATAGAAAATTCCGAGCGGTATTGACGAGTATTTCCAAATGATCTGCCTGATCTACGGGCGGATGAGCCTCCATGGTCTTTAATCCTTTATGAAAATATTGGGAAGCAGTCTGGTAATCCTGGTTATTCATGAGCATCATCCCAATCTCGCCTAAATAGAGTGCAGTCTGACCATGATCCTGTGCCTTTTGGGAAAGGGGGATGCTATGGTCGATCAAGATTTCTATAAACCTTTTAGGTTCTCCAAGGAATTGGTATTGTACCCCGATATTATGCCATGATTTCGCCTGAAAGGCAAGACTTTCCTTGCTATGTACTTTTTCAAAGAATTCAATAGCGGATTGATATTCCCGAATGGCAATTTCAGAATCTAGGTAAAAATAAATGCCTGCATAATAATGGTGGTAAAGACCGATCAGTAAATTGTTGTTCTGTATTAACTTTCTTCCCGATTCTAGGTAGGCTTTGGAGAGTGTTGTATCTTTATAATAATAATCAGAAAGCAGAAAGTTTGCTCGCGCTTTGATGCTGTCTGTTTTCCCTGTTTTTTGTACATGGATTAAGCTATCCACAATCGGGTGTGGCTTTAAGGATTGCTGTCCAAATACCCCAATGCTGATATGAAGAAAAAGAAAAAGGTAGAAGCTTTTTTTCATGTGAGTAGCAAAAGTCAAATATGCTTAAATAACTCGCATTAAAAAATACCTAATAATAGGAGGGTGGAGTTCCATAATATTCGAATATAGCATTTCTGCATGGGTTTAATTAGCCTGTTCCTAGATTGTTTTAAGCAGAGATTTTGGGTTTTTCTTTAGCCTTATTCGAGACATATTCCGAAATTTCGCAAAATGACCTAATCAGTAGTGGACGTCTCGGCTTAGGATTTTCGGTTAATTCCCGAATATGTCTCGAATAAGACTGGGATAAAAGCAAGACTGAAACTTCTGTTTTGCAGAATAAGATTCGAATGGCTGCTGGTTTTGGATTGTGTAGTAACTTCTGAAATCCTAATTTTTAGCCACATGAATCAAATAGCTGATTATCAAAGTTTTAAAGATTTTGGTATTTCGGTTTTCCATAAAACCAAAAAAGGCTTGAAACATTGTTTCAAGCCTTTTTTTGAGTTGCCCAACCTGGATTCGAACCAAGACAAACGGCACCAAAAACCGTCGTACTACCATTATACTATTGGGCAAACTTTTGTGGTTTTGTCATCAGGTTGTTCCCTTTTGACGATGCAAATATACGTCGAGTTTTCTATTCTGCAAATAAAAAAGTGCGTTAATTATTAAATATACTGATTTTCAAGCCGATATTTTTTCACTTTATCTTTCATTAGACTATCGGTAGCTAAGATTATGGGTTTTTACTGCTAGAAATTAGAAACTATTTGTCTAATTATAATTTGTATTCCTTATTTTCGAAGCATAATTTTTAGAAAACCCTTCTATATTTTAGTATGAACTATAAAAAAATCAATAACCTGTTAGGATGGGTAGTGGGTATTATTGCTACACTGACTTACATTTTGACGCTTGAAAAGACAACAAGCTGGTGGGATACAGGTGAATTTATTGCTTCGGCGTACAAATTACAAATTGTGCATCAGCCGGGGGCACCCTTATTTTTGATGATCCAAAACTTATTCTCCAATCTTGCCATGGGTGACAATTCCCGAATTGCATATTGGATGAATGTGGGGTCGGCAGTTTGTAGTGGTTTGACCATTACCTTTTTGTTCTGGACCATTACTGCACTTGCCAAGAAAGCTTATGTTAGTTTGAGCGCTAAAGAGGAAATCTCAGAAGGTAATCTGATCAAGATCATGGGAGCAGGGGTTGTAGGAGCATTGGCTTATACTTTCTCGGATACATTCTGGTTTTCAGCAGTTGAGTCTGAGGTTTATGCCATGTCTTCATTGTGTACTGCAGTCGTGTTCTGGGCCATACTAAAATGGGAAGCTAAAGCTGATGAGCCAGGCGCAGACCGTTGGTTGATCCTAATTGCTTATGTGATGGGACTATCTATTGGCGTTCACTTATTGAACTTATTGGTTATTCCAGCGATAGCATTGGTGATCTATTTCAGAAGAACATCCAAAGTTACTGGAGGCGGTATTGCCAAAGCCTTGATCATTGGGGTTATTGTATTAGCCGTGGTTTTATGGGGAGTAATTCAATTTCTGATCAAATTTGCAGCTTTTTCTGACCTGTTTTTCGTAAACAGTCTAGGTCTTGGATTTGGTACAGGTGCTACTTTCTTCACTTTATTGGTTGCTGGTCTGTTGCTTTTCGGTATCTGGTATTCCTGGAAAAACGTAAAACCTATCTTGAATATTTCCTTGTTGAGTTTGGCATTCGTAATCTTTGGATATAGTTCATTTACCATGATCATGGTAAGGGCAAAGGCGAACCCAACCTTGAACAACTCTGATCCTGACAACGTGTTTACCTTCTTAAGTTACCTAAACCGTGAACAATACGGCGATGAGCCTCTGTTAAAAGGAAGGTACTTTGATGCTAAACCTACTGATGTATTTGAGACAGGAAATATCTACCGTAAGGATGGAAATAAATATGTCGTAGCGAAGAAAAAATTCGATTATACATGGAGCCACAGTACCTTGTTTCCACGTATATATTCCGATAAACATGAATCCTATTATAGAGAGTTCTTGAACTTAGGTCCGGATGAAGTACCTACGATGGTCGATAACTTAAAGTTCTTCTTTGGTTATCAGATTGGACAGATGTACAGCCGCTACTTTATGTGGAACTTCGTAGGTCGTCAAAATGACCAACAAGGGCAGGGTTCATTTACCGAAGGTAACTGGATTTCGGGTATCAAGCCGATAGATAATGCAAGATTGGGGGGTCAATATGCCCTTCCAACTTCAGAATTGGAAAATGCAGGTAGAAATACATATTTCTTCCTACCATTGATTTTGGGAATCTTAGGAGCAATGTGGCAGTTCAAGAAACAGCAACGTGATGCTTCTGTAGTGACCTTATTGTTCTTCTTTACAGGTCTTGCCATCGTATTGTACCTCAACCAAACTCCTTTGCAGCCACGGGAACGGGATTATGCCTATGCAGGTTCCTTCTATGCGTTCTGTATCTGGGTTGGTATGGGTGTCATCTGGATTGCAGACTTATTATCGAAGAAAGTGAATGCCAAAAATGCGGCCATTGGGGCAACTGCCGTTTCCCTACTCTGCGGACCGGTTCTATTGGCTAGCCAAAACTGGGATGACCATGACCGTTCGGAGAAATTCTTGGCCCGTGATATGGCAAAGAATTATCTGGAATCATGTGCGCCGAATGCCATCCTGTTCAGTTATGGTGACAACGATACCTATCCATTATGGTATGTTCAAGAGGTTGAAGGTTTCCGTACGGATGTGCGTGTCGTGAACTTAAGTTTATTAAGTGCAGATTGGTACATGAAACAGATGATGCACAAGGTAAATGATGCAGATGCATTGCCATTGAACATCGATCCTGAGAAAATCAAGGATGGTGTTCGTGATGTAATCTACTTCAGTGATATGAATATCCCTGGCTATGTAGATGTTGAGGATCTATTGCAAATCATGCTTTCCGATGAACAACAATATAAGGTTCAGTTGCAAAGTGGAGATTGGGCAAATATCCTTCCAACGAAGAATATGCAGTTGAAGATTGATAAGCAAGCTGTAATCGCTAACAAAGTAGTACCTAAGGAGTGGGAAGATGCGATCGTCGATACCATGCAGTGGAATTACAGTGGAGGTATCGTAAGTAGAGCTGACCTTTCGATCATGGCTCTATTGGCAAACAACGGATGGAAGCGTCCTATCTATTTTACTTCAACTACTCCAGAAGAGAATATGATCGGTCTAGAGAAGTTCTTGGTTTCAGAAGGTTTTGCCATGCGCCTGATGCCAGTTGCATTAGCTGCTGAAGGTGAAGTTTCAGGACCGATTACCGATGTGGAGGGAACTTACAATAATATCATCAACAAATTCACTTGGGGTAATATCGCTCATTCCAAATACCTAGATCCAGATTCATACCGCTATATCAGCATGTATGCTGGTAATATCTTTGGCGAAACGGCTCAAAACCTATTGTCAATGGGCAAGAATACCGAGGCTAAGAAATTGGTGAACAATGCTTATGAGAATTTGCCTAAGCGTCCTTACTTGATGTCGGAAGTGTTCTCTTATACCTCTTTGATTGATGCTATGTACAAATCAGGTGAAGCCGAGAAAGCAAATGAAATCGTGAAAAGAAACCTGAAATTTCTTCGCGAAAATATGGCTTACTACATGAACATCGCTGAAACTAAGCCTAACCTTGAATTTAGAAATATGCGTTTCGGCTTGGCAGCAATCCAGAATTACCAAAGAGTATTGACGGATGCCAAACAACAAGATCTCTTGAAAGAAGTTAATCAGATCTTTGAAACTTATAGACCGTTATACGAAGCAGCAAGTCAATAAGATTTTTGCTTTGAAAGGAAAAAGGGTTGCCGAACGGCAACCCTTTTTTTTGTGGGGATGGGGGATTTATCCGCTATCAGGCGGGCCATGTTATTTTCCGCAGTTTAATACGCTTGGTAGGGGCGAATTGCATTCGCCCGTTAGGCATTTGAACCATGATGGAAGGTATAAGAGGATGGACCAAGATTTGGATTTGAACCAGGATGCCCTTCGGCAGGGCTCAGGGTACGGGATGAGAGGATGGACCAAGATCATGGAATGAATCAGGATGGGATGGATGAGAGGATGGATCAAGGGCCAAATTGGCCTTATCCCTCCCCAAAAAAGCACCTCCGATAACAATTTATTATTTATTGAATTACGGTAAACCGTATGCTTAAATATGTTTGTATGGCTACTTTTGCGGCAAATCAAACATAATTATTAATCATATGAAACTAGTATTTAATGCGATCTGCATTGCTCTATTATTAAGTTTTTCTGCCTGTGAAAAAGAAGGTGCTCCAGGTCCTCAAGGTGCTCAGGGTGAACAAGGCCTTCCGGGTGCTGCAGGATCCCAAGGGATTAAAGGTGAAAACGGAAGTACCATTTTAAGTGGAACGACTGATCCAACCAGCGCAATTGGGAAAGACGGTGATTTTTACCTGAATTTAAATTCTAAAAAGCTTTTTGGTCCTAAAAAATCGGGGAATTGGGGAACAGCGATAGAATTAAATGGAAAAGATGGTCTTAATGGTCAGAACGGTCAAAATGGACAAAATGGGACAGATGGTGTAAACGGTCAAAATGGGACAAACGGTAATACTATCTTAAGTGGAAAAGTTGTTCCAAGTTTTTATTCCGGTAATCTAGGAGATTTCTATATCGATCTTTCAAAAATGGATTTTTATGGACCAAAAACTAATAATGGTTGGGGATCGCCAATTTCTTTAAAGGGATCTTCAACTCTACAGAAAAGGGTCTTAATTAAAGAGTACTTTGATTATTCAAGAAATTGTGATGCATGCTCTGATTATTCTACAACTTGGATACCTGGTTATTCTACATATTCTTCTACTACAGCGGATGTCTATATTAATGTAGGTGATATTCAACAATATTATAGCAATGGGATTGTAACATATGAGGCAAGGATAAATGGAGGTGAATGGTTTGTTTTGGATCCAAGTAATAAGAAGGAAATCATTAAACAATATAAAGTAGGTGCTCGCGATTACATGTTGATGATTGCTCCATCAATGATCAGATATTATAGTAGTTCAGGCCAATTATTTATTGGGTCTGACAGGATGGTTTCTATTCCAGGGACGTATTCGAAGAGTCAATTAATGAGCTATTTAGACGTAGAAATGAAGGTAGATATTAGGATTACTTTATTGCCTAAAGAATCTATAGAGTACTTGTCCAAAAATTACCCGAATCAAAAGATTAATGATTCATTTGTGTCAAGATATTTTGGTATGAGCGATAGATAAAGTTATGAGTGTATAAAATAAAGATGGCCGTCTGAAAAGATGGCCATCCTTTTTTGTAGAGAGAATTAAAAATTTGGGCTAAATTTATTGGAAGGTGATGTCAGCATGTTGGCAATGAAAATAAATTAGCTCTTTTAATTTAAATATAGAACCCTATCGGGGTTCCATTATTTTAGCAAACATGGCACGTTAGCCTGGAGGTCGCGCAAAAACGATGTTCGATTAATCGAACATCGTTTTTGCATTAACCCTATATTGTTTAAAACCATTGCTAAAATAATTCATCCCCGCTGGGGATGTATGGCGGATAAAAATATCCTTCTGATAAATAAATATGGGCGTGAAAGACTACAAACACAGTTCTAACTAACATGTTCATTGGCAGCTTGTTGATGAGATCCTGGTTTAAAAGTATAGGGCTAATCTCTTGATGAGTTTAAAGCCTGCATTGGCGTACAGTTCGTTAACCTTTGGTTAACGATGACAGGACATTAGCGGAGGGCGTATTCGATACGCCAATAGAGTAATGGGTTTAAAAATTGTTTTGGGTGCCAATGTTATTTATGATCTTGGTCCATCCTCTCATCCCGTACCCTGAGCTTTGCCGAAGGGCATCCTGGTTCAAATCCAAATCTTGGTCCATCCTCTGATCCTTTCCATCCTGGTTCAAAACATCCTTTGCATCCTGCATTCACTAAACCATCTTATGCTGCCTTATTTTTTCCAATCCAATGTGGCTTAGATTACGATTTTTGGAAAAAATGCCTTAAGTTTGCCTAAATAAATCCATAGATGAAACAATCGATATTATTAGATGGACCGAAGTTTCAGATTACGCTCAAGCGATTGTCTCAACAATTAATTGAAAACCATGGAGATTTCTCCAACGCTGTAATCATTGGAATTCAACCTCGAGGTACCTATTTAGCTGAAAGATTAGTACAGGAAATCAAAGAAATGACCGGAGTTCAAGTGCCATTGGGTATTTTGGATATTACTTTCTATCGTGATGATTTCAGGATGAAAGGCGCCAGTCCATTAGCTGCGAACAGTACGGTAATTGATTTTATAATAGAGGGCAAGGATGTCATCTTGGTTGATGATGTACTTTGGACCGGAAGGACTATCCGTTCTGCGATGGATGCGATCCAAGCATTTGGTAGGGCGAACAGAATTGAATTAATGGTCTTGGTAGACCGTCGTTTTTCGAGACAGATTCCTATCCAACCGGACTATATAGGTATACAGGTCGACTCGATTGATTCGCAAAAAGTAATTGTAAGCTGGAAAGAGGTGGATGATAACGATAGTATTGTGTTGATCACCGAAAAGAAATAGAAAGATTTTATTGTTTAACAAATGTCAACATCTGAACAACTTAGTACCCGCCATTTATTAGGTATCAAGGATTTAAATAGCAACGATATCCAATTGATCTTGGATACGGCTGCAAATTTCAAGGAAGTACTGAACCGTCCAATCAAAAAAGTACCTTCTTTACGTGATATTACCATTGCCAATGTGTTCTTTGAGAACTCAACCCGTACGCGTCTTTCTTTTGAATTAGCTGAAAAGCGCCTGTCTGCCGATATCGTCAATTTTGCAGCATCCTCTTCTTCAGTAAGTAAGGGTGAAACGCTGATCGATACGGTGAACAATATCTTGGCGATGAAAGTGGATATGATCGTGATGCGCCATCCTTATGCAGGTGCCGGTGTTTTCTTGAGCAAACATGTGGATGCCCAGATCGTGAACGCTGGAGACGGTGCCCATGAACATCCTACCCAAGCTTTATTGGATTCATTTTCTATCCGTGAGCGGTTAGGTGAGGTTGCAGGAAAGAAAATCGCCATTATTGGAGATATCCTTCATTCTAGGGTAGCATTGTCCAATATTTTATGTTTACAGAAACAAGGAGCTGAGGTGATGGTCTGTGGACCAACTACCTTGATTCCCAAATATATTACCTCCCTGGGCGTGAAGGTAGAGCATGACCTTATGAAGGCTTTGAACTGGTGTGATGTAGCTAATATGTTGCGGATCCAGTTGGAGCGTCAGGATATTGCTTACTTCCCTTCATTGCGCGAATATTCCATGTTGTACGGTTTGAACAAACAGATCCTAGATTCATTGGATAAGGAAATCGTCATCATGCACCCTGGACCAATTAACCGTGGGGTGGAAATTACCTCGGATGTAGCGGATAGCAGCCATTCCATCATCCTAGACCAAGTAGAAAACGGAGTAGCCGTGAGAATGGCCGTTCTGTATTTGTTGGCAGGGAAGAGGGGTTAAGAGATATGAGAAGTTAGATTTGAGATATGAGATAGAAATCTAACCATTATAGTTAAAAAATAGAAAAGAAGCTTGAAATCATCTGATTTCAAGCTTCTTTTTTCTGTGAATGTTTTGTTCAAAACTTTATTTGAAAATTATTGATGTTGGAACAACTTTTGAACTTAGGAAGTCAATAATTAATAAGAAGAACACGTCTTTATTTAGCGTAAAGATTTTCGGAACGTGTCACTGTAGTTGAGGAATGAAACCTATAGTATTAACAATTATCACGTAATAAAATGTCTCATATCTCGCATCTCAAATCTCACTTCCCAACCTAATGTTAAATAAAGTTAAATAGCTCAGGTTATCCACAGTTGTTAACAACTTTTGAGGAAAACATTGAAGTTATCCATTAATTTCGTAGGTTGAAGGCTTGTACCATCTTGTCAAGGTGTTACAGCTCGATTTTCAATAAAAATACTGACGCATTCATTTTAAGGAGTATTCAATCATATGTATAAAAAAATTTACCAGTTAGGTGTGGCGATGAGCTTATTGAGTACACCGGTATTGGCGCAACATTCTGCATGGCAAGAGGTGAATAAAGCCTACAAGGATGGGCTGGAGTTGTATGAAAGAGGGAAGTTCAGTTCTGCTGCAAAACAATTTGATAAGTTTGAGGAGATCAGGACGAAATCATCACTTCAGTTGGACGAAACGAAGGAATTAAGCTTACTCAAAGAGAATGTTCGATATTATCAAGCTGTTTGTGCCTTAGAGTTGGGAGAAACAGATGCTGAGAGCCGCTTCTTAAAATACATAAAAGATTATCCAGCAAGTGCTAATTCCAAAGCAGCCTATTTCCAGATCGGAAAGTCCTATTATGCTCAAAAAGACTATCCAAAAGCCATAGAATGGTTTGAAAAGATTGACAGCAAGAATTTAGCTGGAGCAGAAAACACCGAATACCGTTTCAAATTGGCCTATGCAAAATTTATGACGGGAGACTATGAGGCTGCTAGACCTGTTTTCAACGAACTGAAAGATCTAAGAGGACAGTACCAAGAGGCTTCCATCTATTACTCGGCTTACCTAAGCTATTTAAACCAAGAATATAAAACTGCACTGAATGAGTTTGAACGTCTGGAAGGATCAAAAACTTATGAGAACAGTTATCCATATTACATCACGGCCTTATACTTCTTGGATAAGCGCTATGATGATGTATTGAGTTATGCATTGCCTAAGCTGGAAACCACCAAGCAGGAGAGTGAGACGGAGATGTTGCGTATCATCGCAGCAACCTATTTCATCAAAGGTGACTTGGAGAAATCGAAAGATTTTTACGATAGGTTCCAAGCACAGGATCAAGGCAAAACCCAAAACAATCAAGATAGCTACCAAATCGGTTATATCAACTATAAATTAGGAGAGTACGAAAAAGCTATCTCTGAATTGGAGAAATTGGAAGAACCGGATGCCTATTTCCAAAGTGCCATGATCACTTTAGGGGATGCATTCTTGAAAACAGGCAATAAGCAAAGCGCACGGAACGCATTCTTCAGAGCTTCAAAATTAGATTTTGATCCGCAATTGAAAGAAGAAGGTTTGTTCAACTATGCAAAACTGTCCTACGATCTAGAGTTTCACCAAGTAGCCTTGGATGCGATCAATGAATACATGCAGACTTACCCAAGGTCAAAGCGCCAAGAAGAGGCAAAGACTTTATTGGCAGAGGTTTTATTAAGCACCAAAAACTACCGTGCTGCGGTGGATGTTTTGGAAGACCTGCCTAATAGAGGTAAAGATGCAAATGCTGCATACCAAAAAGTAACTTACTACCGCGGGTTAGAATACTACAATGAGCGTGCATTTGAAAATGCCATTTCTATGTTCATGCGTTCTGAAGCTAATCGCTATGATGAAGAGATCTATGCATTGGCGACCTATTGGAAAGCGGAAGCGATGTATGAGGTCCGTAAGTATAAAGAATCTGTAGCTGCATTCAATAAATTTTTGCAATTGCCGGCAGCTAGAAAAACAGAGGTATACAATTATGCTAATTATGCTTTAGCCTATGCTGCCTTCAGAGCAGACAATTACAGTACGGCGGCAAATTACTTCGAGCGTTTCCTAGCCGGTGGCGGAAAGGATGGCATCGACCTGAATACCAGAAACGATGCGATGGCTCGTGCAGCGGACTCGTACCTAGCTATCAAAAACTACAGCAAGGCAGCAAACTATTACGACCGTTTGATCGCTTCTGGAGCGCAGAGTCAGGACTATGCCTTGTTCCAAAAAGGTATCCTTTTAGGTCTTCAGGGAGATAATAATGGTAAGATTTCAACCTTGAATTCGGTTATGGCGAAATATCCAAAATCGAACTATGCAGATGATGTGGCATTTGAAATCCCTTATACCTATTTCTTAATGGGTGATCATGATCGTGCGATTGATGGTTTGCAAAAAATGGTTGAGCAATACCCAAGAAGTTCATACGTTCCTAGAGCATTGACAACGATCGGTCTGGTACAATACAACAAGGATGATAACGATGCGGCATTAGCCACTTTCCAACGTGTGGTAAACCAATACCCTACAACGGATGAGGCTAAGCAAGCGTTGGCATCAATCGAGAACATCTATTTGGATAAAGGGGATGCTTCTGGGTATATCCGTTATGCTACTAGCACTAATATCGGTGACCTAAGTACAGCTGAACAAGATTCACATACTTTCTCTATCGCGCGTACCTTGTTTGACCGTGGTAACTGGCAAGCAGCTGTAGAAGCAGTGAATGCATACTTTGATAAATTCCCTAAACCAATTCAAGAGAAACATGCTCGTTTTATCCGTGCAGAAAGTAACGCGAACCTAGGCAAGGATACCGAGGCAATGCATGATTTCAATATCATCATGAATGATTGGACCTCGGCCTATACAGAGCGTACCTTGATCTCGGTTTCTAAACTGCACTTGAGAAATAAAGCTTATAATGAAGCTGTACAGGTGTTGAAGAAATTGGAGTTGACTTCAGAATACAAGGAGAACTACGGATGGGCAGTAAACAACCTATTGGTAAGTTACTACAACATGGGTGATTATGCAGAGACCTTGACTTATGCGAATATCATCAAGAAGTACGAGAAATCTTCAGAAGAGGATATTGCAAAAGCACATCTCTATGCTGCAAAAGCATATCTATCTACTTCAAAAGGTTCTGAGGGTATGAAAGAATTGAACTTGGCTGCCTTGAAATCTAAAACAGAGACAGGAGCTGAAGCGAGATTCTTGGTTGCGGAACAACAATTGAAAAATAAAAATTACGATGGTGCAATCAAATCTGCACTGGATATATCTGATTCCTTCTCTTCATATGACTATTGGGTAGCGAAAGGATTTATTGTAATGGCTCAGGCTTATGAGGGCAAGGGCGATAAATTCCAAGCTAAATCAACATTGGAAAGTGTAATCGACAATTATGAGAACACTGAAGATGGTATCTTGAATGAAGCGAAACAATTATTGGAAAAAATTAAATAAGAATAGGAAAAGATGAAGTTGAATACTGTTTTTAAACAATCTGCTATATTAACCTTAATGTTGGGGATGGGTGTAGGGGCTTATGCTCAAAAAAGAGATACCACCGACCGTCCCGTAACATTGGATTCATTTGATATCGTTCGTGATTATAGACCTATTCTTGCTGATGCAGTAAAAATCCGTCGTAGTCCTGACATGTCAAACAAAAGAGAATACATGCCTAAGTTAAACTATGGCAATGTTCCTGACAAGAAATTAGACATCAATACGGGCCTTAGTGAATTACAGATCATGGAAACTCCATTTTCTAGGATCATGGACCATAAGAGTAATTATGTGAAATTTGGTGCGGGTAACTTCAATACCATCTTGGGTGAAGCTTACTTTGCAGTGGAAGATTACGAAGACATCCGTTTTGGTGGATTCGCAAAACACCTTAGCCAAAAAGGAAATTTGGAAGACCAGAAATTCTCGAGACAGGAGATCGGTATTTTTGGTCGCCGTATCTTACCTAAGTTTACTTTGGATGGATTAATTGGTTACAATGGTTATGGAACCCGTTTTTATGGTATTCCAACTAACCAAGATGGATCTACCATCAATCCGACCCGCGAGGCACAGCGATTCAATGATATTTACTTCAGTGGAGAATTGACCAGCAATTATGATCCTGCGAATGAGGATGCATTAAGCTACTCGGTAAAAGCGGATGCCTATACCTACAAGGATAAGTTTGAGGCTGGAGAAAATTCCGTTGCGTTATCAGGTTACTTGAACAAACGCTACCGCGCATTTAACGCAGGTGCGAATGTGGCATTAGACTATAACGGTCTGAAGGGAGTAAATACCTCTACCGGAAAATTAAATAACTCGATTGCTTCGATCAATCCGTATATCCGTTTCAAGGGAGATAACTACAACATTACCTTGGGAGCAAATATCGTCTCAGAATTTGGCGATAACTCTAGGTTCAACGTATTCCCAGAAGCAGAAGTTGATTTTGCATTGGCGCCTGAGTACTTCTACATCTTTGGAGGGGTTACAGGAAATGTAGAAAAAGGGTCGTTCCGTGATTTTACACGCATCAACCCATATCTAGGTCCAAATGCCAATATCCAAAATACAGTGGAGCGTATGAATATCTATGGTGGTATCAAGGGTAATGCCGGTGCGACATTTGGATATAAGGTAAAAGGTTTCTACAGAAAAGTAGAAAGCATGGCCATGTTCGTGAACAATATGGAAACTCCGTTCAACTTTGATCTGGTTTATGATGGGAATGGAGACGATGCGGTTAAGCATGTGGGAATCGAAGGAGAGATCAATGTGAGGTTATCTTCATTGGTGAACTTGGGTGGTCGCCTGAATATCGATCAATATACCATGGTTGAGCAGGAGGAGGCTTGGCATATGCCGAAAATGCGTTTAGCGGCAAATGCGAGATTCAATATTTCTGAGAAATTGTTCATTGATGCAGAGGCATTGTTCCACGGAAACGCTTATGCTCAAGAGTTCACTTACTTAAATGGCGTGCCTGATGGTAACCCATATAAAAAGGAAACCATTCCATCGTTCTTTGATCTGAGCGCTGGAGCAGAATATAAAGCAACGAAATACCTAGGTGTTTTTGTAAAGGCAAATAATATGTTGAATACAGAATACCAACGTTATTTATACTACCCTAAATTAGGTTTCAATATTTTAGGTGGTCTAAATTTTTCGTTTTAATCTAACAAACTTTAAATTTGCAGCAGCAAAGGAATAAATGGATTTAGGAAGATACATTCATCAGCTATTAAAGCATAGAAACGAGGTGTATGTGAAGGGTTTGGGAGTTTTCAAACGCATTCACACGCCTTCTGTATATGATGATCGCCGCGGAGTGTATTTGCCTCCAGTGACATATTTGGAATTTGACGGGAAATCTACTGATGGTGTTGATTTTATAGATTACATCCAACAGTCGAAACAAACCTCTAGACAATCGGCAGAGGCTGACGTGCATGATGCCGTATTAAATCTGCTGGAAACCATAAAAGAGAATGGATCGGTGACATTGAACCATTTGGGGCAATTGATCAAGCATGGCTCATCTCTGGTGTTTAAGGCTGAGGATCTGAGCGGATTCCAATTGCAGCCGATCGAAGGTGCAGCGAGTCCGGTCCCTGAACAGGTGGAAGTAGTTGAACCTACGAGCCCTGAGCCTGAAACGGAATTGCCAAAAGAGGAAGAGAAGGAAGAAGTCGTTGAAGAGCCGGTAGTCGCTGTGGCAGAACAGGATGTCGTACCAGAGGTATATGAGGAACCTCAGGCCACTGGTAAATCAAAATGGTATATTTGGGCTGCGGTCTTGGCTATTGTTGTCATTGCTGGTCTGTTTTACATCAACCATACAAACAACTCAGGCAAAATCGAGGAGAAGGAAGATAGCGTTTTGAATGCCGGTATCGTAGAACCTGACAGCTCTGTTGCAAAACCTGTGGACACAAGCAGTACGGTGACGGCTACACCGGTAGACAGTACAGCAAATACCAATACAGGTAAGAAGGTGTACAATCCTTTGATCCCTGCAAATCACACTTATCAGATCGTTATTGGAACGCATGCTACTTTGGCTCAGGCCTATGAACAGGCGGAGTCATTTAACAAGGCGGGAATAGAATCTGTACGGGTAATACCGAGCAATCTTGCACATAACAAGAAGAAAGTGATCTGGGATTCTTATGAAACAAAAGAACAGGCGGATTCTGCCCTGAAATATGTAAGGAAACATTATGTTGCGGATGCTTGGCATCAAAAAATAAACAAGTAAATCAATCAAACAGCACAAAATACGTTAATAAACTATGTCATTAGTACAAAACCCTGCAATCGTTGATACCTTGAATCAAGTACAACAACAACCGGTAGCATTAGCTACAACAGACAACCTTAACCTGCTTGAACTTCTGATGAAGGGTGGGTGGATTATGATTCCAATCTTATTGTTATTTTTCTTGGGATTGGTCATCTTTTTTGAACGATACATCACTATTCGCAAAGCCAGTAAATCCGAAGGTGGATTATTAGCTTCCGTGAAGAGCAGTGTATTGTCTGGAAAAATCGATGCTGCTATGGCTGCTTGTCGTTCCAACAACTCGGCATTATCAAGAATGTTGCAGAAAGGTTTGACACGTGTAGGTCGTCCGATCAAGGATATTGAAGGGGCGATTGAAAACCAAGGAAAGTTGGAAGTATCTCGTTTGGAGAAAAACATCAATATCTTGGGTATCATTGCCGGTATTGCTCCCATGTTAGGTTTCGTAGGAACGATCTTTGGGGTAATCCAGATATTCCGTGATGTGGAGATGGCCGGTGGTATCGATATTGGTTCGGTATCTGGAGGTCTTTATGTTAAGATGATCGCATCGGCTTCAGGTCTGACCATTGGTATCTTGGCTTATATCGGTTACCATATCCTGAACATGATGGTAGAGCGCTTGATCTTGCGCATTGAGACTGATGCAATTGAATTTATCGATTTATTGGATGAGCCTAGCATGTAAGCTAGACCTGGTCCATTATTGAAAGGCTAAAAATGAATTTACGTAATAGAAGAAATAAACCCGCTGCAGAAGTACATACAGCTGCCCTGAATGACATCATGTTCTTCTTGATGTTGTTCTTCCTGTTGGCTTCGGCAGTATCTAACCCACAGGTGGTAAAATTGCTTTTGCCAAAGTCCAGTGCTGGGGAGCAGTCGGTGGCTAAGAAGACCATGACGATCTCGATCACGAGCGATCTGGTTTACCATGTGGACAAACAAGCTATTCCATTGGAGAACCTGGAATCTTATATCCAATCCAATATTGCTACTGGTGAGGAATTGACCGTTATGCTTTATGCAGACAGTACAGTGCCTATCCAGAATGTAATTTCGGTAATGGATATTGCCAACAGATTGAAGGTCAAAATGGTATTGGCAACAGAGCCTAAGAAAGATTAATAATTTATTATTAAACGTTTTGGGCTGTAGAAGGTCGAATTAGAAGAGATCAAGGAAAATGTACTACAATCAATATCGAGAAGATAATAATCTTCCAAAGGCTTTAGGTATTTCATCACTGGTAATGGCTGGATTGGCCGTTATTGGTTTCTTTATTGTATTTGGTCAAAATCTTCCTGAATACGGTATGGGTGGTATCATCGTAAACTATGGTACGTCTCCAGAAGGTATGGGAGATGATTACATGAGCGTGGATGAACCATCAATGGATGAGAATGCCAACAATGTGAAACCGGACAAGATAGACCCGAATTCAACACCTATCCCTACGCCTTCTCAGCAGATTGCTGATAAAGCGGTGGCAACACAGGATGTTGAGGAAGCACCAGCAGTTCCTAAAGCGGAGAAACCTGTGAAGGCAAATGCAGAGCAGGCTACAGCGGAGAAAAAGAACGCAACACCAGCAGTGAACCCTAATGCTTTGTACAAAGGCAAGAAAAATAATGCGCAAGGTACAGGTGATGGTACTGGTTCTACTCCAGGAAACCAAGGTTCTAAACTTGGGGACCCATTAGCTAGTAACTATGGCGAAGGTGGTTCGGGATTTGGTGATGCGATGTTATCACTGGAAAACAGACGTTTTACGGTTCCACCGAAGATAGATGACAATGGCCAGCAAACCGGTATTGTCAAGATTGAATTTACCGTGGACAAAAGTGGTAATATCGTGCGTGCCAGACAGGCGAAAGGTACTACCATAGCTGACTACAGATTAATTGAAAAGTGTATCCGTGCGGTTGAACAAGCACGATTGAATGCACTGCCTAATGCGCCTCAGACCCAAACGGGGCTAATTACCTTCAGATTTAGAGTAAGATAATTCTAATTATATGAAAACATTTGCAGAGGTAATCGAGTATTTATTTGCTCGATTACCTATGTTTACTCGTGATGGCGCCAGTGCCATCAATCCCGATGTAGACAAAACTCTTTTGCTTTGCCAGGCTCTTGGCAATCCCCATCAAAAGTTTAAATCAATCCATATTGCCGGAACCAATGGTAAAGGTTCCACTTCGCATATGCTTGCTTCTGTATTGGCAGCGTCTAATTTGAAAACAGGTCTGTACACTTCTCCCCATCTTGTGGATTTTAGGGAGAGGATCAGGATTGATGGTGAGATGATCCCTGAGCAGCTTGTTGTTGATTTTGTCAATGAACATCGGGAGCTGATAGAAGACCTTAAGCCTTCTTTCTTTGAGGTGACGGTTGCCATGGCATTTGATTATTTTGCAAAAGAGCAAGTTGATATTGCGGTGATCGAAGTAGGGCTAGGGGGAAGATTGGATAGTACCAATATCATCATGCCTGAGCTATGTGTGATCACGAATATCGGCATGGACCATATGAACATCCTTGGCGATACATTGGAGCAGATAGCAGGGGAGAAAGCGGGCATTATCAAGCCAAATGTACCGGTGGTTGTTTCTGAAAAGCAGGGTGAGATTGAGCATGTCTTCATTAACAAAGCCAAGGAAGGGGATAGCCCGATCTTTTTTGCTGAAGACTATTATGAGGTACATCAGGTTGAGAAGAAGCAATCAGGCCTGGATATCACGGTTGAAAACAAAGAGACAGAAGAATGTATCACTTGGCAATTGGACCTTTCCGGTTCATATCAAAAGAAGAATATCCTTGGGGTGCTAAAGGCAATTGATCAATTGAGGGAGTTGGGTTATGAGTTAGGTGAAGAAGATATCAGGAAAGGACTTAGTGAGGTGCAAGAATCAACAGGTTTGAGGGGAAGATGGCAGACCTTGTCAACTGATCCTTGGATAATCTGTGATACGGGGCATAATGAAGATGGGATAAAGGCTGTGGTCCGTAATCTGAGCACCTTAAATTTCAATAACCTTCACTTTGTCATTGGAGCAATGAAAGATAAGGATCTTTCGCATATTTTACCTTTATTGCCAAAACAGGCGACCTATTATTTTACTGCACCCCAGATGCCGCGTGCAATGAAAGCAGCGGAATTGGCTGAACTTGCACAATCATTTGGCCTAAAAGGGGAAGAATATGCTTCTATTGATGCAGCTTATGAAGCTACCCTAAAGAACTATCAAGAGGGTGACCTCATATTTATCGGTGGAAGTACTTTTGTCGTTGCAGAAGTTTTGACTAATCATTTTTAGTCAATTCACCGCGCAGACTCTGCTGTACCCAATGTGCGACGTCCTCTTGGCTGTCCAATTCACCTTGAAGGTACATAAGCTTGGTTACAGCAGTTTCAAAGGTCATGTCATACCCATTGAGCACTCCAATGCATTTTAAGCCCTGAGAAGTCTCGTAACGGCCTAATTCTACAGAACCTACCTTACACTGCGAAATATCTAGGATATTCTTTCCAGATTTTATGGCTTCTTGAAGCAGTTCCAGGAACCAGGTATCGGTCATGGTATTTCCGCTACCAAAGGTTTCCATCACAATGCTTCTTACATCTGAATTCAATACCGCCTTAATGGTTTCGGGACTGATGCCAGGGAAAAGCTTGAGAACACCAACGCGGTTGTCGATATGGTAATGGCAGATAAAGTCCTGCCCGGCATTATTGGCCAGTACCTCATCATTGTACCGGATATGGATCCCTGCTTCGGCCAGTACGGGAAAGTTAGGTGAACGGAAGGCTTCGAATTTGTCGGAATTGTATTTAAAGGATCTATTACCCCTGAAAAGTTTATTGTCAAAAAGGATACATACTTCCTGGATGATGGATTTGCCATCTCTCTTGGCAGAAGCAATCTCCAATGCTGTCATCAGGTTCTCGCGGGCATCCGTACGGATTTCGCCAATGGGTAATTGGGAACCGGAAAAAATAACAGGCTTCTGTAGGCCTTCCAATAGGAAGCTCAGCATGGATGCTGAGTAGGCCATGGTATCGGAGCCATGTAGGATTACAAAACCATCATAAAGCTCGTAATTGTCCTTGATGATCTTGGCCATCTCCAACCAGATGCTTGGACGCATATTGGAAGAGTCGATGATAGGCTCAAAAGAGTGCACAGTCAGTTTATAGTTCAGGCGACTTAGGTCAGGTAGGTTCTTTTCAATCAGTTCAAAATCGAAAGGAATAAAAGTTCCGGTTTCTGGATCTTTTACCATACCAATGGTGCCACCGGTATAAATGATAAAAATATTGTACATCAATTAAATCTTAAATACTTGTTTAGAATTGTTGGTAGTTATTTCCGCGATCTTCTCAATTCCCATCTCATGTAAGTCTGCAACCTTTTGCGCTACATAAAGCAGATAACTGCTTTCGTTTTCTTTTCCTCTGAAAGGTACGGGAGCCAGATACGGTGCATCTGTTTCCAGTACAATATGTTGTAAGTCGATTTCTTTCACCACGGCATCCAAGCCTGCTTTCTTAAAGGTAACCACGCCGCCAATTCCTAGTTTGAATCCTAGGGCAATGGCGCGGTGAGCCTGTTCTAAGCTGCCGGTAAAGCAATGGAAAATACCAAATAACTTCTCATCGGCCATTTCATCCAGTACCTCAAAGACTTCATCAAAAGCCTCCCTGCAATGGATGGATATAGGCAGTCCAAGGTCCTTAGCCCATTGGATCTGTTTTCTGAAAGCATCTTTCTGGATTTCAAGGGTGGATTGATCCCAATACAGGTCGATCCCTATTTCACCAATGGCATAAATCTTTGACTCTTGAATCTTTGCGTAGATCTGATCCAATTGCTGTTGATAGTCATCTTTTACATCGCAAGGATGTAAACCAAGCATAGGGAAACAGTTTTCAGGATAGGCTTCAACGGTTTGGAAAACCTTGTCGATGGACTCCACATCAACATTCGGAAGAAACAGTCTGCTGATACCATTCTTAAAACAACGGTCAAGCTGTTCTTTCAGTTTAGGGGTTCCAGCTTGATAATAGATATGAGTATGCGTGTCGGTTAAAGTCTGATTTTTCAGATCAATTTGCTCTTCCATGCTGCCAAAGTTAATATATTGTTAGTTAATCTGGTTCTATGGAATAAAAAAACGCAGTTCTCATAATGAAAACTGCGTTTTTTTATAAATTTTGTAAAAGAACTCCTTATTAGTTAACTGGAGTTTCTACTGGAGCACCCGTTGGAGCTATAACTTGCGGAGTATCACCTTTTGGACCAGGGATAATATCCAATACTTCTACGTCAAATACCAATGGAGCATAAGGAGGGATCAAGTTACTTTGCTGACGCTCGCCATATCCTAATGAAGATGGGATAATCAACGTAGCTTTGCCACCTTTTTTCAATAATTGAAGACCTTCAGTCCATCCTGGGATAACAGGAGTATGACCAACACGAACGCGCAATGGCTCGTATTGTTTCATTGGGTGGAAGATACCTTTTTCTTTAGCTACCTCAGGGTTGCTAGTATCGAAGATCTTGTCGTTTGTCAAACCACCTGTATAGTTGATCACTACTGTATCACCAACAACTGGGTTTGCGCCAGTACCTTCAGTTTTGATCACGTATTGAAGACCAGTTGCAGTTTTCTTTGGTTGCAATTTGTTTTTCTCAACGTATTTAGCAATTTTTCCTTCTTCAGATTTTTTCAAACCTTCCATTTCAGCCAAGTAGTATTTGTTTACTTGTTCGAATAAAGCTGAATCTGTTAAGCTTCCTTTTTTGAAAAGTTTCTTAACCTTGATAGTAAATTGAATGTATTTATCTGCGAAGTCAGGTTTTGGTTGGCCTGTTTTAGCAGCCATTGTATCTAAGTCCAATTTGAATGTTGCACTATCACCTTCACCTAACATTTTCAAGATCGTGTTGTTGTCACCAGCGTATCCGCCTTGAACCAATGAATCAGGGATTACAGGAGCGATCTGTGGCAATCCTACATCATACGTACTTGCCAATAAAGAGTCACGGTCTGTTTTAACAACAATATCCATGGCTAGAACGTCTCCACCTACAGCTTTTTCACCACCTTTGTCTTCGAAGAATTTATATTCTAGACCACCTTCACCTTTTTTGAAACTTTGGCATGATGAAGCTAGAAAAAGACCAGCTAATGCTGTTAATACTAAAATCGATTTTTTCATTTTTTTATTTATAACGCTTATATTCTATTTTAAATAACTTGAGTACTCCGGAAGGATAGATTTGAATTTTGCTACCACATCTTCCAATTGCTCTGTTGAATTGCCACCAGCGGCATTCAAATGCCCCCCACCATTGAAATATTTCCTGCAGATCTCATTGCAAGGGATATCGCCAATCGAACGCAAAGATAATTTAATTAATTCAGTTCTATCAATAAATAAACCGGCTAATCTAATCCCTTTTATCGATAAGGCATAGTTCACCAAACCTTCGGTATCTCCGGTGCTGACATTGAATTTCATAAGATCATCTTTGGTCAATGAAAACAATGCCGTATTGTATTCTGGAATTACCTCCAAACAGTTCAAAAGGCTATAGCCTAAGAACTTTAAACGGTTTTCTGTGGAACTATTGTATATATTCTCATGAATTTCCCAATTCTTTGCCCCTGCATCGATCAGGTTGGCAATGATATGGTGAACCGCAGAGGTGGTAGACCTGAAACGGAAAGATCCGGTATCAGTCATGATCCCTGCATATAAACATGATGCAATTTCAGCAGTGATGGATTCTTTGTCGTGGTAGACATCCGCAATAAAGGTGTAAACCAACTGTGCCGTTGCCGCTGCACTGGAGTCCCAATACTCAACCGTTGCGAAATCTTCTGGATCTAAATGATGGTCAATCATCCATTTCTGGCCTTTGGCCTCACGGATAATGGGTTCCAGAATATTGGTCCTCGAAAGGGCACTATAATCTAAGCAGAAGATTATTTCTGCTTCATCAAATAGTTTTTGGGATTCCTCAGGTTGATCAGGAAAGTATATTAGGTCTGAAAAGCCAGGCATCCAGCTTAAAAAGTCTGGAAAATCAGATGAAAGCACAACATTCACCTCATGGCCTTTTCCTTTAAGCCAATGATATAGTCCTAATGATGAGCCTAAAGCATCTCCATCGGGTTTATGATGAGTGGTAATTATTATCTTTTTAGGTCTGGAAAGCTCTTCTAAATATTCTTCTCCTTGTAGCATACGTTTTTTGTGAATGCAAACCTAATGAAAAAAAGTTTGCAATTAAAAATTTTTACGGCTTAATATCTTTCTTTATTTAAATTATCGCCAATCTAAATCAATTGAAAATTAGTCTGTTAATGTCGGAAGGCGTAGATTTTGTAATCTCGCTTTGTCGTTAATAAATAATTGCCTGAATTGTAATTGATTTTGCCGTAATAGAACAGAGGTAATCCTTCCACAGGGAAGCCATCCGCCAATGAACCATTTTCAGCAAATAGATAGACTAAATTCTCCTGATCTGCAATCCCAAGTTGAAACATACTGCTGGAAACCGGGAAGAAATTAGGTTCAGCATCTATATTTTGGGTGAACGTATAGTCGTAAAGTTGTCTTGGGCTGTCCCCAAGTTCTAAAACTTGTAGGTAGGAGCCGTCTATTACGATCAATTCTGGGGCGGTGGTACCATTGATATTTTCAAAATAGGCGTCATAGCCTTTTTTCCATTCCCCATTCATCACGACCTTGCTTGTCCCGTCTGCCTTTATTTGATGTAATTTGCCCTCATTATCGGTGCAATAGAACTCGTAATTATTTTCCTTGTTCACTATTCCCATCGAACCTACAAAAGTAACATCCCCTGGGATGTCAATTTCCTTCGTTTTATTGCCAGTTTGGTCAAAGAAATAAATTCTTCCGAAACTGCTGGCAACCACGGCCTGTTGGTCGATAAAGTGGATTGGTCCTAAAAGGTCACCTTCTATTCTTGCATTGTCCCAACCGCTGACCGGTCCACCATCCATGTCATATGCCATTATTCTGTCCTTTGCAGGGATCAAAATGATCTGTTGACCACTGAACTCCGCGATGGTTGGGCTTCCAGTAGGTTCAGAAGAAACACTGGTGGAGAAGCCCTGTAATGTTTTTCCACTGGTATCGAATCGATATAACCTTCTTCTGTCGGTAACCAATAATAGACTCCGGTCAGCCAATTGTTTTGCCTTGCCAACAATTCTACCCGAAAACACGGAGGACCATAGTTTGGTTCCAGAAGGATGGATGGCATGCACTGTATGATCTTGTTCCTGTACGAGAATGAATTGGGAAGTATCGGAATGTTCAAAAACATAAGGGCCATTGATCAACCTACTGCCCATATCATAAGTCCATTCAGGAGTCACTCCCAATCGGTTTTTACTTTTATAGATGGCGTAGAACCTGCTGATGAAATTCCCCGTATTTCCTGACAATTGTAAAGACCAAGAATAAAAATCCTGGAATCCATATTCATCATCGTCCCTGAACTTTCGGCTATATTCAGATTTCAAGATATTATTGATGAAGTTACCGCCGTTTTTGGTATTGATAAAGAAGGTAACATTGGCTTCGTTGCCCTGTATCTGTTCATAATTCTTAAAACCTAGACTCGCAATCAACAAATCCTTGTTTTTCCATTTTCGTACATATTCCTGCACCGTAGATAATTGATTTGCCATGACTAACATATCATTGATGCGTACGAAATATGGTCTTGAGAAAGCTTTAAGTCCTTCCCCAAAGTAGCGATAAGGAATATTGGCGAATCTAAATCTATACGTGCTTTCACTTACGTTTTCCGCAATATTATCGATGATCTCATTCAGTTTGCTGCTGTCCTGAATGGTGATGAAACCTAAATAATCAGAATTACTCTGTTCAGCAACTGCAAAGTTGCCCGCCAAGGTAGACTGGAAGTCTGCTAAAAGACCTTCCCGATTGTTGTTGATTTCCTTGGCTTGTCCCTGTAATTGTTGGAAGTTGTCCTGTTTGGATTGCCAGATCGCTAGGTCTTCAAACCACGATTTGGAATCACTGAAAGAGTACTCCACGTACATCATGGTATTTGAAGGGAAATAATTGTATAAGCGTTGGTTGGTTTTGCTTTGGTTTGCAAATAGCCCAATATACTCGCTATCCTTATCCAGCAACTGACTTTCACCTGTCAGCATCAGGGCATCTTGTTTGAAATTGATGTTCCAAACGGTTTCTCCCTTTAGATTTACAAATTGTCTTAAGAAATCACCGGGGCGATTTTCCTTGAATACTGAAATGAAGGATGCGATGTTTTGTTGGGGAACATAAATGGTAAATGGAGCATTCCTATTGTTATGTTCATTAAAGAATGTAACCTGCTCTTTTTTAAGTTTTTCTACTTTCTTGTCATTTACTTTGACCAAAAGTCCCTTGTTGAAACTGGAGAAGAAGGTATTTTCCTGATAAGTCACATAAAAAACGGAGTCCAGCTTTTTGTCATCCTGGAAAGTCGTGTCCTTTTCGATGTTCTTGAATTCATAGATGCGTAATCCGGCTGTATCGGCAGTACTTAGTTTATATTTTTTGCTCAGGGTAAGGAAAGTCTGATCCAATACAGATTGGTCGACTTGATCCATGCTATGGATGCTAAACAAGGTGCTTATTCCTTTTTTTTCCGGATGGAAAGACATCAAGATTTCAGCTCCTCCAACCAATGGAGACAGTTCTTTGTTACGAAGTAAGTTTTGTTTTAGTTGTTTGAGTTCATGCATGGCGTGTTTGCCTAGCATAGCTTCAAAAATCTCAAAATCCTTGAAGATATTGTCTGTTGTAGCATCGTTTAGGAATGATGCGATTAAATAGGTGTCCTCCGGTAAATGTTGTACTGGTCCTACGTATTCTTGTTGTTCCTTGTTTAAATCCCCAAAGTAAAATACCGACGCAACCACCACCGCAATAAATAGAAGGATTGAAACAATTATTGTATTTCTCATGGACGAATAGTCTTCCTTTTGTTTGTTTTAGTGTTCAATATAGACAAAATTGCAAAAATAGGAGTGCTTTTTAAGAAGTTATTTTATACATTTATAAACGAAAAATCATAAGCGATTATTTTAGCTTTATTTATGAACAAACAAATTATCCTAACTGCTTCTTTTTTCGGTTTGTTAGCTGTAATACTTGGTGCATTCGGTGCACATGGTCTTGAAGGTAAGATTTCTGAGAAACAACTAGAAACTTGGGGTACTGCCAATCAGTACCATTTCTATCATACCTTGGCACTTTTATTCCTATCCACATTTTCTAGAGCAAAAAGCCAGTCCATTAAAGTTTCGTATATCATGTTCACTGTCGGTATATTCCTTTTTTCAGGGTCTTTATACCTTTTGAGCACAAGAAACCTACTTGGCATTGAAAATATCTCTGTTATTGGTCCGGTGACTCCTTTAGGGGGACTATGCTTTATGGTCGGCTGGGTTGCCTTGTTCATTGCAGCAATGAAAAATAGAGCTTAATCTGTATTCACTATTCTCTAAATAGAATTGAAAAAAGGCACCATTGGTGCCTTTTTGTTTAGCAAAGCCGGGTTATTATCGAAAAATTAATAACTAATAGGCTGGCATGCACCGAATACTGAATGCTATTAATAAATACTATTATTACCTTTGCTTATGTCTCAACTGGATTTAACGGCTCCTGGTCGTGTTACTTATTTTGTAGAGGTTATTTTGCCATTGGCGATTGCTAAATCCTATACCTATCGAGTTCCTTTTGAATTGAATGATAAGGTAGCAGTAGGAGTTCGGGTGATCGTACAGTTCGGTAAGAACAAAATTTATTCAGCTGTGGTCAAGAACATCACAACTGAACCCCCTCATCAATATGAAGCCAAATATATCTTAGATGTTGTAGACAATGATCCCATTGTCAATGAAACTCAATTGCAGATGTGGGATTGGATTGCAGAATACTACATGTGTTACGTAGGTGATGTGATGCAAGCTGCTTTGCCGGCAGCCCTAAAAATGGCCTCTGAAACTAAAATCGTCGCATCTGACGACCCTAATTTAGATCGTTCTTCGCTCTCAGATAAAGGTTATATGATCCTTGAAGCTTTGGATCTAGCTGGTGAGCTGACGGTAAACGACGTCATTAAAATCTTAGGTCAAAAAACGGTTTTCCCTTTATTGAGGAGCTTATTTGAGCATGGATATATCCTGATCTCTGAAGAAATCAAGCAGAAATATAAGGCAAAAACCAAAGCTTTTCTGAGATTGGCCTCTGAATTCAATGATCCGGATGGTCGACGGGAATTATTGGATAGCTTAAACCGAGCTCCCAAGCAACAGGATGCAATCATTGCCTTCCTCCAACTTATCAAAACAAAGAATGACGTCAGCAGACAGGATATCATGGAAGTATCCGGATCAGGTGCTGGTGCAATAACCGCCCTGATCGATAAAGGTGTCTTTACGGTTGAGGAGAAAGTAGTTAGCAGGTTTGAAGGTACGGATGTTCTTTTATCCCCAGACTTCAGCTTCAGTCCAGCCCAAGAGCAGGCCTTTGATGAAATCAATAATTCCTTTGCTGAGAAAGATGTTGCCTTGCTCCATGGAGTTACGGCTTCTGGAAAGACCCAAATTTATATCCGATTGATTGAGGCTGTACTTCGAGAGGGTAAATCTGCCTTGTACCTGCTACCGGAGATTGCCCTGACCGCCCAGATAACTGAACGCTTGAAATTGCATTTTGGCGATCAATTAGGTGTTTACCATTCAAAATTCAATGACAATGAGCGAGCAGAAGTATGGCATAAAGTCAATAAGGGTGAGTTTAAGATTGTCATTGGCGCGAGATCCTCTGTCTTCCTACCTTTCCATAACCTCGGGTTGATTATTGTGGATGAAGAACATGAAAACTCCTATAAACAATATGATCCTGCTCCAAGGTACCATGCGCGGGATACGGCAATTTACTTGGCTCATCAGCATCAGACAAAAGTTCTATTGGGTTCGGCTACCCCTTCAGTGGAGAGCTATTACAACGCTAAGGCCGGTAAATATGGTCTGATTGAATTGACGGAAAGGTTTGGTGAAGCCAAACTGCCGACAATAGAAATTGTAGATATTGCCGAAGCTGGACGAAAGGAAGAGATGTACTCTTATTTTAGTCTGAAGCTATTGAAGGCCATTGAAGAAACCGTTCAAAACAAAGAGCAGGTGATCCTGTTTCAAAATAGAAGAGGTCATACGCCATTTTTGCAATGTGGCACCTGTGGTTATGTGGCTAAATGTGTGAACTGTGATGTTAGTTTGACTTACCATAAAACCAGTAACCTGATGCATTGCCATTATTGTGGCTTTTCAGAAGAACTGGTACAGACTTGTCCTGCCTGCGGCTTGCCAAATATGCAAAGCAAAGGTTTTGGAACAGAACGAGTGGAAGAGGAATTGGAAATCCAACTGCCTGATCTGCGGATTGGACGCCTTGACCTGGATTCAACGAAAGGGAAATATGGTTTTGATAAGGTCATTTCGGCTTTTGACAATCAAGAGTTCGATGTGTTGATCGGAACGCAGATGATCACGAAAGGGCTTGATTTTGGTAATGTCAGCTTAATTGGGATTATTAACGCAGATGGAATGATCAACTTTCCAGATTTTAGGGCTTATGAGAGGGCATTCTCTTTATTCTCACAGGTTTCAGGACGCGCCGGGAGAAGGCAGTCGGAGGGAAGGGTGATTATTCAAACCAATACCCCAAACCATCGCATCCTCGAACAGGTCACAAACCATGACTACATGGCCATGTTCATGGCTGAAATTACGGAAAGGAAGAATTATCAATATCCTCCTTTTTACAGATTGATCAAGCTTGATGTCAAACATACCGATCAGGATCTAGTGCATGATGCAGCAAAGAGATTAGCGTCCCTACTGAGACAGCAGTTAGCTGAGCGTGTCCTTGGGCCAGAACCTCCGCTTGTCGCTAGGGTAAGGAATAATTTTATTCAAACTATAACCTTGAAGATTGAACGGAAAAACATTTCCATTTCGAAAGTAAAGGAACTTATCAAACAGGCATTATTGCATTTTGAATTGGATAAGAAAAACAAGGGCGTTCGCGTTCAGATCGATGTAGATCCTTATTGATCGGACTGGATTAAATTGCTTTTTGCTTCTTCTTTTCTTTTTTCTTTTTCAAGCCCTTTACCTTGTTTCGCCAAACCACAAATCCTGTAATTGGTAAACTTGCGCAGATTAAAGAAATAAGGAAAGCCAGGATTTTTGTTGGCAACCCAGAAATATTGCCTGTATGAATGTCGTAATTTAATGTCCCAATTCGGTCACCAGCTTTTAAGTTATCGGAAGAAGTTACCTTTTCAATACTGTTTTCTTTTTTGTTGAAGTAATACCATCTAAAATCACCAGTCTTCATTTCCGTCATCCTGATTTGAACATCAAAAGTTTCGTCCTCTGCTTTGCTACTCCTAATGGACATCATTCCTGCATTGGAGTACTTTTCCAATAGGAAGTGGAGCGCATTGTCAAGCTGTTCACCCTCTGGATAATAGTTGGGGATTTTTACAGGTTCTCCTTCAAGCGTCTTGATTTCAGAGCTATCAAATGAATTGAAAAAAGAAATGTAGGCCTTTTTAAAGGAAGGATAGGTAAAAACCAATCCCGTGATAGCTAATACCAACGAAATTAGAAAAGAATAAAAACCTAAAACATTGTGCAAATCATAGTTTAGCCTTTTCCATTTCGATTTCCAATTTATCCATAAACTACGTTTCAAACTTTTTCTTTTCCATCTTTTTGGCCACCAAAGGACCATTCCAGAAATTAGGATGACAACAAAAATTATGGTTGAAATTCCTACCACCCATGTCCCGTATTTTTTGCCCAGCAACAGGTTCATGTGCATCTGCAAAATAACTTGGAAAAACTCGGTTTTCGAATTCTCCACAAAGAGTAAATCTCCCGTGTATGGATTTAAAAAGATCCTTTTATAGGTCTTGAAGTAATTCCAATAACCAAATGCATCGGGATCAATCTCTTGAACACGAAAAATCCAACTCCTGTTTTTTTCGGGATACAGATCAACCCTAGAAATGGACTCGCCATCATTTAATTGTTTGCTGGCAATTTCCTTAAGTTGACTTAAGGGGAGGGCCTCCCTAGAATGATAATGTTGATCTAAAATATATCGATCAGGATAACAAACTAACTTTAGCTCATCAAAGAACGTGTATACACAACCAGTTAGGCCTAAAATGACAACAACGATTCCAGTTGTTAGGCCTAACCATTTATGCAACCAAAGGATGAAGCTTTTGACCATTTAAAATCGATAATTAATATTTAAAGATGCGGTTGTTCCTGTTCCTTTTACATATTCAGCATCTACGGCCCTATACTGACTGATGACCGGGTAATAATCCTTGTTCAATAGGTTTTCCACACCAAGTCCAAGTCTCCAATTTTTATTGACCCTATAGCTTGCCGATAAGTTGAAAAGATCAATGGCTTTGATCGGACCTTCGCTGTTTTTGTAAAGTCCTTTATCGTTTCTTTCAAAACGGTCTCTAGAACCCGTATTTATCCAATGTAATTGTAGATTTAATGCCTCCATCGGAGTATAGATCAGGTAGGCTGTAGCTTTGTTCGGAGCTATCCTCGTACCATTGAGGTAGTGAGATACCTGTTCAGAGTCTTCTGCTTTTCCTTCCACGTGAGCAAATGTACCGCCAATGGTCCATTGCTTGGAAAGCTCGGCATTCAATGTGAATTCTAAACCCTGTACTTTTTCAGGTAGGCGCTGTGCCACCAAGTATCCACCAACATCCACCAATTCTACGCCCATCTTTGAGGTACTGTAGTAATAAGATGCCGAGAAATTGAAAATGCTGTAATGGCTAGAAAATCCTACCTCATAGTTGTTGGTAATGACAGGATCTGTTTTAATACTGTCCAAATCATTGTCGGTAGCTCTTCTGACAATTCTACCTAATTCGTTGATCGCAAAACCTTGGGAGAAGCTAATGAATGGATTGAAAATTTCATATTTATTGTATCGAAGTCCAGCGTTGAATGTTGCACCTTTATAGGGTATTTTACCTCCGGTTACCGCAATACTACCTTCGTTGTTAGGACCTGTTGCAATGGTATTGAAATCTTTAATTTTCACCGTAGCATTTTCATACCTTACACCTCCCTTTAAAATCAGGTTCTCTAACACATCAACACGCAATTGAGCATATGGAGCTATGTTCACCATATTCATATCTGGGATATAAATGCGTCCATCCGTTAAATTTTGGTCAGTTACATCATTCAACAAGTCCAATCCGTAGGTGATATCGGAATTGGCATTGAATAGCTGAAAGGGGGTATTTAGATTAAGCCTTAAGCCTTTTTTCTCCGAATTAATTTGGGTTTGTCCTGGACCATACCAAGCAGTACCTTTCTCAATATATCTATTCATTGAGCGAAAAGTATTATAATACAAAGAAGCCTGAATGGAAGTAGATCCTATTAAATTATTGTTGAAATAACTTAACATGGCATTATGGTTATATGGAGTCCCTGTAGGTTTTCCAGGATCTTCACCTTTGATTCCAATAGTTGGAGTTTGCCCATATTTACCGGTTTGACTAATGTACTTGGCATGTTGCGAACTATTGAAAAAATTGTACAGAACTGAAATACCCGAATTCTCATTAATATCATATCCTACCTTTAAAAAAGCATTGTACTGATTCGAATTCGAAAGTCCATCAACCTGACCAAGAGCTATACCATCAGCATCCCGCTGAAGTCCATTATACTCAGCTGTACCACTGATTGTATAATTCCATTTATCTGCCCTTCCAAATAATGTTTGATCAAATCGATAGCCAATTGTCTCTGAAGAATGGATAGGGTTTATGATGCTTCTTAGATTACTGCTTCCAGAAATTGCCTTGTTTGCATCCTTGTTGGTTTTTGTAATATAGTTGATAATACCTCCAGCAGAACCATTTCCATAAATGGAGGTTGCTCCCTTGATCACTTCGACTCTTTCAATTACTGAAGGGTCAATAGACCTGATATCTCTAGCACCATTCATTAACGGAGTAGATTGCGGAATTCCATCAATAAGCACTAAGACAGACCTGCCCCTTAAGGTTTGGCCAGTATTGGTTGCCTTATTGCTACTTACCCCCAAACCAGGAATGCTGTTTCCCAAAATGTTGGAAATATTCGTGTTGATTTGGCTTTGAGCTTCAATCTCTTTACTCGTTAATATCGAAATGGAGGATGGGACTGTTGAAATATGTTCGGGTTTGCGACTTGCAGTAACTACGATCTCATCTAAATCATTTTTTTCCTGCAGGGTAAAGATGAGTGGCTGTTTTACAGTGTCAGGGGAAACGGTATATAATAGGGTTAAATAGCCCGAATGGCTGATCTGTAGGTTTAATGGTTGTTTGAACGGTTCATAATTGATAAGGACTGATCCATTATTATCTGTTTTTCCAATGGTTTTTCCATTTACCTTGATGTTTACATCGGCTTGTCTACCCGAAGTTTCATTGTTTACCTGGATTTCCAGTTGTTGGGCCACTACTGTAAACGGTAAAATTAAGAACAGGATTAGTTGAGTTTTCGTCAACAATTTGTATAGATAGTGCATCTTATTTTTATTTAGAACAATTTTAAATTGCGCCAAATTTATATAATCTGCCCTTATTTACAAAAGCTCAAATTAAATAATATTAAATTTTTTTGTTATTAAGCTATATGCTCTTGGTGATCCGCCTAATTTATATCTTCCCCAGGTACAAACTATCCGTACAATTATAGCTGCCGTCATTAGATAGAAAAGCAACATACAAATGGTAAATCGCATTCTTATTGCTTTTTCTCAAGAAGAGTTGTTGATGTCTTTCTACTAAAAGGTTCCCATTCACCATGCCGTAGATCTTATTGGGGCCATTGACTTCCGGCTGAAGGAGGATCATGATCCTATAGTCTCCCATTCCATGAGCATGGAATAAAATCTTATCGTAATCCCAAGTAATCCTAAAGGAATCCGTTTCAGGACACAATTCAATTTTGATGTCCTGTATTGGGTTTTTAAAGCCTTTACTGATGCTGAACTTCTCCCAATTCAGCTCAAATCTAGATTCCTTTTCTATTATAGCATGCTTAAAATTATACGACATGGCAGCATGATAGCTCGTCCATCCTGCATGATAGTTTTTAAATCCTAATCGGATGTAGGGAAGGAGTTCAGCAATATATTCTTTGAGGTAATTAAACTTGGAGTCTGATTTTTTCCTAGGAAAGATCCTGTCTTTGGTCAATCTTAATTGAGATGGATTTGGCGCAATGGGGCTTTTGTTACTGCTGTAAACAAAAAATCCCACTTTTCCGTTAAGTGGGATTTGATTTCCATTTTTTAAAGTTGCCATATCACACCTGTTTGTTCTAAATTAAACTTACGAAACAGCAGGTTTTAAAGCAAGGTGATCTGAAATTAAATTTCTTTTAAATCAATGTTATTAATCTATTTTTTTATCCTTGATACTTTAAAGGGCTTCTTCACAGCCTTTTTAGCAGCTTCCTTTACAATCTTCGCTTGTAGATCAGTCACCTTTTCGGGTTTATAGTCTGTTTTCGTGGGATCGAGGTTGAACAGTTTAGCATACCAAGTCAGTGCAGCAGCAAATCTACCATAGTCTAGGTTCAAGTGATAACCATCGCGGGTGAAATGGTCACCAATGGAACTGGTCCTTCCATTCTGGATGGTAGTGCCATCAGGAACGATAAAGGCATAATCACCGGTTTTTTCCAATCTCGATGTGACGCTCATGATGCTGTCGTACATATTTTTCTGACTATTGTCATAGTTTGTAAAGCCTTCATGTTTCGAGTCCTGTTGATAGGCCCATGTTTGATGATAAACGAGTTTGGTATCGGGATGTACATGAGCAAATACATACGTCCAAAGGTCGGTTAAGGTTTGCATAACGACATTGTACTTTCCAGAAAGCGGTGAAGCCTGTTGTAAACTCACATAATCCCAGTTTTCATCTGCCAGTGCATCTTCAATACTGGTCTGTTCCGTAGTCTTTTTGGAACCGTCTAAGCTTATTTTACGATAGCTATATGCTTTCAGGTTATTGTGGGCATTCTTAAGGTGCAGGTCCAGTGGTGCACCTCCGATATATAAATTCCCAATAACAATCTTTTTGCCTGCAGTAGTAGATAACTCATGAAGGTAATTTTCTAGGGCATCCTCGGAGAAGCTATTCCCTATCGCAAGGATCTTCATGACATCGTCATCGTTCGGAGAAGTCTCCTGAGCAAGTACTACTTGAAACTGCAGTAATATGATAAACAGATAAATAGTCAGTTTTTTCATTTTATCAATTTTTTGGGTGAGGGCTAGGAATATTATTTTTTAATTTCCTAGACGTATAAAAGTACAAAAAATAAAGCTTAAGGATATTTTCTTTCTCATTTTTCAGAACAGTTCTGAGCTTGAATGTTTTGCATTTTAACCTTAATAATATGGTAAAATAAGGGTAATTTTGAGGCATATGGCTTATAAGTTTATAGACAATTACCGGGAACAGGGCGCAAGGAAGCAGTTGGTGAAGCATCTCGAAAAACGTGGGATAGAGGATAAGAAGGTGTTGCAGGCAATTGCAAAAGTCCCTCGTCATTTCTTTTTTGATGAAACCTTCTGGAACCAAGCTTACCGGGATATTGCATTTCCAATCGGTGATGGCCAGACCATTTCCCAACCCTACACCGTAGCTTATCAAAGCCAATTGCTGCACATCAAAAAAGGCGATAAAGTCTTGGAGATCGGTACGGGCTCTGGTTATCAGACCTGTATCCTGATGGAATTGGGAGCTGATGTGTATACCATCGAACGTCAGGAAAACCTTTACCATCGTACCATTCAGGTATTGCCCTATATGGGCTACAAGCCAAACTTCTTCTTGGGCGATGGTTCCAAAGGTATCCCCGAAAAAGCACCCTATGACAAAATCATCGTCACTGCCGGTGCTCCCTTTGTACCTGAAAAGATGCTGAAACAACTTCGTTTAGGAGGTCTTTTGGTTATCCCGGTAGGTGACGAGAAATTCCAAAAAATGGTCACCATCCTTAGAGTAGGTGAAAACGACTTTGAAAGAATCGAACTCGATACCTTCAGGTTCGTTCCTCTTGTAGGGGATCAGGCGTGGTAGTACCGAAGATTTGAAATAGGAGATAAGAGATTTGAGACGCCTGTAATGGCGTCTTTTTTGTTTTAAAAGCTGAGATTTATCTCCATACTCACATCTCAATTCTCATATCTAATACCTACCTTAGCTCCTATGAGTGCAGATTTCTACCAAAGCAATGTCAATAGGACCAAAGAGGAAATAAAATCATTAGAGAAACAAATCAACAAAAATGCCTTTCTCCGTTTGGGGTTAATGGTCCTTGGGGCTATAGGTATTTGGCAACTGTTTTCCCTGAACAATATCTTTCTGGTACTGGGTGCTTTTCTATTGGTTATCTTTCTCTTTGCATTCTTGGTGTATAGACAGGCAAAGGTTGATCGAAAACTGCAGGAAGCGAAGGTTTTTTTGAGTGTCAATGAAAATGAACTGCATATTCAAGACCGTAAGAAGAACATGTACGATGATGGGGAAGCATTCGAAGATCCTAAACACCCCTATAGTTCAGACCTGGATATCTTCGGCCCTAATTCCTTGTTCGAGCTGGTCAACCGTTGTGCGACAAAAGATGGAGTTGCGGTTTTGCATTCGTGGATGGACGCTCCATCCAACAAAGAGGAGATAGCTGCAAGGCAGGAAGCGGTTCAGGAACTGAAAACAGACCCTGAACATTTGCAGGCTTTCCAAACCAAAATGTTGTTCAATCTAGGGTCCAAGATCAACTTAAGATCCTATATCTATAGTTATTTCCACGATAAATCTTTCCAATTTGGCAATGCCTTCTATAGATTGTATGTTCCCATAGTTCCATGGATCTTTTTTGCTGGTATCTTATTTTCTGTATTTGTCCATAATATCGGAGGCTATCTCCTAGGCTTAGGCATCATACATCTTTTATGGACGATGGCCCAAGCGGGAAAGGTTAGCCATTTCTCCAATAAGATCGATAAAATCGGCGTCTCATTGATTGGATTTGCCGATGCCATCAAATTGATGGAAGATAAAAAGTATACAGCTAGCTTAAATCAGGAGCTTCAAAAAAAGATCGAAGTAGAATCTCAGCAAAAGAAACTTTCCAGTATCATCAATGAACTAGGTAAGTTGATCGATAAATTGGACGTACGCAATAATATGCTGATTGGTGCCATCTTAAATATGCTTGCCCTGTGGGACTTTAAGCAGGTCATGGCCATCAGCAAATGGAAAGATCAATATGAAGATTCCATTCTGTCCGGTTTTGACGCCGTGGCCAAATATGAAAGTCTGGTCTCTTTATCCATTCTTGCGTACAACCATGCGGATTGGACCCAGCCAAATATTTTGGAGGATTTTGAAAAAGACCAACTCTTCGTTGAAGATATCAATCATCCCTTGATCCCAGCCAATAAATCCATCGCGAATGATTATAATGCCCATGACCATAAAATAGCGCTCATTACAGGTTCCAATATGGCCGGTAAGAGTACTTTCCTAAGGACAATAGGGATAAATGCGGTATTAGCCTATACCGGTGCTGTAGTCTGTGCCAAGAAGTTTGCCCTTCCAATCTATCAACTAGTGACATACATGCGTATCAAGGACTCCTTGAACGAGAGCACCTCTACCTTTAAGGCCGAATTAGATCGCATGAAATTTATCCTGGAGCGTGTAAAGGATATTAAGTCAAGCTATTTCTTGATCGATGAAATGTTAAGGGGAACCAATTCCGTAGATAAATATTTGGGATCAAAAGCAATCATCAAGAAGTTGATTGAACTACATGGACGTGGAATGTTGGCGACCCATGACCTTCAGCTTTCTGAACTCGTTAATGATTATCCGGGATACCTTAAAAATTATCATTTTGATATACAGGTGCATGGTTCTGAAATGTTGTTCGATTACAAATTAAAGGATGGTGCTTGTACCATCTTTAACGCTTCGATGCTACTGAAAGGCATCGGAATAGTCGTAGAAAGCGAAAAAGTTGATTAACTTTGCGGCTCAATTCATAAAATGACTATTCAAGAACGTATCGATCAAAGTGAAACACGAATTACCATGACTGTGTTTCCTTCCCTTACCAATCATCATGACACCTTGTTCGGTGGTAAAGCCATGGCGATCATGGATGAGGTTTCCTTTATGTGTGCTACACGTTTTTGTAGAAAATCCCTAGTTACCGTATCTACAGACAAAATCGATTTCCATAAAGCTATTCCTTCTGCAAGCATTGTAGAAGCTGTTGCCCGTGTGGAGACCGTCGGAAGAACAAGCCTAAAGGTGTATGTAGAAATCTTTAGAGAAGGTATGTATGAAGATGGTCGCGAACTGGCGATCCAAGGTCGTTTTACCTTCGTGGCTTTGGGTGATGACAAAAAGCCTATTCCAGTCTTGGAAGGTTTGGATGTAGAATAATTCCTATTCAATTTTTGCCCTTTCATATTGAGGTGCCCAGGTCAGGTCTACGCCCAATTCTTGGGCCCAAGTGTAGACAAGGTGGGGATGTCTCAAGAATTCCCTGCCCAATAAAATCAGATCTGCAGCACCTCGATCTAGGATGTCCTGTGCCTGTTTGGCACTAGTGATCAAGCCGACAGCTCCTGTACTAATCCCACAGGCTTGTTTGACCTGGTCGGAAAAGGGAACCTGATAGCCTGGTTCAACAGGGATTTTCTGGAAGGATACAGCTCCTCCTGAAGAAATATCTACCACTTCAACAGCCTTCTTTTTCAAGAGGTGGGTCAATCTAATGGTCTGCTCTATGTCCCAACCGCCATCAGCCCAATCGGTTGCCGATAAACGGACCCAAAGCGAATGCTCAGTTTTCAAAACTGATTTGATGGCATCTACGATTTCCAACAGAAACCTGACCCTGTTTTCGAAGCTACCTCCATAGGCATCTTCCCTGCAGTTGACCAGTGGTGAAAGGAACTGGTGGATCAAATAGCCATGTGCGGCATGGATTTCTATGATCTGGTAACCAGCTTCAACTGCTCTTTCTGCTGCCTCCTTAAATTGGACAATAATTTCTTGGATTTCGCTCTGGCTTAATCCAAAGGGGGCATGTTCTTTTTCATGGTAAGCAATTGGAGAGGGAGCAACAGTCTGCCAGCCATGTTCCTCATTTGGGGAAAATTGCTTCCTACTTACCCAAGGCAGATCAGTACTTGCCTTTCTTCCAGCATGTGCCAATTGGATTCCCGCCAGGCTTCCCTGACTTTTAATAAAATTGCTTATCTGTTTGTATTTTTTGATATGCTCTTCCTTCCAAATCCCGAGATCGCCGTAAGAAATCCTGCCTTCTGGACTTACCGCAGTAGCCTCTTGGATCACCGCTCCTGCACGTCCAATGGCAAATTGGCCAAGATGGACCATATGCCAATCATTGGCAAAGCCATCAACTGCACTGTATTGGCACATTGGCGAAACAACGATCCTGTTTTTGAGTTCTAAATGAGAAAGTTTTAATGAAGAGAATAGGGAAGTGCTTGTCATCTGTTTTTCTGGGTTTAATAAATTCGACCGATCATTAAATTTAAAGATCATTTATCAAAAAAACAGGATAAATAAGGTTTATTGACATTCAGTAAGCAATTGAACCTAAAAGGTCTAATTTTTATTATTCATTCCGGATGACCTCAGGTAATTCTTTCAGTTCTTCTTCCGTAAATAATCGATAGTGGATCTTGAACGTTTTTCCCATTGGGGTCTCCAATGAAAATCCTCCGGGTCCAAACCCATCCAGTACATCCAATGTAAAATGTGAAAACTTCCAGTATTCGAAAAGATCACGGTCTACCCAAAACTCAAATCCTTCGACCAAACCGATCATGGCATCATTCATCCGGGGATAAAATCCACCCTTTTCAAAGCACTGTGGTTGGGTTCCTTCACAACAGCCACCCGCCTGATAAAACATCAATGGGCCATGCTTTTCCTCTAATTCCTTGATTACGGCTTTCGCATTTTCGGTTACATCTATCCTTGAGATCATAAATATAGCTATTTTAAGAAAGGGGTTATAGAGCATAACCCCTTTTCACACATTTAACTATTAAACTCTATTAAAAGAATCCAAGCTTTTCTTTGCTGTATGAGATGAGCATGTTTTTAGCTTGACGGTAATAGGCTAACATCATTTTGTGGTTCTCACGTCCTATGCCGGATTGTTTATAACCACCAAATGGAGCACCTGCAGGATAACTGTGATATTGGTTTACCCAAACACGGCCGGCCTGTATGGCTCTAGGGACCATGTACAATTCATGGGCATCACGGGTCCATACACCAGCGCCTAAACCATAAATGGTGTCGTTCGCAATGGCGATGGCCTCGTCTACATCCTTGAAGGTTGTAACGGCCAATACAGGGCCGAATATCTCTTCCTGGAAAATGCGCATCTTATTGTTCCCTTTGAATAGGGTAGGCTTGATGTAGTAACCATCGTCGATATCACCACCTAAATGGTTTTCATCGCCTCCAGTCAATACTTCTGCACCTTCCTCTTTTCCTAATTTAATATAGGACATGATTTTGTCCTGCTGTATTTTGGATGCTTGTGCTCCCATCATCACGGTTGGATCCAATGGGTTTCCAACTTTGATCTGGTTCACTCGTTCAATGACACGCTCTATAAACTTGTCATAGATGGACTCCTGGATCAATAACCTAGATGGACAGGTACAGATCTCGCCTTGGTTCAGGGCAAACAATACTGCACCTTCGATTGCTTTGTCCAAAAATGAATCATCCTCGTCCATTACAGACTCAAAGAATACATTCGGTGATTTACCACCTAATTCCAAGGTAACCGGGATAATGTTCTCCGTAGCATATTGCATGACCATTCTACCTGTGGCAGTTGACCCCGTAAAGGCAGCTTTCGCCACTTTCGGATGGGTCACCAGATGTCTGCCTAATTCTGATCCAAATCCATTTACTACGTTTATTACGCCCGGAGGAAGCAAGTCGCCAATGATTTCCATCAATACCATGATGGATGTAGGTGTACTCTCTGCCGGTTTTAGGACTACGGTACAGCCCGCAGCCAGGGCAGGAGCCAATTTCCATACGGCCATCAAGATCGGGAAGTTCCAAGGAATGATCTGTGCCACTACACCGATTGGCTCATTAACGATCAAGGATACCGTTGTGCTATCCAATTCAGATAATGATCCTTCTTCAGCACGGATCACCCCTCCAAAATAACGGAAATGGTCAATTGCCAATGGAATATCGGCATTCAATGTTTCACGTACTGCTTTTCCATTGTCAATGGTTTCCACGATGGCAACTTGTTCCAGGTGCTGTTCAATACGGTCTGCAATCTTAAATAAAATATTGCTACGTTCCGTGGATGAGGTCTTGCTCCAAGTTTCAAAAGCCTTGCTTGCAGCTTCAACAGCTTTATCAATATCCTCCTTTGTGGAATGGGCAACCTGTGTAAATGGTTTTCCATCTATCGGGGAGATATTATCAAAATATTTTCCTTGAGTGGGTGGAACGAAGGTTCCGTTAATGTAATTATCGTAACGCTCTTTGAACGTTGGTCTATTTAATGCGCTCATAGTTCTGTGTTTTTAATAGTTTATATTGGACTCTTTCTCAAATTTACCAAGAGGCAATTTTTTTATATAGCATTATCGTCGCTAATCATAGCATAATATTTTCAAATCGCTTGTTTTTTGATTTTGTTTACTTTTTTTTATTTTTGGTTAACAGCCAATTATAAAATAGAGTCGTATGGGAAAGAATAATTTAGTCCGAGAGCTTCCTTATTCGTCGGAGAGGGAATTGAACACGTTGGTTGAGAATAGACGTGCGTATACATTGAACAATTTCGAATTGAATGTATATGAAACTTATCAACCGAGCCACTTGGTACCCCTACAGTTTAATGATATGGTCATTATCAATATGCTGAAAGGAAAGAAAATAATGCACCTCGAAGATGTGCCCGCCTTTGACTATCTCCCTGGGGAAACCCTCGTGCTCCCAGCGGATAGATCCATGAAAATTGATTTTCCTGATGCAAAGATGATGGAGCCCACCCAATGTACGGCCTTGTTGATTTCTGCCGATAAGATCGAGGAAACCATCGATTACCTGAATAATGCCTACCCTAAAATAAATAATAGCCTTTCCTGGGACTTCTCTTGGAACAAGTTCCATCTGGTAAATACCGATGAACTGGCAAGTTTGACCAATAAATTATTTAGCAATATGATCAGCAACGATCCTTTTAAGGATGTACTTGCCGATCTACTGTTCAAGGAGCTGTTGATTAGGATTATTCAGCAACAGCAATTAGGCGAACTGGTTGAACCTCATTCAATAGCTAATGATGAGATGTCCAACCTGAAAAGATATATAAGGGAAAACCTAACGGAAAGAATTACCATTGAAGACCTAAGCCGAAAGGCTAACATGAGCAAGGCCACGCTCTTTAGGATGTTTAAGGATGAATATGGGATTACTCCAATGGAGCTCGTCATTCGGGAACGCTTGCGGAAGGCAAAAGAAATGCTGAGTGCGAATATGTCTATTAAGGAAGTTTGTTACGCGTGTGGCTTTACCGATGTCAATTATTTCAGCCGTTTATTCAAGGCTCGGGAAAATATGACTCCAGGAAATTACCAGCGAAAAATAGATATTAGCGTTTCATAGCGCGGTCCAATTCTCTCTTACTTTCACGCTCTTTAATGGTTTCACGCTTGTCGAAATCTTTTTTACCCTGTGCCAGGGCGATCTCTACTTTGGCAAAACCTCGGTCGTTGATGAAGATGCGCAACGGTACGATGGTAAAACCCTTTTCTTCCCCCTTTTCACGCAATTTCTTCAGCTCTTTCTTGGTTAATAGCAATTTACGGTCTCTTTTGGATTCATGGTTATAGAATGATCCAAAAGAATATTCTGCGATGTGCATGTTACGGATGTAAAGGCCATCCTCAAAAAAGGCACAGAAACTATCATTGATGTTTGCTTTGCCTTGACGGATGGATTTTATCTCGGTACCCAGTAAAGCTAAGCCCGCAACATAGGTGTCAAGTAGGTGATACTCAAAGGATGCGCGTTTGTTTTTAATGTTAACCGTTGATGAAATTGCCATTTTTATTAATTATATTGAAGCACAAATGTAAGAATTTATGAAATTTTGCAAAATTTCAATGTAATATACACTAAACATTCTCTTAATATTAATTTAATTTTATGATATTTATATGTCAAATGAAACATGATTTGAGGTTTAAGTTTTGTATGTTTGCGTCGATTTTTTGTAAAGAAAGGTAGTAAAAAGTAATATAAACATGATTTAATTTATGTGAATAGAACTTGTTTTGTACCTTTGTGGGATTTTTGACGATTTTTGTTAAAAGTTCAAAAAGTAAATATTATTGAGAAAATAGATACCTGACGAATGAGCAAGGGAAAATTAAACGAAAGAACTGCGCGGTTTTTAAATGGCGAGTTAGGAGATATCAAGTCAAAAAACTTATATGCTTATTTTAGACCGATCCAATCTAAACAGGATACCGAAGTAAAAATTGACGGCCGCAGAGTATTAATGTTTGGTTCGAATTCTTACTTAGGACTGACGACCGATCCTCGAATTATTAAAGCTTCTCAGGATGCCCTTGAAAAATACGGTACTGGCTGTGCCGGTTCCCGTTTTTTAAACGGTACGTTGGATATCCACGTGGAATTGGAGGAGAAACTTGCTGATTATGTTGGCAAGGAATCAGCTATCCTTTTCAGTACAGGTTTCCAATCTAACTTAGGTCCCCTTTCTTGCTTAACAGGTCGTCATGACTACATCCTTTTGGACGAACGTGATCACGCTTCGATTATCGACGGTTCCCGTTTGTCGTTCTCAAAAGTTATCAAATATGCTCACAACAATATCGAAGACCTGAGAGATAAAATCTCCCGCCTTCCTGAAGAAAGCTTTAAGTTGATTGCAACGGATGGTATCTTCAGTATGGAAGGTGATATCGTAAAATTACCTGAACTTGTTCAAGTAGCTAACGAGTTTGATGCCGCAATATTATGTGATGATGCCCATAGTTTAGGCGTAATCGGTCATAATGGTGCAGGTACGGCAAGCCACTTCGGTCTGACCGACCAAGTTGACCTGATCATGGGTACTTTCAGTAAATCCTTGGCTTCTTTAGGCGGTTTCGTTGCGGCGGACAGTGATACCATCGAATTCTTGAAACACCGTGCCCGTTCTTTGATGTTCAGTGCAAGTATGACACCTGCTTCTGTAGCTTCAACATTGAAAGCATTGGAAATTATCCAGACAGAACCTGAGCATATTGAAAAACTGTGGGCGAATACCAACTATGCTAAAAAATTGTTGTTGGAGAACGGATTTGACCTTGGTGCTACAGAAAGCCCGATCTTACCTGTTTTCGTTAGAAACAACGAAAAAACATATATCGTAACTAAAATGCTTCAGGATGACGGAGTTTTTGTAAACCCTGTCGTTGCTCCTGCTGTTCCTGCTGAAGAATCCCTGATCCGTTTCTCACTGATGGCTACACATACCTTCGATCAAATCGATGAAGCTGTCGAGAAAATGACCAAAGTGTTCAAAGCATTGGAAGTTGAAAGTTTTATTAGTGAATAAAATCAGATAGAAGTGATTACTATAGTTCCTGTTGAAAGCAAAAAACAAAGAGCAAAATTTATCGATTTTCCTCATGACCTTTATGAAGGAGATCCAAATTATGTTCCAGAGCTTTTTGTTGCACAGGATGATATGTTGAATCCCGCTAAACACCCGTTCTATAAGCATTCATCCGTGCAATTGTTCTTGGCTTATCAAGATGAAAAGATTGTCGGGCGGATCGCCGCAATTTACAATACAAACCATAATCAGTTCAATAATGTAAATGAAGGGCAATTCGGTTTCTTTGATTGTGTAAATGATCAGGAGGTTGCCGATAAATTGTTCCAAGCTGCTGAAGCCTGGGTAAAAGGCAAGGGTGCAAACAATATGGTGGGACCCATCAACCTGTCTACCAATGACAGCGTGGGCCTTTTGGTTGAAGGTTTCGATAGGCCTCCAATGGCCATGATGCCTTATAATCCCCCTTATTACCAAGATTTGATCTTAGCTGCCGGCTTCGATAAGAAAGTTGACCTGAGGGCTTACCTGGTAAATAAGGAAAACTCCAATAAACGCTCTGTTCTCCTCTTGGATAAACTGGAAACTAGGCTGAAACGTTCTGGAATCATTCTGAGGGAAATCAACATGAAAGATTTCGCAAGGGAAGCTGACAAGATCAAGAAAGTCTATAATAAAGCCTGGGACAAAAACCTAGGGTTTGTTCCCATGACAGATGAGGAGTTTATGCATACCGCAAAAGATTTGAAAATGATCGTTGACCCTAAGTACTGCATCGTCGCAGAAAAAGGGGATGATATCATTGGATTTGCGCTAGGTATTCCAAATGTCAACGAAATCCAGATCAAGATCAAACGCGGGAGGTTGTTGCCAACCGGTATCTTTAAGCTCTTGTTTGGTTTGAAAAAAGTAAAATCTGTAAGGGTTTTAATGTTAGGGGTGCTGGACAATTACAGGAAATTAGGTATTGAAGCCTGTCTTTACGGACGGATCATCAAGAATGCAATCCCATCGGGAATTGTCGAAGCGGAATGTTCCTGGATGTTGGACCACAACTACCTCATGAATCACGCTATTGAACAGATCAACGCTGAATTTTACAAGCGCTATCGCCTTTTCGAAAAAGCGATATGAAAAAAAAGATTTTCATAACTGGTGCGAGTGGTTTTGTTGGCTCTCACCTTGTTGAGGCTGCCCAAAACCTAGGTCTTGAGGTGCACGCTGCGGTTCGTAAATCCAGCAAAATCCAAGATATTCAGCCCTATGTCGATCAGTTTGTCTATCCCAACCTGGGAAATCAGGAAGAATTAAAAGCACTTTTCGAAAAAGAACAATACCATTATATCATCCATGCTGCTGCAATGACTAAGGCTAAAGATGAAAATATAATGCGGGAAGTCAATGTTGGCTATACAGATGCTATTCTGTCGGCAGCAACTGCGGATATCATGCCCTTGGAAAGGATCAGTTACGTGAGTAGCTTGGCGGCCATCGGTCCGATTCCTTACAGCAGTGACCAATTGATCACCGAATCAACGCCATATCGCCCGCTGACGGTGTATGGCAGGAGCAAGGAAGCTTCTGAATTGATGATTCAGGATAAATATCCCGATGCTCCAATTTCCATATTCCGCCCAACGGCCGTATATGGACCCCGCGAAAAGGATATTTTTATCCTTTTCGATACAATGAACAAAGGATTGGACCCCTATATCGGAAAAAATCCACAGAAATTGAGTTTTATCTATGTCAAGGACCTTGTCGACGTACTGTTGAAAGGTTGCATGGTAAAACAAGATGGACTCCAAATGTATAATATCAGTGATGGCGAGGTCTATTCGCGATATGCCATGGCTGAAATTTTCAAGGAAGTCCTGAACAAACGACTATTCAGAATGCATGTTCCTTTAAGTCTGGTGAAAAGCGTTGCCGAACTCTCACAAAGACTGTATCGCAACTCATCCAAAACTCCCGTCATCTACCCTGAAAGACTAAGAGAGCTAACCGCAGAAAACTGGGGTTGTGATATTACACATGCAGTGCAGAACTTAAACTTTGATCCCCAGTATAAATTGGATGAAGGATTGAAGGAGAGTTTGTTTTGGTATAAAGAAAATAAGTGGCTCTAAATTTTCAGTTGAAATGAGTGGACAAAAAATTAATAAAAAGCTTTTTCAAGACAGAAAGCGTACTAATATTTTAAGTAATCCGGAACAGAAGTTAATATCCTATCTCGTTCCAAAGATCCCCGCATGGATCTCTTCTGATGGCCTGACTGCCATCGGTCTTTTCGGCTCTTTTATGATCCTGGGAAGTTTCTTGCTTGCAGAATATGTAAACATTAATTTCCTTTTCCTGGGTATCGTAGGTTTCTTCGTGCAATGGTTCGGGGACTCCTTGGATGGAAGGATCGCTTTCTATAGGAATAAATCCCGTAAATGGTACGGTTTTGCGCTGGATATCGTCATGGACTGGATCTCAACCGTGATGATCGGTCTGGGTTATGTCCTTTATGCTACCGGTGATTTTAAATACCTTGGCTTTACCTTGGTGGCTTTATATGGCTGGGCGATGATCATTTCCCAATTGAGGTATAGGATTACCGACAAGTATACTATCGATGCCGGATTATTAGGCCCGACCGAAATCCGTGTCATCATCAGTTTGGTCATGGTCCTGGAAGTTATCGTTCCTGGTTCCATTAACTATTCGGTTTTGCTGATCTGTATTATCCTGTTCTTCATTAATATTACCGATACCAAAAAATTACTGGATCTTGGGGATGCTAAGGATCTGGAAGAAAAAGCAAATAAGCTAAAGGAATCAGAGATTAAAGAATAAAACATGTCCGACAAACTAAGGGTATTTCTCAGAGCACAGCTGTCCGCTTTTATTGGCGGACTTTCTGATTTTGGGATATACACGTTTTGTTATACGGTACTGAAATTCACAGCTCCCTTTTCCAACGTGATCTCGGGAAGCTTGGGTGCCATTGTCAATTTTACCATCAACCGGTATTGGTCTTTTGGAAACACGCAGAAATCCATTGGAAGCCAATTGTGGAAGTTTATCATCGTTGTTGTCGGTAGCATTACCCTTAAATCCCTGGGGATCCATCTTTTGGTAGACATCTGGCATTTGCACTTCCTGCTGTCCAAGCTTATTGTAGAGATCATTGTCTCTTTAGGCTTCAATTATACGCTCCAAAGGTTTTGGGTATTTAAGCAGTAGCTTATATATAGATAAGATATAAAGGCCAACTTGAAATATTTCAAGCTGGCCTTTTTGTTTTTTGTGCTGGATGGAGGAGGGGAGTGCAATGGTTTCTTTTCTTTTTCGATCTGATTTTGAGGTGTTTTTTTGGAGGTCTCCTTCGGGACTCGTTCGGGGCATGTTCGGGAATGGTCCGGAAAAAGGAGGGAAACGGGCCGGAGCGTACCCGAGGACGCATAGGGGGTTTGGTCGCTTGCGTTGCGAATTTTCGGAATGTGGGTCGAATGAGGTTAAGCGGAAAGGGAGGATTTTTGAACCAGGATTAAAGGGATTGGAGGATGGGCCAAGATCTGGGTTTTGAACCAGGATGGAACGGATTGGAGGATATTTCAGGATCACGGCGCATCAGGTCCGTCCCTTCCGGTCCTGGCCCATCCTCTCATCCTCACCATCCTGGTTCCTTTTCATGATCTTGGTCCATCCTCTCATCCTTTCCATCCTGGTTCTTTCCATGTTCTTGGTCTATCCTCCCATCTTCACCATCCTGGTTCTTTTCATGATCTTGGTCCATCCTCTCATCCTTTCCATCCTGGTTTGTTTCATGTTCTTGGTCCATCC
>NZ_DAMBMM010000017.1:0-54166 GCF_032065005.1 Sphingobacterium sp.
CGACTTTCAGGCTAACGTGCCATGCCAGCTAAAATAATGGAACCCCAAAAGGGGTTCTATATTTAAAAAATAAAAGAGCTAATAGATTTTCATGGCCAACATGCTGTCATCTCATTCCGATAAATTTAGTTCAAATTTTAAACCCTCACGATGACAGCGTGGTGTTCATCAAAGTTTAAAGAACAGCCCAGCAATCCTAATTTTATCCAAGCGTAGGTTCCAATTCCTCCCTACCCTAAAAAACCCACATCCACCCAAACCCTACTTAACATAAAAAAAATTATTTTCCATATTATTCCGATTAAAACACTCTTTATTTTATTTGATGCACAAAAATTAAAATGAAAAATTTATCTTGTGCCTTTTATCGGTCCTCAGACCGATGGAGAATATTAACTAGGAACATAATCAGGAATTAACCTTCTTCAGAGTGCAAGAAAACAACGAAAAAGAACTAAAAAGAGGCCTTAGCAATAGACATATTCAGTTAATTGCCCTAGGTGGAGCCATCGGTACAGGTTTATTTTTAGGGGTTGGACAGGCAGCAATCTTAGCTGGCCCGTCTGTTATATTGGGATATGCCATCGCAGGGCTTGTCGCCTTCTTCATTATGCGTCAGCTCGGTGAAATGGTCGTTGAAGAACCCATCTCGGGGAGCTTTAGCTCCTTTGCCAATAAATATTGGGGACCCTTTGCCGGCTATGCTTCCGGCTGGAACTATTGGCTCCTGTATATCTTGGTCAGTATGGCCGAATTGACGGCAATCGGAAAATATGTGCAGTTCTGGTGGCCAGAGATACCGCTCTGGGCTTCTTCCCTATTCTTCTTTTTGGTCATCAATGTCATCAACCTCGCATCCGTAAAGGTATATGGAGAAACCGAATTCTGGTTTTCCATCATCAAGGTCGTGGCTATCATCGCCATGATCATCTTCGGGGTCTATCTCTTAGTTTCTGGGAATGGAGGCGAGAGAGCAACCGTAGCCAATCTCTATAATGATGGAGGCTTCTTCCCTCATGGCTGGCTCAACGGTAATGGCGATATAGGATATTCGGGATTACTCGCCGCACTCGTCATTATCATGTTCTCCTTCGGAGGGCTTGAATTGGTAGGGATCACCGCTGCAGAAGCTGAAAACCCAGAGAAAAACATCCCCAAAGCGACCAATCAAGTTTTGTGGAGAATCCTGGTATTCTACGTTGGAGCTTTATTCATCCTGTTTTCCTTAATGCCTTGGCGAACCATTACTGCTGATACAAGTCCTTTCGTTGAAGTGTTTGCCACCTTAAAAGGCTTCCAATTTGAAATGTTCGGCAAGACATTCTTCTTTACGAGCATCATTGCAAATGCCCTGAACATCATCGTTCTTACTGCTGCCCTGTCAGTTTACAACAGCTGCGTGTACAGTAATTCAAGAATGCTTTATGGCTTGGCGGAACAAGGAAATGCACCCAAATTCCTTAAGAAATTGAACTCAAACCATTCGCCTGTAAATGCGATCTTGGTATCTGCTGGAATCGTAGCCATTACGGTTTTGATCAATAAAGTAATTCCAAAAGAGGCATTAGGTATCTTAATGTCGCTAGTGGTTTCCGCTTTGATCATCAACTGGATCATGATTACCCTGACCCACATGTTTTTCAGGAAGCAGAAGGATAAACAAGGGATCAAGACTAAATTTCCGACCATTCTGTACCCAATCAGCAACTATTTCAGCTTATTGTTCTTATTGGGCGTATTGTTGATGATGTGGTTTACCGGATTAAAGATCTCTGTGGAGCTTATCCCAATCTGGGTCTTGCTCCTATGGATCAGTTATATCTTGGTAAAACGGAACAAAGAAAAACAGTTAAAAAATAAGGATATCTAAATCCAGTAAAATGAAGCAGTACAAATTACATATCGCATTTTTGCTCCTTGCACTGCTTCATTTATATGCCGTTTATGCCAACCTTCCTAACCTGAGGTTCATTACAAAACCACTGATCTGCCTCTCCCTAATCTTTATCCTCTTTAGGGAAACCGGCCTAAAAAAGAACATTGAAAAATTGACCGCGGTTGGTCTATTTTTTGGCTGTCTGGGGGATATATTCTTGATGTTGCATGACAAGTTTGTCGCTGGTCTGGCCTCTTTCCTAATCGGACACATCCTCTATGTCATTGCCTTTAGCAAACAGACAAGTGCCAAGGCCCTGAGTAAACATAAAAGCTATATTCTCATCGCCGGTATATTGGCAAGCTATTCCTATTATCTCTATGGCATTCTCCAACCAAGTTTAGGACCATTAAAGGTTCCAGTGATCTTATATATTCTTGTCATTGCAGCTATGGCCTTTTTTGCCTATACCAGAAGGTATCAGACCAATACCTTAAGTTTTATCATCTGTTTGATCGGAGCCCTTTTATTTATCTTCTCAGATTCCATTTTGGCCATCAATAAGTTTGTGGCCTACTTGGCCAATTCCGGTCTATACATCATGTCCAGCTATATCCTCGCCCAATACTTTATTACCCTCGGTATTATATTAGATAAAAAAACCAGGCCGTAAATAATTACAACCCGGCATTAATACAAGTTGATATGATATGATTTAAACTATGTCAGTAATTCTTCTTGTTCCTTCTTTCCATAACTTTCATGATGTACATTGGCCACCGCCCTACCCGAAGGATCGTTTAGGTTCTGGAATGAAGCATCCCATGCCAGCGCTTCAGGTGTACTGCAAGCAACAGACTTCACCGAAGGAACCGTCTTCGCGGCAGCATCCGAAGGAAAATGTGTTTCAAAGATACTTCTGTACAGATACTCCTCCTTATTCTTTGGGGTATTGATCGGAAAACGGTGCGCCGCTGCTTCGAATTCTGTATCAGATACCTTTTCTTCCGCTTGCGCTTTTAAGGTATCGATCCAGGAATAACCCACCCCATCCGAGAATTGCTCCTTTTGTCTCCAAGCAATCGACTCCGGCAAATAATCCTCAAAGGCCTTCCTCACTACCCATTTCTCCATTCTCCCATCCCTGATCATCTTATCTTCCGGGTTGATGCTCATGGCGATATCCATAAACTCCTTGTCCAAAAACGGCACCCTTCCTTCAACTCCCCAAGCAGCCAATGATTTATTCGCTCTTAAGCAATCATATAGATAGAGCTTTTTCAGCTTTCTTACCGTTTCTTCATGGAATTCTTTTGCATTAGGGGCTTTATGGAAATACAGGTAACCACCAAATAGTTCATCCGACCCTTCTCCTGAAAGCACCATCTTTATTCCCATCGACTTGATTACCCTAGCCAATAGATACATAGGCGTTGAAGCACGGATTGTCGTCACATCATAGGTCTCCAGATGATAGATCACATCCCTGATTGCATCAAGACCTTCCTGTATGGTAAAGTTTACCTCATGATGGATGGTCCCAATATGATCTGCAGCCTTTTGGGCGGCAATTAAATCCGGTGAACCCTGAAGTCCTACCGCAAATGAATGCAACTGTGGGTACCAAGCTTCTTCCTCATCATTGCTCTCAATCCTTCTGGAAGCAAACTTTTTGGTTATGGCAGCGATCACCGAGGAATCTAATCCACCAGACAGCAATACGCCATAAGGAACATCGGACATCAATTGATGGTAGACCGCATCTTCCAAACCTTTTCTCAATTTGGCGATATCGGTTTCATTGTCCTGTACCGTATCATAAGATTCCCAATCCCTTTTATACCAGCGCTTAGGCTCCAAACCCTCCTTACTATATAAATAATGCCCCGGAGGAAACTGCTCGATTTCCGTACAGAAACCTTCCAAGGATTTTAGTTCTGATGCTACAAACAACTGTCCCTGCTCATCTTTCCCATAATATAGCGGGATAATACCCATGTGGTCCCTAGCAATAAAGAATGAATCATCACGGGCATCATACAAGGCAAAGCCGAAGATCCCATTGAGTTCCTCCACAAAGGCAGGTCCTTTTTCCAAGTATAGAGCCAAAACAACCTCGGAATCGGACAAAGTCGAGAATTGATAATTTGGAAGAGAATTTCGCAACTCCTTGTGATTGTAGATTTCACCATTTACGGCAAGGACTACCTGTCCATCAGGACTGTATAAAGGTTGACTTCCTGATTTAGGGTCAACAATAGCCAAACGCTCATGAGCTAACAATGCTTTCGCTGAGCTATAGATCCCCGACCAATCTGGTCCTCTATGACGAATTCTTTTCGACATTTCCAAGACCTGTGGCCTTAGGGACTCTAGGGGTTGTTTCAATTCAAATGCTCCGACAATTCCGCACATACGATTGTTGTTTTGTTAATTATTTACTTGTTTTCATGAATTAATGACACAAAGTAAAGTATTAAAAAACAATTTTCATAATCTTTTTTAATTTTTATTGAATATTTATTAATCATTTTAAAGTTTTGTTGATTTATTCATACCTAATTTAGGTTTTTGTTGAAAAACACATCAGAACAAAAATTTTTACCATGCTGGATTGTTGGCTAAAATTATTTTAACAATCCATTCGATCGTCCCTGCCAAACAGCATCGAGAATTACTTTGGTCTCATTCGGGACACATTTGGAAAATTCGGAATGTGTCCCGAATGAGAACAAGTTTAAATGGAGGAATAAAAAAGATTGAAAATTTTTAGGGATGGCCAGAAAAATGACTATGCATGGCATACAATACGAGGTTGCCTTTTTTGGCAACCTCGTTTATCGTATATTGGAATTTATTTTAATATATACCGTGAAGCGATCCTCCTTTAGCGGCAAGTTGATCAACTCGTTTCTCCACTGCCGGATCTTTGATCAGATCAGGGGCATGATGAGGTTTACTTCTCGCATCGATGATCACGGGACCATGGCAGCCCCAGTGTTTATGGCTAGTGAAACTATCAATACCATAAATATCAAAGGCAGGATTGGACTTTGTAAAAGTAACCCACACAAAATTGTTTTCATTTTCTGCGGTAAAGGCTGCATCATCTGCTAATACGATAAGCTGTATGCCTTCCCAATTTCTATCCTTTGCTGCCGCACACCATTCTCCCAGCACTTTGGCTTCCTCTTCATAACTCGTAAAGGCCTGCCCATCCAGTACGATGATCCCAGGTAGGGCCAACTTTCCACGGTTGAAAGGCCTTGGCAAATCTAATCCCACTGGATATTCGCTAATCAATTGGCGTTTTACTTCCCCTACAGCTGCAAAAGTGACCTTTGATCCTGCATTCAATCCGTCTCCAGTATAATCCAGGGTATCGATTGTCGTGTTGGTTTGGAAGTGCAGATCCCTGCTAAGGTCAATCCTTTCGAAGATATGGGTAAAGAAATCCTTGATACTATGGATATCCAATTGAGGGTTATCCTCAAAGGCTGAAATAAATAGATATTTCGCAAGGCTGAGTTGGTTGGTGCCTAAAATCTGGTTAGCAATGGTCAACACTTCTTGAGGTCTATCGACCTTTTGATATGGCGTATATCGTTCGCTACCTATGGCAAATAATAGGGGATGCACTCCAGCTGGGTCAACGGCATGCACAGCATGAAGTCCGCCGATTTGCTGTGGAATGGCATTCCCAGTAATTTCATGGATCAATGCACCAAAGCTGGTATCTTCTTGTGGAGGTCTACCCACTACGGTAAAGGACCAGATTGGATCCTTTCTATGGTAAACCTTATGCACCTTCATCAGTGGGAATGGGTGTACCAAGGAATAATAACCGATATGATCTCCGAATGGGCCTTCAGGTTTGTTTTCATTCGGATAAACGGTACCTGTAATGACAAAATCAGCATCTGCAGAGATACAGAAACCTTCCTCATCATAGAAATAACGGAAGCGACGGTTTCCAAGAGCGCCAGCAAAGATCATTTCGGAGAGGCCCTCTGGAAGAGGCATCACTGCCGAAAGCGGATGCGAAGGCGGACCGCCGATGAATATACTGACCTTCAGCGGTTTCCCTAAGGCATTTGCCTTGGTCTGATGTATACCGATTCCACGGTGCAACTGATAGTGCAAACCGATCTCTTGATCTTGGACATATTCATTGCCCCCTAGCTGTATCCTGTACATACCAAGGTTGGCATTCATGATGCCCGGTTTGCTGATATCTTCTGTATATACCTGCGGCATGGTCACAAAAGGGCCACCATCCATGGGCCAGTTTACGATCTGGGGAAGTTCGGAGATTTTGGTCTGACCGTATAAAATAGGAGCTGCAGATTTCTTTTTCCAAGGCAATGCACCCAAGGCGACCATGGAAGAGCCCGCATAGGAAAATGGCTTTTTCAAAACGGACATCGGGTTCATTTTGACGTCAACCAATTTCTTGACGTGATCCAAGGTGTCCCGGAACATGAATTTCGATCGCTCAAGGGTTCCAAAGAGGTTTGATACTGCTGGAAATTTTGATCCTTTGACATTCTCAAAATATAAGGCCGGACCTTGGGCATCATATACCCGCATCTGTATAGAGGCCATTTCCAGGTAAGGATCGACTTCTTCTTTGATTCGGATAAGATGACCATGTTTTTCTAGGTCGGCAACACATTCTTGTAAACTTTTGTATCCCATATTTAATAGCTCGCTTAGCTACAAATGTAAGCTAATAGCGGCAATATAAGAAGGTTTAAGAATTTATTGGTCGAGCTTGATGACCTGATCTAGCGGGGTAAAGGAGAATAACATTTCGTTTTTCCAAGATGTATTGTCAATAGGGTATTCACGCTCCATTAGGCGCTTGAATTCGATAAGGTCCTCTTTATGGATATGGTAGGCTTTTTTGAAGACCAAACTCATAATAAAATGCGGTACTAATATGCTTTTCACTTCGGCATTAGGGTACAATGTTTTCTTGTACAGACGGTAAATTTCTTGAACTGTGATGGTCCTAGGGCCACCTATCTCGATGGTTTCATTCAGGAAACATTTGTCCCAATCCACATTATAGACCCAGCGCAAGAGGTCCAATGAAGAGATAGGATTGAACTTAACTTTGGCAATGGCATTATCATAGGGCAGATAACGAACATTGATCAGGATGTGCATGTATTTATCCAGGACACTGCCCTTCCCTATAGCCAAATTTTTGAGCACGATGGTATAGGTGATATTGGAAGCTTTCAAGAGCGCTTCAATATCCTTAATAAAAGGCTTATCCATAAGCCTTGCTATATAGACGATTCGTTTACCTCCATTTAACTTAGTCAGTTCAATGAAGTTTTTCAAGGTTATAAGTTCTAAATTAAGGTTAACAAGTTCGCCTAATGTAGGAACATGTGTAATATATATGGAAAGGCCCACTCCAGACTCGATTTTAAAGGCTTCAAATTCTTTGCCCCTGCGCAACAAATCGACCTTATCAAGAGTTGCCGTTAATGTCTCAAACACCCTGGATTTAAACAAATCCAAGTCCCTGACAATTCCATGTACATTGTAATCCTCCCTACTCAGGTTACTCATGGCTCGTTTTCCCAAATAAGAATTCAATCCCGATAATAACACTTCCATCTTCCCTCCACTTATTTGTTATAATATTTATTTAATGCTAACAGAATTAAACTGTGAAAGTTTAAAGTTTCTAAAAATTTTACAAATCAAATAAAAATTAACAATTAATCATATTGTCTTTGACATGTAAAAATCGGGTTGTGAATGCCCCCAGTCACTTAGAATAAACTATATTTGTTAAGTAACGCATTTCGGGGTATAATATGAGTAAAAGAGTAGTTCTTGTTTGGTTTAGGAATGATTTAAGACTGCATGACAATGAAGTATTAATTGAAGCTATAAACAAATCAGACTTAATCATCCCAGTTTACTGTTTCGACCCTCGTTATTTCCACAAAAACAAATTCCAACAAAACAATACCGGCATAAAAAGGGCGCAATTTCTTTTGGAATCAGTTGCGCAACTAAAGGCGAAACTCCAAGAAATGGGCAGTGACCTGATGACTTTTGTTGGGAAGCCCGAGGAAATCCTTCCTGTTTTATGTGCTAAATATGAGGTTGGAGAGGTTTTCCACCATCGGGAGGTTGCCTCCAGGGAGACGCAGATTTCCGAGGCAGTGGAAGCCGAGCTATGGGAGAACAAAATCAACCTAAGGCATTTTATCGGCCATACCCTTTTTCACAAAGAGGATCTTCCCTTTCCAATCAAGGACATTCCGGATAAGTTCAATATTTTCAGAAAAAAGATCGAGCGTGAAAGCTCGGTCCGCCAACCCCTTGCTGCACCTCAAAATATTTCTAGCCCACAGCACCTGGAACAGACCAGTATTCCCAGTTTAAAGGAGTTAGGTTATTCTGAAGAGGAAATAGAAAGCCTCGATGGGCAAAGTTTTGAAGGAGGCGAAGATTTTGGTATAGAGAAACTAAAAGACCTTTTGGACCCCAATTACGAAGGTCTTAACAATTTCTCCTTGGTTTCCCCTTATATTGCCATTGGGGCCCTATCGCCGATTTACGTGTACCATGAGATGCAGAACTCTGCCTTGGTTCAGAATAAAAAAAGATACGACCGCTTGATGACCATGCTATTGTGGAGAGACTATTTCCGCTTTATGCTCAAAAAATATCCCAATGTATTTTTTAAGCTCAATGGCATGGAAACAGAGCAAAAAAATACAGAAAGCATCAATGAGGAATTGGTCATGAACTGGAAAACGGCCAATACTGGTCAGGAAACAGTTGACGATAGCATCCAAACCTTATTGAATACAGGAAATATCAGCTATGCAGAGCGAAGGTTGATTTCAAAATATTTTACCCAAGAGCTAGACTCCAACTGGCTTGCTGGTGCTAGCTTTTTTGAGGAGCACCTATTAGATTATGCGCCAGCAACCACCTATGGCTTTTGGTCGCACATGGCTTCCGTGGGAACCAGTCCTAAGGAAAACAGCTGTGCTGACTGGCAAGATCTTGCCAAGAAATTATATGTTTCGAAATAAACAAAATCATTTTCTCAACGTTAAAATATTATGGAGAAAACAATAATAAACACAAAGTTTATCAAAAATTGACTATTATTTATTTCTTAAACAGAATACACGAAAAAACATGCTAAAACATTGTATTTTATATCGATTAAATGCGGAAAAGTATGTTTATTATTTATAAATTTGGCAAAATTTTATCACCCCAATCCACATGGACAAATTGACATTTTTGAGTAATGCTGATTCGAGTTACATCGACGGTTTATATCAAGCATACAAAGCTGACCCAAATTCAGTAGATTTTGGTTGGCAAAAGTTTTTTGAAGGATTTGACTTTGGTCAAACATCAGAAGGTGGTTCGGTTGAATCAGTTGAAGGTGTATCTGATCACGCATTAAAAGAAATCAACGTACTAAACATGATCCATGGTTATAGAGACCGTGGTCACCTATTTACCCAAACCAACCCTGTTCGCGAGCGTCGCAAATACTACCCAGGCAAAGAGTTAGAGACATTTGGCCTATCAGAATCTGATATGGACACGGTTTTCAATGCTGGTGTGGAAGTTGGTTTAGGCCCTGCCAAATTAAGAGATATCCGTCAGCTGATTGAAGACACTTACTGTCGTTCCATTGGTGCTGAATTCAAATACATCCGTAACCCTGAGAAAATCAAATGGTTGCAAGACCATATGGAAGCGGATAGAAACCAACCTCACTACGATGTTGATCAGAAGAAACGCATTTTCAGGAAACTGAACCGTGCGGTAATCTTCGAGAGTTTCTTGGGAACCAAATTCTTGGGACAAAAACGTTTCTCCCTTGAGGGTGCTGAAAGCTTAATTCCAGCATTGGATTCCATCATAGAAAAAGGTGCAAGCTTAGGAATTCAAGAATTTATGATCGGTATGGCTCACCGTGGTCGTTTGAACGTATTGGCAAACATCATGGGTAAACCTTACAAAACTATCTTCTCTGAATTCGAAGGTAAAATGTATGCTGAAGAGGATCCGGAATTACAATTTGGTGGTGACGTAAAATACCACTTAGGCTATTCATCGGACGTGACTACAGAAGACGGTAAATCCATCCACCTTTCTCTGGCTCCAAACCCTTCGCACCTAGAGACCGTAGATCCTATCGTAGAAGGTATCACGCGTTCTAAAATCGACATGAAATACAATGGCGATTCATCGAAGATTGCACCAATCCTGATTCATGGTGATGCTGCAATTGCAGGTCAAGGTGTGGTATATGAGGTAACTCAGATGTCCAAACTTGAGGGATACCGCACTGGTGGTACCATTCACATTGTCATCAACAACCAAGTTGGTTTTACGACCAACTATAAAGATGCCCGTTCAGGAACATACTGTACGGACGTTGCCAAGATCTCTTCTTCACCAGTTTTCCATGTCAATGGAGATGATGCTGAAGCAGTAGTTTATGCGATTAATTTAGCGGTAGAATACCGTCAGAAATATAAAACTGATGTTTATATCGACCTATTATGTTACCGTCGTTACGGGCATAACGAGGCTGATGAACCTAAGTTTACTCAACCATTATTGTACAAGGCTATTGAAAAACATCCGAATCCAAAAGATGTATATGCCAAGAAATTGGTGGATGAGAAATCCATTGACCAGACCTATGTGAAAAACACAGAGAAGGAATTCAAGGATTATCTTCAGGAGCAATTGGACATCGCCAAGAAAACAGATAAATTGGACGAAGAAGTTCCAATGTTCGGTGGAGCGTGGAAAGGTCTGCATGCCGCTAAAAAGGCTGATAACTATGAAGAGGTAGACACGAAGGTTCCGGCAAAGGAATTCTTGAAATTGGCTACTGAAATCACTACCCTACCAAAGGACAAGAAGTTCTTCCGTAAGATCTCTAAATTGTTCGAAGATCGTGCTGCCATGGTTAAAAATGACAACTACGATTGGGCGATGGGAGAATTGATGGCTTATGCTACCCTATTGGAAGATGGTAAACGCGTTCGTATTTCAGGACAGGATGTTCAACGTGGTACATTCTCTCACAGACATGCCGTTTTGACTTTGGAAGACTCGGAAGAGAAATACATTCCATTGGCAAATGTTAATGGCGGTGAGCGTTTCAACATCTATAACTCCTTACTTTCTGAGTATGCAGTTCTAGGTTTTGAATATGGATATGCATTGGCAAATCCTCAGGCATTGACAGTTTGGGAAGCACAGTTTGGTGACTTCTACAATGGTGCACAGATTATCGTTGACCAATATTTGTCAAGTGCTGAAACCAAATGGAAAAGATCGAACGGTTTGGTCATGATGTTACCTCATGGTATGGAAGGTCAAGGTCCAGAACACTCTTCGGGACGTATCGAGCGTTTCTTGGAATTATGTGCCAACGACAACCTGATCATTGCAAACTGTACCACTCCAGCGAACTACTTCCACTTATTGCGCCGTCAATTGGTAAGAGATTTCCGTAAACCATTGGTAGTCTTTACGCCAAAAAGTTTATTACGCCATCCAAAAGTGGTTTCTAAACTGGATAACTTTACCAAAGAGAACTTCCAAGAAGTAATCGATGATAGCTACGCAAAAGCAACGACCGTAAAACGTGTATTATTCTGTTCAGGAAAAATCTACTACGATTTATTGGAGAAACAACAAGCCGACAAACGTACCGATGTAGCCATCGTTAGGGTTGAGCAATTGTATCCTGCACCAGTAGAGCAATTCAAGGCGATCCGTGCGAAGTACAAAAAAGCGACTGAATTCATCTGGGTTCAGGAAGAAAATGAAAACATGGGTGCATGGCCTTATTACTGCCGTATATTCCGCAAGACAGATCTTGATTTCACGGATTATATTGCACGTACGGAGAGCGGAAGCCCTGCTACAGGTTACATGAAGAAACATGTGGCACAACAAGAAGCAATAATTAATAAATCATTCGAATAAACAAAATGTTTAACCGTCCGTTGTAATATTATAGTATATTTAATGGAGGTTTAAAAGAAGTAAATATGAGCTTAGAAATCAAAGTCCCTTCGGTTGGTGAATCAATTACCGAAGTAACCTTGGCCCAATGGCTAAAACAAGATGGTGATTACGTCGAAATGGACGAGAACATTGCCGAATTAGAATCTGATAAAGCAACGTTTGAACTACCTGCTGAAAAAGCTGGTATCCTACGTATTATTGCACAAGAAGGTGATACACTGGAAATTGGTGCGGTAGTATGTACCATTGAAGACGGAGACGCTCCTGCAGGATCTGGCGATGCTCCAGCGAAAAAAGAGGAAGCTCCAGCTGCACAGGCGGAGTCAAAACCTGCTCAAGCTGAAGCTGACGAGAGTCCTGAAACTTATGCTGCTGGCACAGCATCACCTGCTGCCGCTAAAATCTTAAGAGAAAAAGGCATCGACCCATCTACGATCAAAGGAACAGGTAAAGACGGAAGAATCACCAAAGAGGATGCTGAGAAAGCTCAAGCAGCTCCAGCGAAAGCGGAATCTAAACCAGCGGCTCCGGCTGCAGCGGTAACTCCATCTGCTCCAGTAAGTGCAGGTGAACGTGTTGAACGTCGTGAGAAAATGAGCTCATTGCGTAAAACTATCGCTAAGCGTTTGGTAGCTGTTAAAAATGATACAGCCATGTTAACTACATTCAATGAAGTAAACATGCAACCTATCATGGATCTACGTGCGAAGTACAAAGATACTTTCAAGGAGAAACATGGTATCGGTCTAGGCTTTATGTCATTCTTCACCAAAGCAGTAACTACTGCCTTGAAAGAATGGCCTGCAGTCAATGCCCGTATCGAAGAGAATGAACTTGTATATTCTGACTTTGCCGATATTTCAATTGCAGTTTCTGCTCCTAAAGGATTAGTAGTTCCTGTAATCAGAAATGCAGAGTCGATGGCCCTATACCAAATCGAAAAAGCAATTGCTGAATTGGCGACAAAAGCTCGCGACAACAAATTGACGATCGATGAAATGACTGGTGGTACATTTACCATTACCAATGGTGGTGTATTTGGTTCAATGATGTCTACACCTATTATCAATGCCCCTCAATCGGCAATCTTAGGTATGCACAACATTATCCAGAGACCAATCGCTGAAAATGGTCAAGTGGTTATCCGTCCAATGATGTACATCGCTCTTTCTTATGACCACCGTATTATCGACGGTCGTGAATCAGTGAGCTTCTTGGTACGCGTTAAGCAATTACTTGAAGATCCAGCTAGATTATTATTGGAAGTTTAATTCCAAAACACATAATTCTCAAAAGGTCGCTTAATTATTTTAAGCGACCTTTTGTATTTTTGAGAGATTCTTTATAAGTTGAGCACCAAAATAGTTTATGCAGCATTACCTTTATTCCATGTCAAGACCATTCCTTACAGCTTTACTTTTATTGATAAGCTTCAGTACATTTGCGCAAAAGATAGGCCTTGGCATAGATTTTTTTGGATATGCTGACAACAGGGAGTATGGAGCCCAATATACCATTCCAAAAACCTTCTTCGGAGCGACCATCTCCCCTAACCTATACTTCGAGATAGAGAAGAACCATAGGCTCTATGGCGGAGCGCATTTTAATCAGGAGTTTGGAATCAATTCAGAAAACAAAAGTCGATGGAACCCCATTGCATACTATAACTACAAAACAGAAAAAATTGATTTTGCTTTGGGATTCATGCCAAGGTACGAACGCTTGAAAGACATTCCTCGTATGGTCTTGGCTGACACCTTGATGTATGACCGGCCAAATATTGAAGGAATGTACTTCAATTACAAGAACCGCAATTTCCAGCAATCTGTTTTCATTGATTGGATGAGCAAACAAGGTTATCAGAATAGGGAACAATTTGTCGCAGGGATATCTGGAAAATATAGTATTGGAAACTTCTTTATCCGCAATGATGGGATGATGTACCATAATGCACTCACAAGCAATGATAGCATCGACGAACATATACAAGACAATGCAGTAGTCATGCTTAGATTAGGTGTCGATCTTAGCCATAAGACTATCTTTGACTCACTGACCATTGATGCTGGTGCAGCAATGGGATTCGATCGCGTTAGATCGGTCTATGACATGCAAAAAGCTAATGGATTTATTTCCAATATACATTTGGGCTTTAAAAGGTTCTTTCTGGCTAACACCTTGTATTTAGGCGAACCATTGAACCTACCTAATGGCGACTCGTTTTACCACCGTAAGACCTATGATCGTTTAGACTTAGGTTGGATGCCATTCAAATCAGACAAAATAGAAGGGAAGTTTACCGCTTCATTCCATTTCTCCCCTGGAAAAGTGGACAATCAACAGATGTTCACGCTTCGATATAAATTCGGAAAAACAATAGTAAATTAATCGGCCACTAATTTGTTGTGGATCATCCGATTGTTGTATTGCTGCATAAAAGATTGCAGATGTCTCATCAAGGAGTCCTGAACCTGAGGTTCCTTTCCTTTCAGGTCATGTTCTAAAAGCTTATCTGTTTTGAGGTTATAGACAGACTTCACTTCCTTATCTCCATAGGTCATGAAATAATCACCCATAAAAAAGTTATAGATATTCCCAATATTGCTGACCACGAAGTTATTTCGCTCCGGAGCTAAGGCATCAAATCCAAAAGAGAAATAAGGTTTGTCATATTCCAGATAGTTCAATACCGTAGGCATGATATCTATCTGTTGTACAAGCTTATCTGAAACGCCTTTCAAATCCCCGCCAGGATAGTAGAATACTATAGGTATGGCAAAGGAATTGGGCATGGTATTGTACTCTTTAAAATGGCTCATACTGGCATGGTCGGCACAGATCACAAATAGGGTATTCTTGTACCAGGAACTCTTTGAAGCTGTTTGGAAAAATTCCTTTAGGGCATGGTCTGCATAACCTAATGGCTCGTGCAATGGAAGGGTTCCCTTTGGAAACCTACCGGCATATTTCTCTGGAACCTTGAAAGGGTGATGGGAGGACAGGGAAAAAAAGCTGCTGAAAAAAGGTTCTTGCATTTGATCCATCTCTTTTGCCATGTATTGCATAAAGGGCTCATCCCAGATTCCCCAGATACCGTCAAAATCAGCATCATTATTGTATTCATTTTTACCATAATAATACTTGATCCCAGCTAATTGCATATAGGCCGAAAAACCCATGCTACCGTTAGGAGCCCCATGAAAAAAGGATGTTTCATAGCCCTCATCCGAAAGCAGCTTTGCCAGACTTGTTGTTTTGTTTCCTGAATAGATCGAAAGTACAAAGGGCTCTCCAATCGATGGGATCCCTGTAATCACCGAGGGCAATGCATCGATGGATTTACGGCCATTAGCATAGGATCTTGTGAAAGTATATGATTGCTGGATCAAAGAGTCCAGGAAGGGAGTATATCCTTTGTAAGTACCATTGTCCAGGTCCTTGTTAAAGAACCCAATATGTTCTTTACCAAAACTCTCCATAATCAAAACGACTACGTTCAATTTCTTAAACTGTGCAGAATCCTTAGGTTGATGGACAACCGGATACATGGCATTAAGTTCTTGTTCTGAAAAGAAATGTTCTTCTTTGAGGCTTACAGCCTTTAAGGTCTTCAAGATCGAAAAAGGTGTATTGAGCACGATGTTCATTTCCTCTGGGGATTTCACATAATCGCCGGCATTGCTCAAAGTGATCGGTCGCGTGCTATGGGCCCAGCCCCCACGTACACCTCCTACAAAGAGAAAAGCCACGGTCAACAAAAGCACTAACTGCACGGAATAGAATTTCCAATTGAATGCCACCGGTTTTTCAACTTGGACCAGATCATAGAGTTTAATCAAGCCCCATACAATCAGGATAAAAAACAGTAACAGGTACCAATATTCCAAACCAAAGTCCAAGAACAACTTTCCAAGATTCTCTTCATTGGCAAACTGCCCAAACACGGTTCCGGTAGTTCGCTTTAAGGTAAATGGGTAATAGGCGAAATCAACGAGGTTAAGGGCTATTCCAATACTATTGGAAACCACAAAGACCCATTTGCTTATTTTGGAAAAAGTAGGGTTATATTTAAAAGGAACTGGAAAGGAAACAAGCAGGATATACAGGATATTGATATACAGCAAAGCTACGATATCAAACTTCACTCCACCAGCCATCATGTACATGAGTTCAGAAAAGGTTACCTGAGGAAATTGGGCCATATTGAATCCATAGAACCCGAGCCTAAGGATTCCATAGAGCAAAAGCATCAAACCAAGGCGAATTGCCATTGCCAAATAAGGTCCAAACCATCCATTTAACTTAATCATATCAGTACTTCATAAAATCTTCATATACCTCTTGGTAATAAGCTTTTGCCATATTCAATAGGCTATCTGCTTTTTCCTTGGGATACTGTTCATTGGCATTAAAGTTCACACGATTCCCAACACGATCATAAGAAATCACTTCCTGTTTGGCTATTATGCCAAAGGCATCCTTAGAATTATAGAAGGCAACCTGAGGAAAACTGTGGTTAAATAGATCACGGCTCCAATGATAACGATCAGTAGGTAGATTTAATTGATTTAACAGGGATTTGGCAAGATCTGTTTGATTTCCGATCATGTTCACCTTTTTCCCTCTGTATTCAGCTTTGATAGGTTCACCAAAAAATAAAAGCGGAATATGAAAACGTTGGGGTCTAGTAATGTCCCATTTTTCCGAAGGCAATCGGTGACCATGGTCTGCCACCAGCACAAACAAGGTATTTTTGTACCAATCTTTGGTTTTTGCCTGCTCCAAGAATTCATGGATTGCCTGATCGGTATAAAAAGCCGTACTCTTGAACTTGTTTACATTATTGTCCTTACCAAATTTATAGCCATCGTAAAGTTCAAAAGGTTCATGATTGACCAAGGTAAAAATACTGGAAAAGAAGGGTTGATCTTCTTCATCCAAGTCTTCGATCATTCTTTCAAACACCACATGATCATACACTCCCCAAGAGGTTCGCGGCAACAAAGGGTTGAAGTTCATGATATCAACGACTTTTTCAATGCCATGGGACAGCATATAGGACTTAAAATTATAAAATTCACTCTGTCCACCGTGATAGAATGAGGTTTTATACCCAGCATTATGAAACTCCTGCCCTATTGCAGGCATATTTTCATGTTTATCGATATATTTTATGATACTTTCAGGACCTTGTGCAGGAAATCCACTGAAAACACCGACAATGCCTTTATCAGAACGATCGGACGCCGAATAAATCTGGTCAAAAAACAGACCCTGTGCAATCAATTCTTCAAAATGCGGTGTTATTCCCTTCTCACCGCCCATGGAATGTATCAAATCAGCAACGAAACTTTCCAGGACAATAACCACGACATTAGGCTTTTTGGTATTCAGGATATTGAAACTGGAGTCCGGAATTTCTGCGAAAGCAGGTTTCAATATTTCTTTGGCCGCTTCGTCGGTGGGAAAGTATTTATATGGAGAGCGCATGCGCTGGTTTCTGGTAAAATACTCGCGCAACAGGGCGTAATGGGTATTGACCGCAGCATGATTATAAAAGGTATTGGCTGAGAAATAGGCTTTACTAGGATTCAAAGGGGCCCTTCCAAATCCACCACGGATAAATCCGAAGAGAAAAAGTCCACCAATGAAGAACTGTATCCCTAATTTCCACCATGCTAATTTCTTAGGGAACCTGACTTCTCTAAATAGTCTTAGAAATAACCAATAACCTGCAGCAGTCAAGAGGACGATACCCAGGACAGGAATCAAGATTGGGGTAGATTCAGCTGAGGCCGCTGCACCTGCAGCATCTTCAGCAATGGCATCAATGGCCCGTTTTGAAATTTTATCCCCCCATTCCCTATAAATATTGACATTGGCAAAAGTGACAATCTGGAATAGGATGAGAACGACAAAGGTATACGCAATGAGCAGTTTTCGCTTTAGGACCTCGTTAGAATAATGGTTTAGAACGAGGTAGCCCAGAAAAGGAAGGGCACATATATAAGAGACCACGGAGAAGTCAAGTGGCAATCCGTGGTAGTAAATCCTCAATACATCCTTAAAATTGGAAAAATTGACTTTGTCGTAAAACGAAATTAGGAATATCAATCGATCTAAGAAGCTCATCAATAGCCAATAGCCAAAATAGAAGAAGAAACCCCTTAAATCCTTAATAACATTTTTCATGTCATAAAAAATTCAATCGCCAAATTTACATTTAATTACAGATAGTAACAGTTAATTAACATTAATTTTTCATTTAGTAAACACAGCGGATTTATTTACGGTTAGCAAGTGGGAAATAAGGCATTAAATGCGTATTTTTGTAACCTTTTAGAACATTAAGAATATAATGAGCATAGCAAAAACGTACAATCCAAAAGAAGCTGAAGAGAAGTGGTATTCCTACTGGATGTCAAATGGATTTTTCCGTTCGGTACCAGATGAGCGCGAACCATATACCATTGTCATGCCACCTCCAAACGTCACTGGGGTCTTACATATGGGCCATATGTTGAACAACACCATTCAAGATGTGTTGATCCGTCGTGCACGTATGCAGGGCAAAAATGCATGTTGGGTTCCGGGAACAGATCATGCATCCATTGCTACCGAGGCGAAAGTCGTTGCTATGTTAAAAGAAAAAGGCATCGAGAAAACTTCCATCAGCCGTGATGAATTCTTGAAATACGCATGGGAATGGAAGGAAAAATACGGTGGTATCATCTTGAAGCAATTGGAAAAACTAGGAGCTTCGTGTGACTGGGAAAGAACCAAGTTCACGATGGACCCTGACCTTTCTGAAGCGGTGATCGATACATTCATCAAATTTTATAAAGAAGGTTATATCTATCGCGGCATCCGCATGGTAAACTGGGATCCAGAAGGTAAAACCGCTCTTTCTGATGAAGAGGTAATCCGCAAAGAAGTCAATCAAAAGTTATACTACGTTCGCTATAATATCAAAGATTCGGATGAATATGTGATCATTGCTACGACACGTCCGGAGACTATCATGGCTGATACAGCAATCTGTATCAATCCTTTGGACGAACGCTATAAACATCTTCAAGGCAAAACGGTATTGGTTCCATTGATCAACCGTGAAATCCCGATCATCCAAGATGAATATGTGGAGATGGAATTTGGTACAGGTTGTTTGAAGGTAACCCCTGCCCATGATCTGAATGACTATGAATTGGGTCAAAAGCATAATTTAGAGGTTATCGATATCTTGAATGATAACGGTACTTTAAATGAGAAAGCCCAGATCTTGGTTGGTGAGGATCGTTTTATTGCCCGTAAGAAGGTAGCAACCTTATTAGAAGAAGCAGGCCAGATCGAGAAGATCGAGGACTATAAATCGCAAGTAGGTTTCTCGGAACGTACTAACGCAGCCATTGAGCCAAAGCTATCGATGCAATGGTTCTTAAAGATGGACAAACTTGCGAAACCAGCATTGGAATATGTGGAAGATGGCACCATTAAGCTGATTCCAGAGAAGTTCTTTGCTTCCTACAAGCATTGGATGGAAAATGTGAAGGATTGGTGTATTTCCCGTCAATTATGGTGGGGACAACGCATTCCAGCGTGGTACAACGAGAAGAATGAGTGGGTAATTGCAAAAACTGAGGCCGAAGCCATTGCTGAATTTGAAAATACCGGAAAATCCGCATCAGGTATCCGTCAGGAAGATGATGTTTTGGACACTTGGTTTTCATCAGGTCTATGGCCAATGTCTGTTTTTGACGGTGTAAGAAACCCAGAAAACCCAGACTTCCAATACTATTATCCTACAAATGATCTAGTGACAGCACCTGAAATCTTGTTTTTCTGGGTTGCCCGCATGATTATCATGGGTCATGACTATACACAGAAACCTCCATTCCGCAATGTATATCTTACAGGTATCGTTAGGGATAAATTGGGCCGCAAGATGTCGAAATCATTAGGAAACTCACCTGATCCGATTGAATTGATGGAGCAATATGGTACAGATGGAGTTCGCGTGGGGATGCTTTTATCCTCTCCTGCCGGAAATGACCTGATGTTTGATGTTTCCTACTGTGAGCAGGGAAGAAACTTCGCCAATAAGATCTGGAATGCATTCCGTTTGGTAAAAGGTTGGGAAGTAGTAGATCAAGAGGCTACAGCATCGCAAAAAATGTCTGCAAAATGGTTTGAATCCCGTTTTAACCAAGCATTGGTTGAAATTGAAGAGCATTTTGCAAATTATAGGCTTTCAGATGCCTTAATGGCAACTTATAAATTGATCTGGGATGATTTCTGTTCATGGTACCTTGAACTGGTAAAACCGGCATACCAAGCGCCAATTGAAAAAGAAACCTACGAAACTGTTAAAGGTCTATTCCAAAAGGTGCTGAAGTTAGCTCATCCATTTATGCCTTTCATCACAGAAGAGTTATGGCATGATGAAATTTTTGGAACCCGCAGCACGGAAGACTGCATCATTGTAGCTGATTTCCCTAAAGTTGAGGCTTTCGATGAGAATATTATCAAAGAATTTGCAATCGTTCAACAGATCATCTCTGAGGTACGTAATATCAGAAATTCTAAAGGTCTTTCTCCAAAGATTGCTCTTCCTTTAGCTATCAATGCAACGAATATTGATTACAGTCAATACCAGGATAGCATTAAGAAATTGGCGAACATTGAAGACCTATCTTTTGTAAAAGAAAAAGTAAGTGGAGCGGTAAGCTTCCTTGCTGGAAAGGACGAATGTTATGTCGCTCTGGAAAACAACATCGATGTTGATGCAGAAAAGGAAAGAATCAGCAAAGAGATTGAATACCTGAAAGGGTTCTTGATCTCGGTTGACAAGAAGTTATCAAATGAGAGATTTGTGCAGAATGCAAAACCTGAAATCGTAGAAAACGAGAAGAATAAGAAGGCGGATGCAGAAGCTAAGATCCAGATATTAGAAGAAAGCTTACAGAGCTTAGGTTAATACCTGAAAAATAAAAAAGAAGCCCTCGCACAACTTGTACGGGGGCTTTATTATTAGACTAAAACTTCTATTTATCGACTCTCAGGAATTTTCCATCGAGATCAAATACTAGATCAGTATCGTTTTTCAGTTCAACGGCCATCACATCGATATCCTTATCGATTGATTTAATGGTCTGACCAGCATAATTGGCATTGATATATTCCTGAACCGAAGAAGGTAATACTGCCATCGGTACGACTACATCCCCTTTGGTACTGATTTCCCTCCATTCACCATCTTTATCAAAATCAATTTCCGTGTTGTCAGAAAGGTCCACATCGAAGACAGTGCCGTCCGTAACTGAGCTTTGTTTATTTTCAACATGTTGGATTGTTGCATTCGGGAAATGGTCTTCTATAAACTTCTTTGCAACATGCGGCAAAACATCCGCTGGATTATTTGCCGGAATAGGTCCTTGGGTGGAACCATCCGAAACCGCACTATCCGCATTGTTATTGTTCTGTTTATTCTGGTTATTGCAGGCCAACATTAATAAGGCCGATCCTAATATCAATAGTTTTTTCATGTTTACTCCTTTTAAACATAAACAGCTACAACTAATATTTGTTTGTAAAGAAAATTCATTAACCTTCTTTGAGGTTAACTTTAGTTAATAAATGACACTCGTCATAAATGTTTATAATTATAGAAAACTTAATGAAATTTGAGTTGTATTAGGTTATAACATATACTCTAGATATCATGCTACATAACTCATAAATCATGGAAAACTTTCTTAAAACCATTAGAACAGCCGTAAAACAATGGTATCTGCCGTTGATCGTGGGTATCCTACTTGTTATTTTAGGTTTATACGTCCTGGCCACCCCTTTGACTTCTTATCTGGCCTTATCGTTCGTTTTTAGTATTTCATTTTTATTTTCCGGGGTGATGGAAATCATATTCGCCTTAAACAATAAGAATGAAATCGAGGGTTGGGGCTGGTATTTAGCTGGAGGCATTCTGAATACTTTATTCGGTCTTTTATTATTGAGCAACCCTGCTATTTCATTGGCAACCCTACCCTTTGTAATCGGATTCTTTGTGATGTTTAAATCGGTTCAATACCTTTCATTTGCTTTGGACCTTAAACAATATGGCATCAAGAACTGGGGATGGATCTTGGTTTTTTCCATACTAGGTATGATATTCAGTTTTATACTGTTGTGGAATCCTGTCTTTGCAGGGCTGACCATCGTCATCTGGACGGGTATGGCCATTATCTCTGCCGGGCTGGCTTCCTGTATCTTATCCTTTCAATTGAAAAAACTGAAAAACATTTCGGAAAGGACTCCAGAGGACTGGAAAAGAAGATATGATGAACTGAAAGAAGAATACCATCGATATAAATCGAACAACTAAATTACAATTAGCAAAAGTAAAGGCTGGTCGATATTAGATATTGGCCAGCCTTTCGGTTTTTATGAATGTTGTTCTTTTTGTTCTTCTACTTCGATCTTCGGTGGTATCAATTTATAGATTACCGGAGTTACTATCCTTGACAATAAGGTCGAACTGATCAATCCGCCGATCATCACGGTTGCCAATGGCGAGATCAATGGATTGGATGACCAAGCAATTGGCAATAATCCACCGATGGCAGTTAAGGTTGTCAGGATGATCGGCAGGAACCGAATCTCTCCTGCTTTTTCAATGGCTTCATTCAGCGCCATCCCTTCCCTTCTCAGCTGATTTGTGAAGTCCACCAAAAGGATGGTATTCTTCACCTCAATACCTGCAAGGGCAACAATACCGATGGTGGCCACAAAGGACAGTGTATTTCCTGTGACGAGCAGGGCCAGCACAGCACCAACAACGCCTAAAGGAATTACAGATAATACTATCAATGTACTCTTGAAGGTCTTGAATTCCAGGATAAGCACCGCGATAAACATAAAGATGGTGATCAGAATAATGGTCCCAAAACCTCCAAATGCCATTTCACGGCTTTCCACTTCGCCGCCCATCTCATAGAAATAACCGGTTGGGAAAGGGAATTTATCCATCTGCTCGATTACCGAATTGATAACCTCATCATTTCCATATCCCTTTTTCACAAATGAATTGACCGCAACGGTCCTGATTTTGTTCTGATGATAGATATTGGAAGGCGACTCTTCAAACTCGAGTGTGGCCAATTGAGTCAATGGAATGGAAGTACCTGCAACATTGTCGATAAAGATCCCTTCTAAGGTTTCTATGCTTGCTTCACCATCTCGCGGGACACTGACCATGATATCATAGTCATTATCATCGGAATTGGGATCTGAATAGGTACCTACGCTATAGCCTGATAAGGCTACTCGGATAGTTTGGTCAATAGATGAGGTGGGCACACCAAGGGCCATGGCTTTCTCGCGATTGATGTTGACCTTGATGTCCGTTTTATTGTTTTTAATCGGGTTATTGACATACTCAGAACCTTCTGTATTTTTCAACAGTTCCTCTACTTTATAGGACAGGGACTGAAGGGTATCGAGGTTCTCGCCAAATATCCTGACTTCTACTGGTGAAATGATCGGAACCCCCTGTTCGAAATCTCGCACTTCTACTTTTGCACCAAGATATGGCGTCCATATGGCTCTCAATTTTTCAATTAAGGCTACCTTTTCCTTTGAATTTACATCACCGTGCAGCTGTACGAAGATATCCGCATACGAAACGTCTTCCCTAGCCTGTTGCATATTATAATAGACCCTCGGATTTCCTTTTCCGATGTTTGAGGTATAATACTTTACTTCAGGAATCTGTTTTAGATCATGCTCAATGGTCTTGGTGATGCTATCGGTAGTCTGTAAATTCGATTGCAGGGCGGTCTTGATATGGACCATGAATTGCGGTTTCTCAGAGGCTGGGAACAAACTGAAACCTACGATCGGGATCAAGGCCAATGAACCCAAGAAAATAGCCAAGGCAATAATGGCGGTGCGACCGGGATGCTTGAGGGCCTTGTCCAAGAAAACGCCATATGATTTATGGATAATTTTCTGCATGCCCCGAAGGATGGCATTTCCACCTTCTTCCTCATGCGGCTTCAGGATCTTACTCGATAGAAAAGGCACAACCAATATGGCAATAAACATGGATCCAATCACGGATGAAATAACTGCTATAGGCATACTGCGGATGAATTCACCCGCCATCTCAGGCATAAATACCAAAGGCATGAAGGCAATCACCAAGGTAACCGTACAGCCCAATACCGCTAATGCTATCTGTTCCGTTCCTTTTATAGCGGCTTCCATCTTGCTATATCCTTCACGCATCCAGCGTTCGATATTCTCCACGACAACGATACTATCATCAACCACTAAGCCTAATGCCACCACAAAGCCTACTATACTTAATTGATTCAACGAATAACCAAAGGAATTCATTGCGATAAGACCAATTCCAAGGGATAAGGGGATGGCGATCATAACCACCAAGGAGGCCCGGGTTCCCAAAGGCAATAAGGTGAAGAGTACCAAGAAAATGGCTATTCCAAAATCAATGGCCAACCCACCCAGGCGATTGTTTACATTTTCTGCCTGATCAAAATTGAGCACCAAGTCTATATTTTCGGGTAATCCTGCCTTAAATTCTTCCAAGATCTTCTTATACTCCTTTTGCGTATCGGAAATATTCATCCCTTCTTTCTGTGCGGCATTGATAAGGATACATTTATAACCATTCAAACGGGTCATATGGTTGCTTATTCCAAAGGTCGGATAGACATCCGCCACATCTTTCAACAGGATATTCCGTCCTTGGGCACTCGAAATGATGGTATGCTGTATATCGCTGATGCTCTGATAATTTCCGGAACTCTTGACACTAAAAGACTGGCTTCCCGCATTGATACTTCCTGCAGGAATGTTTTGATTTTCGCTTTGGACCGCTTGGATAATCCGGCTCATCGGGATATTTAATTCCGCAAGTTTCGCCTGGTTCAGGTCGATACGGACCTGTTGGTCAGGGAGACCTGATATCTCAACTGATTTTAAAGCTTTCACTTTTTCAAGCTCCTCCTTCAGTTTGTCACTATATTTCTTCATGCTGCTTGCTGAAGCATTCTCAGAGATCAAGGCCGCTTGAATAACACTGACATTGGTTGGGTCGATCTTGAGGACCTCCATGCTGTATATATTATCGGGCAGCTCCGAGCTGGCAGCATTCAATTCTCGTACTAATTCTTGGTATTTATCATCGTAATCTTCTCCATAATCGAATTCTACCAAGAAGAATGCAACGCTGTTATTGATGGTCGTTTTAATGGTTTTGATATGGTCCAAGGCATAGAACCTAGCTTCCAATGGTTTCACCACCAATTGTTCCATATCCTTTGGACTGGTTCCAGGATGCACCACCAATACCGGGAAAGTGACCCCCTTCATATCAGGATCCTCCGCCCTTGGCATGGTCAACATGGATGTAATAGCAACCACCAGAATCATCAATACCATGATCATGGTAAATTGGTAGTTCTTAATTGGGTATTTAATTAAGCTCATGATTTCGGGTGTTAGGTATTATTTTTTAACAACAATTGCTGATCCATCGACCAAATATGGGCTTCCGGAAACAATGATGGATTGCGCTTGCTCAAGGCCTGCTGCTACCAGTACATCATCATTTTCAATTTTGGCGACCTTGATCTTTTGTTTTTTGGCGGTTTTGCCATCTTCGGTAATGAATACATAGCCTTCACGTCCATTTCCGTCCAGCAAAGCCGAGAATGGGATGCGCCATTGGTTGCCTGCTTTTATTCCAGAATTCATGATAATGGATTTTCCAAAAATCCCTGTAGCCAATTTATAGCTAGGTTTTTCCTTTAGTTCCAAAAAGATGGTGAATGTACCGGTCTGCGAATCCAATCCTTCCGACTTCTTAGAAACTACGGCATCTAAAGTATCGGTAGGCATAGCATCTGTACTGATCTTGGCAGGGTCACCAACCTTGATCTGGCTCCATTGCTGGTCCCCAACACCAACCTTGAGCTTCCAATTGGCATTGCTTGCACCATTGACTTGCAAGATCGGTGTTCCAGGGCCGACCACTTGGCCTTCATTGGCCATTTTTGCCAGCACAAATCCAGAAACCGGGGAATATATATTGGAATATTGTTGATTGAAACTTACAGACTTCAGATCTTGCTGTGCAACATCAAGCGCTGTTTTTGCATTCTGCATTTGCTCCAGCGTGGCTACACTGTCTCGGTACAGCTTACTTGCACGCTCGAAATCTCTTCTGGCTTTTTCAACAGCAAGTTTAGCCTGTCCAGCTTTTGCATCTACCTCAGAACTCAGGACAGAAGCTAAAAGTTGTCCCTTGCGGACCGCATCGCCTTCTTTGACTGTGATCTTAGAAATTACACCGCCATTCTTAAAGCTTAGTACAGTTTCATCATCTGTGGTAAAGACGCCTGTTGCCTCTATTCCAGAATCTCCTGCACCAATATTGATAGGCATCAATTTAACGGGAATGGTATCCTGTACGGATATTTCAGATTTTCGTTCGGCTTGTTTACAGCTAGAAATAGAGACTGCTATTCCTGCAAACAATAGGGTTGTATATGCTAATTTCATGGGTCTTATTTTAGTTGGTATGATGCGTTTTCTCGTTCTAATTTTGCTATGGCAGACAATAGTTTGAAGGCTGCAATATTATTTGCCATCTGCGAATTGGTGTACTGTGATCTGGCGTCGATGGTTTCGATATAGGTATTGACTCCTTCATTGAAGCCTCTTAATATCAAACGCTGATAGGTGGAAGCGGCCTCCATCTGGATTTTTGAACTTTCGTAGTTCTTTTGCATAGCTATCAATTCATTTTTTGCTACTTCAGCTGAAAGTTCCAATTGCTGTTTGGCTTGATCTAATTTGTTTTGAGCTTCAGCGACAGCAATCTGATTTTCCTGAATCTTCAATCTGTTTCTGTTTCCCTGAAATATGGGGAAACTCAATTGAGCACCCACCATGAAATATTGCGATTGACGGCTTACGCGTAAACCTTCTGCCTGAGAGCCTAAATCCAAGAAAGCACTGAGCTTTGGAACAAAGGCTTGTTTGCTCATCTCCACCAAAGACTCTTGAATGGCAATATTGCCTTCCAGCGACTTCAATTCTTCGCGTCCATCGATATTCACGGAGAGTTCGGTTGCATGAAGTTCATGGGTCCTGCTTTGCGCAGGATCAAAATTGATTTCTGCATCCGCATCTCGGTTCAATAGGGAATTGAAATAATACTTGGCATTTTTGATCTGCTGTTCAGCTTCTGCGATTTTTGATTCCTGCTGTGCGATTTCGGCATCTGACCTGATCACGTATGCTGGCAATCCTTTTCCTGCTTCCAGAAGTTTTTCGTTCACCCGCCTCCCCTCTTTGGCTAAGGTCAGGGCGTTCAAATAAATCTCTTTGGCTTGGACAGCGCTTAAATAATTGAAATAGGCGATTTTAATATCCTTAACTAATTCTCTTTTGTAGGTTTCTGTTTCGGTCTTGCTCAGCTCGACCATTTTTTCACGGACGACCTTGTTGTGTTTGATATCCGTATTGATGATTGGCACAGAAGTCCTGACCTTGGCATCGTAATAATTCTTTGGAAGGAATGTTATCTGTTCATTCTCAATCTGGGGGAAATTGTTGCTTTGGGTCAATTGATTCAACGTCGTGTAGACTGGGTTCAACATATCACCAATTGGAAGGTCGATGGAACGACCGCCATCTGCATGGGAATAGGTCAAGTCGAAAGTGATGTTAGGAAGATACATGCTCCTTGCTACTTCCAGTCCATTCATGGCCTTTTTCATGGATAGGTCTTTCTGGATCAACACCAAATTGCTATCCAAGCCCTGTTGTACGTACTGTTCTAATTGATGGTCTTGCGCGTAACTGATTCCACTTATCCCAGCGAAAAGGATTATCAGCTTAGTTAGTGATTTGTATAAGCTCATTATTAACAGTGTTAACTAAATATTCAAAAAAACTATTTTGTTGCTTGGATCAATCCAACCAGGATGAGGTAGGAAGAATATACATGGTCTTCCAAATTGCCTGTCTTTCCAAACAACTCATGTAAACAATCTAAATGCTTTGTGATGTGTAATGAAACCAATCCATGCACAGAACTCCAAGCTTGAATGGTCACAAATACAGGATCCATTCCTTTGAAGTAACCCACCTGTTGACAGTCGACGATGGTCTTTTTTAATAATTCGATTACCAATTCACCTTCAACCCAAGAACTATCCTCTATCTGCGAATTCAAGAAAGACAATGGCTCCTTCATCATAAACATAACCTGGTAGTATTCAGGATGTGTAAAAGCAAAATGAATGTATATCCTTCCGACTGCCTTCAAGCGTTCGAAGGGATCTTCCACCGACATCAATGGAAGGAACTGATCCTTTAGCATCCCGAACCCTACTTGATGTAAAGCATAAACGATATCATTCTTATCCTTATAGTACAGATAGATCGTTGTAGGGCTGAAACCAATTTCCTTTGCAATCTTTCTGATTGAGGTTGCCTCATACCCTTCTTGGACAAACAGCTTTTTTGCTGCTTCTAAAATCACGGTACGTAGGTCTTCTTTTTGTTTTATTTTCTTTTCCACTTGGTATTCTTTACAAAAACAAAACTACTTAACAGTGTTAAGTAGTTTTAATTTATTTTTCTAAAAAGACATTTTCATGACAATCCAACAAAAAAGGAGCTGTCCAAACGGACAGCTCCTCATTCAACTAACCACAATTAAACTTACTTCACTTCAATTAGTCTCTTTGCTACGATTGCTTCTTCTTTTTTACCGATCTTAATATTCAACACTCCATTTTCATAGGCAGCATCGATATTAGAATAATCAACTACTTCAGGTAGTGTGAAAGATCTGGAGAACGAAGTGTAGCTAAATTCTTTTTTGCTATATACTTTACCCTCTTCTACTTTTTCTTCTTGTTTTTCAACAGAGATATTGATTACATTCTTATCCACATTAATCTTGAAATCTGATTTCTGCAAACCTGGTGCAGCAACTTCAATATGGAAAGCTTCTGCTGATTCCGTAATGTTGACTGCAGGTACGCGTGTTACCAATCGGTCTGTTAAAAATGAATCATTGAATAAATTGTCAAATACATTGTTTACAAATGGATTCACTGCATCTGTGTTGTAAGATTTTCCTGGTAATTTTATTAATGCCATGTTTAATTCCTCCTTATTTTTTTAGTTCTTTAATTTCTGTTTTATAACATCCTATAATCAACTAACGTACCAAGGGCATACAAACATATTTACAAGACAATTTGTCTTGTATAAAGCAAAAAACACAGCCAAAATGACTGATTAAGAAAGATAGGACATGATTTTTAGACAGTTAATCCTTTGTATAATAAAGAGATACTACAGAATTAGCAACATCACCTCCAAATGGAGGATTAATCTTTCGAATGGATATCTCGATCTGTTGGATATGCGAATATTCTTCAACAATTCTATTCAGGATATCTTCTGCTGCGGACTCCAATAACTTTCTGCGAGGGCTCATCACCTCTACCAAGATAGCATATAGCTCTTCGTAATTTACTGTATTTTCGATCTCTTCAGCGTCTGGATTTTTGAAGGGGAAACTTACTGAAACACTAACCATAAACTCATTCCCTAAAACCTGCTCTTCTTCATAGTAACCAATCGGTGAATAAAAACGAACATCTTCTAGTGCAATTTTTTGGGTAATCTGGGCCATTATGAATAAAGTTTTTGATTTTGCTTATTAAAAATAATGTTTTTTCTTATATTAACCATAACAAAACACTTAAACCGATGTTAAAACATTCTTTATTAATAGCATTGCTTGCTGGAGTATCCTATGCAAGCGCACAAACAAAGTTTAAACCTGAAGACACTGAATTTTATGAACCAGTTCCTCGCGTCGTCAATACTAAAGCTAATGCAGCCCCTTCGGATGCCATTGTACTGTTCGATGGAAAGAACCTATCGGAATGGGTAAGCGACAAAGATGAAAGTGCTCCGCAATGGACCATCAAAGACGGCGTATTAACGGTTAAGCCCGGTACTGGTGGCATCCATACCAAAAAGAATTTTGAAGATTTCCAATTGCATATCGAGTGGAAAAGCCCTGAAACTATCAAAGGTGAAGGTCAAGGTCGTGGAAACTCTGGCATATTCCTACAAGGGAAATATGAATTGCAGGTATTGGATAACGACAATAACAAAACTTACACCAACGGACAAGCCGGAAGTATATACAAACAAAGCCCACCTCTTGCAGAAGTGAGAAAACCTGAAAGTGGCTGGCATACTTATGATGTGATCTATTCAGCCCCTAAATTCAACAAGGACGGACATTTGATCAAAAGAGGAACGGTTACCGTGCTTCATAATGGCGTAGTTGTTCAGAACAACACCGAAATCCAAGGTACAACAGAATATATTGGATTACCAAAAATGCAGGCACATGGCGCTGGTCCGATTGCATTACAAGATCATGGTGATTTAGTTTCTTTCCGAAACATTTGGATCAGGGAACTATAAGAAAGTAAAAATATTAAAAAGCAAAGGGGCAATCAATAAATTGCCCCTTTGCTTTTTTAATGGTGCTAGCTTACTTCAGAAGCTTCACTTCATATAAGTCTTTCCTTCTATCCTTCAGGATCTTGACAGTACCATACTCATGCAAATCACGCAGCGCATAAAGATCAACGTCAGCGATCAGGACCATTTCCGTATTTGGCGTAGCTTCTGCCTTGATTGCGTTGTTTGGAAAGGCAAAATCAGATGGAGTAAATACTGCTGATTGTGAATACTGTATATCCATGTTGTTTACACGAGGCAAGTTACCCACCGAACCTGCGATCGCTACATAACATTCATTTTCGATAGCCCTCGCTTGTGCACATGCACGGACACGGATATAACCATTCTGGGTATCAGTCATAAAAGGAACAAACAAGATCTGCATTCCTTGGTCCGCCAATATCCTGCTCAATTCCGGGAATTCAACATCATAACAGATCAATAGCCCCACTTTACCGCAATCGGTATCAAACACCTTCACTTCCGAACCGCCCACTAAACCATAATACTTCATTTCATTCGGAGTAATATGTATTTTCTTATAATGGTCCAAACTACCATTACGATGACACAGGTAACTGATGTTATACAACTTACCACGTTCCATGATTGGCATAGATCCGGAAATAATATTCACGTTATAGGAAACAGCAAACTGTTGGATACGCTCAACGATCTCCTTGGTATGTTCCGCTAATTTCTCCATAGCCAGACGCTCAGGTAGCTCATTATAAGGGCTCATCAATGGCGTATTGAAAAACTCAGGGAACATGATGAAATCGGTATTGTAGTCACTCACCGTATCCACGAAGAATTCAATCTGATCATAAAATTCCTGAATATCCTTGAACTGGCGCATCTGCCATTGAACCAAGCCCAAACGGATGGTTTGTTTGGTTGCCGAGTTCGAAGGAGCGTCCGGTTCATAATAAATATTGTTCCATTCCAATAAGGTTGCTACCTCCATCGATTCCGCATCCTCTGGAAGGTAATTCTTTAAAATCTTCTTAACGTGGAAATCATTGGACAACTGGAAGGTCAGGGTCGGATCATAGATCTCTTTTCTTTTCACCTTTTCAATATAGGTCCTTGGGGTCATACTATCCGAATAGTTATGGTAATTCGGAATACGACCACCGGCGATGATCCTTTGCAGGTTCCTCTGCTCACATAACTCTTTCCGCTGATCATACAACCTTCTTCCTAATCGCAAGGAGCGGAAATCTGGGTGCACAAATACCTCGATACCGTATAGGGTATCTCCATCTGTATCGTGTTTATCAAACTTACCATCATCAATGATGCTGTAATATTTATCGTAAATATTGGTCTTGCGTGAATTCAGGATAATGGATAATGCACATGCCACAACTTTCCCATCCACCTCAACAGCGATCTGTCCTTCAGGAAAAATATCGATAAGGTCAACAATATTCTCTTTGGTCCATGGATCCCCTACCAAACCATGGTAAGCTTCTTCCATAGAATTCTTTAAATCCTTATAATCTTTTTTACTAAGGTTTCTAACTTTAATATCCATTTTAATATGATTGAATTGCCAGAATCGGCAAAGTTATCCATAAAACAAAACCCATTCCAAATTTTAACTGAAAATCACTAACCATTCGTAATGAACATCTTAGCTATTTGAGAGCTATCTCCATTTCCGTGAAACCGTGTAGGATTGAAAACAGGTTTTTATTTCAGTAAAATACATTAAAAAACAAAACATTCAGCAATATTTTCAAGAAACTGATTTTAACAGGCCGGAATCATTTCATGATTTCATACCTTCTCAGAAAACATCAAACAAAAATAGCTGCCAATGGCAGCTATTTTAAAGCTTTATGAAATAAATTTAAGCTTCGCCTTTTGGAGTGCCGAAGTTAAGGGGATATGGCATATCCTTGGGCTGGATTGTTCCATTCTGCCCTTCAAAACGGCTGATGTTCTCCTGCAAAGCTTTCATTAATTGTTTTGCATGTTCAGGTGTCAAAATAACCCTAGACTTTACTTTAGCCTTAGGCACACCAGGCATAATCCTAACAAAATCCACCACAAATTCTGTATTAGAATGGGTGATGATTGCAAGATTTGAATACACTCCTTCTGCAATCTCTTCGGTTAATTCTATGCTTAATTCTTGTCCTTCCGGACTTGGATTAGGGTTTTCCATGTCTGTTCTCTTCTCTAATTTATTTTATTTACTAAATGTTCTGAAATCCTGATCTTTTTGGATGGTGAGGACCATTTCATAGATCAAACGGATCACATTATCCACATCTTCTCTGTGAACCATTTCAACAGTTGTGTGCATATAACGCAAAGGTAAGGAAATCAACGCAGATGGAACACCTCCATTTGAATATGCAAATGCATCGGTGTCGGTTCCCGTAAATCGTGATGATGCCTGCCTTTGAATTGGAATATTATTCTTTTGAGCCACCTCGATCAACTGTCTGTTCAAGTTTATCTGAACTGCAGGGGCATAAGAAACCACAGGTCCTTTCCCACAGGCCAGATCGCCTTGTGTGATCTTATTGATCATCGGTGTATTGGTATCATGGGTAACATCCGTGACTATCGCCACATTCGGCTTGATATAGTTGGCAATCATTTCTGCTCCGCGAAGACCAATCTCTTCCTGAACCGAATTGACGACATATAATCCAAAAGGAAGTTTTTTCTTGTTTTCCTTCAACAATCTAGCAACCTCAGCAATCATAAACCCACCAGCTCTGTTATCCAGTGCCCTTCCTACATAATAGCGGTTGTTCAAGATCATGAATTCATCCTCATAGGTGATCACACATCCAACGTGGATGCCCAGTTCTTCGACCTCCTCTTTGGAAGTACAGCCACAGTCCAAGAAAATATTCTTCAGGTTCGGGCTTTCTTCTTTTTCACCAGATCGTGTATGGATTGCTGGCCAGCCAAAAACCGCTTTAACAATACCTTTATCCGTATGGATATTGACACGTTTTGACGGAGCGATCTGATGGTCAGAACCACCATTACGGATGACATAGATCAAACCGTCTTTAGAGATATAGTTCACAAACCAAGAGATCTCATCCGCATGAGCCTCAATAACCACCTTGTATTCTGCCTTCGGATTTATGATCCCAACTGCAGTTCCGTAATTATCAATATAGGTCTCATCGACATAAGGCTTGATATAGTCCAACCACATTCGCTGTCCTCCCCATTCAAAACCTGTTGGAGAAGGATTATTGATATATTTTTCAAAAAAAGACAAGGAAGCATCCGTCACTACCGATGCTCTTTCTTCTACTTTTGCTGATTTTTTTGCCATAGTGAAGTATTAATTCTCGCAAAATAAGTATTTCCTTAATTTTCGCAAAAATAAAATCCGAAACCTTATCTTTACCGGACACATTATTGCAATATGTTAGATATTTTAAGTTTTATTACCTGGGGACCTGAACCAGAAATCTTTAAAATTGGATCATTTGGCGTACGCTGGTATTCTCTATGTTGGTTGTTAGCCTTTGTGGTATCTTACTTCTTGATGCTCAAGATCTTTAAGAGAGAAGGAAAATCGCAAGAGTTATTGGATAAATTAACCATCTATATCTTTGTTGGAACCTTAGTTGGTGCTCGACTTGGCCACTGTTTCTTCTACGACTGGGCATACTACAAAGAACATTTCCTGGAAATATTCATCCCCTTTCAGAAAATCAATGGAAGTTGGGAATTAACTGGTTTTACCGGATTGGCTAGCCATGGTGGCGCCATTGGTATATTGATAGCCTTATGGTTGTTTTCCAGAAATACAAAGACTAATTTCATGTGGATTACAGACCGCTTGATCCTTGTAGTACCTATTGCAGGGGCCTTTATTCGTCTAGGGAACTTCTTCAATTCTGAAATGATCGGGAATCCTACAGACCTTCCATGGGCGGTCGCATTTACCCACATTGACCAGATCCCTCGTCACCCTGCCCAAATGTATGAAGCCATTGCTTACGTCATTATCTTTTTTATCCTTTGGGCGATGTACCAGAAAAACAAAGACCCAAAACCGGGGAAATTATTTGGAATATTCTTGATCCTTCTTTTTGGAGCACGTTTCGTAATCGAATATGTGAAAATCGATCAAGTAGCTTTCGAAGCTGGAATGCTATTGAACATGGGACAGATCTTAAGTATCCCATTTATCCTGCTGGGAATCTTTCTGTTGGTCAGAAAGCCTAAAGAAACTAAAAAAGCTTAACAACATATAGCCCTGCATTAGAACAGGGCTTTTTTTATCCTTATTGAATGTCATCTGCTTTAAAAAACAACAGAAAAGTCACGCTGCTAATTTTAGGTTTACTATCTGCAATCGGACCTTTCTCCATTGATCTTTATTTACCTGCTTTTGATGTCATAGCGGAAGACTTCAATACTTCCGTTGATAAAGTTCAACTCACGCTTACCAGTTATTTTATCGGCATTGCCTTCGGCCAGATGATCTACGGACCATTATTGGACAAATATGGCCGCAAAAAGCCGCTATTGGTCGGGTTAGCCATTTATTTCTTTGCTTCCCTCCTATGTATCTTGACCAAGGACATCAACCATCTCATTATCCTTCGTTTTCTACAGGCTTTGGGAAGCTGTGGTGGCATGGTCGGCGCAAGAGCTATGGTAACCGATTATTACAGCAGTCGTGAGGCTGCCAAAGTCTTCAGTTTATTGATGTTGGTCATTGGGGGTTCCCCTATCCTTGCCCCGAGCATCGGAGCCTTTATGCTGGCCCATTTTGACTGGCACTATATCTTTTTATTCTTGGCCGTTCTATCCTTATTTATTTTGGTAGCTACTGCTTTCTTGTTGCCTGAAAGCTTTTCTGGAAACCGAAGTTTGTCCTTAGCGCCAAAATCTATCTTGGGCAACTTCTGGCAAGTCCTTTCCAATAAAGTCTTTATTTCCTATTGTCTGATCGGCTCTATTGCGTCGGCCGGAACTTATGCCTATTTAGCGGGATCTTCCTTTGTAATGCAGCAATTCTTTGGGCTAACAAAAGCAGAATACGGAATAGCCTTTGCCTTTATAGCATCTGCGATGGTCATTGCAACCCAATTGAACCGTTACTTCCTGAAAAAACACAGTAGCGAATATATCAGTCGGATGGCGAATACTTGGCAGGCCTTCATAGGAATACTGATGGTCATCGCATTAATGACCAATACCCTGAGTTTTCCGGTATTATTGATCTTAATATTCTGCTTCCTTTTCGGTCATGGGTTTATTTTCCCGAATACCTCTGCCGTGGCTTTGACACCTTTCAAAAGCCTAGCCGGCAGTGCATCTGCCCTATTGGGATGTATACAGATGGCCATCGGAGCCTTTGCTTCAGCCTTGGTCAGCTTCTTCCATAATGGAACGGCTTGGCCGATGCTAATGGTTATGTGCTCTGGAGGGATTCTATCCCTGATACTACACCTTATCGTCAAAAAAAGGGTTCCAACTACAGAATCTTAATCAAAAGATTATCATAAAAACAAATAGCGGGGAACTTATGGTTCCCCGCTATTTGTTTTATGTTCATGAACTTATCCGTTCAAAAAGCTTTCTAATCCCAATCGATAACTATCCAATCCGAATCCTAATATTACACCTTTGCAATTCTTGGACAGGTAAGAATGATGTCTGAATTCCTCACGTTGGTGAACATTGGAGATATGAACCTCCACGACTGGCGTATTGATCGCAGCGATTGCATCTGCTATGGCTACGGAAGTATGGGTGTAAGCACCGGCATTCAATATAACCCCATCGAATGAAAAGCCAACTTCATGTAGTTTATCAATTATTGCTCCCTCTGAATTACTCTGAAAATAATGCAGGTCCAAAACCGCATACTTATCTTTTAGTTGTTCAAAATAGGTTTCAAAGGATTGGTCTCCATAGATCCCTTTCTCTCGAACACCAAGTAGATTCAAATTAGGTCCATTTAGGATTAATATCTTCTTCATTATTTGCGTTTATTCGATAAAGATACTATAATCCTAAAGATCTCCATAAAGATTACGGAAACTTGAACGTAATCCCACGGTAATTACACCAGATTTTTGTGTCGGAGCTTTTTCGATCTTGTTATAACGCTGCGTATAACCCACTTCAAACCTCAAATTATACTTTGGGTTCAAGACATAGGCAGCTTTTAAGTCCGCGTAGTAAAGATCGTTTTGAACACCTTGTCCGATTTTGTTTCCATAGGTATTAGGTGCAGTATTGTACGATTGGAAGATGTCTCCACCGTAATTGATGAACTGTCCCAATTGTCCCATCGGATCTGTTCCATAACGACTGTACATCCCTTGAACAGAGAAATCAAAACGATTCCAAGAATAATTTGCAATACCGATCAACTCCCTAAAGTTTGCTCCTCTAGGATGCGCCAAAGGTTCCCCTCGGTTACTATAGTTGGAGATTGAAACAAAGTGCTGATAGGTATATGGACGAACCGCATTATATTCTGCCAAAATATTTAAGTTTCTTACACCAAAAATATTAAAGGCCTTTGCTCCCAATTGCATCCCCCATTTATTGTGTTTATATCCGTTATTCGAGAAGAATTCCTTCGCAGTAAATTCACCTAAAAGAAACTGACCATAAGCAGTCAAGTTATCAAGGATCTTATACTTGGCATTCAATCCCAAAAACATCTTATCCGGGGAAGAAATATTATTGTTTTCCACCGGTCTTAGGAACAGTACAGGATTTAGGTAATTGAAATCGAACCCTCTATGTCCAGCTTGATTTCGGTTGGCCCAAATAACGGATTGGAAGAATCCTAAGGACAATCTATTGGTCACATTCCAATCTAAATACTGGAATGCCCCCCATTTGATACCATCACCAAAACGACCTCCTGAATTCAGGGAGTCAATCCTTGGATTATTAGGATCGGTCATATAGGCCCAAATGGAAGTATATTGCACATTACCAACCTTACCGGTCAGTTTCAAATGCGCCATATTTGCTGAAAAATCTGACAATAGAACAGATCTATACCCATCACCTATAAAATTCTTATCATAGGCCAACGTCGCTTGGAAATAATCACTGAAATCGTAAGTTAGGTTCGCTGTAGCATACATCCAGTCCTTGGTCTTGTTGAAGGGTCTCTTGGCCATTGCCTGTCCTGGAACAACCTTCGACTGCATGATATACTCATCGATATATCTTGGGAAAACACCTTGATTCTCGAAGAAGTTACCATAGAAAGTAAATTTATCTTTGATGGTAACACCTGCTTGAACCCCACGAGTATTTAGCCAAGTGGTCCTTTTATCAGGATCTATCATTTCTGTACCGATGACAAAGTCAGGTAAAACATCCAAATAAAAGGAATGATCTTCTTTTTCAACCTGAACAAGGTGTTCATTGAAGATCTTGCGCATAAACCAGTTATCTGAATCCACCGGATTCAATGATTGAATGGAATCCATCTTCTCTAACAATCGCCCTTTAAACAAATAGGGTTTTGAAGAGGTATGATAACGCGTATTCGGAGAATACAACTCCTCATCATACTTTTGATAATGCTGGTAAGAGTAAGGCTGGTTTTTGACTTGAGCATGCAATTGGCCAATGGCACTAATGCTGAGCAGTCCGGCTATTGCATAAGATAAAGTATGTTTCATAAATTATTAGTCGAGATGTTTGGGCTATACTATCAAATTTTATTCCTAAAAACTCCCAAAGGTACTTTTATTAATTGAGCTAAACTTATTTTTGGTCATATTAAACGCTAAAACGTTTAGTCTGTCCAAGGTAAAATCAAGTACAATTTGTATATTGCTACCTAATTAATTGTAAAACTATTCTATTAAAAATATGAAACGTAGAACTTTTCTTCAAAATTCTGCCTTATTGGGCGCCGGAATGCTCGCTAGCAAGTTCTCTTTTGCCGAGGGGATCAATGATTTCCCCGTAGTCCGTACGCCGGTAGACAAACGTCATTTCAGCAGTAAATTGGTGGAAGGCATGATCAAGGAATTCCAGAAAAATGTAGCCGATAAAGAACTTGGTTGGATGTTCAACAACTGCCTTCCAAATACCTTGGATACCACGGTATATGATGAATCCAAAGGCAATAGAAAATTAACCTATGTCATTACGGGAGACATCGATGCCATGTGGCTTCGCGACAGTAGTGCACAGGTTTGGCCGTACATTCAGTTTGTCAACAAGGACAAAGACCTCAAAAACATGATCCTTGGATTGATCAACAAACAATCTGAATGTATCAATATTGATCCTTATGCCAATGCATTTTACAATGATCCAACCAAAAAAGGAGAATGGTTTACGGATCACACCGACATGAAACCGGGAATGCATGAGCGTAAATGGGAAATTGACTCCCTTTGTTATCCTATCCGCCTTGCTTACCGCTATTGGAAAGAAACAAATGACAATACGCCATTTGATGATACTTGGGTAAAAGCGCAAGAAGCTACCGTAAGGACCTTCAAAGAGCAACAACGTAAAAATGGTGTAGGCCCCTATAAGTTTGAAAGAACAACATCTAGAGGATCTGACACCCTTCAGGTGGATGGATATGGATACCCAGTGAATCCAGTGGGCTTGATCGTTTCCAGTTTCCGTCCTTCCGATGACTGTAGCATTTTCGGATTCTTGATCCCATCAAATCTTTTTGCCATTGTCAGCCTTCGTCAATCTGCAGAAATCCTAAGAAAAGTTAAAAACAATACAGCACTCGCTTCAGAAATGGAAGCACTTGCCAATGAGGTTGAAACAGCTGTTAACCAATATGGTATCATTGACCATCCAACACATGGCCGAGTTTATGCATTTGAGGTGGATGGATTTGGAAGTTACTTGATGATGGATGACGCCAATGTACCCAGCCTGTTAGCCCTTCCTTATCTAGGTGCGGTGGATGTCAATGACGAGGTTTACCAGAGAACAAGAAACTTTATCCTTTCGGATAAAAACCCATTCTTCTTTAAGGGAAAATTTGCAGAAGGCATCGGTGGTCCACATATCGGCCGCGATATGATTTGGCCGATGTCAATCATTATGCGCGCAAATACCTCTACCAATGATGAGGAAATCCGACAGTGTGTACAAACCTTAAAGAAAACACATGGCGGAACAGGCTTTATGCATGAATCTTTCCATAAGGATGATCCAAAAAAATTCACCCGTCACTGGTTCGCATGGACCAATACCTTATTCGGAGAATTGATGTGGAAACTTTATAAAGAAAAACCAGAGCTATTAAAAGCTTAACAACATAAAAGCCCTCAAACCAATGAAGTTTTGAGGGCTTTTTTATTTCTATCATGTTTATTAACTTCTAGGCTCGGCCATGACAAGGTAATACGTTTCTGAAGAATTAATTGGATCCTGTGCTGGTTGGGCCAATAAAACGATGTTATTTTTTGCCGTTTGCCAGATTTTTATTGGATAATATTTTTCATCCAATGGATTTTTAAAAAGCTCTTTGTATTTTCCAAAGAGATTAGTTTTTTTAACATCTCCGGTGTAACTAAATTGACTTTCACCAAAATTCGTATTGATACATCTTGTTAATGCATTGAATGATAGTTCTGAATATTCATTTCCCAATGTACCTCTGCCCAAACCAAATTCTAGCCTAGCAAATGGTTTATCTCCAGGAATGTTACTTTTTAGATTAAAATACTCTTTACTAAAAGTATTGTTTGAACTGTAAAACTCTATATCCTTGCCATCCTTCCAGTTTATTCCTAAGAAGTCTTTTGTGTTTTTGACATGAAATTCTACCGAATCTCTTCTTACAACAGCGTTGTCCTTAAAGGCGGATAAATAAAGGGTATAAGTCCCTGGTATGGAGAATGCAAAGCCAACCTTTACAGTAACTGAAGATTTAGTTTTGGATTCAAAATACATCTTTGGAATTTCCCAATGAACAGAATCAAATACTCCCATATATGTAATACCAATATCAAAAGGATCAGCTTTTTCTCCTTCTAATCCCAAAAAAGCATCCACGTTTTCGAAAAGACTCAGATCCGACTTATTTGCATTAATAGTAATTTTCGGATATTCTACCGCTGGTTTTGGCTCTGGCTCTGGCTCTGGCTTCGGATCAGGTGTAATCTCACTCTTTGTACATGCAGCTAACAAAGCTACAACGGCAATTAAGGCTAATGTGATTTTTTTCATAATAAATAAATGGAATAGTTAACAAGTACTTATGCAGCCAAATACCTTAAAATTATTAATGTATCTCACTAACAAAATGACCAAATTTATTTCGATTGGTTTAAATAAATCTGAAAATTTAATATTGAGTTAACATTAGCAGGGAAACCCTGTAGGATTAACGAAAAAACTAAAACTGAGATGTGCATTTATCCGAATAAACGATAACCGGAGCTTTTAACAGATTAACAAATTAAAAGCCCTCAAAACAAAGAGATATTGAGAGCTTTATTAATCCAATCAGCAGAACTATTAAATCCTGGGTTCTGCCATTACATGATAATACGTTTTTACAGGATTTAGGGGATCCTCAACTGGATAAGCCAATAAAACAATGTTATTTTTTGTCGTTTGCCAGATTTTCACTGGATAATAATTTTCTTCCAGGGGATTTTTAAAAAGCTCATTGTATTTTTCTATGAGATTAGATTTTTTAACATCCCCACTATAATTAAATTGACTTTCTCCAAAAGTCGTTTTGATACAATTTGTTAATGCGTTGTAGGATAATTCTGAATATCTATTCAACGGGACTCTGATAAAAGATGGTGTTAGTCTAGCAAAAGGTTTATCCCCTGTGATATAACTTTTTAATACTAAATAATCAATAATAATATTATTGATTGAACTGTAAGTTTTGAATGAACTATTAAATTCTTCATCCTTGCCATCCTTCCAGTTTATTCCTAAGAAGTCTTTTGTGTTTTTCACATGAAATTCTACCGAATCTCTCCTTACTACAACATTGTTCATAAATGCTGATAAATAAAGGGTGTAGGTTCCTGGTGATGCAAACGCAAAACCTTCTTTAACTAGCAAAGAGGATGAAGATCTGGAATCGAAATACATGTTTGGGATTTCCCAATGGATAGAATCGAATATTCCCGTCAAACCAAAACCAATACCATGGAGCTCTTCTTTCTCGCCTTCCAATCCCAGAAAAGCATCTACCTTTTCGAAAAGACTAAGGTCCGTCTTGTTTGCATTAATGGTAATTTTCGGATAATCTACAGGTGGTTCTGGCTCTGGTTCAGGTTTAATCTCAATCTTTGAGCATGCAGCTAGCAATGCTATAAAAGCAAATAAGGTTAATATGATTTTTTTCATTACAAATGAATGGAATAGCTAAAGTGTACTTAAAGCGTCAAATATCTTAAAATTCCTCAAGTTTCTTACTACAAATTGACTAATTTTATTTCATATGGTTTAAATAAATCTGTATATTTAATATATAGTTAACTTTCCCGACACTATTCTAAATAGTTAAAGAAAAAAATCCAAACTTAGCTATCTATTTTTTTCAGATTCGCTGCACACACACATAACTTGATACGAAACATTTTCTATAATCATTTGCATTTGAAAACAGAATCTGCAACCTTTGTATCAATTTTTAAGAAAGCACATAATTCATGTCTGCAAAAAACAGTCCCGGTCCTATTGGCATATTTGATTCTGGATATGGTGGCCTTACGGTTTTCAAAGAGATCCATAAGCATCTTCCAGATTACGATTACATTTATTTGGGAGATAATGCTCGAGTTCCATATGGCACCAGATCGTTTGAGACTGTATATGAGTATACAAAGGAATGTGTTTTCAAATTATTTGAACTGGGCTGCAATCTGGTTATCCTGGCTTGCAATACTGCATCTGCTAAGGCCCTAAGGACCATTCAACAGCATGACCTTCCCGAGGGCAAAAAAGTATTGGGCGTTATCCGACCGACCTCTGAGGTTGTCGACCAATTTACAAAAAGCAATAAGGTTGGTATTTTGGCGACCCAAGGAACGGTTAATTCCAACTCATATGTTCTTGAGATCAATAAATTCCACCCTCAGATCGAGGTATTCCAGCACGCCTGTCCTTTTTGGGTCCCTTTGGTGGAAAACAATGAGCTAGAAAGTGAGGGGGCAAATTTCTTTGTCCAACAAGATATCCAACAATTGCTTACCACGTCACCAGAAATGGATACCATCTTATTAGCATGTACCCACTATCCTTTGCTATTACCACTGATCGAGAAATATACACCAAAAGGCATCAATATTATTTCTCAAGGGAAATTAGTCGCTGAAAGCTTGGTTGATTATTTAAAGAGACATCCTGAGGTAGAAGAGAAATGCTCAAAATCCAGATCTCTTCAATTCTTTACCACAGATGACCCCAATGATTTCAACCAGAAGGCGGAAATATTCTTTGGCAAAAAAATCAGCTCTAAGTTTATTAAGGTATAAAACTCTTCTTGCGTTAAATAAAGTTAATAATCTAAAAACTAACCTTTTACTCTTTATTTTTAGGTATAAAATATACCTAGATGAGAATCCTTTTACTTTTTCTTCTGATCATTTCCGGAACACTTTCCCAAGCTCAAACCGTTTCTGGTATCCTTCGAGATTCGGAGACCGGAAGAATATTGGTCAAGGCCAAAGTAAAAAGCAGTATTGCAGAAACTTTTAGCGATCTGCAAGGAAAGTTCTCCATAAAGGTTATGAAGCAGGATAGCCTGTTTTTCTATCAGCAAGGTTATCAGGTACTGAAGATAAACCTCTATTTGGATCAACCCCAAAAAGATTTATCCATCATTACCTTAAAACCGAGTTACATTGCCATTGAAGAAGTAAAGGTTGAAGGAAAAACAGAGAAAAACGATTCCACTCAAATCAAAATCGACCTGGGCATCCCAAAAACGCCAAAATATCGGCAGGTTGTCTTAGGTAGAGCGGATATGTCGGGCAATCCAAGAGGTTTTTTGGCAAATGGAAGTACGGCAAGATTGTTTACCGTAGATTTGCTAGCGGTCAAGAGAATGCTATTTAAGAGCAAGGTCAAAATCCCATTAGAAGAACAATTGGAGGCCAATGAGTATAGCATACAATATATCGACATGACATTCTCGAAAGAATTGATCGAAGAAATGACCGGTCTGAAAGGCGATCAGGCTACTATCTTCCAAAACACCTATAGACCAAGCTATGAAGTGTTTTCTAAAATGTCAGAATACGAACTCCGTGCCTATATCAAAAACCGCTTCGAAGAATATAAATCATCAAACTAAAAATGAAAAAGCTACCCTTGGGCAGCTTTTATACTTTATGATGCTTTAGCCTGTAAAGCCAAACCATATAATTTCATCTGTTTGACCATGGAAAGCAATCCATTTGCCCGAGTCGGCGAAAGATGCTCCTTTAAACCAATCTGATCGATAAAATAAAGGTCGGCATCCGCAATTTCCTTTGGACTATGCCCTGAAAGTACTTTTACCATGAGACTGACCAAACCTTTAGTGATGACCGCATCAGAATCAGCCGTAAAATATAATTTTCCATCATCTTTCAATTCAGGGACCAACCAAACTTTAGATTGGCATCCTTTGATGATATATTGATCTTGTCTGTTGGACTCATCAATCAATGGTAGTTCCTTCCCTAATTGGATGATGAGTTCATATTTCTCCATCCAATCTTGATAAAAGGAAAAATCCTCAATCAATTCATCCTGTATTGCATTAATTGTCATAATCTTTTATACTAACATGGCAACGGCACGTTTCACGCCTGCCACCAATGCATCGATTTCTTCTTTTGTGTTATAAACCGCTAAGCTTGCCCTTACTGTTCCCGGAATATGGAACTGCTCCATGACAGGTTGAGCACAGTGATGCCCCGTTCGAACCGCAATTCCCAATTTATCCAACAGCACGCCGATGTCATAAGGGTGGGTACCATCAACAACAAAAGAAATCACGGAAGATTTTTCCTTTGCGGTACCGATAAAACGGATTCCTTCAACTTCACTCAATCTTTCCGTTGCATAGGCCAACAATTCATCCTCATACTTCTTGATATTATCCAATCCCAAATGATTGATATAATCAATGGCAGCGTTTAAGGCAATTCCGGCTTCAATATTGGGTGTACCGGCTTCAAACTTAAAGGGAAGTTCATTGTACGTGGTTTTCTCAAAAGTCACATCTTTGATCATATCACCGCCACCTTGATATGGAGGCATCTTATTCAACCATTCTTCCTTACCGTACAATACTCCAACACCTGTTGGGCCGTACATCTTATGTCCTGAGAACACCAAGAAATCAACGTCCAGTTCCTGAACATCAATTTTTATATGTTGAACAGCCTGCGCCGCATCAATCAGCACCGGTGTATTTTGAGCATGCGCCAAATCAATGATTTCCTTGATCGGATTAATTGTGCCCAATGCATTCGAGACATAATTTACGGAAACAATCTTGGTTTTGGGGCTTAATAAAGATTTATAGGCATCCATATCCAATTCACCAGCTTCTGTCATCGGGATTACCTTCAAGGAAGCACCCTTCGCTTCGCAGATCATCTGCCAAGGCACAATATTAGAATGGTGCTCCATGGCCGAAATTAGGACCTCATCCCCTGCCGAAATAAACTCCTGTCCAAAACAGGTCGCCACTAAGTTGATGCTGTCTGTTGTTCCTTTGGTAATAATGATTTCATAGTCATGCTGGGCATGAATGAACTCCTGAACTTTTCTACGGGTTACCTCAAAGGCATCCGTGGAAATCTGACTTAGGTAATGAACCCCACGATGAACATTGCTGTTCATATCGGTATAATAGTTTAGGATGGCATCAATCACCGCTTTAGGCTTCTGTGTTGTTGCACCATTATCTAAATAGACCAAAGGCTTCCCGTTTACCTCACGTTTCAAAATCGGGAAATCTTCTCTTATCGCTTTGATGTCTAATGTATTCAATTCTAACTCTTTTTATTTAACACACAAAGTTAAGATATAATAAAACATATCGGGCATCAATAAAGTTATTTATAAGTAATAATCCATATTTGGGTTTGAAATAATAAAATATTAAATTATTATTAAGAGCAGATTGACTACCTTTGTTATAATTATGCAAGAACTACCTTTAAACATACCAGAAGGCTCAAGAAAAGAGGTAATGACCTACTTGGAACCCTTCATGCTCAATGAAATGGCCGAGTACCTAAAACCTGTTGAGGATATGTGGCAACCAGCAGATTTTCTGCCTGATTCTGCAAGAGACACTTTTTTTGAGGAAGTCCGTGATTTACAGGAAAGCGCGAAGGAATTACCTTACGACTTAGTAGCAGTGCTTATTGGCGACACCGTGACCGAAGAAGCCCTACCTACTTATGAGTCTTGGTTGACCATGGTGGACGATGTAAACAAAAACGAACAAGGTGGCTGGATGAAATGGGTTCGTGCATGGACTGCGGAAGAAAACCGACACGGGGATTTGCTGAACAAATACCTTTACCTGTCGGGCAGGATTGACATGAAACAGTTTGAGATCTCCGTTCAATATCTGATCAAGGATGGTTTCGATATCGGTACAGGTGCCGATCCTTACCGTAACTTTATCTACACCTCTTTTCAGGAATTAGCAACCAATGTTTCCCATAGACGTGTTGCTGCCCTTTCTAAGAAAAGCGGTGATAAATTGCTGGCAAAAATGTGTGGTGTTATTGCTTCGGATGAAGCCAGACACGCAAAAGCATATATGTCCTTTATCTCTCATGCCATGGTAGTAGACCCTAGTGAGGTCATGATCGCATTTGAAGACATGATGAAGAAAAAAATCGTGATGCCGGCGCACTTCCTGAGAGAATCTGGAGAACCTCAAGGTGGAGCGTTCGCTCATTTCTCGGATGCTGCTCAGCGATTAGGTGTGTATACCGCCGTTGACTATGTAGATATCCTAAAAGAACTGATCAACGATTGGAAAATCGATCAAGTTTCAGGATTAAATGAACAAGGTGAAAAAGCTCGCGACTATCTCATGCGCCTACCAGATCGCTTATTGCGCCTGGCCGACCGTATGAAAGTCCCAGAGAAACAATATAACTTCAAGTGGATCTATTAATCCCTTGATTCAAAACCCAAAAGAGACCGCAAATTGCGGTCTCTTTTGGGTTTTGAGATAGTTATTTGAACCAGGATTGGGTTCGGCTCCGCTCACCCGACGAGGATGGGAGGATGGACCAAGATCTGGATTTGAACCAGGATTTAAAGGATAAGAGGAGGACCAAGATCATAGTATGAAGCGACTTCGTAGACTATATTTGGCCTCTATGCGTAGGGCTTATTGCGTACGCCTGCTTCATATTTTGATTAAATAATAGGTTTGCATTAGCATACATATCTGCACATTTGGTTTCCGCCACGATGTCCTTCTGACGAAGGAAGAATCTCGGAACTATATAAACAATGATTAAAACGGCGTACTTTCCTGCACCTTCGGTTTCCCTTTTTTGTCATGTTGAGGAACGAAACATCTCGGATTATTACAGACCAAATCGATAAATTGGCAGGAATACATTGGCGTTCTTTTCTGCACACTTGGTTTCCGCCACGATGTCCTTCTGGCGAAGTAAGAATCTCTGAACTTTACAAAAATCCAATTTTGAAATCATAAAGTATTGAAATGGCGTACAGGTCCTCAATCTTCGATCGAGAATGACAGGCAGTTTGGGGAGGAGAACCGGACAGATTCCTCACTGATCGTTCAGAATAAAAATGTGCTAAAGAGGGATTCAGAGTGAAACGAAGAATCTATTTCTTGTTTTTTTTTAGGAGGATTGGGTCATTCCGAAATCGGAAGATGAGGAAACTATTTTTTAATGATTGTGGATTTTCCGAGACCCTTCTGGAAACCATCAGGGTGACACAAAAGATTTATTGAAAAACATTTCACCCACGCTGTGGGTTTGCCATTTCAAACATCCAGGCTCTAGAAAGATTTCACCCCTTCCAGGGGTTTAAAAAACAAACATTTCACCTTCCAAAGGAAGCCCTTTAGCGCCCAGGCTCATTTCCAATGGCGGAAAAATGGAAAGAATGCCGTTGTCCTGTGCGATGGGATTGCTAAAATAATTGAACCCTTCTAGGGTTCTTTGATTGCAAGAATTTTGCATTGGCAGTGGGTAAAGGAACATTTCACCTTCCAAAGGAAGCCCTTTAGCCCCCGGCTCATTTCCAATGGCGGAAAAATGGAAAGAATGCCGTTGCCCGGTGTGATGGGATTGGCCTTGGAATGCTTCCTTAAGATCATCCCTTTTGATGGGATGATCCTGAGGAAGATATTCCCGACATCAAGGCATTCTTTTCATGTGTAGTGGATGGTGCGAAAAGCCATCTTAAATGAGCCGAAGCGGTTTGGTTACTTTTCCGCGAAAAAGTAACTAATAAACCTCCTTCTATCTTATTTATTACAGAGTTTATTTGAATTCCCTTTCTCAAATCCGTAATTTCAAGGCACATTACCTGGAATCACATAACATCAATACATGAAACCCAAATTTGACCGCATATTAAGTCAACTTGACAATGAAGTGTACAAATTCCGGCACTTTAGCGATCAATTGTTTTCAACGAATTTCCATTTTCACAAAGAAATCCAAATTAACTATATCCAAGAGGGTTCTGGACAACGCGTGGTCGGGGACAATATCTCCAATTTTGAAAAGGATGAACTAACGCTATTGGGGTCCAATCTACCACATGTATGGTACTCCAATCCATCCAGCCATCCAGATGATAAAAAGGCAATATCCATCACCTTGTTCATTGATGTGGACAAGTGCTTATCGCTATTGGATCCTCTGCAAGAAACCCACTCTCTGCGGAATTTCTTTGATAAGATGGATCGGGGCGTAATGTTTCAGGGTAAAACAAAAAAAGAACTGACCAAGCTACTTTTTGCCATCAATGAAGCGGAAGATCTGCAGAGGACCATCTATTTCCTGCAGCTGTTGGAACGCTTGATCAAGGCAGAGGACTTCCACTATATATCCAGTTCCTCCTACAGAAATCGCTATTCAACCCAGGAATTTAAGGGCAATCAGGTAGATCACATTATCCGTTTTGTACTAGAGAACTACAATAAGGAGATTAAACTGGATGAGGCAGCGGAGATGGCGAGCATGACCAAACAGGCCTTTTGCCGTTTTTTCAAAGCTAGGACCCAAAAAAGTTTTATACAATTCGTCAACGAAACCCGGATCAGCATCGCTTGCCAAGAGATTTTAAAAACCGACAGCCTGATCAGCAATATTGCCTATGATTCCGGTTTTTCAAGCCTATCCAACTTCAACAAGATATTCAAATCGATCAAGGGTGTTACGCCCCGACAGTATAAAGACCGGTTAACGGGAAGACTGGAAGCTTAGTTTTCTGTAATCAGAACTCCACAAGAGCCTTTATAACCGTTGAATTCGGATCAAAAAGGTCTTGAAATTTATACCCAAGTTCTTCAAAACCAATTTTATGCGTTATAAAATTGGCTAGATTGACCTTTCTGTTTTTCAAAAATGAAATGACCTCTTCAAAATCACTTCGATCAGCATTTCTACTGCTCATTAAGGTCGCCTCACGTTTATGAAATTCCGGATGACTGAATTGAATAGCCCCTGCTTGCAACCCTATCAAAACATACCTCCCTGTATGGGCAAGAAACTGAAAACTGGAATTAATGGCCTCCAAATTACCACTTGCATCGAACACTACATGTGCCATAGTCCCCTTACTGAACTCTTGCAACTTTTCCAATGCAGAACCTGACCTCACATTATAGGTTTCTAGTTCTTCCATCATTTTTTTAGCTGCAGCCAATCTATCCTCATGCACATCCAGCAAAAGGACCTTAGCCCCTTTTTCTGAAGCAAAAATTGCGGTCGCAATCCCTATGGGACCCGCACCAACTATGAGCACAATTTCTCTAGGCTCCAATTTTGCCCTTTTGACAGCATGCAATGCAATTGAAAAGGGTTCTACCATAGCCAATTCCTCAGTTCTTAAGCCTTCTCCAGCAATCAAGGAACTATCAGGAACTTGGATCAACTCTTTCATTCCGCCATCAATATGTACGCCGAACACCTGCAAAGAAACACAGCAATTCCCTTTCCCCTTTTGGCAAGCCACACATTCCCCACAATTAAAATAGGGCAATACCGTCACGGATTGTCCCTTTTGGAAATTGGGGGCCGTTGTTTCCAAGATTTCGGCTGCAATTTCATGACCTAGCACCCTAGGATAGGAAAAATAAGGCTGCGTTCCTTCAAAGGCATGCAAGTCTGTCCCACAGATGCCGATTGCCTTGACCTTTAATAGGGAATGTCCAGGTTTGATCCGATTACAGACCTCTTCTTTATACTCCAATTCTCCAGGTTTTTTACATGCTAAGATTTGCATAGATTTAGGATTTAGATTTCATAAAATTAATTATGTTTGAGAAAGGATTTTTGATCGATATTATCTTTAAATAAATAGATATTAACAAAAAAAGCCATTCCAAAAAATCAAAAATTTGAGTTCGATAAAATATTCATTAAACTCTGCCTCAACCATTTCAGTTAAAATTTGATGTAAGTATACCAGCAAGTTCCGACCTCATTCGAGACATATTCCGAAATTTCCGAATATGTCTCGAATGAGGTCAAACTGAGGTCCGAAGATTATTGACCTGGAGGAGCCAATGAAAACCGAATTTTGGAATTTTATCAATCATAATAATCATGTAATATTTCAGTCCAAATTCTTTGAAATGTTAAATATTGAGTAAATTTACTTGTTGTACTAATAGTTGTTATGCTAAAAGAAAAATTCAATCAATATTCCTTTATTCTAGACCGTACGGCTAGAAGGGTAAAGCAGTTTGCCCAGTCATCCTTTTCGGCGCATGGGATCGACCTCACAGTAGACCAATGGTCGGTGATAAAGACGCTTTATGAGCATGAGGACCTGACCCATAAAGATCTGTCAGAGAAATGTGGGAAAGACCAGCCCACGATGACCAGGATCGTCGATCTATTGTTGAAGAAAGGTTATGTACATCGCATTGTACACCCGAATGATCGTAGGAGCCTGCATATTCAATTGACTGAGGCTGGACAGGCGCAAGCGAAAAGCTTAACTCCTCTGGTAAAGGATTTTAGGATGAAGGCATGGGAGAATTTGACAGAAGAAGATTTCGAAAATTTCACGAGAATATTAAACACAATTTATAATAATCTAGAAACAAAATAAAAAGATATGATTACGACAGATATTTGCATAATTGGAGCTGGACCAGTAGGTCTATTCGCTGTATTTGAAGCCGGTCTTTTAAAAATGCGCTGTCATTTGATCGATGTATTGCCACAGGTTGGCGGCCAGCTATCGGAAATCTATCCACACAAACCAATCTATGATATCCCGGGCTATCCCAGTATTACCGCACAGGAACTGATCAACAATCAAATGAAACAGATTGAGCCTTTCCAACCCACCTTTACCTTGGGTGAGCGCGTTGATAGCCTGAAGAAACAAGAGGACGGATCTTATATGGTTGTAGGTTCCGAAGGTACACAGATCCATTGCCAGGTTGTGGTTATTGCAGGTGGGCTAGGTTGTTTTGAACCTAGAAAACCAGAACTGCAAAACCTGAGCAATTTTGAGGGCAAGAATGTGCATTACATGGTCAAGAATCCAGAAAAATTCAGGGATCAACGCATCGTTATCGCAGGAGGTGGAGATTCTGCATTGGACTGGACCATCTTTCTGAGCGATGTCGCAAAAGAGGTGACCTTGGTGCACCGCAGTGACAATTTCAGAGGAGCACCAGATTCAGCAGAGAAGGTCTTCAATTTGGCACAAACCGGTAAGATCAATCTATTGCTATCCCATAACTTGCAGAGCCTCAATGGCAATGGCCATTTAGAATCTGTACTTATGACAAACAAAAGCAAGGAAGAGATTGTTGTTCAAACAGATCATTTCATCCCACTTTATGGATTGAGCCCTAAGTTAGGGCCGATTTCAGATTGGGGATTAAACATTGATAAAAATGCCATTGAGGTAGATACATTTGATTATTCGACCAATGTGGAGCGGATTTATGCCATCGGTGATATCAACACCTATCCGGGAAAATTAAAACTGATCTTATGTGGTTACCATGAAGCAGCGTTAATGGCTCAGAGTGCCTTTAAGTATGTCTATCCGGAGCAAAAACTAAGTTTTAAATACACGACAGTAAACGGTATCAATGCGTTCTAATTATGGAGAATATCATCACTATTAATGTAGAGGATCGAGACGGGACAAGGCAGGAAGTCATGGTCCCCACAGATGTAAACCTGAGCTTGATGGAAATCCTGAAAGCTTCAGAATACGATATCTTGGCAACCTGCGGCGGTATGGCACTCTGTGCTACCTGTCATGTAGAAGTTCTTGAGGGGGCAGAAAATCTGCCAGAAGCGGAAGATCAAGAGCTAGATATGCTAGACACCTTGCCTGATTCGGATGACAAGAGCAGGTTAGCTTGTCAGCTGAGGTTGACCGATTCGAATAATGGTTTGACCATAAAGATTAAGGGAAGTTTACAATAAGCTCCATTATAGTGTACTTACTACACTTAGTTAGCTATATTTAACTTATTGAAAACAAAGAGAATAGCACGAGTTTAAACATCAATTTCATGTTTTATCTAAATAAAATGCAAATTATTGATAAAATATGCAGGAAAATGTCAGATATTTGTGCCTTATTTTAAAATTCTTATAACAAGGAAGTATTATGTTACTAAATCGTTCTGAAAGAAACTTTCCCCGAGTTATCATAATTGGAGCTGGATTCGGAGGTGTGGAATTAGCTCGACAGCTGAAAAACAAAGAGGTGGAAGTTCTGTTGATAGACCGTAACAACTACCACACCTTTCAACCCCTGATGTACCAAGTAGCGACCGGTACCTTAGCGTCTGATTCTATTTCGTTTCCATTGCGCAAAATGTTCAAGAACCAAAAGAACTTTCGTTTCAGATTGGCGGAGGTATTGAGCATTGACAGCAAAAATAAAATGGTCCACACATCGGTTGCCGACTATGATTATGATTACCTCGTAATCGCAACGGGGGCTACTTCCAACTTCTTTGGCAACAAACAGGTGGAGAAATATGCATTACCGATGAAGAACATCATCGAAGCATTAAATATCCGTAGCTATCTCCTACAGAACCTTGAGGAAGCGGTTTTGAGAAAGAACGCCTCTGATAGAGAGCGATATCTAAATTTCGTTGTTGTGGGTGGTGGTCCGACGGGAGTTGAACTTTCTGGTGCCATTGCCGAATATCAACAGCATATGCTGAAAAAGGATTATCCAGAACTATCGACCTATGAGATGAAAGTCTTCTTGGTAGAAGGAACTGGGAAGATCCTGGGTGCACTATCCGAAAAATCTTCCCGCGATGCAGAGAGATATCTACATGAGTTAGGTGTAAAAACCATATTGAACACAGTCGTGACGGATTATGACGGTAACACCGTAACCCTTTCTTCAGGAGAACAGATCCCTACCAAAACGGTTATCTGGGGAGCTGGCGTGATGGGACAGATGCCGGAAGGTATCAACCCAGAAATTATCCAACGTGGTAACCGAATCAAAACCAACGAACAGTGTATCGTGGATGGAGAAGAGGTGGTTTATGCCATTGGAGACGTTTCTGCAATGATCACTGAAGAAAACCCTAGAGGTTTACCAGGTGTTGCTCCAGTAGCTCAACAGCAAGGAAAATATGTTGCAAAGCATATCCTAAACAAACTGAACAACCAAGAAACAGAAAACTTCAAGTACTTTGATAAAGGTTCCATGGCCACTGTGGGTAGAAACAGAGCGGTGGTAGACATGGGAAGCCTGCACTTAAAAGGCTTTATCGCATGGATGACCTGGATGTTTGTGCACTTGGTATCGATCTTTGGATTCAGGAACCGTTTGGTTACATTCGTCAACTGGTCTATTAAGTTCCTGACCAAGAACTCAGGTATCCGTCTGATTATCCATAAGTATATCCGACCTCAATCTGAACCAACCGTAAAGGGTGAAGAGGTAGCTCAGCAATAAAACAAACTATAATATTTTAGAGAAAGGTTGACCAAAAGTCAACCTTTTTTTGTGAAAGAGTATCGTTTGAACCAGGATGGAAAAGATATGAGGATGGGCCAAGACCTGGGAAGAACCAGGATGGAAAGGGATAAGAGGATAGACCATGATTTTGATCAATTTATCGCTGGAAAGTCCCCGTTGCTGAAGGTCTTATTGCATACAGCCGCCATATACAAAACTTAATAATTTGTGCCAAACTGTGGATTTCCCCGAATTCTCTCCGTTACTTTTGAAGCCCAAAGTAACCAAACCGACGAAGGAGCTCACGGATACCAAAAACAAATCGAATCCGTAAAGGCTTCGGCTCATTTAAGATGGCTTTTCGCACCATCCAATACACATGAAAAGAATGCCTTGATGTCGGGAATATCTTCCTCAAGATCATCCCTTTTGATGGGATGATCTTCAAGAAGCATTCCAAGGCCAATCCCATCGCACAGGGCAACGGCATTCTTTCCATTTTTC
>NZ_DAMBMM010000018.1:0-46354 GCF_032065005.1 Sphingobacterium sp.
TAGGGTTAATGCAAAAACGATGTTCGATTAATCGAACATCGTTTTTGCGCGACTTTCAGGCTAACGTGCCATGCCAGCTAAAATAATGGAACCCCAAAAGGGGTAATATCTCTAAAATTAAAAAAACAATTTTTTGCCTTCCCCTTTCCTGTCATTACCTTCCAATAAATTTAGTTCAAATTTTTTCTTCGTCAGGACTACAGGAAGGGGGAAACCGAAGCTGAAGGAGCTGTACGACTATGCCATCCTTATTGATTTATTAAAACTTTATTCTGGGTAGTTGTCTTTGGGGTTTACACTTCTTCCCTTCGTGTCCTGATATATTCTTCAATAATAGGAAGGTCAGCATTTGCCCAATCGAAACGGAACAATTCAGTTCTATCTACCCAGATTACCTGTTCATGTTCATTGGCGTTTAGTTTGCCACTTTTAATGGAACAAATAAAAGGGTAAAGGGTCAAAGAGAAGTCAGGGTAATGGTATTCTACTTTTGTGAGGGGTTCGTTGATCTGAATGTTCAGATTGATCTCTTCTAAAACTTCCCTAACCAGGCATTCTTCCAGGGTTTCACCTTCTTCCAATTTTCCTCCTGGAAACTCCCATTTTAGAGGCAGTTTCATTTTTGCGGATCGCTGACAGATCAATATCTGTTGATCTTTTTCTATTAAGGCACAAGCAACATGTATCATTAGAGTAAATATACTAAAATGAGACGGAAAGCATACATATTTTAGGGAAAGTCCTTTAAAGAATTTTAAAGAAAAGAACAGTTTATAATTAGATTATAAAATATTAACTAATTGTAAACATGAGCTGATTAGATTTATAGAAATTATCGCATTGTTTTTTTATAGTATGCCAAAAAGAATAGTTGTAAATCTTAAGAATATAAGTCCCCTACGATACTGGAAGGAGCTTTTGGGAATTCTCATTATTTTATTGGCCTTTGTTTTCTTTCGGGATCAGCGGAAGGAAATAGAACAGATCATGCCGCTATTGCAAAACTGCAATATCTATTGGGTGATAGCCGGCGTTTTACTGACTTTATTTTTTATACTGATGGAAGGCTATATGTATGTGGCCAGTTTTAGAGCGATGAGCCTCAAGATCAGTATCAAAGTGGCCTTGGAACTTTTCCTGAAAAGGAACCTGTTGAGTGTTTTTTTGCCAGCAGGAGGGATTTCTTCCTTGGCTTATAACACCACTCAATTGAGAAGGATGAACCTCAATAAGACCCAAATCCATCAGACCAGCATACTTTATGGGTATCTAGCCTTGTTTTCGGTCTTTTTATTGGCTATTCCAATTTTGTTATATAGCCTATGGAAGAGTGATCAGGTAGGCAATTTGTTGATACCATTCCTCATATTGGCTCTAATTCTGGCTGTTTCATTTTATGTTTTTTATTGCATAAGGTATAAAACGAGGCTTTTTCAATTGTTAGAAAGAAGGTTTCCGAATACCGTTATTCAGATTTCTAATCTCTTTTCAAGTGAAGTGGACAAAAGGTACCTGTTTTTATCCTTGTTCTTTTCGGTATTGGTCGAATTTTGTGGGATCTTCCATATTTTGATTGCCATGAAGGCCTTAGGGCTGCCACTATCTTTTGAAGCGGCGATTTTAGGCTATATCATTTCAACTTTATTGATGATCGTATCGCCATTTCTGCGAGGATTAGGAGCAGTGGAGCTTTCCATGTTTTTAATTTTTAAGAAATTTGGATATAGCCAAGAAGCAGGTCTCGGAATTACCCTGCTGTATAGGGTATTTGAGTTTTGGTTGCCGCTCGTATTTGGGTTTATTTCCTTTTCCATGAAAGGGGCCCAATTGATTACGCGAATTGGTCCTTCGGTGATGATTTTCTTGTTGGGGATTCTCAATATCATATCGGTTTTATTACCTCCAATTGCGGATAGGTTGCATTTAGAAAAATTTTACTTTCCGGCAGAGACCTTGTCGATTTCTAAGCTGCTCGTCTTAATCATTGGAATTGGCTTATTGGTGAGTTCCACCTATCTATTAAAGGGCTATATGACGGCCTATTGGTTTGCTAGCATATTCTGTATTTTATCGTTGTTTGGTCACTTGATGAAGGGTATTGACTATGAAGAGTCCATTATTGCGGCCATAACATTGCTCTTTTTGATCTATAATCGAAAAGAATACCGGATTCAGGCCAATATCTATTGGGTCCGGATTGGGATTTTATCCTTTCTGGTTTCTTTTTTGGCGGTTTTGATTTTCGAGACCATTAGCTTTTATATTATTGACAAAAGGCATTTTGGAATAGACTTTAGCTGGAAAGAATCTTTTCTATATGCGTTGAATGGGTTCCTATTATTTTCCGATGCTGGCTTGGAACCTAAGACTAATTTTGGACGGGAGTTTCTCCAAATCACCCATGTTTTGGGTTTTGCATGTTGGATCTTGTTTTTCTATACGATCCTTCAATCGAAGAAGTATATAGCAAAGGACCATGGGCACGATGAGAAAGCGATGGCCAAAATGCTTTTGGATAAGTTTGGTAATTCTTCCTTGGATTATTTTAAGATCTCCAAGGAGAAGGAACTTTATTTTTCGGATTTGGCTTTGGGCTTTGTTTCTTATCGGGTCGCCAATAAATATGCTGTAGTATTGGACGAACCAGTCTGTCATTGGACGGATAAGGAAAATGTCATCAAGGAATTTGATCAGTACTGTCGTAAGCAAGGATTAAAGAGCATTTACTTTCGGGTTTCAGAAGATAATTTGTTCAATTTCCAAAATCTGCGAAAGAAGAAATTGCTTATTGGAATTGAAGGGATCGTAGAGGTTTCTCAATTTTCCTTAAATGGTAAAACGAGAAAGTCACTTCGAAATGGAATGAACTTTTTGGAGAAAAATGGATATCATGCTTTAATACATCATGCACCACACAGCGAGAAGTTTATCGCTGAATTAAGGTCAGTGTCAGATGAATGGTTATCAGGAAATAATCGGAGCGAGGTTATCTTTTCGCAAGGGCAGTTTGACAATGAGATCTTACGTTCATTAGATATGATCTGCATTCATGATAAAGATGGAAATGTGGTTTCCTTTTTAAACATCGTTCCAGATTATGCAATGGACGAATGCACCTATGACCTCTTTAGAAAAAAAATGGATGCTCCAAGTGCCTGTATGGACGGACTAATTGTCAAGCTTATTGAATATGCCAAGTCACATGATTATCGATATATTAATTTGGGAATGGTGCCTTTGGTGGGGATTGAGGAGCCAGATACTGCTGCAGAGCATATCATGCACTTCGTTTCGAATACCTTTCCACGATACCGTAAATACAAGAATCAAAAGGACTTTAAGGATAAATATTCCAATAAATGGGAGAAAAGATACCTTCTTTTTGACCATGACTTTGATCTATTGCAATTGCCGGCAGTCATGAAGAAAGTAATGAGCATCAAGCAATGTTCCTGAACAGTGTAAAAATGGAATTTTAATTAAATGTCCAAACATCTAATTAAAATTTTAAAAATAGCATCTATTTGATGCTAGGCTACGTCATAATTGGTAAAAAAAATTATATTTACGTAAATGCCCGAATAGTTACCATTGTTCTTCGTAAATAAATTAATTCAAGGCATCTATATCTATGATTATTTAACTGAGGCTCAGTGCATGAGAAAGAAATTTTCAATATTTTATTGGATAGTTTTTATAAACTTAATGTTTCATGGTTTTGTTACAATGGGTCAGGACAAAACAGATAGTTTGGTTAATTATTCTCATGATGAATTATTGGATAAAGCTTACCTAACCCGTTCCACTGTTTATTTAGAATATTTAGAGAAAAAGAAGTTGACTACCGATCAACAAAAGGAAGTCTATACTTGGTTTTTTTATCTTATGGCCGGGAATGGTGACTTGGATGGGACCTTAAAATATCTAAATAAGCTTGATTCCATTTCTGTTGCAACAAAAGATCCAGTGAATCAATTCGTTGCAAAAATGGGAATTGCCGAAGTGTACTATAAGAAGTCGGATTATGCAAAAAGTAAAGAAGCATTTTTGCAGGCCCAAAAATTCATAGCTGATTATCCTCCTGGTATCGAACGCGTACTGGCCAATGCGGAGTACAATTATTTCTACTATCTGAGTGGGAACTTTGATGTATATAACCACGAATTGGAAAAACTGATTGGGGAACTCCAAAAGTTGAAAAATGACCGTTTGCCCGAAGAGGAACAAAGCTTTCATTTAAATGCAATCGCAACTCTTTCCGTGAACCTAGCATGTGGATATATCCTGAAAGAAGACTTCAGTAATGCTGAAAAGAACCTGAAGTTGGTAGAAGATATCTATTCTGAAAACTTTAAAGGAGATACCACTACTACCTTTGTCCATGAGATCTTGGTAAAAGGTAAATACCATTTCTTTAAAAAGGAATTTGATCAGGCCATACCATTTTTTAAAGAAGTGATTGACATCAATGAAAGAAAGGATTTCAAGGAATATGCCTATATGGCAAAAGTCTTTCTGGGCATGATCTATTATCAATTGGAAGATTATCAAACTTCCCTTACCTACTTGGAAGATGCCATCCAAAACCACATGCTTGTCGCTGATTACATCAAATATGAAATGGAATCCTACAGATATGCCTATTTGGCGAGCAAACAGCTGGGGGATACAGAGAAATCACTGATGTATTCCGGTCTTTTTATGGAGCAAGATCAAGCGCTAAATGATAATAAAAGGTCCAATTTCATCAATACATTTATCAATAACCTGGAGGTTGGCAAATTGCAGAAAGATATATCTGCAAAAGACAGCACCAATTTTATGTTGAGGTATATCCTTTTTGGATTAGCAGTTCTAATCGCCGGTTTGGCCATTGTCTTGGTTTACCAAATGAAGGAAAACAAGAAGAACAAACAAAAGATTTCTGATTACCTGGAGCAGCTAAATAAAGATAAAAAGACGAAGGATGAGGTTGGCAACCGGAAAAAGGAAACCGTTGATCAAGAGCCAAATGCTAGCTCCCAGGCCAAGGATATGGATGAAAAAACTAGCAGAATATTGGACAAGTTAGAAGATTTTGAAGAAGGAGAACTATTTGTAGACAGCAAAATGAGTTTGGCGTTTTTAGCGAGTTATCTGGAAACCAATACCATCACCCTTTCTAAAATAATCAATACCTATAAAGAAATGAATTTCAATGATTATATCAACGGATTGAGGATCCGATATATAATTGAAAGGATAAAGAACGAACCTAAATTTGAGCAGTACAAGATTTCCTATTTGGCAGAGGTGAGTGGATTCTCGTCCCATAGCATATTCAGTAAAGCATTCAAAAAAAGTACTGGAGTTACTCCTTCCCAATTTTTGGACTATCTAAAAGAAGAAACCAATAAATAGCGTTTTTCAGCTGTATCTATCTGTTTCATTTATATAAATTCGACAACCCTTCCCTCGGACAAGTAAAAGTAGGAGCTTATTTTTGGGTAATTCAGCATAGATTGATTTATCTAAAGGAAAGAATGTTCAGATCATTATTCAGGAAAAAGATTCAGGTACCTCGTCATGATGAAAATTGGCAGGTTTATTTCTCTAGGATCAATAACCAGGTTACTTCGGTCATCGTAGATATCAATGTAGCTGAAATTGCCCCTGTCAATTCCTTGTCGGAAGTTTTTTATCTGATTATTCCATTTGACTATGCCAATGAGGAAGGCTTGCCGACCATAGAAAGTTATAAGCTAATCAATGAAGTGGAAGATAAGATCTCGGATTTGATCGTCCGTTATGGAGAGAATATGTTGCATGTCTCAACCTTAACCATGAATTCAGAACGATTACAGATGTATTATTGCCATAAGGTGGAAAACAGCAAAGCCTTTCTTTCACAGTTAGACAAGGACTTTGGAGAAAAATTAACCTATCAAATTGACCATAGACATGATCCCAATTGGAGTGATTATTTCAATTTGGCTTATCCATTGCCCTTCCAGATGGAAATGATCAAGAACCGAATTGTGCTGAGGCAGTTGACCGAAGCAGGGGATGACCTTAAGGAGTCCAGGAATGTCCATCATTACTTAGCTTTCAGGGAAGAAAAGGATATGGACGAGTTTCTCCAATTTGCGGAAAGCGAACGCTTTGTACTCTTTTTGAAAGAAAAACGGGATGAATTATGGAAATTAGGGATATCGAGGCAAGACTATGTGAGCTATGAACAGATTGACGAATTATGTCTTCCCATTTGGGAGAAAGCAAAGTCCTTCAATGGGATCTATAATGGCTGGGAGTCTGAGGTAATCCGAACAAAGAATCAATAAAAATTAGACACAACATATATGTTTATTTATATAAAGAAAATTGAAGAGGCGAGTTATTCAGCGGATCATTTGCAAAACCCTGTAAATCCGGGAAATCAAATGATTTTGGTGTTCTATAGGTCATATTTTTCAACTGCAATCTATACTGGTTATTCCAAGAATGCAGCTCCTAGTTATTATGATCGTGTAACCGATAAGTTTATACCAAAGCGGAAATGGTCCGATGAGATGAAAAGCTATGTTAAGGAATGTGAACCACATGTTCGTCCGGCACCTTTCCGATTGAAGCCAACGATTTTTGGTTATATCTTTATATTAGCTTTTATCGGATTTTTTGCTTATTTAGTATATGATACTTTGAAGCCTAATCCATATCAGCAAGAGCGAGTTTCCAAGTTGTCTGAAGCTATGCATGGCGGAGATTTGTATTTTGGCAGGTTTACGGAAAAGGACCCAGGTACAGGTGCTCCAAAAAGTTCGGGCTTTGGTTGGTTTAAAATAATGGATGCAGGTGAAGGGAGCTTGTTGATAGCTAAAGGAAGGGAAAAAAGTACCACCGCTAAAACTTCTATGGAAATGAATAGTACGGATTTTGACACGGAGACTGTGCCAATGAAATTAGTAGGACAGGAAAGTTATCAAATCGATTTGGTTTCTGAGGACGGTAGTTTAGAAGTTAGTTTGACCGAGAAAAAATAATTTATGGGTATAAAAGAGGGTATAACTGCAAAACAGGTGATCAAGATTTTTATTATTTGCATTATAGTTGGCTTCTTTCTGTTTGTTCTTGCAATAATACAGACTGTTAAGACCAAGTCTACCAACATCAGTAAAAAAGCGCCATATAAGGAGATTTTGGGTAAGGAATTGCTAACTAATAGACCCGTTCGGTTGTTTATGGAGCATACTCCTACAAAAAAGGATTATCCTTATGCGATGTCTGATACCAATCAAACTTCTTGGAAGTCCTATACAGCCATGTTGCAAGCCGAAGAACCTGTCATCAAACTGAGCGATTCGATTGAGGCCAATGCCAAGTTGGTTTTTGATAGGGCGGTCATGTATACCAATGGTGTTTCTGGTTCATCTTATCCCAGACTGTTCGGGACCTTGACGAGCCCGGAAGGAAAAACCTATAAGGTTGAATTTCTATGGGGAGAATATGATTACAATTATCCTTGGAAAGTCAGTCAAAAAGGCTATTTGTTTGAATTGGCCCCTTGGCAAAATGTCAAGGATACAGCCCACTATTATTTGCCAAATGCAGAATGGTGGTAGGTTGGGTGACTTAAGACACAAGACAATAGAGCTTCAGTAATCTAATGTCTTTTTATCAAAAAGCCTGAATAGATGAATTAAAGAGAATCGGACAGAATCTTGCCTATTATTCAGAGTTGGACGTGAGAAAAATAGAAGGTTTACATTTCTTAGGTCTTATGTCTATGGTCTTATTTCTCTAATAATTGTTTAATCTTAGGGAATATCAGTTTAAACCAGAAGGTATAGTCTTGTGGGATTTCCTTGAGATCTTTTTCAATATTAGCGACACTGCTAAATTTTAGAGCTTGAACTTCTTCTGGATTTGGGTTTGGGATATCTTCATTGAAATTACCGATGAAGATATGGTCAAATTCATTTTCCCAAAGCCCATTTTCTAGGTGTTCTTCATAGCTCAGCTGGAAAACCTCTTTGATATCAATGTGGATTCCCAGTTCTTCCAAAGTCCGTCTCTTGGCGGCTTCTAGGGTTGTTTCATTAGGTCGAGGATGTCCGCAGCAGCTGTTGGTCCATAGTCCGGGGCTGTGGTATTTTGAATCCGCACGTTGTTGTAATATCAGATTACCTTGATCGTCCAAAAGGAATACAGAGAAAGCACGGTGTTTGCGGTTTTGAAGATGAGCCTCTTGTTTTTCCATTTGGCCAATTGCATTGTCCTGTTCATCTACCAATATCACAAATTCTTCTACAGTCATAGTCTAGATTTAGGGTATTCTCCTAAAATAAGGAATTATGGCTATTTAACCTAAAGAGCGTGGGGAATATCTGCGATTAACTGATCAATGACTGATTCAGCGGTTGCCCAGGAGGTCACTATCCGCACCAAGGCCTTATCATCATCTAACTTCTGCCAAACATAGAAATCATATTTCTTATGGAGTTCTTTGATAGCGGAATATGGAAGGATAGGGAAGATTTGGTTGCTAACGGGTTTGCTAGAGAATTCAAATCCTTTGGATTGGAATGCATCCGCTATTTTAGCGGCCATTTGGTTAGCATGTTTTCCTAGGTCAAAAAATAGGTTGTCTTCAAATAGTGCATAGAATTGTGCTCCTAAGATACGACCTTTAGCCATTAGCGCTCCTTTTTGCTTGATATAGTAATCGAAACCATGAGCGAGTTCTTTGTTTTTGAATACAATAGCTTCACCTAATAATCCGGCATTTTTTGTAGCCCCGATGTAGAATACATCCGCAAGGATTGCTAAATCTTCGATGTTCAGGTCAGCATAGGTTGAGGTCAGTGCAGTAGCCAACCTAGCGCCGTCTACAAATAATAACAAGCCATTTGATTTACAGAATGAGGAGATTTCTTCCAATTCTGCTTTGCTGTAGATGCTTCCGATTTCAGTGCACTGCGAAATATAGACCATGGCAGGTTTGACCATGTGGTTGTCGGTATGGTAATCTAGGGCAGCTTGGATTCCCTGAATGGAAATTTTACCATCCTTGTTGGGAATACAATTGATTTTGTGTCCAGTATTTTCAATGGCCCCAGTTTCATGGACCTCAATATGTCCGGTATCGGCAGCAACCACAGATTCATATGGTTTAAGGAGATGGCTGATGACCAGCATATTTGCTTGGGTACCGCCAGAAACAAAATAGACCTCAGCATCTGGATTGTTGATTCTTTTTTTGATGAAAGATTTTGCTTTTAGGCTGAGGCTGTCTTCCCCATAACCGGCTTCCTGATCAAGGTTGGTTTGAGAAAGAAGGTTTAAGATATTGGGGTGAGCGCCCTCACTATAATCGTTTTTGAAGCTTATTTTAGATTGCATGTGTAAATATAATCGTTTTCGCAATCGGAAGGAATAAAATAGAAAAAGGATTGATCAAATTGACCAATCCCTTTATGGTTGTATAATTATTCGTTTATTTTCCAAACATTCCTGCAAGGCTATCCAAGATATTGCCTTTAGCACTATTGTCGTTTTTCTGGTCGAAAAACTGTCCAACTAAATCACCTAAACCGCCGGCAATATTAGGTTGTGATGAACTAGCAGGGCTAGAACCACCGCCTCCCAATACGCTTCCGATCAAATCACCGATTCCGCCTCCTGAAGCACCGGCACTGGACGAGCCACCTCCAAGGATGCTTCCTAAAAGGTCTCCAATACCTCCGCCGCCAGTTCCAGCGTCAGCTTGTTTCTTTTTACCTAGATAACCCATTACCAAAGGAGCCAATAGCGCTAAAATACCACCGATTTTCCCCATGCTAATTCCTGATTTTTCAGAAAGTGATTGTTTTACCGTATCGGTGTTGCGACCAAAGATGTGATTTACAATTTTATCTTCATCTTCCGTTGGACCTTGATTAAATAAGCCCGCTAGGTTATCGAATATTCCCCCAGAGTGGTTGTCCAATGCTTTTTGTATGCCTTGAGCTTGTTCAGGGCCCTTTTGAGCATTGTAATTCAAGGCAGACATCATCAATGGGATAGCTGCAGAAACCACCCATTGGGTTTGGTTTTTATCAAGTCCTAATTTTTCTGATATCCCTTCAGTAGCTTGTGAACCAATGCTTCCTGAAATTAAGTCACTAATGTTCATATTGTAGATTGTTATTGTTTATAAATGTTATTTTTATAACTCAAATATATTGCCAATTTTACTAGTATGAAAAAAATATGTTCAAACATCTTTGCGCTTTCAGTTCTTTTGTTCTTTGGATGCAATAATCCTTCAAAAAATGAAGAAGGAGTACAAGTCGAAGACGTGAAATTATCCCTTGAACTAGCGCAGCAAATTTATGCCATGCCGACCCATTGTATTGAAGTGGAGTATCCCAATAAGTTAGGACAGGTTTTGGGGTCTGATGCTGATCTTAAATCGCCCAAATCCCTTCGACCAGTCTTCTATGGATGTTTTGATTGGCATTCCTCTGTACATGGTTATTGGTCGGTAATAAAATTGCTAAAGGAATTTCCTGAACTAGATAAAGATGGGAAAATGAGAAAAGTGCTGAATACCCATATTACGCCAGAGAATGTGCAGACTGAAATTGATTTTTTCAATGATAAGAACAATTTAGGGTTTGAAAGGACTTATGGTTGGGCTTGGCTGTTCAAATTGCAGGAAGAGCTAGCAAGTTGGGAAGATGAGGATGGACAGCGCTGGAAAGTGGCTTTACAGCCATTGGTTGACCTGTTAGTCAAGCGATATATCGAATATCTCCCAAAATTGGTATACCCAATAAGGGCGGGACAACATGATAATTCGGCATTTAGTTTATCGCTTTCTTTGGACTATGCCAATTCCGTAGGGGATGAGGCTTTCAAGAAATCCATAAAAGAAAACTCATTGCGTTTGTTCCAAAATGATAAGAACTGTGATCTGGCTTATGAACCGAGTGGATATGATTTTCTTTCCCCATGTTTAGAAGAAGCTTATTTGATGAGTAAATTGATGGAAAAGAATGAGTACTTAACTTGGTTGAAAGGATTTATGTCGGGGTTGTTTGATCCTTCCTTTGAATTGAAACCCGCAATAGTTAAGGATAGGACAGACGGAAAATTGGTTCATTTGGATGGTTTGAATTATAGCCGAGCAGCATGTCTTTCTGGAATCAGTAAAATCGATGGAAGTTTGAAGCATTTAAAGGGCAATGCTATAGAACATTTTAACTTCTCCATTGCTAACTTAAGTGCTGAAGATGACTATATGGGAAGCCATTGGTTAGGAACGTTCGCACTGTACGCGATAGGGAGGTTTTAGTGATAGTATTGAGATGTGAGATGTGAGTATTGGGATGTTAACCGTACTATCTCATTTTTTAAAGTATTGAGATATGAGATATGAGTATTGGGATATTAACCTTACTATCTCACATCTCAGATCTCAGATCAACAAATAGGTATTAATTTATTTTCAGATAGTTTCACTGGGACACTTTGGATCTGGGTAAAGCCGTCTTCCGTACTGATGATGGCGGACAGATCGATTCCGCGATTGGATAATGCGGAAATCAAAGCGGTCCTAAAAGCTGTTTTGTTTGCTCCCCAATTGGATTTTACCAAATCATTGTTCAATACAACTAATTCGTTGGTGGAATAGTGGTGGAATTTCTCCACTAGGTGCTGGTGTAAGGGTTTTGTTGTGTTCGACATACAATTAATGTTTAAAGGGTTTAACCATAATTGCATTCAGAGGTGTCTAAAAAGACCTTGCAATATTCGTTTATTTTGGCTTGTCGCCCGTATCGATTTACCACCGCGGTGTCTGTCACTCGGTTGGTATTGCATCTGCAATTCTGAATACTCTACAAACTTAGTAGATTATATTTTAATATGCAAGTATCAAATAAAATTTTCTATAATTCTTTTCTCAGGCGGGCAACAGGGATGTTCATGGCCTCGCGATATTTAGCAACTGTCCTACGTGCGATGGAATAGCCTTTTTCCTTTAAAATCTCTGTTAATTTCTCATCTGCCAGAGGTTTTCTCTTATCCTCATTGGCGATACATTCTTCCAAGATTTTCTTGACCTCCTTGTTGGAAACCTCTTCACCAGACTCGGTCTGAATGGCTTCGGAGAAGAATGATTTTAAAAGGAAAGTGCCAAATTCGGTTTGGACATACTTGGAATTCGCCACACGGGAAACCGTTGAGATATCCATTTCGATCTTGTCGGCAATATCCTTCAGGATCATAGGTTTCAGCATTCTATCATCACCCGTTAGGAAATAGTCATATTGATATTCCATGATGGCATTCATGGTTTTCAATAAGGTCTGCTGTCTTTGTTTGATGGCGTCAATAAACCATTTTGCAGAGTCCAGCTTCTGTTTAACAAATTGAACAGCCTCACGCATTTTCTTGTCGTTCTTTTCGGCTTTTTCGTAATGTTCAAACATTTCCTGGTAGGAGCGGGACACACGAAGCTCAGGTGCATTCCTGCCATTTAAGGTCAGGTGCAGAACACCGTCGTTGTTGGAGATATGGAAATCTGGGATAATCTGCAATTGCTTACCAGCAACAGCTCCTGAATCACCTGGTTTAGGATTCAGCTTTAAGATTTCGTTTACAATTTCTTTAAGCTCTTCGGAGTTTACTCCTAATTGCTTTTCGATTTTGTCGTAATGTTTTTTGGTAAATTCGTCCAAGTAATTCTCTACAACCAATTGTGCCTGTTGAATTATTGGATTATTCTGATCTTTTTTGCGAAGTTGAATGCTTAAGCATTCCTGAAGATTTCTGGCGCCAATTCCCGCTGGGTCAAAGGTTTGTACAATTTTTAGCATCTCTTCAACCTCATCTTCTTCAACAATCACATTTTGGGAAAAAGCTAGGTCGTCGATCAGTGAAAGGATAGGTCGACGCAGATAACCATCATCATCCAAGGAACCGATGATTTGCTGGCCTAGTACATAGTCCTTATCAGAAAGAGCAAGTAAGTCAAGTTGATTTTGAAGGTTTTCAAAGAAGGAGTCTTGGACCGCGATAGGGATTTCTTTTTTTCCATCCTCATCATCATGGTCATAACCTCCACCGTAATCTTTATAGTCGTCTTCCTGGATATATTCATCTACGCTGAATTCGTCATCATAGCTGTTATCTTCCATGTTGAAGTCGTCATCCGGATCTTTGTCGGGGTATTCTTCGACAGGGTCGTTCATGTTGGTCAAACTACCATCTTCCAAGGCAGGGTTCTCTTCAAGTTCTTCTTTGATACGCGCATCTAATGATACAGTAGGTACCTGAAGCAATTTTATGAATTGAATTTGTTGCGGTGAAAGTTTCTGTAATAATTTTTGTTGTAGTGTTTGCTTTAACATGTCCCCGATAAATAAGTCAGGTAAAAATAGGGAATAATATTCAATAAGATAAAAATGTTGTAAACAAAAGAGAATTTAGGAACAGTTTTTGCTGTTATAAGTCTCGGAAAAACAGCCTAGTTAAAAACCAAAAATCTCATTTGTTAAATTTCGTTAATTTTCATTTCAAGGTTCATTTTTGGGCAAATTGATATGATTTTTTCCAAAGTTTTGTTCATATTTACCGTATGTTTAGACGAGTCCGGAACAAATTTTTGCGTATCGCACTGATTGTTATTTACTTTATTATCTTATTTACTTGCGCGGTACAAATTAACTTCCTAGGCTTGTTCGGATCATCGCCTACCAAGAAAGAAATATTGTTGCCTGAACTGAATGTTTCTTCTGAACTGTTTACCGCCGATTCTGTTTTGATCGGTCGCTATTACAAGCAAGATCGTGATCCTGTCCCTTATGATAGTATTTCCCCTAATATCGTTAATGCCTTAATTGCTACTGAAGATGTTCGTTTTAGAAAGCATCATGGGGTGGATTTTATTGGTTTGTTTGGTGGAGTGTTTTCAACTTTAAGTGGAAGTGATCGTGGTGCCAGTACTATTACCCAGCAACTTGCAAAGAATTTATATAGAACTCGCTACAAAGATGCACAAGGACTGTTAGGGAAGATACCGGGAGTTGGTCTGTTGGTCACAAAGTACAAGGAATGGATGACTGCCTTCAAATTGGAGAGCAAATACAGCAAAGAAGAAATCCTGACGATGTACCTGAATACCGTTTCGTTTAGCAACAATGCCTACGGAATTAAGTCGGCATCTGTAAGGTATTTTGATAAGCTGCCAAGTGAAGTTACCGTCAATGAAGCTGCTGTTTTGGTCGGTATGTTGAAAGGTACTACTTATTATAATCCAATCAGAAATCCTAAGAACGCTCTGCAACGCAGAAACGTCGTTTTAAACCAAATGGGAAAAGAAGGTTATCTGAAAAAGGATGAAGTTGCAGCCCTGAGTAAAGATTCCTTGGGCTTGAACCTGAATAATCAGGAAGTTCGCAATTCCAATGATTCCTACCTTCGAACGGCAGTCGAAAAATGGTTGGAAGAATGGGGTGAAGAAAACGAAATTGATATCTATACCAGTGGTCTGAAAATATATACTACTATTGATTCCAGGATGCAGAAAATTGCTGAAACGGTTGTTTCAACCAAGATGAAGGAATTGCAACAGCGTCTGGACAATGTTTGGGGAAATGATCTGCCATGGAGAGATAAAGAAGGTAATGTGATCCCTAATTTTTTGGAAGACCATGCGAAAAAACTTCCGGCTTATGCTTCATTAATGAAAAAATACAATGATGAAGCCAAGGTTTTTGAGGAATTGAACAAGAAAAAATCCATGGAGGTCTTTACTTGGGATGGAATGGAGAAAGTGGATTATTCGACCATGGATTCCCTTAAACATTACCTGACCATGTTGAATACGGGAATGATGGTCATGGACCCATACAATGGGAATATTAAAGTTTGGGTTGGTGGTATCAATCACAACTATTACAAATTTGACCATGTAAACCAAGCGAAAAGACAGGCAGGATCTACCTTTAAGCCTTTTGCTTATGCAGCGGCCTTGGAGTCTGGTATGGCACCATGTGATAAATTCACCGATAAACCAGTAAAAATTGAATTCATTAACAATAAAGGTGAACATGAGATCTGGGAGCCAAAAAATGCGGATTGGTCATTTTCTCACAGTGACTTGTCGCTAAGACATGCCATGGCTCGTTCATTAAATACGGTTACTGCACAGATCACAGAGAAAGTAGGTTGGGATAAGGTTGTGGAGATGGCTCATAAATGTGGTATTGATAGTAAATTGGAGTCGGTGCCATCCGTTGGATTAGGCTCGAATGATGTTTCCGTTTTTGAGATGGTCAGAGGTTATAGCACCTTTATGAATGAAGGAAAGCGTACCGAACCTGTATTGGTTTCCAGGATTGAAGATAAGGATGGAAAGGTATTGGCTGAATTCAAAACCAGTACTAAGGAGGCAATTACTGCTGAAAATGCCTGGTTAATGGGCTATATGCTTAGAGGTACCATCGAAGAGTCAGGAGGTACTTCCCAAGCCTTATGGGAATGGGACCTTTTCCAGGATGAGAATCAAATCGGTGGTAAGACAGGTACCTCTTCAGATTATGTTGATGGCTGGTACATGGGGGTAACGAAAGATTTGGTTGCTGGAGTGTGGGTAGGTTGTGATGAACAAAGCATACACTTTAAGAGTTCTGCAACTGGTGAAGGGTCTAAGACTGCTTTACCGATCTATGCCCTTTTTATGGAAGAACTTTATAAACACCCCGAATTAGGGGTGACCTTTGGGAAATTTCCGGAATCAAAAGTTGAAATTACCAAGAAATTCAATTGTCCAGGACCTAGAGTGCGTGTTCGTCAGGATAGTAGCAGTACCGAGGGCTTGAATCCTGATGCGGAGGTTCCTAATATTGTTCTTCCTGATTTACTAAATCAAAATAATACGGAGGAAGAACAACAGGAGGAGACGAATTAATCGACTGAAGTGAATTGATTTTATTATTTTTATTGACTAATAATCAGTTATGAAATTTAACCATATGCTATTTGCGAGAATTTTATGCATTAATCTTGTTTTGGCAGTATGTATGGCCTTGATGCCAGGACAAGCTAGTGCCCAATATTTCGGGCAGAATAAGATGAGGTATAAGAAGCTTGATTTCAAGGTTTATGATACCCCACATTTCAATATTTATTACTATTTGCAAAATGATTCCATGATGAATTGGCTTGCAAAGGAGTCTGAGGTGTGGTATGAATTGCATCAACAAGTCTTTCAAGATACCTTTTCGAGAAAAAACCCAATTATCCTATATAATAACCATCCTGAATTCCAGCAAACTACCGCTATATCGGGAGAGATCAGTGTAGGTACGGGCGGTGTTACGGAAGCTTTTAAACAGCGTGTCGTGATGCCGATCATGCAGATCAACCAACAGACTAGGCATGTATTGGGGCACGAGTTGGTCCATGCTTTCCAGTATAGGGTGTTGATCGAAGGAGGGGATTCAACGCGATTGGAGAATATAGCAAACCTGCCGTTGTGGATGGTAGAAGGGATGGCTGAGTACTTTTCCATTGGAAAGAAAGATGCTTTTACATCCATGTGGATGCGCGATTCGTATGCTAGAAATGACCTTCCTAGCTTAAGACAGATGACAGAACAGTCAAGCAAGTATTTCCCTTATCGTTATGGACAGGCTTTCTGGTCGTATTTAGGATCTACTTATGGGGATACCGTTATTATGCCTCTGTTTATTGAGACTGCAAAATACGGATATGAGAATGCAATAAAACGTGTTTTTGGATATGATGCCCAGACCATGTCAACACTGTGGAAGAACAGTATGGAGAACTCCTATAGAAATATAGGTAAGGATACGACTTCTAATCCGATTGGTAAGTTGTTGCTGTCTACCAAGAATGCAGGAAGGATGAATGTGTCTCCTGCAATATCCCCTGATGGTAAATATGTGGTTTTCCTGTCTGAGATGGATATGTTCAGTATCGATCTGTTCCTGGCCGATGCCGAAACGGGTAATATTGTAAGGAAGCTTGGGAGCCGACTCACCAATAAGGATATCGATGAATTTAGTTTTATAGAATCTGCCGGTACATTTTCTCCGGACAGCAAGAAGTTTGCTTTCTCTGTCTTCAGTGAGGGCAAGAATAAGTTGATGATCGTGGATATTGGTACGGGTAGGACTCTGACGGTGCAGGCAATGGGGGATATCACAGAGTTTACCAATATTACTTGGGCGCCAAATGGAAGTTTGGTGGCTTTCTCAGGTTTGAAGAATGGAAGAAGTGATATCTATACCTATGACCTGGAATCAAAGGACCTTAAGCAGTTAACTGATGATAAATATTCAGATTTCCAACCTAGTTTTTCAAGGGATGGCAAGTATATCGTATTCAGTACGGACAGGATGTCCTTGGAATCCTCAAGCAGAAGTGTTGATATTCCAATGGGCTTGGCTGTTGTAGATGTCAATACGAAAGAAATAAAAAATATTCCTGTCTTTCCAGGAGCAAACAATCTAAACCCTCATTTTTCATCTTCAGGGAAAGAGATCTATTTCTTGTCGAATAGTGATGGCTTTAGAAATATGTACCGAATCGTGATAGACGGTGGACATGTGGAGAGAATGACCGATTTCTTTACGGGGATCAGTGGTATTACAGAATACTCACCAGCGATGAGCGTTTCTGCCAATGATGATATTATCTATTCTTATTTCAAGAATAATTCCTTCTCGATCTACAAGGCGAAAAGTTCAGAGTTTGAAACCAAATCCGTGGATCCGGGTGTTGTGAACCTTGAGGCAGCCATGTTGCCTCCGGTGCAGAGCAGAGGAGTCGATGTGGTGAATACCAACCTATATAACTTCAATGCTTATGGAAGGATTTCAAATTCGCAAATTCAGAACATTCCATATAAACCAAAATTCAAACTGGATTACTTAGCGAATAGTGGAGTCGGGATGTCCGTGGGTTCTAGGTACGGAGCAGGTATAAACTCTGGTATCCAAGGAATGTTTTCAGATATCTTAGGTTACAACCAGATTTTTGCAGCCTTGAACATCAATGGTGAGATCTATGATTTTGGTGGACAGGTAGCTTATATCAATCAGAGGAGCCGTTGGAATTGGGGTGGATCTTTATCACATATTCCGTACCGCTTTGGCTTTTATAACTTTGATCAAAGAGATTTAGGTAATGGCGTAGAGCCGGTAATCGATCAGTATTTGGTGAGGTCTTTCCAGAGCCAGGCTGATGCGTTCGTGGCCTATCCATTTAACAGGCACCATCGTTTCGAAACTGGTGGAGCCATTTCTTATAACTCATACCGTGTTGACCGTTTTACCCAAAGCTATTATAACTATTATGGCAACCGCGAGCGTGTCCCTAATGAGGAGGCCGCAAAAGCTTTAGGAGTGTCTAATCTGGATCCGTTTAACCTCATGCAAGTGAATGCTGGTTTTGTCGGTGATAACGCCGTGTTCGGTATTGCAGCTCCACTGCAAGGCTTCAGGTATAGGCTAGGTGCGGAGCAGTATTTCGGTACTTATAGTTTTACTGCGCTGAATGTCGATCTGAGAAAATACCAAAGGATTAAACCGGTAACTATCGCAGCAAGGGTTTATTCTTATATGCGTATGGGAACCGATGCTGACAGGCTTTACAATATATATATCGGTTATCCTTATATGGTTCGTGGATTTGAGTCCAATTCATTTGGTCCTAACAGTATGATCGGCTACAATGATCTGTCAGGTTCTAAGATGGTCGTTGGAAACTTTGAAGTGAGATTGCCATTTACGGGACCTGAGAAATTGGCCGTGATTCCTTCGGGATTGCTGTTTTCAGACCTGAACTTCTTTATTGATGGCGGTTTGGCTTGGAGCAATAACAGTATCGTGAAATGGAAGAAGACAGATGAAGATATAGTTAGTGAAAACATCAATGGACAGACCTATAGCAGTTATGACCCAAGGGTAACCATGCCAGTGTTCAGTGCTGGTATATCACTTCGTGTGAACCTATTTGGGGCTATGATATTAGAGCCTTATTATGCTATTCAGTTGAATAATCCTACAAGGGAGAAATTTGGAACCTTTGGATTAAACTTTGCTCCGGGATGGTAGTCTAACTATTTAGAAAAGAGCGAGAGCAGAGTGAGATTAGTGTAGGGAAAGGTTGTTAAGGCCGTTGTTTATAGCTTATGCATAAACAACGGCTTTTTTATTTGCGCCGAATTTTGAAAGGTTGGGACATAAGCTAAGCCAATTAGGATTTGACTTGCGGATCAATCTTTCTTTTACGATCCTTCCCATCGAATTTAGTTCCTGCAATCTTCTGTCAGCTTCAAACAAACTGTTATGGGTTTCCACTAAAACTATTCGGTTTAACATGGCAAAGGAAAAAAGCGTAGGCTCCTGAGTGCTCTGAAAATCCTGATATACTGAATTTAAATCTTGGCTAAATCCCGCCTGTAAGAATTTGCGATTAGAATCTGTTGCGATATAAGTATAGTATTTATTCATTTTATTCTTATTTTAGCTAAATTATTTGGTAATTTGCAATCGTTTTGCTAATTTTATTGGTACAATAATACTAATAAATTTAGTATTCCAAAAATTAAATAAAAAAAATCTATGGCTAATATCTCATCAAATCTTAAATATCTTCGGAAGAAAAAAGGATTAACGCAGCAGCAGTTTGCTGATTTAATGGAAATTAAGCGTGCATCTGTAGGCGCGTATGAAGAGGATAGGGCGGAGCCTAAATATGAGTTGCTAAAAAAGATAGCAGAGTTCTATGATTTGAGTATGGATGAATTGGCCAATGATGAAATTGATGATAAATGGAAACCTACTCCAAAAAGCAACGCTTCCAATCTGAGGGTGCTAAGTGTGACCGTCGATTCCAATGATAGAGAAAATATTGAGTTGGTTCCCGTTAAGGCGAGTGCTGGTTATTTGAATGGCTATGCAGACCCCGAATATGTTAGTGAGTTGCCCAAGTTCTCTTTGCCGATGTTTAATCAAGGTACCTATAGGGCTTTTGAGATCAAAGGTGATTCCATGTTGCCATTGGCTTCTGGATCATTGATCATCGCAGAATATGTAGAGAATTGGCATGATATCAAACCTGGTCAGACTTATGTGGTCGTATCTTCAGACGAGGGGATAGTTTATAAACGGATTGGTCAGAAGTTTAAAGAAGATAAAGGTCTGAAACTGGTTTCAGACAACAAGACCTACGAGCCATATTGGGTTTCTGCAAATGAGATATTAGAGGTGTGGAAGGCCAAGGGTTTTGTGAGTACAGAGTTGCCTGAGCCTAATCAAGAGCCGACCTTGGAAGCATTGTCTACCATGATGGCGCAAATGCAGAAAACGATCAATTCAGTAGTCGATAAAAATTAACATCTAGTTCATGGTTTGTAAATAAGAAATACATTTTGTACCTTTGTACTATCTGAAAGGAAGGGGGCATGGTATGCCCCCTTTTTTAATTCATTTTTTAAAATATGCAGGTTGAAAATCGAGTAATCGAGTTAGTAGAAGAGAAAATCGCCGACAGACCGGATTTATTTATTGTAAGTGTTCGGTTTTTAAAGAATGGCGTTTTGGAAATTCTTTTGGATGGAGATAATGGGATCGCAATTGAAGATTGTGTTCAAGTGAGTCGCCATGTTGGTTTTCATTTAGAAGAAGAAAACGTAATTGATAAAGCCTATCGCTTGGAGGTTTCCTCTCCAGGAATTGATTCCCCTTTGTTATTGAACAGACAGTACGAAAAGAATATCGGTAGAGATGTTCAGGTTAAGATGCAGGATGGAACAAAAAGAGAAGGACAATTGTTGGCAATCAATGACGGGTCGATCAGCATAGAAGAGAAAGTAAAAGAAAAAGGAAAGAAAGCTGTGTTGCAACAGGCTGAAATTCCCTTAGAACAAATAAAGGAAACAAAGGTGTTAATTTCATTTAAATAAGAATGAGTACTAATATAAACTTGATTGACTCGTTTCAAGAGTTTAAAGACTTTAAGAACATCGACCGTCCAACTGTAATTACCGTTTTGGAGGAGGTGTTCCGCAGTATGATCCGCAAACGTTTTGGAACTGACGAGAATGTAGACGTTATTGTCAACCCAGATAACGGTGACTTAGAGATCTGGCGTACGCGTGTAGTTATGGAAGATGGTTTCTCTGAAGATGATGATCTAGAGATTGAATTGGAAGAAGCGCACAAATATGACCCAGATTTAGAAGTAGGGGATGATTACATTGAGCAGATTACTTTAGAGAGCTTTGGTAGACGTGCGATTTTAGCAGCTCGTCAGACATTGGTCTCTAAGATCCTTGAGCTTGAGAAAGACGAAGTCTTCAAGAAATATAAAGATCGTGAAGGTGAGTTGGTGATTGGTGAGGTTTATCAGATCTGGAAAAAAGAGATCTTAGTATTAGATGAGGATGGAAATGAGTTGATCCTTCCTAAGAGTGAGCAAATTCCTGCGGATTATTTCAAAAAAGGAGATAGCATCCGTGCGGTTGTTGACAAAGTGGACATGATGAACAATAATCCTAAGATTATTATCTCACGTACTGCTCCGGAATTCTTGCAGAGATTGTTTGAATTAGAGGTTCCTGAGATCTTTGATGGTTTGATTACCATTAAAAAGATCGTTCGTGAACCAGGAGAGCGCGCTAAGGTAGCTGTAGAATCTTATGATGACCGTATCGATCCAGTTGGAGCTTGTGTAGGTATGAAAGGATCTCGTATCCATGGTATCGTTCGTGAGCTTCGTAATGAGAACATCGACGTAATCAACTTTACAACGAACCACTCTTTATATATTACGCGTGCATTAAGTCCTGCGCGTATTACTTCAATCAAGATTGATGAAGAAAACAAAACTGCGGCTGTTTACTTGAAACCAGATCAGGTTTCTTTAGCAATTGGTCGTGGTGGACACAATATTAAATTGGCCGGTAAATTAACTGGTTATGAAATCGATGTATACCGTGAGAGCGGAGAAGAAGAGGAAGATGTGGACATCGAAGAATTTGCAGATGAAATTGACGGATGGATTATCGACGAGTTTAAACGCGTTGGTTTAGATACAGCTAGATCTGTATTGGCACTGTCCGAAGAAGAACTTGTAAGACGTACAGATTTAGAAGAAGATACCATTCGCGAGATCCTACGTATTTTACAAGCGGAATTCGAATAATAAAAAGTTCGAATCTGAGGGTTTAACAATTTATAATAAATTGTTAAATCCTTGTAAAAAAACATATTTTTGTAGTACGAAATTATATTTAGGAAATAGTAGATGACAGAAGGTAAAAGTATAAACTTGCTTAAGGCGGCAAAAGAGCTCAACATTGGGATAGGCACGGCTGTAGAATATTTGGTTAAGAAAGGGTTTGATGTAGACTCTAAACCAAGTTCGAAGTTGAGCCCTGAGATGTATGGCGTTCTTTTGAAAGAATTTCAGGGTGATAAGATTGTTAAAGACGAGGCTAAACAAATAGTTATCGGCAAGATTCGCCGTGAAGAAGGTCCAGCCACAGGCACTGCTAGCTCTAGCCCTGAATCTACTGAAGAAAAGGAAAGCCCTGCTGATGTGAAGGAAATCCTGATTAAAAATGCTTCTACGGAGAATGCCCAGCCTGCTGAGGATACGAAGAAAGAAGATTCAGGATCAGCGCTGAAGGTGGTAGGTAAGATAGACTTGGATAGTTTGAAGCGTGGTAAGCCAGCTGCTAAACCTGAGCCTAAAGAAGAAAAACCTGCTGAACCAGAGAAGAAAGTAGAGGTTAAGAAAGAAGAAGCTCCAGTTGCGAAACAGGAAGTAGAGCCTAAGAAAGAAGAGGTTGCCAAAGTTGAAGAGAAGAAACCGGTTGTTGAACAACCTGTAAAACCTGCTCAACCTGTGAAAGAAGAGGCACCAGTTCAAACAGAAAAGCCAGTACAGCCTGAGAAGGTTGCACAGCCACAGAAATCTGAAAAGATAGAAAAACAACCTGAAGAGGTGAAAAAAAATAAAGAAGTAGAAAAACCTGCTGCTAAAGCTGAACCTGTCGATGATGTAATCCGTGCGCGTTCAGAGACTTTAAGCGGTCCTAAAGTAGTTGGCAAGATCCAGTTGCCTGTATCTAAACCACACAAGCCAGTTGCTTCATCGTCAAACAATGCTGGTGGGAACCAACATGACAACAAACGTAAGCGCAAGCGTACGAACAAACCTAACACTGGACATGGTGGTCAAGGCCATCAAGGTCAAGGGCATCAAGGTCAAGGCCAACAAGGTCAAAACCAAGGTCAACCTGGACAGGGACATGGACAACAACATGGCAACAGGCAAGATGGCGGAAATCGCCCTCCATTCCAAGGTGGAAACAGACCAAACCGTGGAAATCATCCTAACAACGACCGTCATGGTAACAACAGAGGTCGTAATGATAGAAACAGAAAACCTGATACACCGAAGGAAGAACCTACTGAAAAGGAAATCCAAGATCAAATCAAAGCAACACTTGCTCGTTTGAGCGGTGCTGGTAAATCCGGTAAATTTGCCCAACGTGCGAAATTACGTCGTCAAAAACGTGATGATATAGCGCTTTCTGCTGAAGAAGCAGCAATGGAAGAAGCAGCAATGTCTAAAGTATTGCGCGTAACAGAATTCGTAACTGCGAATGAATTGGCAAACTTAATGGATGTTCCTGTTACACAGGTTATCGGTACTTGTATGAGCTTGGGTATGTTCGTTTCGATCAACCAAAGGTTGGACGCTGAAACATTGGCAATCGTAGCTGATGAATTCGGATTCCAAATTGAATTTATCAAACCTGAAGATGAGGAAACAACAGAGCTAGAAGAAGCAAACGATGAAACTCGTTTGGTTCCTAGAGCGCCTATCGTTACGGTAATGGGACACGTTGACCACGGTAAAACATCCTTACTTGACTACATCCGTAAAGCCAATGTAACCAAAGGTGAGGCCGGTGGTATTACCCAGCACATTGGTGCATATGCAGTACAATTAGAAGGTGGCAAGAAAATCACATTCTTAGATACACCAGGTCACGAAGCCTTTACGGCGATGCGTGCTCGTGGTGCTCAAGTGACGGATATCGTTATTATCGTAATTGCGGCGGATGACGCGGTGATGCCTCAAACAAAAGAAGCGATCAACCATGCGATGGCTGCAAACGTTCCTATCGTATTTGCTTTCACAAAGGTTGATAAACCTGGTGCGAATGCAGATAAGATCCGTGAGCAACTATCCATCATGAATATTTTAGTTGAGGATTGGGGTGGTAAATACCAAGCTCAAGAGATTTCAGCTAAAACTGGTGAGAATGTTGAATTATTATTAGAGAAAGTATTATTAGAAGCAGAATTACTTGAACTGACGGCAGATCCTAAAAAACGTGCTGTAGGTTCGGTTATCGAAGCTGCTTTAGATAAAGGTAGAGGTATTGTAACGACTGTACTTGTACAGGGAGGTACATTAAAAATTGGTGATCCAATCTTAGCGGGATCTTATTCCGGTAAAGTTAAGGCCTTGACGAATGAGCGCGGCGAACGCGTGAAGGAAGCAGGACCATCCATGCCGGTACAGATCTTAGGTATGTCGGGAGCTCCTACTGCGGGTGATAAACTTTATGTAATGGAAAGTGAATCTGAAGCTCGTCAGGTAGCTAACAAACGTCTACAATTACAACGTGAGCAAGGTATGCGTGCTACTAAGCACATTACCCTTGACGAAATCGGAAGACGTCTTGCGATCGGTAACTTTAAAGAACTTAACATCATTGTAAAAGGTGATGTGGATGGTTCAATCGAAGCATTATCCGATTCATTATTGAAACTGTCTACCGATGAGATCCAAGTTAATATCATTCACAAATCAGTTGGTGCTATCTCTGAGTCAGACGTATTATTAGCTTCTGCTTCAGATGCGATCATCATCGGTTTCCAAGTTCGTCCTACTCAAAATGCTCGTAAGTTGGCAGAGAACGAACAGATTGATATCCGTCTTTATTCCATCATCTATGATGCGATCGAAGAGATCAAATCAGCGATGGAAGGTATGTTGGCACCGAAACTTGAAGAGAAAATCGTTGCTGAGGTTGAAATCCGTGAGGTATTCAAGATCTCCAAAGTTGGTTCAATCGCCGGATGTATGGTTCTTGATGGTAAGATCAACAGAAATAACGATGTGCGCATAATCAGGGATGGTGTAGTAATCCATACCGGTAAATTAGCTTCATTGAAACGTTTCAAAGACGACGTGAAAGAAGTTGCACAAGGTTATGAATGTGGTTTGAGCATTGAAAGATTCAACGATATCCAAGAGAAAGATATTGTAGAAGCATTCGAACAAGTAGAAGTAAAACGTAAGCTTTAATCTAAGGCTTCAACAAAATAACACAAGAGGTTTAACCGCGGGGTTAAACCTCTTTTTTTGTGCCTAAGTCCCTGAACCAACTTCAACATATTATGGAATATCGCCACTTCCCAATTATTTAAGGAGAATGCTGCCTACTTATGTTTTATTGATGTCCTATTGACTATTTCTATTTGAAAATTCTATTGTAAGCTGTTATCTTTAACATCATGTTTACATTCAGGATTTCAGAGATCATTCAACAACCCAATCACAATATATCCATTCGATTTGAAGATATTTCAGGGAACTATCCCCCATATAAAGCTGGGCAATTTCTAACCTTGGCTTTTGCTTTTGGCGAGCGCGAGGTCAGACGTTCCTATTCCTTTTCGAGCAGTCCGGTGGTTGATGAACCTTATGAGATTACCGTAAAGCGGGTGGATAATGGCGAGATTTCAAGATTGCTTCACCATAAAACACAGGTTGGCGACGAAATCCTAGTGATGGATCCACAGGGACTATTCACTTATATTCCTTCGGAGGACAATAAAAGAACAATTTTCCTTTTCGGTGCTGGAGTAGGCGTAACTCCCTTGTTTTCCATTCTGAAAACTGCATTAGTAGCCGAAACTGACACTAAAGTGGTCTTGGTATACAGCAATAGCTCCAAGGAGCAGACCATCTTTTATGATGAACTCCTAAAATGGCAAGCTGACTATCCGGATCGGTTGCATGTTGAATTTATCTGGTCCAACAGCAAGAACCTTTTGACAGCAAGATTGAACAGGGATTATATCTTGAATCTTATCCGTGAGCATTTAAATGATGGCCAAGAAGCTGTTTTCTACACCTGTGGACCCCTGTTTTATATGGACTTGGTTCGCTTTACCTTATTGGGTATGGGAGTTCCGGAAGCGGATATCAAACGGGAAACTTTCCATTTCCCTGAAGAAGAGGAAGACGAGGACGAGAAGGAAGAAGAACCGGTGGACATGACCAGCTATGATATTGTCCTGAAATTTCAGGGCAAGGACTATCCAATGACCATTCCATACGATAAGACGATCCTGGACATCGGATTAGAGCATAAGATCAAATTGCCATATTCCTGCAAGTCGGGAATGTGCAGTACCTGCATCTCCCAAGTTACCAAAGGGGCTGTCAGGATGGATTATAATGAGGTTTTGACAGACAGGGAGGTGGACAATGGAAGATGCTTGATCTGTACCTCGCATCCCATGGAAAACGGTACTACCATCGAAGTTTATTAATACTTTAACATGAAAAGAGGATTCATACTCATAATGTTTCTTTCACTGGCCAACCTGGTCTTTGGTCAAGAAACCTATAAGATCACCTACCATTATTTTCGTGATGGTGCCATGATGAAGCAAGATCCAGTGGTGGTTTTCGCCACAAAAGGAAAATCATTCACTACGAAGGAGAGTTTGGTTTCAGGATCTGCACGTTATCCTGCAGAAGTCTCCAGTTTTGATTATTCCAATAAAAAGGTCTATCGGATTGCCTATTTATCTGCCTCAAAGCAGATCAGTACCGTGGATAGTACAACCTTGACTAAGTATGCCTACGAAGAACAAGGTGCTGGAAATGAAATCTTAAAGCATAAGACTAAAAAAGCGGTTACCTCCGTCAATTCCAATAAGATTGAATTATTGTACAGTAATGATCTATCGATCAATGCAGCTCCAAATGACTTGGGGCAAGGATTAGGATTGGTGCTCGAATACCGCAGGAATGGCAATTCTGGGCTTGTCGCTGCTTCAATTGAGAAGCTTAAGGCCTGGCCAAATGACCTTCCAGAAATTAATAAGTCAGATTTGTTAGATGAACTATCCTATAGGGACGAGCTTTGGAAGAGTAGGTTCGTACATATCCCTATTTTCCAAAATGAACAGATCTGTTTTCAACCGGGAATCAAATCTGATTCTATTTTCAGGTTTGCGGAAGGTACCGTCATACTCAAAAAAGTAAGGGTTCCTCAGGTCGACGAAAATAGCCAAGCCTTTATCCAATTGATCGAAAAATCAAATGGCGATGCCTATGACAGGACCGGCTCGGTTTTCTTGATTGCTGAAGATCAAAAAATCAGTTTTCTGGATGGAATGAAAAATGGAATGGAAACCCTTCCGAAGATTACAGACTCTGCAGGCGTCAGTTATCCCGGTATGGTCCGGACATCCGAATTCTCGCCAGTATTTGAGCTCATGCGATTTTTCACGCCATTTGGAGTCTCTCACTTTAATGATCGATTGGTTTTAAAGGGAAAAACTTGGCAAGATAGCGTGATCTACCGCCAAGATATCTCCGAATTTCTTTCCGTACTTTCAGGCAAGGAAGTCTATATCGGAACTTACATTGGAAACTATGACAAAGGTGGTCACAAGGTAAGTTTAGAGCTGACCATTCATCCCGGTGGATCCAATTATGCAAGTGGTATGAAGATTATGCCATTGTTCAATACGACTAATATCATGGAAATGGGCGGTCAGATTTATCCGACCATGTTTGCTGATGAAAATGGATTGGAGTTGACCTTTGACCTAGCAGAGGATATCAAAGGTGCAAAGCTTAGATATATTACTACCGGACATGGGGGATGGGGGAATGGTGACGAGTTTGTCCCTAAACCCAATAAGATTTTTATGGATGGTAAATTGCAGGCACAGTTCACCCCATGGCGATTAGATTGCGGAAGCTACCGACTATATAATCCAGTCAGTGGAAATTTCGAAGATGGTTTGTCATCTTCCGACTTGAGCAGGTCCAATTGGTGCCCTGGAACAGTTACCAATCCCGTCTTTATAGATTTGGGAGATCTGAAGGCTGGAAAACATACTGTACGAGTACAGATTCCACAAGGACCACGCGAAGGCGATAGCTTTAGCTTTTGGAACGTATCGGGAGCTTTGGTCTATCCCTAACAGAATTACAAAAAGACGCTTTTAGAGCGTCTTTTTTGCTATGGGAATATGACAGTCCAGTTCTTTGTTAAGTTCCTCGACAAAATCAGTCGATAAGAAAGAAGTTTCGGGATCAATTTTTTGATGGATAAAGAAATAAGCCTGTTTCAAACCGGCATCTTTCCACTCTTTAAGCTTCAAGACCCAATTGGCTAGCCTTTCCTTATCACGTATTTCGGTAGATGACACAAATCGAATAAAAGCTACCGGAGTGGTCAGCCTAAAGTTCAGCATATCCCTTCTGCCGGGTGTATCCACAATGATGTTGGTTGTCCTGGTTCTGGTCAGCAGTTTCAGATATTTCTCTAAAACCTCTTTGTCATTATACCATTCTTCATGACGAACTTCAAAGGCTAGGGGGTACCCTTTTGGAAATCGTTCCAGAAATCCTTCCAGCCTTTCAAATGCCTTTGGTCTAAAGTTCTCTGGCATTTGCAGAAATGCCATGCCCAATTTTTCCTCAAATAGCACGGTAGAATCCACAAAGGCCGCAACCTTTTCATCGGTATTGTTTAATCTTGAATAATGGCTGATGCTATTGGTAAACTTCGGACAGAATTTAAAATCTTCCGTTGTTCTGTTCTTCCAGATCAATACCTGTTCCTTGCTCGGTGACCGATAGAATGTTCCATTGAATTCCACTGCATTGAAATTTTGGGAATAGATGTTCAATTCATCTTTCGTACCGCGTGGATAAAAGCCTTTCAGATCAGCCTTTGACCATTTCGGATAGCCCACAAACATTTCAAAATCATCATCATTTTTATATTTGTTCAACAATTCGACGGTCTCTATGGGAGTCACTGGCAGAGAAAAATCAATATGGCTAGGATCGTCTACTTTTCCGAATTTCATGTTAAATACTTTGAGGCTACTAAGATAAGGTTAAAAAAAGAAAAGCCATTCCCATGAATAGGAATGGCTTTTCTTTTTGTTGCTTATCCATTATTTCAGGACATGTTTTACACCTTCAAATGTCATCTGTACAGGCAGGATCTTCCCGTCTTTATCGAATTTCATCTCATCAATACAGGTTTCGCGTTCATTGGCTCCTTTTTTATCCAATGGACGGCGGTGGTATACCATATAGTATTTGTCCTCATTTGGGATCTTGATCACCGAATGGTGACCAGCCCCATAAGCGATCTTAGGATCAGGCTGAAGCACCGTGCCTATTCTTTCAAATGGACCAAATGGCGTATCTGAAATGGCATAGGCTACTTTATAATCAGGACCTGTCCATCCGCCTTCTGACCACATGAAATAATATTTATTGTCCTTGATAAACATGAATGGACCTTCGGTATAGTTTTCTGGAGTTACATCCTTGTATATGGTTCCATCTTCAAATGGAACAAGGCTCTTGAAATCATCACTTAATTTCACCACATTACAATGTCCCCAACCACCATAAAACATATAGTGTTGACCATCTTTATCCTTGAATACAAATTGATCTATGGGTTGAGCGCCATTAACGATTTCATTGATCAATGGTTTACCTATTAAATCCTTATATGGACCTTCAGGTTTATCTGCTACTGCTACCCCAATTCCACCGATTTCTCCTTCATGCACATCGTTGGCCCCAAAGAAGAAATAGTATTTTCCATCTTTCTCAATCACAGAAGGTGCCCACATGGCCTTGTTGGCCCATTTTACCTCCGTATTGTTCAAGATGTTCGGATGCTTTTTCCAGTTCACTAAATCTTTGGAAGAGAAGGCGTCAAACTTGATCTGTTCTTCGTATGGAGCAGAATAGGTCGGAAAAATCCAATATTCATTATTATAGATGATGCCTTCGGGATCCGCATACCAACCTTCGAAAACAGGATTTTGTTGTGCTTGACTTGTGCTGCAAAATAATAGGCTTACTGCTGCCAGTGAAAGTATAGTGTTTTTCATTTTTAAATAGGTTTAAGAATTTGAAAATACAGAAATTTTGTTTGATTCCAAATTCATTGCTCCTAGCAGGGTAGAATTAGGTTTAGGCGAAGCCTAGAAATAGCTGCCCTAATAAATAAAAAAAGGTATAACGTTCAGTTACACCTTTTGGGCAAAAATCTACTTATAAACGAAGAAGGACTTATTTTACAGGGTACGTTACGGTTACATTGCTTATTTTCCATCCGTCTTTGTTGTTGCATAGGGTTACATAATCATATCTTGTGAAATGCTCAAATTTAGTAGCGACTCTTACGATGCTACAGTCATCGTTTTTCTCCACGAAGCTGTAGGATGTTTCAGCTCTTAATTTAACTCCTTTTTGTTTTTTCAAATGATTGACCAAGGTGCTTCTTCCAATAAGTTCACGTTGACCGTTGTTTGGCGTTGCATATTTGAAGTTTTCAGTGAACAGATGTTCTACCAATGCTACTTCGCCATTGTTGGTGGCATCGATGTAGTGATCGATAATAGATTCTACCTTAATGAACTTTACGGGTTCTGGTTTACTGTTAGCAAATACAAATGAACTGACAAGTGTAAATACTGTTGCTGCGATTAGTGAGATTAGCGTTTTCATGATTTTGAATTTTTAATTTATTAGTTTTTGGTGTTTGTAATTGTTTGATTCAAAGGTATATGTAAAACAGAGACGCGAACAGAGGGAATAGGCAAGGCCTTTGGAAAACTCGGTAAAACTTGAAGATTGTTCGGCAAAATAATCCTCCAAAAAAATCATTTCGGTGAATGGCAGGGATTGAAAACAAAAAAGAAGCTATCGAATTTTCGATAGCTTCTTAACAATTAACCTTCTAAATATCTGGTATTAACCTATTTTAAAGGATGTCATGGTCAATGCACCAGCTACTGCTGCATCATTGAATATCTGTAGATCTTCATTTTTCTCTTGCAGGGCCAATGCATAGATCATCGGCAAGTAATGCTCCGGTGTAGGAATTGCCATTTGGAAGGCTGAACCTTGCTTTTCGAAGTCTATCAGAGGCTGATGATTGCCGTCCAAAATATATTCCTTCATTTTTTCGTTTGCCTCTTGTGCCCAATCAAAAGCAAAACCTACCGTGTTGAGATGTTTCCATGACACCATTCTCAGGTTATGGACATTGTTTCCTGACCCGATGATCAATACACCTTTCTTGCGTAGGGCTGCCAATTCTTTAGCTAATGCATAATGATGGGAGGCAGGCATGCTATAGTCGATGCTCATTTGTATAATGGGAACATCGGCATTGGGGTAGAGGTGTTTTACTACTGACCAAGATCCATGGTCCAAGCCCCATTTATCATCCAATTGCACGTCCTTGCCCACAACGATTTCCTTTACAGCTTCTGCCAGTTCTGGTGAACCGGGAGCTGGGTATTGTACATCGAACAATGCTTGCGGGAATCCACCAAAATCATGGATGGTGCTCGGCATCTCCATCGCCGTTACATAGGTTCCCTTGGTTTCCCAGTGAGCCGAGATAACGAGGATAGCCGTTGGTTTTTCGATTTCCTTACCTATATTTTTGAACCCTTGAACAAACTCATTGTCTTCAATAGCGTTCATCGGACTGCCATGGCCCAAAAACAGCACCGGCATATTGCTGCTGCTGTTCAATCCATCTATAAATTTATTGAGACTTTTCAACTTTACTGCAGCACCTGCCAAAGGCAAGGATGCTGCTGCAGCTAAAAATTGTTTTCTTGTCATATCTTCCATTATAAATTCCTTTCCAATGTATTTACAAATATCGCTAGGATATGTTGCTCAGTGGTATGAGAATTTGGAAGAAAGATATAAGAATTAGGAAATCAACCGGTTCATTTCTTCCCTGAATTCCGTGGGGGTCTGTCCGGACTTCTTTTTGAAAACACTGGTAAAATAGGCCTTGTCGGAATAACCCAATTCAAAACCAATTTCTGAAATAGTTTTATTGCTGCTGATCAAGAGGTTTTTGGCTTCAATGAGCTTTCGGGTCTCAATAATTTCGGAAACACTCTGTTGGAGAATATTCTGGGTAATGCTGTTTAGGTTCCGGGGACTCATAAAGAGCTTCTCCGCATAATAATTCACGCCTTCAGGCCTGCGAAAATTCTCTTCCAATATATTAAGGAAGTTCTTGAACGTAATATCTTGATTTTTAAAGAGGTTCAAGTGGTCGGGTTGTTGCTTTTTCCTTTCTGCCTCGATCATGGTAAATAAGCTGTTCAGTAATTCCCTTACAATGGCAAGTTCTGGCTTTTCTTGCTGCATTTCATCGTAAATCATTTTGCAGATTTGCTCCAGCCGTTCAAAACACCGTCCCGTAGGGAAAGCCAGGTTCGCATTATCGTGGAAATAACCATATAGGTTAAAGGTGGTTTCAGGAATAAATTCACTTTTAAATCGCAATACCCAAAAATCACATACTCCATTTTCCAACATCGGCACTATCCGATGGATTTTCCCTCGACTTACAAAACAAACAAATGGAGCTGTATAGGTCTCATTTTTGAAATCTATGAAATGCTCGATTTTCCCTTTCATTCCAATGATGAGTTCCTCAAAGTGATGATTATGGGGCTCGTTGCTCTGACCTTGTATGTATAGTGCCTCTTTATTGTCTACCTTATATATTTTGAAAAGATCTTCCATGTATCAGCCAATGTTTCTATTAAATATCTCAATTTTTTGTCGAATTGTTTGTTCCAAAATCAAAATTTCAGCTTTTTAACTCAATTAGAATTGGAAAAATAGGCTAGTAATTGAAAATCCCCTAGTATTTTCTAGTCTTTGCTTAAAATCAGTTAGGTTTTTACAATATTTTAATAATTATCAATTTTCAGCTTCGAAAATCATAATTAATTCTTGCTGTTTGCTGTTATTTGTTGGTTTTGTTTAGTTTATTTTTGGTGTTTATTCAAAATTTACACTAAATAATTGATTTATTTTCATAAAAAATCAAAATAAATTTTGATAAAATCAATAAAAACGTATTTTTGTTGAACAAAATTTAATAATTATGGTGTTGTCTGGTAAAAAATCTTATGTCCCTCTCGTTTTTATGGGTGTTTTAGTGTTAATGTCGCTTGTTTTTTCAAAAACACCTCAAATCCATTCAAATTCCGAGTATAATTATGCCGATATCGCATGGATGTTGACCTCTACGGCTCTAGTTTTGATCATGACACCCGGTTTGGCCTACTTTTATGGCGGTATGGTCAAAAAAAAGAACGTTATTTCCACCATGTTGCAAAGTTTTATCTGTATGGCCGTGGTTGCCGTGATTTGGGTAATCTTTGGATTCAGTTTGGTCTTCGGCGAGTCAATAGGCGGGGTAATTGGCAATCCCTTCACATTTTTTATGTTCAATAATGTATTGGAGCGCGGGCCCTGGGATGCAGCACCGACTATCCCTTTTGCTCTCTTTGCCATCTATCAGTTAAAATTTGCCATTATTACGCCGGCACTGATTACCGGTGCATTTGCAGAACGGATCCGATTTACTTCCTATGTGCTCTTTATCTGTTTGTTCTTTGTTTTTATCTATGCGCCATTGGCCCATGCTACCTGGCATCCCGAAGGTTTCCTGTTCAAGCTAGGTGTATTGGACTTTGCTGGCGGAACTGTGGTCCATATGTCTGCAGGATTAACAGCTTTGGCATCGGCAATATATTTGAGAAAAGGAAAAGATATGCATAGTCACAGCCCTGCACGTATCACCTATGTGCTATTGGGTACTGGGTTACTATGGTTTGGTTGGATAGGTTTCAATGCTGGTTCGGCATTTTCGGCTTCAGAGTTAGCAGCGACAGCATTGATTACCACTTCTACCGCATCTGGAGCGGCTGCCCTGACCTATATATTTTTTGATGCGGCCAAGGGAATCAAACCCTCTGCCATGGGAGTGTGCATCGGCGCTGTTGTTGGTTTGGTAGCCATTACTCCAGCGGCCGGTTTCGTCACTTTTGGACATTCCCTGGTTATTGGGGCTGTTGCCGCCGTGATCAGCAGGGTAGTGATTGCCTGGAGGACACGCTCCAGGATCGATGATACCTTAGATGTATTCCCAAGCCATGGCGTGGGTGGTATGGTAGGTATGATCTTGACCGGCGTATTTGCCACGAATGCCATTAACCCCGCTATACCAGATAATGGATTGTTTTATGGCGAGTGGAAGTTGTTTACAGCCCATATGCTAGGACTGGTTTTGGCCGCGGTATTTATCCTTTTAATGGCGTTCATTCTATTGAAGCTTACCGATTTGATTACGCCATTGCGGGTATCTGATGCCGATGAAGAGGTTGGTCTGGATATCTCCCAACACGGTGAAAAGTTATGACCTTTATTAACTAAAAATAACCTGAATGATACCTGGCTTTCTACTTGAAGGTCAGGTTTTTTTTATCGTCATTAAAACATTTCTTCTTGTGGATGGTTTTATTAACAAATCAACATGACAAGCATATGAATAAGTTAAAATTAGTAATAGGAATATTTGCCATGGGATTCTTTACTATGATCAGCTGTAACAATAGCGAAAAATCAGAAACAGAAACTGAAGTTCTTCCAGACCCTGAACAGGGGGGAGATGCAGAACGCTATAATATCAACGCTCCGGATGCTGAAGTTATCAATTTAGATTCAACGGAGGTCGATTCTACAGTTCAAGATACTGCCCAATAATCACATTCTTTTATATTTTTGTTAGTCAAAGCCTGATTTTTCCAATTTCAGGCTTTTTTTCTGACCAAACTGATGGGTTGAACAGTATCCTTTTGGACGATTTTTTCGGGAATTAGCCTAGCCTTATTCGAGGCATATTCGAGAGATATTGCTGTGGTTAGCAATGTGTCCAAAACAAGTCCCCTTTGTTGGCCAATAAATTTCGGATGAGCTGCGAATTTTCCGGGAAATTTAGATCAGGGCAGTATAGATTAAATGCAATTTAAAGGAAAAGAATAAAATTTATCAGCTTTCGGGAAAAAGATTTGGAAATGGTTTATTTTAATTAATTTCCTTTACTTTTATGAGTGGGAAGAATAATAATATTTTAACCAATCTATTGATTATATGATAATCCTTGGCTGTGTATTAGCAATTTTGGTCGGAATAACTTTAGGGTTAATTGGCAGTGGTGGTACCATATTGACTGTTCCGATCCTGGTCTACATAATGGCAGTCGAACCAACACTTTCCACGACCTATTCGCTTTTTGCCATTGGTATCACCTCATTGATCGGTGCCGTGCGGGGGATCATAAAAAAGGAAGCAGACCTTCCAAAAGTCTTGACCTTTGGTGTTCCTTCTCTGATTGTTGTGTTTATTACGCGTTCCTTTATTCTTCCTTTGGTTCCAGAGGTCATCCAGATTGCAGGATATAGCTTTCATCAAAATGTACTGTTGATGATCTTGTTTTCCTTTGTTATGGTAGCTTCTTCCTTGAGTATGATCCGCTCTGCGAAATATAACCCTGAAGTCCCTCCGGAATATGTGAAAACGCCCATTGAGGTTATTGTATTTCAGGGAGCATTGGTTGGGTTGGTGACAGGGTTGGTCGGTGCTGGGGGTGGATTCTTGATTATTCCTGCCTTGGTCAATTTTTATCATTTGCCCATGCGGAAGGCAGTGGCTACCTCCTTGATCATTATCAGTATTAATTCCTTCTTTGGAGTAATGGGTGATCTGGAGAAGTTTGAACTCTTTGATTGGAAATTACTACTTGGCTATACCGGTGGAACCGTGATCGGTATTTTCATTGGTTTTTACCTTTCAGAAAAGATAAGCAACAAAAACCTCAAAAAGGGCTTTGGATATATGATCCTTATTGTAGGTCTATATATCTTAATTAAAGAGACTTTATTGAGGTAATTATCCTTATGCTATGGTTTTATTCTGCTTATTGATTTTTCTATAGATAAATATGCCGACCAGACCAATACAGATCCAAAGAAAATCGATACTGAACAGATCTATATTCCCTTCAATCAAACTATTCCATACCCAATTTCTTTCAAAGAGCCCATTGACGATGGGTACCATAAAGGCGAGGATACTTCCGATCAATAAGGTTTCCCTATTGGTCCTATTGATATTTCTACGGATTATATAATAAGTACTAAATAGGAGCCAAGTCCAAAAATAAACCCGATATAGAAAATCCTGATTTACATTTGCAGTTAATTTTACCGCTATGAAGGTAATTGCTGTCGTTGGGAACATGGATAAACAGATGGCTAGGTATATATTCGCCAACCAGAAATTGAATTTTCTTTTATGCTTTGGTACATTGTTCTTGTCTCTTGCGACCAACCAGATCATGATTCCCGATGAAATGACTAAACAACCCATAATCCCCATGATAAAGGAAAGGTATTTAAGAGGGTATCCGGCATAATCTCCAAAATGTAACCTATACAAGAGACTCTTGACATGGTCTACAAAAGTGGAATTGTACATGGGAGTTTTTTCCTCCAGTATTTTCCCATCCACTGCCCTTACATTATAGATTCCATATCCCGCCATGTGCTTAGCATAGGTTGGGCTAATTTCTGCAATGAATTGCATGTTTTGGTCGCCATAGTTCTTTATGCTGAGACGGAAAATACGACTATCCGGCCATTTTTTCTTTACTGAATCCAAAAACGGATTGACCGTTATGGTTTGAACCAATGCTGTATTGCTGTAAGGCAGGTTGACTGAATGGTTAAAGGCCAGGTCTGTATACATGGTTTCCGAATCTCCTTTGTAGATTATCTTCTCAAATGGGATGGCTAGGACGGAGTTTAGGATCAAAAAGATTCCGGTTACGGCATAGACAAATTGAAAAGGAAAACCCACAACTCCTAAGGCTGTGTGCATGTCGGTCCAGACCGTCTTGCATTTGGAAAAGGGACGGTAAATAAAAAAATTGGAAACGATTTTGTCCCAATGGAGCAATATACCTGTAATCAGGGCAAAGAGAAAAATAAAGGAGGTAAATCCAGCCAGCACATAACCGAATGGTCCAATGCCTATATTGATGGGGACTTCATTCAATTGAGCCAAAAAATGCAGTCTATATAAAAATTCAGCAAGATCATAGTTTTCACTATAATTGCCAGACTTCTTGTTGATAAAGTTATATCCGAAGTATTTTGAATCTGTAGTAGTCCAATCCGCTTTGTTGGCTATCTTTTCATTGATTTTTGCTAGATTTTTCTCATGTTGTAAGCTGTCCTTGGACTCGGTATAGCTCATGTAGGATCGAGCATTCTTATGATAAAAGGAAAAGGTAATATCTCTTCCTTTGATTTCCATGGCCTGTCCGAGGGAATCTAATACATAATCGCAGTCTACCTCAGCAGTGCTCATTTTTGAGAAGGAATCCCCTTGTTGCCAAGCAGCAATTTCATTTCTGAAAAATGAAAATGATCCAGCAAAGAAAATGACATACAGGATTCCACAGATGATAATCCCACTGATGGTATGGGTATTAAAGTAGATGTTATAGTTTCTGGTATTCATTATGAATTAAAAGATGAAAGGGATTGATAAAAGGAAGGTTAGGCAAAGGTAAATTCCCCAGATGTACCAACCATTTTTCGATAAAAAAGCCAATAGGAGCAGGATTGCCCAAATGATATATCCAGAGAAACCAGACAGGATAACAATGTTTTTCCTTTCAAAGAATAGGGTCAAGAAATTGTGGAAGGCTAGCATGAGCATATATCCTGCAAAGAAGCCTGCGGTTATTTTTAAAAACCGTTGGAAAGGGGAGCTTAGGTATTTCTTATTTGCGGGCATGGATAGAGATGGATTTAGAAAAAAATAATTTCAATTGTCAGTGATATGGAAAAAAGAAGAAGGATATGTTTCCAGTTCATGGACTTATAGGGGAAAAGTAAATTCAAAAGACTTAGGAAAGTCATTAAATAAACGCTAAACGCAAAGCCTCCCGCTTCTAGGCCTTGTTTCCAAACAGTTAAGATAGCGGCAATTGCCAACAGGATAAATCCTGCGAGTTTCAGTTGTTTGGGTTGAAATGATTTGAAAACACTGAATTCCACTTGATGGATGCTCTTCATTTTTTTGCTGCTACAATAAAGGAAGTAGGAACCGGTGAAAACGAAAAATATGATCAGGCTGTACATGATATTTGAGAAAAAAATTAGCCTAATAAAATGCCGGCAAGCATTTTATTAGGCCTAAGATTAATTTACTTGAATTGAATAAGTGCTGCCTTTCCAGATTTTCTCAATCTTTTGGCCATGCCAATCTTCAACTTTCTCGTCAGTTCTAGAAGCTTCGATTATGTACTTTCCTTTCACCAACGGTTTAAAAGATGCTTTTCCTTGTTTATCGGTATGTAGGGTTTTGGTCCAGCCTTCTGGCCCCATGACAATCACTTCTCTTTCATTTTCTGCCTGCCCATTTTCCAGCACCTGAACTTCCAGGTTTGAACCCACTTTAGGGTTTTGGACTGTGGATTCGATGTGGAAAGGAAGTGTATTTATTTTATTGGATCCGTTTCCAACCTGAACGAAGGCTGTAGAAGAAAATTCGAATTTCATGGTTTCGTAGGCTTCCTTTGCAGCTTTTACCACAGAAAGGACATAGGATCCATTTTCAGTAGGTAGAAAAGATGCTTCGAAATGGTCCGTTGCAGCAGTTTTCTCTAATGTTTTTTTGCTGCCATCAGGTGCAATCAAAATCAGGTCGAAATCCTTAACATCAGAATACCATTTGTCAATTGGGTCTACCAAACCTTCGGCATATTCGCCGTAAAATACTTTGACCGTATGTTTTTGGTTCAATTTACCATTCGATTGTGTTTCGATCCAAAGGGCATGGGCACTTGCAAATTGAAGGCTTACAAGGCTTATTAAAATTGTCAATAATGTTTTTGTGTTCATGGTTTTAGAATTTATATGCAAATGTTAATCGATAGTTTCTTGGTGCACCGGCTTGCCAAGAGTAAGCAGGGGTATTGAAGTAGTTAGTGTAATAGCTACCGCCCTCAATCAAGTATTTATCAAAAAGGTTCTGTACATTTAGATTGACACTGAATTTGTCGATGCGGTAGCCCATTCCGGCATCAAAGCGGAAATAGTCTTCAATATTTTTTTCGGGTTCATCCTTGGAATAGAATTCCATGGCACGTTGGATATTTGACATCCCTCCAAATTGGAAGGCCAAACCTTTTGCCTTTCCTCGCGTCAACTCATAGTCCAACCAAAGATTGGCGATATGAACATCAGCTCCATCAAGTCTTTGTCCAACAAAAAAGGCATCAACACCTTCATTGATTTTGGTTACTTGTCCGTCGGTATATGCATAGTTCGCAATCAGGTTCAATCCCCTTAATATCTCACCACGGATATCGACTTCGAGCCCGCGGATTCTTTTTTGCCCAACTTCGACTGACATCTCAGGTCTTGGTCCATAGGATGTTATTTCATGGTTCTTGGTGATTTGGTATATCGCGATTGTACTATTCCATTTTCCTTTGAACCAATCTCTTTTGATACCAAGTTCATAATTGTTACCTGTGATTGGTTTTATTTTAGAACCGTCAAACAGAATTCCCTGTTGCGGTAGAAAAGCTTGGTCAAGTAATGCATAAACAGCTGTGTTTTTGTCAATGGAGTAGGATAGACCTATTCTCGGTGTGACTTTTTCGCTTTTAACTGGTGCTCCACCCCAGGTACTGATAGACATGGAGGTATAGCGAGCAGCCAAAGTTAAACGTAAAGCATTATCAAAAAAGCTCATTTGATCTTGCACATAGGCTGAGGTGTAATCCGTGGACATACTACCACCGCCTACAGCTGCGCGTTGAGCCAAGGAATGTGATCGGTCAAAATTCTGAAGTCCAAAGTCGAATCCATAAACAGGATTCTTAGGATCAAACTCACCACCATTCAAACTATCCAGAACAATACTTTGATTCCAGTCTGCCAAATAGGATTTACTACCTAGATCAATACCTGCCAATATTTGATGTTTGACTTGTCCCGTGTTAAATGACCCATTTAAGAATGCTTGGCCTAATAACATGGTACTTTGTGCATCCCAGATATCTGATTTCCTGATGACCTTGCCATTAGGAAGAATATCTTTTGGCCAACTGCTTGCGCCGATTTGGTTGTAATTAAAATAGGCACCCTGAGCAGTTAATTTCCAATTTGCATTTAATTTATGCTCGATATTGATGTATGCGGAGTGTTCATCGATATCCATAGGTTCTGTTCCCTTTTGCAAGAATGAGGTTTCCCTAGGCAGAGTCTTATAGCCAAACGGTGACATCAAATAACCGGATCCAACATCAGTCATGATTGCTTTCTGATAGGTGTATTCGAATGTTGCGGTTGTTTTATCATTGATTTTATAGGATAATACTGGTGCAATTACGAGCCTTTTATTGTCTTCATTCGGGCGGAATGAAGCTTTTGAAGAACCAGCGATATTCAATCGATATAATAACCTACCATCTTTTGAGACCTTGCCATCCAAATCTAGGGTGGTTCTGTAATTTTCAAAACTTCCTAGGCTAAAGGTTACCTCGGCATTTTTTTGACCGGAAGGCTTTTTGGTAACCACATTATAGATCCCTGCTGGGTCGCCACTGGACATCATAAATCCGGCTGGTCCTTTTACGAATTCAATTTTTTCAACGGTTGCCATGTCTTCAGATAATGGACTCCAATAGGAACTGACAATATTCATCCCGTTTCGGAAAGCCTGTATCTGTGATCCACGCATATGGATATTGACGTACATGTCATTCCAATGGGTTTGTCGGCTCACACCAGATATATTTCTGAAAGGGCCGTCTGCCAAATTGAAAGCTTGTTGTTTTGACAGGACTTCAGCATTTATGGTCTGAACATTTTGAGATAGTTCCAAAATTGGGGTTTGTACCCGAAGGGAGTTAGATAGCTCATGGTCCACTATAGGTTTCTTGGCGGAAACCACAACTTCTTGCAAAGTATTGGTCCCTTCTTCAAGGGTAAAATCCAAAACGCGGGTTTCATTTTCCTTTAAAACAATGGTGCTTACCTGGGAGGTAAAGCCAATATGTTTTGCCCTAACCTCATAGGTCTTGGCCGGTAGATGAATGAACTGGTAATTTCCTAGAGAATCGACTTCCATCTCTTGTGAACCATTCAGTTTGACAACCACATTTTTGGCTGGATTTCCTTTCTGAGTCAGAATGGTCCCTTTGATAACGCCATTTTGGGCGTATGATGACGTTATAAAGAATAATATAAATAGAGTGGTTAAGAGGTTAGTTTTCATTATAGGACTGGATCGATTTTAGAATAGAGGGAAAAAGAATAAACATGAGGGTCTGAAAAAGTACATTGCAAGTCCCTGAAAAGAAAAGATTTGTAAAAAAACTAGTTTTACTCGTAGGGGAGTGATTAGAAAAAAGGTTGTAAATCATAAATGTTAATGTATAGTGTTAAAAATTCCATTAACTGTTTATGAAAGAACCTTGGGATAAATAAATAGGGAGAGCGCCCGATTTTTTTTATCTTGCAGGTCCTTTCATACTTACAGTGTGTTAAAGGTGATTGATTCATTGAGTCAATCAACTAATAGCAGTTACAGCTGATATTAGATTTTTGGCGTCATGCAGAGATTGCCGTCTTTAGCATGGCGCTATTTTGTTTTAAATGCAGTCCTTTAAACCGTCCCCCCCACAAACATGAAGAATTATAGTGCTAAAATATAAACGAAACTAACAGATAGAGGTTAGTTTATTTAGACTGATTAAAAACAAGTACAAATATAGAATGAAAATGTTTGTTTGCAACAATTTTTATATAATTAATAAATTAATTGAAGTTCAGTTAAGTAGGCTTAGATTTGATAGTCGTCTCGTTTGGATTGGTTTGATAAAATTTTGCTTACACTGGCTTAATAAAGGTCTCGTTTAATTAAAATCCTGTATATTGTATACAATATTCTTGCGGTAAAATTGCTGCAGTCTAATCAACTAAACTTTTAATAAATGAAAATCAACACTCCTAAATGGGTGGTTCTACTGAGTTTAGGCCTAGCATTCTTGACCGTTGAAGATGCAAATGCCCAAAGTAAAACTGCGCTTTCAGAAACATTTATCGAATTAGCAGATCCTACTGCCGATGTCAATTCAGATTGGTCAAAGGTAGCTCCCGGTTTGCACAGTTCTTTTGTAACAATCGATAGGCGATTTGCCAAATCCTTAGCGCCAGAAATCGCCAAGCAAAATAGGGTGAAAATTGAGGGCTGGAAAGGGGAGAAGCTATCTGCTCAGATCCTTTTATGGACCAATTCCGATATTGCTGATGTTCAGGTAGATATTTCAGATTTAGTATCTAAAAATAAGGCGGTGATTCCCCAAACAGCGACGGATGCACGGTTTGTCCGCTATGTCATGACGGATGAGTTTGCAGGTGGATGTGGATACCGGAAACCTGAGGATTTCGCCTCATCCTTAGCACCAGATATGTTGGATAATTTAAAGTCCTTCGATATTCCTAAGAAAACAGCTAGACCTGTGTGGGTTAGTGTAAAGATTCCTGAAAATGCGCAGGCAGGTTTATACAATGCAATTGTCACTATTTCTGCCAAAGGTCAACCTGCACAAAAATTGGCCTTGGAGCTGGATGTGATCAATCAAACCTTGCCGAAAGCAACGGAATGGAGCTATCACCTAGACCAATGGCAGCATCCATCAGCCGTAGCGCGTGTTGAGGGTTTGGAAATGTGGAGTGATGCCCATTTTGAAGCGATGAAACCTGTAATGCAAATGCTTGCTGATGCTGGCCAAAAAGTAATTACCACCACATTGAACAAAGACCCATGGAATGTTCAGACCTATGATCCTTATGCTGATATGATCACATGGACCAAAAATAGCAATGGAACATGGACTTATGATTATACCGTATTTGACCGTTGGGTGCAATTTATGATGGATCTGGGTGTTGATGACATGATAAACTGCTATTCCATTATTCCTTGGAACAATGAAATCCATTATAAGGATGCCACTAAAGGAGAGTTGGTCAATGTGGTTACAAAGCCGGGTACAGCTATTTTTGAAGAACTTTGGACGCCATTTTTGAAGGATTTCGTTAAACATCTAGAAGCAAAAGGCTGGTTGGATAAAACCAATATCGCCATGGATGAACGAGAAAGGGAACAAATGGATGCTGCATTTGCTTTATTGGAGAAGGTAGCACCGGAAATTGGTATTTCATATGCTGATAATCAAAAAACCTATCAAAGATTTCCAAATTCGGAAGATATCAGTATTTCAGTTGGGCATCCTTTTTCTAAGTCCGATATCATGGACCGCCAAAAAAGAGGATTAAACAGCACTTTTTATATCTGTTGTTCGGATGGTTTCCCGAATCAGTTTACCTTTTCAGAGCCTGCGGAATCGACCTACTTGGGTTGGTATGCCTTGGCAACAGGTTTTGATGGTATGTTAAGGTGGGCATACAACTCATGGGTGGAGAATCCATTGACAGATTCAAGGTTCAGGACCTGGCCTGCTGGTGATACCTATATCGTCTATCCAAAAGGACGTTCATCAATTCGATACGAAAGGATGTTGGAGGGTATCCAAGATTATGAAAAAGCAAGAATTGTGCTGCAAGCACTGAAGGACAAGAAGGATCAAAAAGCCATAGATACCTTTCAGACCGCAATCAATAAAATGGAGGCAAATCAGCGATTTGATGGATGGAATGAGGAATTGAACAATGCTAAGACCTTATTGAACGATCTGTCAAGAAGTCTTTAGACCATAAAAATTAATTATGCATCAGGCAGTAGTATCTTTTAGCTACTGCCTCTTTTTTGAATTATGAGAATCAACACTAATCTAATCCTGATAGCCTTATTGGCAGTTTCAACTGTACAAAATGCAGAAGGGCAGAAAACACAACCCGCACACAAAGATTGGTTAATCCAATCAACAGGTTTTCAATCGAAAATTGTTAACAATAAGGATGAGATCGTCCTTGAAAATGGACTTATCAGAAGAGCCTTTAAGAAAGCTGCCAACCTAGCTTGTTATGATTTTAGCAACCTGAGCAATGGTCAGCAATTGATACGTGCGATAGAACCAGAGGCAATCGTCAATATTAATGGGAAGGACTATGAGATTGGTGGCTTGAAGGGACAGAAAGAGAAGGCTTATTTCCTGACAGAATGGTTTCCTTCCTTAAAAGCGAATCCAGATGCTTTTGTATTTAAGTCTGCCAAGGAAAGTCCACTAGAACATGCTTTGAACAGCAATAGTCCTTTTTGGTCTTCAAATTCTGAAAAGGCAAAGGGGATAGGTTTAGTTTTAGAATTTCAGCATCCTGAATTAGCTGGGGTTTCCGTGGATGTACATTATGAAATCTATGATGGAATGCCAGTCCTTCGAAAATGGGTAGAGGTGCGAAATGAGAGTCAAACGAAAATTCAGGTAAACCGCTTAGTCAATGAAATCCTCTCCTTGGTAGAAGAGGAATCAGCGGTCGTAGGAAGTACTGAGGATATGAAAAAGCAATCGGGTATCTATTTTGAAACCAATTATGCTTTTAACAATGCCATGAAGTATCGACTATCTGAACAGACATTGGATTGGGAGCGGGATAGCAGCTATACTTCTCAAGTTAATTATGACCTGACCACTCCGGCAAAAGCCTTGATCTATCCGAAGGATGTATCAAAGATTGATGTTTTACCGAAACAGAAGTTTACCTCGGTCAAGACTTTTGAATTGTTGCATGATAGCCACGATCAGGAGCGTAGAGGGCTTGCTGTACGGCAAATGTACCGTCGATTAACACCTTGGACCAATGCTAACCCAATCTTTATGCATTTAGTCAGTAAAAATAGGGAGGAGGTGATCACAGCTATCGATCAATGTGCTGCAACAGGTTATGAGGCTGTTATCCTGAGTTTTGGCAGCCATCTGAAAATGGAGTTAAATACCCCAGAGAACCATAAAGAATGGCGAGAACTGGCGGATTATGCGAAATCAAAAGGCGTAAAATTGGGAGGTTATACCTTGTTCAGTTCCAGGACAATTGATGCTGAAACGGATGTGATCAATCCGAAAACAGGAAAGCCAGGTGGGGCATTTTTTGGGAATGCACCCTGTTTTGGCAGTCAATGGGGGTTAGATTACGCGCAAGCCATTAAAGACTTTTTCAGGAATACAGGTTTCAGTATTCTAGAAATGGATGGCCCATACCCAGGAGATGTCTGTGCGTCCCATGATCACCCAGGTCACCATGGTTTGGAAGATTCCCAATTTGCACAGATGGAGATCCAGAAATCGATCTTCCACGAATTGAATCAGATGGGTGTTTATATCAATGCACCGGACTGGTATTTTCTAGATGGGACCAATAAAATAGCGCTGGGCTATCGGGAGGTGAATTTTTCATTGTCACGCGACCAACAGAAGATTTTAAACAGACAAAACATCTATGATGGAACCTGGGAAAAAACACCTTCGATGGGTTGGGGTTTTGTGCCCTTGACAGCCTATCATGGTGGCGGCGCTGATGCCGTTTTAGAACCCTTAAATGATCATTTGGAGGATTATAAACAATTGATGATGCAATATTATGGAGCCGGGGTTCAAGCCTGTTACAGAGGCCCCCGCCTATATGACACCGAAAGGACGAAAGCTGCGGTCATTGAGGTCATTGATTGGTACAAAAAATATAGGGATATCTTGAATGCAGATATCATCCATTTGCGACGCGCAGATGGTAGAAATTGGGATGGGATATTGCATGTTGATCCAAATGGAAAAGAGAAAGGATTGGGAATGTTGTATAACCCAACTGATCGCGAAATGGTTATTCATATAGACCTGCCACTTTACTATACTGGTTTGGACAAGGATGTACAGATTGCCTTTGAAGGAGAGAACCCGAAAAAGTATCAGTTAGCAAGAGATTATAAAGTGAATTTACCGGTCAAGATTCCTGCAAAGGGTTATACTTGGTTTACCGTTAAGTAGAAGAAAAAGGGTGATTCGATTTGACATGACCCCAAAAAGTTGGACGGATTAACAAAATTAAGTTTTTTCTAGGAG
>NZ_DAMBMM010000019.1:0-31868 GCF_032065005.1 Sphingobacterium sp.
GCCATAAATAATGAACCCCAAAAGTTTTTGTCTAACTTTTGGGGTTCACTTCAATTCCGGATCACCCTTTTTTGATTATAAAAATATTATAGAAAATAATCCACTTCCTAGCTTAACCTCTTGACTCATTTCCTTGTTGTTTTTTTAATGCAGGAGAATTAAAGCTCAAAAAATGAACCTAGGTTAATAAATACTGTTGTAACAATCCTAGAATTTTATAGTATTACTAATCTTTTTAAATATATTTGATTACTAGATTATTCGTTTTAGTTAGCTCAAAACAGCAATTATGGCCTAGAGTTGACTCAAATTTTTATAAATCAATTAGCCCAATGAGAAAAAACACATTAACATTTGCTTTAAGCATATTTTTGGGTATTTCAGTTTCTTCAAGTTATGCACAAAGCTGGGAACATACAGATGCCGACCGCAAGGTTGCAGTAGAAGTAGACACGCTAAAGAAGAAGGGATATACACTGATCTGGATCAATAAGGATAAAGAATTTAGTGCTGAAACTAAACAGCAGCTTATTGATACTTATTTTATCAACTATCCTAAATTGGCCAAAAAATTCAATAAGAAAACCAGAAAAGAAGTGACTTTTGTCATTGATCCTGAATATGATGGTGTTGCGGCCACTGCCGGAGGGATTGTTCGATATAGTCCAAATTGGTTGAAGAAAAATCCTCATGATATTGATGTCGTGACGCATGAAGTCATGCATATCGTTCAGGCTTATCCAAATGGATCAGGCCCTTGGTGGATTACCGAAGGTATTGCTGATTATATTCGATTTAAATATGGCGTATCCAATGAAGCAGGCAATTGGAGGCTTCCCGAATTTAATGAAAAACAGAAATATACCGATTCTTACAGGATTACGGCACGGTTCTTCAATTGGATTGAGCAAAACAAGAAAAAGAACTTTGTCAAAAAGTTAGATCTGGCTATGCGCAATAAAACCTATACGGATTCTTTCTGGGCAAATGAAACCGGAAAAACAATCGATGAACTTTGGGCAGAATATGCTTTAAACCCCGCAATTTAAAATGATGAAAAAGAACTATATGAATTTTGCCAAGGTATTGGCTTTTATGGTCATTCCGGTATTATCGCATGCCCAGCAGCCAAACCTGAGTCAATATGTCAAACCATTGATCGGTACGGCTAAAATGGGGCATACCTTCCCTGGAGCAACGGTACCCTTTGGGTCGGTGCAATTGAGCCCGGAGACAGATACCATCCCTTATGCAGTCAACGGACAATACACAGGTGATGTCTATAAATACTGTGCAGGTTATCAATACGATGATCCAACCATTGTTGGTTTCAGTCATACGCATTTCTCGGGAACAGGACATTCCGACCTTGGAGATATATTGGTGATGCCAACACAAGGAAAGGTGCTATTGAATCCAGGAACAGCTGATAGGCCACAAGATGGGTATAGATCGGCATATAGCCATGATAATGAAATTGCTGAAGCCAATTACTATAAAGTGAAACTGGATAAGCATAATATTCAGGCGGAATTGACTACAAGTACCCGTGTTGGAGTTCATCGCTATACCTTTCCAGCATCCGATCAATCCCATTTGATCTTAGACTTGACAGCGGGTATCTATAACTATGATGGCAAAAATGTTTGGACCGTGGTTAGGGTATTGAATGATTCCACCATAACAGGCTATAGGCAGACCAATGGATGGGCAAGAACGAGGACCGTTTATTTCGCTATCAAAACTTCCAAAGCTTTCAAGAATTATGGTGCGAAGTATTTGGATAAAAATGTGCAATACAAAGGCTTTTGGCGGAAATTCAACCAAGAAGATAACTTTCCAGATCTAGCGGCGCACAATATCAAGATGCATCTGGATTTTGATACCAAAGAGGGGGAGCAGGTGATGATGAAAGTGGCTTTGAGTCCAGTGAGCATGAAGAATGCATTGGAAAATATGCAAGCTGAGACTCCAAACTGGAATTTTGAAGAAATTGTAAACAAAGGGAAGTCAGATTGGAATAAGGAGCTTGAGAAGTTTAAGGTCGATATGTTGAACAAGGAGGACCTGGTTAACTTTTATACCTCCGTTTATCATGCGAACCTGATGCCGACCGTATATATGGACCTAAATGGCGAGTATAAGGGTTTGGATCAAGAGATCCATAAAGCTGAAGGTTTTACGAATTACACATCCTTTTCTTTATGGGATACCTTTAGGGCTTTTCATCCTTGGCTGAATTTGGTCGATCCGAAAAGAAATGCAGATATGGTCTCATCCATGATGGCGCATCATGAACAGTCGGTCCTGAATATGTTGCCAATCTGGTCGCATTATGCTAATGAAAACTGGTGTATGAGTGGATACCATTCGGTATCGGTGGTGGTAGATGCTATTATGAAAGGTGTATATAAAGGAGATGCAGAAGCAGCCCTGAATGCCTGTGTCCAAACGGCCAATGCAAGAAGATATGAAGGTATTGGCGATTATATCGATTTGGGCTATGTTCCGGACGATAAAAATGGGACTTCAGTGTCGAATACCTTGGAATATGCTTACGATGATTGGTGTATTGCTCAATTGGCAGAAAAATTGGGTAAGGCCGAGATCGCTGCAGAATTTAACAAACGCGCCGAGAATTGGAAGAACTTGTATGATGAACGCATCGGATTTATGCGTCCAAAAGATAGCAAAGGGGTATTCAGAGAGAAGTTTGATGTGCTAGATACCCATGGGCAAGGATTTATTGAAGGAAATACCTGGAATTACTCATTATATGTGCCACACCAACCGGTTCAATTGATGGAGACCATGGGCGGACAGAAACGCTTTGAAACTTATTTAGATTCCTTGTTTACCATGCATCTTCCAGATAAGTATTTTGAAAACACTGAGGATATTACACGTGAAGGCATCATTGGGAACTATGTGCATGGGAATGAACCATCGCATCATGTTGCCTATCTGTATAATATCACCAAAAGCCCTTGGAAGGCTCAGGAAAGAATCAGACAGATTATTCGTAACCAATATCATAATGGTCCTGCTGGATTAGGAGGAAATGATGATTGTGGACAAATGTCTGCTTGGTATCTCTTCAGTTCTTTGGGATTCTATCCTGTAGCACCTGGAGATCCGCATTATTGGTTAGGTAGTCCATTGGTGAAATCTGCTGAAGTGCAGTTGGATAATGGGAAGACCCTGAAGGTTTTGGCAAAGAACCAATCGGAGAAGAATGTATATGTGAGCAAGGTATTGTGGAATGGACAGGAGCTGAAAGATTTTAAGATTTCGCATGCCGATATTTCAAATGGGGGAGAGTTGCAGTTTGTAATGGCATCCAAACCTAAGAAATAATAAGAGATATCAAATTAAAAGATAAGGGGCAATGAAATTCATTGCCCCTTATCTTTGATATATAGTGTAGTTGTTATTCAGGTAAATTTCCTAACGCTAAATTATCCATGATCTTACCCACCTCATCAATGCTGTATCCTTCTCCCTGTACCTTCATCAAGTATCTTTTTTTATGGAGCCATTCTATTTTTGAGGTCTGCTTACCATAGTATTTTTCCTCTGTTAGTTTTGCTCTCTGACCTTTATATTCCATCGTTTTTTCGGTCATATCGTCCGTAATTCTTTCCGAATCCTGGTTGAAACCATAAAATGCGAGACCCGTAATAGAGCTTGCCGCTTCACCGGCTCCGTCCAAGATGGACACTTCAATTGTTTTTGTAGCACCTTCGTCTTGGTAGGTAGCATTTGCACTGGAGATACCAATGGATGCAGATTCACCGAGGTTGATGGAAGTCCTTTTCAAGCCTTCCAAAGTTTCAGGTAGGACCTTTTTTAATTCATCGTTACTTACAGGTGTCTTTTCTTTTAAGGCATTCATCTGAACTTCAATATCCTTCATGGCTTTTTCAAGACCACTTAGACCTTTGAGGGCCTCGCCGGCATTGCTTAGGTTCTCAATAACCCCCGTATCTTCTGAATCCCCTTCTTCCTCTGAATTATTCGAACTGCCACAAGCGACAAATAGACTGCATCCCAGAACTAGTGATGCCATAAAAAACTGTTTTTTCATATTAGGATAGATTTTGTTTCTAACAAATCTATAATAATAAAATAGTTAGGGACATAAAATATAGGAAATTACCTGTATACAGGTATCAATATCAGGTAATCGTCCTACAGGTTTAAGTATTTCCCGATGGCTGCGGACATTTCTTCCGGAGAACCATCAACTTCGGCAATGGAAATACGGATGACCCCTTTCATGGCTTTTAGATAGGTGTCACGGACAAAGAAGTTATTCATTCTGTCGGCATATTTCTTGGGGTCCTTGACATGGATGTCTAGGAAGTTGCCGTGGAAATTGATGTCTACTAAATCATCCCATTCAATTAACTCGGCTGCCTTAGCGACCGGCGTCGTATTGGATGTTATCCCATTTGTGCCAATACTTAGGGCGATTTCATCAGCTTTTTTGCCAAATAACTTCATGTAGGTAAATGCCCCAAAGCCCAATATGGCAATAAATATACTGCCGTATTTTCCCATAGAAACCACGTAGGATGAAGTGTCTACAAACCATTTATAGTATGCAAAACCTAGGCCTGCAATTCCCAATAGCAGAAATATCATGGCCATATTGTTTAGTTTTTTCTGATTGTATTTAAAGTTTGTCAATTCCATTGTTTTATAGTTTAAGTTATACCTTGTCTACTGAATATTTTCCAGCCCCTGTAAAAAAGAGGCTTGCCGAAACAAACAGCAAAGCCAGAGCCGGTGTCATAAGTTCTATGCTATCGCCATTAGGGATATGAACCATAAAAATGGCGATCAAAAAGTTGATAAAAATAATTGCTGCGGAAAACTTCGTTTGCCAACCAATCAATATTAGGAAGCCAGCGATCATCTGTACAGCTACAGAGATAATAGCAGAAACTATTGGGTATGGGAATTTAAATTTCCCTAAAAAGCCAGCAAATTCCTGCATATGATCCCAGCTGATCAGGTTATCCAATACGCCGTACATAAGCCTTAAGCCTATGAAAATTCGAAGTAGGAGGAGTCCAATTGATGTGTTGGTCATAAATTTCTTTTTCCCAATGCAACATGAATACGTTAAAAATGTTTGTACAATTTTAACCTGCTAATATCTTTTTCTTTTCGGTATCAAATTCTTCCTGTGTCAAAATGCCGGCATCCATGAGGTCCTTTAAGTCCATCAGGGCTTTCTTCTTATCCACTGGGGCTGCTGCGCTTGTCGCTGGGCTTGGTGCTGCGGTATTTTCTTGCTCCTTTCCTTGGGTAGATCCAAATTGGATCAGCAAGGCCGTGATTTCATTGAAACCCTTGATGTTGGAGTAATCGATTGCTTTTTGCTCTTTTACATTGACCAATTGCGGGTCTGCATTGTTTTCTAAAAGGAATTTGAGCACATCTTTTTTGCCATTTGCTGCTGCATAGTGCAGTGCTGTATTTCCTGACTCGTCCTGTTGATTGATATTGGCACCACGTTCAATCAATAATTTGACCATACTGAGGTGTCCATTCTTAACGGCATGTTGTAGCAAGCTTTCCCCACCTTGAGATTCATTGACATTAAAATTGAATTGTGCATCTATGGACAGGTTGTTATTGGTTTCTACAAAGTCCAGATATCCATACATGGCTTGGCTGTTTCCAGTGACTGGTCTGCTGTGGTTTACATCCAGGCCGTTATCAAGAAGCAGGGAGACGATTTCCTTTTGGTTATGGCTACATGCATACCAAATAGGAGAAACTCCTTCAGAACTGCTAATTGATACATCAGCACCATTTTCTAATAGGGTCTTAACCATGGCTTTGTTGCCTTCGTAACATGCAACCAAGATGGCCGATTCGCCAAATTGATTGATCTGATTGACATCTGCCCCGTTTTCCAATAGCAGGTCAACCATTGGGAGGTGCCTGTTCTTTACGGCAATCAATAGCGGAGTGTTTCCTGATTTGTTGCTAGCTTCTGGATTAGCACCATTTTCCAACAGGATTTTGGCCGCCTCAAGGCTTCTGTTTAATACGGCTAGCATCAAAGGACTTTCTGTACTGTTGTTTAATGCATTGACGTCAAGTCCTTTTTCGATCAAGGTCTTGAGGACATCGGCTTGACCAGTTGAAGCTGTCAAATGAAGGAGACTGTTGCCTTTGAGGTCATTGATGTCAACCCTTGCATCTTCTTCTATCAAATATATGGCCGTTTGTTTCTGCTTTTGGAGACAGGCAAAGAATAGGGGAGTTTCGCCCTGTTGATCCTCATAATCCAGTTCAGCACCTTTTTCTGCCAATAGTTTGACTAGGTCAAGGTAGCCACGATGTGCCGCATAATGCATGGCGGTTCTGCCTTTTTCATCTGTATACTTGACATCGACTTCATTGTTCTCTAATAGTAATTCGGCTATTTTGCGTTTGCCGCCCTCGCAGGCGATAATAAATGACATAGACATAATTTCTTAATTTTCTTTTTGTTGAGCGATTAATAGCAGTTCGACGGTTTTTGCTTTTAAATTATCTTCTGAAGCAATCATCATGGCTGATTGTTCCTTGTTGTTCAGGATGCTGGCTGTTGCCCCGTTATCCAATAGGAATTTTACTTTCTTGTAAGTTTCCTTGGCGGCATTTTGATCATAATTGCTGTCCTTCATAACGACTTTATGTAATAAGGTGTTTCCCAAGTCATCCTGTTCATTGATGTCCGGTTGAGCAGCCTTGAAAACCTGTTCAAAAAATGGAGCTTTTTTCTCGGCGATCCAATGCCAGGCAGAAAGCTGTTTATCGTAATGAGGGGCGGTGTTGTTTAAATCTGCACCATCTTCAATCATCTGCAAAATTAATTCCGTGTTATCTGCACCATCTGTCACTCGAAGGTGGGCATGCAGGGCTTTTTCGCCACGTTTGTTGGATTGTTCGAAATCCATGCTTTCATATGCTGAAAGCTGTTTGTATTGTTCAAAGTCATGCTTATGTGCAACGGCAATAAAGAATGCTGAATTCCCCTCATGATCCTGTTGGTTCGGGCTTGCGCCATTCTGTAAGAGGTTTTCCAAGACATGCTTATTGTTGCTTTCCAAGGCGACGTGTAAGGAGGTTTTGCCAACCTTGTTAGTTTCGTTTACATCTAAGCCTTCTTTAAGGAATATGTCAATATAACGGTTTATCTGTTCGGGAGTTATGCCGTGTTTTCTAATGCTGATGTTCAGCAAATTGTCTTCAGCTTGGTTCTTGAAATCAACCCTACATCCAGCATCAATTAAGGCTTGAATAATTTGCGGATCGGCTGCATTTTCAGCCGCGAAACTGATCAAGGTCTGTCCGGCAACTTCATCATTGATGTTTTCAGCTTGTTCTAATGCATCCTTGAAAAATGAAATAAATTCTTCATCGGGGTTTTTAACTCGGATCAATTTAGAAAAGATACTGTCATCAATTTTGTCGAGCATATAGATGTCCTTCTCGATTTCATCGTTCTGAAGCATAAGGCTAATGAGATCGTAGCCTTTTTTTCGGATTAGGGTATCATAAAGCTGGGAATAATCGTAAGCATGCTGGCTGTGGGGGATTCTTTCGCCTTGGTTGTACAATTCAACGGCGTTGTCGAAGTTGCCACTGTCAATGGCCTGAATTAATGGAGTCTTTTCAAACATAGGCTGTATTTTAATTATATTTTCGTTTTCAGTTCTTAACAGATTTAGTGTATTCAAGTAATGCTGAAGCTGGCCAAGGACTTCTAATTAATAAAACGTCGTTTTGAAGATTTGCTGTATCTCTGACGATATTTATTATTCTCTGATTTAACAGAAGGGCCAATGGTTCGTAAGGATTGTTTTGAAAATGCTTGGAAATTAGTTCCTGGCCTTCAGCAGAAATTTCGATCCGTATTTCCTGATCTTTGGCCATTATGGAAACAAAATGTATAGGATCGACCAAAGCTGCTTGGCTGAGCTGTATGTTTTGAGGCATAAAGCTATCAAAGGCTTTGGCCACGTAGAGGCCGTTTTCGCGTTCTACAGTGAAAAATTCAAAGGGTCTTGATTGGTCAGGTGTTCCGACGATTGTTACCCCTGAGCATAGTCTATTGCCTGCTATATAGATTTCATCATATAAGCTTTCAATCTGTTTTTCGAATGATTTAAACCTTGATTTATCAGCTTCATAGATTGAATCGGCATCCATTTCGCTGAATTTTTGGAGGTCAGATTCAGAATAGAATTGCTTTAGCAAGGAAATTAACCTCTTTTCAATTTCTAAATCAGCGTATCTCTGTTCGTAGTCCAAAAACCTTTCCGTGTTCTTTACCTCCACAGCTACGTTTTCAGGCCTATAAGGCGCAATGGCTTTGAAAAGTTGATCTAATATGCCCATTTTCCTTAAAAACTGGGTTGCAAGGGTGTTATTTGAATTTGGGAGAATGCTCATGTTAAAAAATTAGGATTATCCATGTTTAGCTGTATTACCTTAAAGCTACATGATGAATGTCTGAAATGGTAGAAATATTGTGTCGAAGTATGGTTGAATTATATAAATGAACCAGTTTTCAATACTGTGGGGGCTATTTTGCTGAATTAAATGAGATTGCGTTTTTTCTTTTAACATGTAGATTGTAGGTGATTTACGAAAAAATACCTTGTCTTAGGTATTTCCTTTATTGCAATTTAATAATATATTAGTTTTTATAATTTAAATATTGAATAATAAGACAATAAATTGTAAAAAATAACAATTATTAGCCTGTAGATCTAATCTATTTCTTTTATGAAGTCATCATTGGAGCCTGGAATGCTGTTTCTGCGTCTATTCATTCTATTCATATTGCATTTCAATGGAAATTGCTGTTTCTGTCAGCAAGACAGTTTAATCGCTCAGTTAAATCAGGTTAAGCGAAATAGTTTTTCAAAACTGATGTTGGATGAGGGATTGGTAGCTCCGATCGGCTTAATTGGTTATGGTGTTGCTTCAGTTAAAAATCCTTACTTGCAGAAACAGAATGAATTAATAAAAAGTAATTTGCAGTCTACACGGCCAATTCGAATAAGGATAGATGATTTTTCCCAGTATGCGGCCACGGGTTCCTATTTTGCTTTTGATCTTATGGGGATCAAGGCGAAGCATGATTTAAAATCAAGGTTGTTTGTTGCCTCAGTAGCACATATTATCATGGGGAGTACAGTGAATCTCATGAAAAAGAGTGTTCCCGTTATGCGACCTGACTTTTCAGCCTCGAACTCTTTTCCCTCAGGACATACCGCTACGGCTTTTGTGGGAGCAGAACTGATTTGGCAAGAGTATAACCATCAGTCTGTTTGGTATGGAATAGGTGCCTATACCATTGCCGCTGGGACAGGATTTTTTAGGATGTACAATAATCGGCATTGGCTGTCTGATGTTGTAATGGGGGCAGGAATAGGAATATTGAGCACGAAAATGGCATACTGGATGCTGCCAAAGTTAGAAGAGCGCGTCCAAAAAAGGAAGCGTCGTTTATTATTGATCCCTTCATACAACGGAAATCAGGTTATGTTGAGCTTCGCAAGCAGTCTCTAGGCTTAAAGATTGATGCTATCATAGGCCCAGTGCAAAAGTGCCTGTCTCTGCTTGGGACGGCATTTGAAGTCTCCAAAAGCACAATTGCCCTTTACTTGTGCAATATGTCTTTTAAAAGCTTTCCAACGTTTGATCTGTCTTTCATCGTCTTCAGATCTTCGACCCATAAAATATCTGCAGTACCACTGGAACCACCCTCGAGGATCTTGGGGGTGTATCCAGCCTTTTCTTTGCCATTCTGATAGGGGTTGGGAAGCCTTTACTTTAAAGAAATTAAGGCTAGGGTCTCCAACCTTGTTTTTACCTTTATACAGCTTCGCATGTTCAAACCACTCTTTAGGGAATTCACTTCGACAGTCATTTAGGTATTTGCCATTAAAGACGCCTAATTCAAGCATTTCCTGTGGGCTTAACTGAGGTTGGAATTCTGGGTCAAAGTTTTTGCCCATAGGTTCCGTAAGCTCGTAGGAATAGTCTTTTTGCATACTGTCATGGACATGGATCAGCATAGTTTAAATTAAAGTTGTGCTTAACTTATCTTAGTTCAAAATATTGATTAAGAGCCTTTGCTGTGTTTGAACATAAAGTCGTATATCTTTTCTCCATGGAATAATCGTTCAACGCTTCCATGGGTTCCACCTGGGATGATGGTGAGGGTTGCATCGGCGTTTTTGTTGCATTTTTTGATGGCATTGTAGATCTTCTTGGATTCAGAAGCCGGGACAGCGCGGTCGGCACTTCCGTGTTGAATCCAAAGCGGGACCTGGGTCAGGTTGCAGGCGTAACTCACGGTTCCCCCGCCACAGATAGCGACTGCTGCCGCAAATCGGTCTGGGTATTTTCCGGCAACATCCATGGTGCCATAGCCACCCATGCTCATGCCGCAAACATACACTCTGTGTTCATCAGCTGGATAGTCCTTAAGGACGGCATCCAATACGTCGATAACTTTGTCTGGATCCCAGCCATTGGAGGTCTGAGGCGCAACGATTATGGCTTCTAGGTCTTTTCCTCTTTCAATTGCCCTTAATACGCCATATCGCTTAACACGGTTTAAGTCATGACCTGAAAGGCTTCGGCCGTGCAAAAAGACAATAACGGGCAGTTTTTCATTCTTTTCGATGTTTTCTGGTGTTCTTACCCAATAGGAATACCCTGTTTTGGATTTAACCGCTTTTAGTTGGGCAGAAGATGATAAGGTCATCGCCAGGAATAAGCAGGTTAAGAGCAAAAAATGTTTGTACATAGCTATCGTTTCATGTTTTTGGCAAGAAGAGAGGCTTCGAGCCGGCTTGAATCAGTTAGAAATCAAGGTTCGCAAGATAAAAACAAAGAATTTTTAAACCAAATGTTGTGCTGTAAGTGGCTGTTGGCTAGTGTTCTATATTTTTTCATGACATTTATATTACAATTCTATGTATTTTTTATTAAATTGCTGTACCATTAAAAATCAAAGAGATATGAAGAGAAAAGCTATCACACTGTTAAGTTTATTTGCCTTGGTCATTGGCTTGAGTGCATTTCATATTGGGGGACAGGAGGAAAGACCTCAGAATTTAAAAGTCCTTCCAAAGAACATCAGCCATGAGGAGTTGGATAGCACCATGAAATCTTTCAATATGGCCTTAGGCGTGAAGTGTAACCATTGTCATGCCCCTAAGCCAAACGGCGAGAAAGGATTGGACTTTGCTTCAGATGCGAATCCGAAGAAAGATATTGCGAGACATATGATCAAAATGACCAAACAGATCAATAAAAAACATTTCAAGCATGCCTATGATGGGGTGGTTTACAATATATCCTGTAATACCTGTCATAACGGAAAAACAGAAGTATTTACTGTTGTTAAACAATAAGTTGTATTAATCTATTGAAAGCAACAGTTCGCATAACTTATTGTCCCAAATGTGGTTGGATACTACGGGCTGCTTATATGGCCCAAGAGCTTCTGACCACTTTTGTTGATGACCTGCACTCGGTAAACTTGGAGCCTAGCGAGATCAGTGGTCGTTACACGGTTTTCGTGGATGATGAAATAATTTTTGACAGAAAACGCGAAGGCCGTTTCCCGGAAATCAAAGAACTTAAGCAATTGGTTCGCAATAGGGTTAATCCCGAAAAAGACCTTGGTCACTCCGACCGTTAAGGTATTCAAGAGCTGGTAAAGACGCTAAATCTTTCACATTTCTTAACCCTTTTCAAAAAGAAAAATCTGTATTTTTAACTTTCACCATAACAGATTTATCGTAAATGCGCATATTACATACAGCAGATTGGCATCTGGGTAAAAAGCTTGATTTCTTTTCTCGGATCGAAGAGCAGAAAGAAGTCTTGGACGAAATTTGTCAGATTGCCGACCGCGAAGAAGTTGACCTTGTTGTCGTTTCTGGAGATCTTTATGATACTTTTAATCCCCCAGTAGAAGCAACCGAATTACTTTATCGAACTTTAAAACGTCTTTCCAAGAATGGGAAAAGACCTGTTATTGCCATAGCTGGCAACCATGATTCGCCGGATCGCATTGATTCGCCGGATTCATTGGCCAGGGAATTGGGGATATTCTTCTTTGGGCAACCCAGTCTGAAGATCAATCCGATTACCGTAGAAGGCAGTTTTGATGTGATCCGGGTAGATGAAGGCTTTTTGGAGATTAAGCTGCCTAAGTATTATTATCCGATTCGGATCTTGAGTACTGCATTTGCTAATGAGATCCGATTGAAGCAATATTTGGGAGATACGGATAAGGCTAGCCAGTTACAGGAGCTATTGAAAAAGAAGTGGCAGGATACTGCAGATCAATATTGTGATACATATGGGGTTAATCTGTTGACCACGCATCTTTATATGCTGAAAAGAGGTGCTGAAGTATTGGAGGAACCAGAAGGTGAAAAGCCATTACGCCTTGGTTTTGCTGATCTGGTGTATTCTGACAGCATTCCTTCGCAGATACAATATACCGCCTTGGGGCATTTGCATAAATTCCATGAAATTGGGCAGGGAACTGCGCCAGTGATCTATCCTGGAAGTCCGTTAGCTTATTCTTTTTCTGAGAGTGGGCAAACAAAACAGGTTATTATAGTTGATTTGGAACCCAATAGGATTGCCCAATATAGGACCGTGCATCTGGGAAAAGGACGACCATTGGTGCGAGTTAGGTTCAATGATATTGACGAGGCCGTTAAATGGTTGCATGATAATCCCAGTGCCTTAGTTGAGCTTACCTTGGAGTCTGATAACTTTTTAAGTTCGAGTGATCTAAAGCGTGTTCATGAGGCTCACAATGGAATTATCCATGTCATCCCAGTATTGAGTAAAAAACTGGAGTTACAAAATGGGCGGTCCAGTGTAAACCTGGATCAAGATATGAAAGACCTGTTCAAGGATTATTTCAAATCGAAATATGGACAGGAGCCAAATGAAGAATTAATGACCCTATTTAACGAGGTCGCAGCAAATACCTTAGAAAAAGAAGATTAAGTATGTTGCCATTATTTTTAAGTATTGAGGGTTTATATTCCTATCAAGAAAAACAATCTATAGATTTTACAGAATTAACGGAAGCGGGATTATTTGGAATCTTCGGTAAGGTTGGTTCTGGAAAGTCATCCATATTGGAAGCCATCAGTTTTGCGCTGTACGGTGATACTGAACGCTTGAATAAGACGGATAAGCGCGCTTATAATATGATGAACTTAAAGTCCAATCAAGCGATGATAGTCTTTGAGTTCCTGAACTTTGAAAAACGTAAATTCCGTTTTGTCGCTCAATGGAAGCGAAGAAAGAATTTTGATGATACAACCCCGATTGAACGGACCGCCTATGAATGGAAAGATGGGCAATGGGTGCCTATGGAATCTGCTGATGGAGCATTGGTAACCAATTTATCCTATGCAAACTTCAGAAGGACTATCATCATTCCACAAGGACAGTTTAAGGAGTTTTTGGAATTGAAGGGGAAGGACCGTTCTGAAATGATGAAAGAGATCTTTTACCTCAATAAATTTGATCTTGGTCCTAAGGTTGGTTTTCTACAGGCGGGCAATAATCGGAAGCTCGAAAATCTAAAAGGTGCTCTATCAGGATTTGAAAGCATTTCAACGGAGGTTCTCAATCAGAAGAAACTTGAGGTCGAGGAGGCTAAAAAGACGCTTGAAATTACAAGAGCTGATTATCAAGAACTGCAACAAAAGGTTCAGTCCTTGCAGGAATATAGGGATAAAGGCATTGAACTTCATCAAAAGGAGGCTCAGTTCAATGAACTGAATAGCAAAAAGGAAAGGGTTCAGCAGCAGGAAGCTGAGGTAAATCGATATGAAAGAACCTCTCAGGCGTTTAAAGAGCCCTTGAACTATCTTCAGTCGTTAAATGTGGAAAGGGAGACCCTGATCCACAAGATCGAGAATTTTCAGGTGGTTAAAGAACGTCAGGTGCGGGAGATCGACGTAGTTGAGAAGGAAATAGCTTCTGTTCAGCATGATTACCTTAATCTAAATGTATTTAGGGCTAAAACCGAAGATTATAAAAGGCTGATCCAGATCAAGGAGAATGATAAGAAGGAGAGGGAACTGGAAACACGATTGACAAAGGGAACCCCTTTTGTTGAAAGAACGAAAGAAGCTGAGGTCAATCTTGCCAAGAAGTTGGAAGAGGCTGAGGAAAGGTTAGAGGCTTTGAAATCAGAGAAAATCGATACTTCTCAATTGATTGAAATGGAAAAATGGTACCATAAGAAGGATACCATCGAACAGCAGCAGAAAAATTCTAATAAGCTTTTGGAGCAATTGACTCAAGAGGCTGAAGTAGAACAAGGCCAGTTCAATAAGTTGGGCTATACCGAGGACAACTGGGAGCAGATGATCGGGAATGAGCTGAAATTGATTGAAAACGATTTGAATAAGCTGAGGGAGCAAGAGACCCATCTGCAGGTTCAAGCGAAATTGAGTCGATTTGCTACCGAGCTTCAATCAGGTATGCCCTGTCCGCTTTGTGGGGCGTTAGATCATCCTGAACCTATGGTGGCAACACATGTGCAGGAAGAACTGAATAAAATTACGCAAGAAAAATATAGTTTGGATGGAAAAAGGACTGAGTTTCAAAAGCTAAAAGAACAGCTGACAAGGACCAGTATATCCTTGCATACTAAACGGACAAGTTTAGAACAATTGCAAAAGGATAACGATGGGCATTCCAGTCATTTGAATGAGCATCTGTCAGCATTCTCATGGTCTGGCTATTCATCCGAAGACACAGATGCTTTCGAGGCTCAAAAGGAGCGTGTAAAGCAAAGTGAACAGATTACCTCAGGTCTAGAAGCTGAAATCAAGCAGATGCGTTTAGATCTGCAAAAGAGCAGGGAGAATATCCAGAAGTTTGAGAAGGAACTGGATAGCATCAAAGCTGAGATAGCCGTAGTGAAAGGGGTAAGTTTGCATAGTAGGAATTCCCTGCAGCAATTGAATTTTGATGAATTCACTGAGGTTGATCTTGAAGAAGTGAAAAGATTGAAGTTGCACCTGGACCAACGGATTGTACAGATTGAGGGTGATTATTTGACCCTGAACCAAAAGCTGAATACCTATAAAACAAAATTGGCGGAAATCGCTGGTCAATATAGTGCTGCGAAGGAGCAGTTGAGCAATTTTAACCAGCAGATCAAGGTTAGGCAGGAACAACTTGCCAAATTATTGCGTGAATATCAGTTTGCAGACATTACACAAGTGCAGCATATTATCCAAAGGCCAATGCCAGTGGAGCAATTGCGTAAGGAAATTCAACAGTTCTACGTAAGATTGGAGGTTCTAGAGACTCAGATCAATTCCCTAAGGGAATTCTTGAAGGACAGGGATTTTTCCGAAGAGGAATTGGAAACAAGCAGCAAGCTATTTGAATTCAAAAAAGAGGAGCTTGAACTGCAATTGTCTTTGACGGGCGGATTGGAAAAAGAATTAACTCACTTGACTTTAGAGATCGGTAAGAAAGAGAAGTTAATGGAAGAGTTTGATCAACTGAATGCAAGGGGTGCAAATTTAAAGATCCTGGAGAATTTGTTTAAAGGAAATGGATTTGTGAATTATGTTTCCAGCATCCACTTAAGGCAGATGTGCGAAATGGCAAATGACCGTTTTCACCGATTGACCAGAAACCAGCTTAGCCTGACCATCAATGAGAATAATGAGTTTGAGGTGATCGACTACCTCAATAATGGCTATAGGCGTTCTGTGAAGACTCTTTCCGGTGGGCAGAGTTTCCAGGCTTCACTATGTTTAGCATTAGCCTTGGCTGAAAATATTCAGTCCCTGAATAAATCAGACAGAAACTTCTTCTTTATTGACGAAGGATTCGGTACCCAAGATTCGGAAAGTATCAATACCGTTTTTGATACCCTACAATATTTACATCATGAAAATAGGGTAGTGGGGATAATTTCGCATGTTGATGAGCTGAAAGAACGGATTCCGAGGTCTGTTTCAGTTGAGAAGGATCAGGAATTGGGAAGTAAGGTGAAAGCATCCTGGAATTGATCGATTCCATGAAATAGCATAAAATATGAAGGCCCCGTAAGCACGGGACCTTCATCAATTAAACATATAACCACTAACTAATAAAAAACCTTAATCACTATTTATCCATTTGAACTTTCTACATTTGTAGTCTCTTGTGCTGGTTTTTCCACCGGCTTTCGGTCCATATCTCTACGTTTCATCTGACGATGTTGCGTTCTGTCGCCACGGTCCATTCTGCCTTTGCGGTTTTCAGCCATTTTATTCTTTAAAATTTCTTGCTGTTCAGGAGTCAACAATTTCATGAACTCATCACGCTCAGCCTTCATTTCATTTTTGCGTGCTTCGCGATCAGCCTTTCTAGTTTCTTGTTTTTTCTTCCATTTCTTTGCCTGGTCTAGGTTGTACGAATAAACATCTTGTTTTTGTTTATCAGTAAATTTCAATTCCTTGTCCAAGCGATCTGTTTTCATCTTAGCGATCTCTTCAGGGGTTTTATTTGTCATTTTACCCATTCTATCACCCCCACGAACATGTTTCCTGTGTTTCATCTCCTGACGTACTTCAGATCTATCTTTCTTTACGCTGTCTTGTGTCTGTGCAGAAGCTGCAAAGCTTAATCCAGCAAATAAAGCAGCAAATGTTAATATCTTTTTCATAGTCTATCTATTTTTATTGTCCTTTTATTCTTTGAGCAAATCTGAAGTAAAACGTTTAAATCGAGTTTAGTTAAAGAATGTTAACGGATTCGAGCTTGTGTCTGTCTCCTTTTTCGTTTTGCTTATTGGTAAGATGGAAAAGTGGAGGAATGGTTTATTTTGATCCATGTTAAATATTGTTAATGCAACCAATTGATGGTTTTTGGAGGGCTTTTGAAAAATAAATGGACTAAAAATCAGTTAGTTTAGCTGTGGGAGTAATTTTATTTTTGGAAAATAAACGAGAGTACCTATATTTGCATCGTTCCAAAGGGAATAAGCCCAGGTGGCGGAATTGGTAGACGCGTTGGTCTCAAACACCAATGAAGCAATTCGTGCCGGTTCGATCCCGGCCCTGGGTACAACAGAAAAGCTCATCATTAGATGAGCTTTTCGTTTTTTCAGAAGAAACCTAGATCCCTCACAGAATCTCCTTCCTTATATTTCGTATATATAATTTATTAAAAATTACAATCCCCCGCCTCCAGTCATTTTCGATAGAATACCTGTAGCCAGCAGACCAAAGAAACTCAATAAATAGAGTCCTAGCATTATAATGGCCAATATGCCTATAAACTTATAATGCTTTTTGAGGAAATTAAATGCTGTCGTCAGGTGATCTGAATTGCGCAAATTGATTGCCTCCTGTAAGTTCTTGGCGAATTTATATAACCATAAAATAGGAGCGAAGTATAAGCCAATCATTATGATCATCATCAGGAGAAAAGGTATCATGGCGAAAGCATTGACCTGTTCGCGGCTTGTCGTACTATTTCCAACAAAATATAGGAACATAAAAAATGCCACCACCAAATAAATGGCCATGCCTATCATGCCGAGTATCGACAGGAATTTTGTCCATTTCGCAATCTCTCGAAGATACTCAATGGCAACAGGTCCGATTTTCAGCTCGTAGTTTTGATACGGATTATTTTGCGGGTTGATGTTTTCCGGTTGACCGAAGTTGTTTTCATCGTTTTCCATAAGTTGATTTATTAGGTTCTTAATTTTTACAATACAATTTACTAATAATTATTGGCGCTAGGTTAAATTTTATTCCTTAGTATGGGAAAAATTGGTTTTCCGTTTAATAAAATTTAGTTGAAAGTGTTAAAATTTATCCTACTTGGCGTGTTTTTTGTAAATTAATGGGAGATAAACCATTTTTAATTATGATGAGAATAGTGATTTTAGCCATTGTTCTGTTGATTTCCAATGAGATACGTTCTCAAGACTTGGATCTGAACAGCGTTCGAAATGATTTTAACAAGGGAGTTAAGGATGAGGATTTGTGCAAAAGGCATTTAGAAGCCTTGGAAGAAAATGCGGACTCACCAGTTGAACGCGGATATGCCGCCGCATTTCATATGTTTATGGCCAAACATACCTCGAATCCTTTCAAAAAGATGAGTTATTTCAAGGATGGGAAAAACAAATTGGAAAAAGAACTCAAATCTAATCCTAACAATGTGGAGTTGAGATTTATCCGTCTCAGTATACAGTACCATATCCCCAAATACTTAGGCTATCACAACGAAATTGAATCTGACAAGGATTTTGTGATGAACAATCTCTATAAAATGTCGGATAAATTCACCAAAGAAAAAATTTACAAATATTTAAAGGGTGCAAATATGTATACTCAGGACGAATTAGCGTTATTAGGTAGGTAAATATCTATATTAGCGTTATGAAGATGAAATACATTTTATTATTTGCAGTGTCCATGTTAGTTCATTCGGTGCAGGCTCAGATCAAGCAGCGCATCAATGAATTTTCCGTGTTGGAAGTAACCGATAGGTTATGGGTGAGTGTGGTTCCAAGTGATAAGCATGAAATCGTGATCAATGGTGAGCTGGCAGACAAGGTTGAAGCGGTCTATTCAAAAGGCGAGCTTCGATTAAAGATGAAGGGCAGCTATATTATGCAAGGTAATCAGGCCAATGTAGTGGTCTATACACCTTCTGTTTCCAGTATCATTGCCAAGAAAGGTTCAGAAGTCAATATTGAGGAGAGCACGATGGAAGAAGAAGCGATGATTTTCACGGCGACGGAAGGCTCAAAAATCAGGGCCTATATCAAGTCGGTAGGGGTTGATGTATCCTCCAATACAGGTTCATCAATTGACCTTTTGGGAACTGCGACCAAGTTGAATGTCAAGAATACAGCTGCTGGTAACTTTTATGGAAAGGACCTGAAGACAGATATCGTATATGTACGTGTCAATGCTGGTGGAAAAACTGAGGTCAATGCTTCAGAATCCGCTGATGTAGAGACTAGAATGGGGGGGACCATTGACGTCTATGGAAACCCTAAGAATAAAAGAGATAAGAAAATTGCTGGTGGAAAGATAGTTTTCCATCAATAAAAATTAAGATTTTTTATGAAAGCAAGCATTGAATCAATGCTTGCTTTCTTTTTTACGTCAATAAGTTAACATTTCCTCTGATAAATTGTGTATTGATTTGTAACTTTGCGCCATGTCAGAAAAAATTATCATTCTCGATTTTGGATCGCAATATACCCAGTTAATTGCGCGTCGCGTTAGGGAACTAAATGTATACTGTGAAATTCACCCATTCAACAACCTTCCAGAATTTGATGGATCTGTAAAAGGTGTGATCTTTTCAGGTAGCCCTTATTCAGTGCGTCAGGAAGACGCTCCTCAGATAGACTTCAAAGCCATTCAGGAAAAATTCCCGTTATTAGGAGTTTGTTATGGTGCGCAATATATTGCTCAGCATTCCAATGGTGAGGTTCTTCCATCTGAAATCCGTGAATATGGTCGTGCTAATTTGCAGTTTGTTGATCAAGAGAATGATTTATTGAAAGGCATACCTTCCCAATCTCAAGTATGGATGTCACATGGTGACACCATTAAAGAGGTTCCATCAAACTTTAAGATTATCGCGAGTACCGATAAGGTACGTGTTGCTGCCTATCAGATCGAAGGTAGCAAGACCTACGGTATCCAATTCCACCCTGAAGTTACGCACAGTACAGATGGCCAAGTTCTATTGAAAAACTTTGTTATCGATATATGTGGATGTACCCAAGACTGGACTGCTGATGCCTTTGTTGACACAACAGTAGCGGAACTTAAGGAACAATTAGGTAATGACCATGTTATTATGGCTTTATCTGGTGGTGTTGATTCTACCGTGGCGGCAGTTTTATTGCACCATGCCATTGGCGATAAGCTACACTGTTTCTTTGTGGACCATGGACTTTTACGTAAAGATGAGTACGAACAAGTATTGGCATCTTACAAACACATGGGCCTAAACATCAAAGGTGTTAATGCTAAAGAGCTTTTCTATTCTAGATTGGCTGGCGTATCAGAACCAGAACAAAAACGTAAGATCATCGGCGCATCATTTATCGATGTATTTGATGAGGCTGCGAAACAAATACAAAAAGAATTGCCAGAAGGCACAGAAGCGAAATGGTTGGGTCAAGGAACTATCTACCCAGATATTATTGAATCCATTTCAGTGAAAGGTCCTTCAGCTACCATTAAATCACACCATAACGTAGGTGGATTACCAGACTACATGAAATTAAAGGTTATCGAACCTTTGAAAACTTTATTTAAAGATGAAGTTCGTCGTGTTGGAAAGTCCCTAGAGGTTGATCCAGCGATCCTTGGAAGACACCCTTTCCCAGGTCCAGGATTAGCAATTCGAATTTTAGGTGATATTACAGAAGAAAAGGTACGGATTTTGCAAGAAGCTGATGACATTTACATTCGTAACCTGAAAGAATCAGGTTGGTATGATAAGGTTTGGCAAGCAGGAACAATCTTCTTGCCGGTTCAGTCAGTTGGAGTGATGGGGGATGAACGTACCTATGAACACGTAGTAGCGCTAAGAGCTGTAGGTTCCCTAGATGGAATGACAGCTGATTGGATTCATTTGCCTTATGATTTATTAGCTAAAATTTCAAACGAGATTATTAATCATGTCAAAGGAATCAACAGAGTCGTATATGATATCAGCTCAAAACCACCAGCAACAATTGAGTGGGAATAATAATTTGAAAAACATTTATAGAGGTACCCTCGCCGCATTGTGCTTAGGTGCTGTCCTTGCCGTAAGTTCCTGTTCGCCAAAAACTACGGGTGGCGTTTTGAAAAACCCTAATGTATATGGCAATAAAGATAGGGAGCCTGGAAAGAACCCATCTGAAAGCGATAAGAAAGAGGATGCTAAAAAAGACGATAAAGTAAAAGGATCGGAGCAAGCGAATAGCATTGCTCTGCTTTTACCTTTTCAACTGAATATGATCGCCAACCAAAACGTGGTGGAAGCCGATGTGAAGCGTTCTGCTTTGGCATTGGATTTTTATCAAGGTTTCCAGTTGGGCGTCAATGAAGTTGCCAAAAAACCTGGCGATTTCAATCTCAAGGTAATGGACACCCAGGATAATGAAATGAAAAACCTGAGCATTGCTGCTTCTAAAGAAGTGGAAAGTGCAAGTTTGATCGTAGGTCCAGTCTATCCTAAGGAAATCCGTTCCTTTGCCAAAGGCAATAAAAACACCAAAGTCCTACAGGTAAATCCATTGGCTGCAACCATGCCAACGGAATTCAATATTGCAAACCTGGTTTCATTAACTCCGCCGATCCGTATCCACATGCGTGCTATCGCTGGTGAAATGATGAAAAAATATATGGACAATGACGTTATCATCGTATTTGATGCAAGGGATACCGATCACCGTAATTTCATCGCTGGATTTGATGAGGAAATCAAGAAATTGAACCCAACTGCGAAAATCGTGCATGTTACTTCAGTTGCACAATTGAAGCAAACCATTCCAGATCTAGGAACCGCACTTGTGATAAGTGGCACAACCGAAAAGACGCAACTGCGATCGCTGGTTACCGCTTTGGACGATAAAGTTGGCGAAGGCTATGCCATTCGTTTATTCGGGCACCCACTTTGGTCACGTGTTGACTTTAGACCATACGATAATTTTTACCGTATGGATCCTACCATCAGCTCTGAAAGCCACTTAAAAGTGTGGAGTTCCGATGTTCAGAATTTCCAGAAAAACTATAAGAACAATTTCAAGGTTGATCCTTCTGACTTTGCCTATAAAGGGTATGACGCAGGTAAATACTTCGCGACCCTGTTGAGCAAATACGGAACAGAATATGCCGAGAAAGTAGTTGACGAAAAATTCTCCGGAATATTCAGCGATTACCAGTTCAATTACAATCCAACTTGGGGATATGTAAACCAAGCAGTAAAAATAAGGACCTACCGTAACGGTTCTTTTCAATAATTAGCATTGGAAATCAATAGCAAAAGAGTACAGCAGCAAGTTCGCAACTTCGAACGTACTATCAACGAATATCAATTTAAGGAACCTTTCTCTAGGTTCTTAACTCAGTTTTATAAAAATAACAGACAAATGGGTTCATCCGATAGAAGGATGAACTCACGGTTCTGCTATAATTTCTTCCGTTTAGGAAAAGCCTTTTCCGATCTGGAACTCTCTGAAAAACTGAGCATAGCTGAATTTCTATGCGAGGAAAACTCTGCTGTTGTCCAAGTGTTCCAGCCCGATTGGTCGGATAAGATCAATTTGCCCTTAGAGGAAAAAGTGAGTTTTATCCAATCCAAATATGGAAATTTTCTTGATGAGGTCTTCCCGTTTGCAGGATTCCTTTCAGGAATTATCCATAAAAGTGAATTTATCCTTTCCCACTTTGTCCAGCCTAACTTGTATATCCGAATCCAGAAGGGGATGGAAAGTAAGGTGAAAAAGACCTTGGAAAAGAATGAAGTTCCCTTTGTTGAACTTTCTGCACAGACCTTGTCTTTACCGAACGGAACGAACCTGCAACAGATCAAATCCTTGGACGGAGATTATGAGGTTCAGGATTTCTCATCCCAACAGAGTCTCAATGAATTGGAAGTTGTTCCAAGGAGTTCTTGGTGGGACTGCTGTGCTGCTTCTGGAGGGAAGTCACTTCTATTATTGGACAAGGAGCCCAATATTAAACTTTTGGTCTCTGACGTTCGTTTGAGTATCCTGAGGAATTTAGATGAACGTTTTGAGAAAGCCAATGTGAGAACCTATTTTCGCAAGAAAATATTAGATCTTAGCAAACCAGTTGACCATATCATGGGCGAGGAGTCTTTCGATGGCATCATCCTGGACGCACCTTGTTCCGGTTCAGGAACTTGGGGCAGGACGCCGGAAATGCTGCAGAAGTTTACGAGCAATGAACTACAAAGGTTCTCTGACTTGCAAAAACAGATTGCCAAGCATGTCATTCCATTCCTTAAGCCTGGAAAAACATTGCTTTACATCACTTGTTCGGTTTTCGAAGCAGAGAACGAGGAGGTCAGCAAATATATCTCCGATACGCTGGGCTTGCAGTTAATTGCACAGCACCCCATTATCGGCTACGATAAGAAAGCAGACTCTATGTTTGTGGCGAAATTTGTAAAGGTCTAATCGCAGTTTAAAGGAATGACCAATACAGGGCATGTTGCTTTTCTGATCAAGGCTTCCGAAACGGATCCTGAAAGGAAATGGTCAAATCCTGTTCTTCCATTATTACCCATGATAATTAAATCCGCAGTCCATTCCTTTGCAACCTGAAGGATTTCATCCCGCACATCACCCACGCGATTGAAAGTGAATGTTTCAGATGCACCTTGAAATTCCGTAGCTAGCCTATTTAGGAAATCCTGAGAAGCTTGTTGCTGTATTTCGGAAACTTCAGGAACAATAATAGGTTGTTGACCCAATAGCGGGTCGACACCATAAGATGTTGGCGAAGTGGGAGGTACGACAGTAACTAAAGCAAGGGCTGGATGTATTTCTTCAACAATCTCTCTTGCATAGTCGATGGCACGACGGGAACAAGGGGTTTCATCGATAGCTAATAATATTCGATTGAACTTTTTTGTAGTCATGATATTTAGATTATAATGTATATCTAATATATAAAAAACGATTAAATTAGCTTAATTGTTTTAAAAAACAGCATATTTTATGGCATTAGGAATTTGTGTTTTAAGTTCGATCTCGGTTCTCGAGACCCCAAAGTTTTCAGCTAACCGCGTTTATGAACTTCTATTTGCGGAAGCATTTACCATTATTGAGCGACAAAAGTCATGGGCATTCATCCAGCTTCCCGATTCAGAGATCCAAGGATGGATCATGGAAGGACAGTTTGAACTGGTGGAAGAGATTATCCCTGCTGATTTCATTATCGATGAAGTAGGCGGCTATGCCGTCGCTGGGGAGAACAAAACCATGCAGATCTTTCATGGTAGCCCAATTCCGGAAAACAAGAGCATCATTACGGCCGTAGATAATTACAAGATCCTCTCTGATCTCCGCGATACCGAAGAAGGTTATGAAGAAGAAAGAGACCGCGAACAATTGGAGAACTTCGTAGCAAGCTATCTGAACACCCCATTTGCCTATAAGGGAAGAACAGTGCATGGAGTTGATAATGTAGGCTTATGCGGCTTGTTTTACCGTCATTTCGGTGTTGAAATCCCGAAAGACATTCCCTCCATCTTGCAATTAGGCACTTCCATAGATTTTATTTCAGAAATAAGAGGTGGGGATTTAGCCTTTTTCATCAACGAAGAAGGCGAAGTAGATCATCTCGGAATCGTCATTTCCGATGAGGAAATTCTGCATGTCGTAGAAAAGGTCCGAATCGATTCCATAGACAACGAAGGCATCTATAACCATGACCTCCAACAGACTACCCATAAGTTGAGGATAGTGAAAAGGCTGGTTTAACCTTAGACACGAGACATAAGAATTTTGGACCGTTTTGTAGGGGCTTTTTGCATAAGCCCGCGATCTTTACAAATTGCGGACCTGTAGGTTGGTGGAAATAATAACGAAATCAAAAATAATTCATGGAGCTGGCGGGCGAATTCAATTCGCCCATACAGTATAGGTGCATGCTAGACAAGATCTTGGCCAACATGCCGTCCATTTTGGGCATGAACCCCGAGCGGAGTCGAGGGGGAGTCTGACCCCAATCCCAGATCTTATGTCTCCTGTCTTATGTCTTATGTCTAAATAAAAAAAGCGACATTTAAAGTCGCTTTTTTTATTTACCTAAACATTGAATCGGAAGTGCATAATGTCCCCGTCTTCAACGATATATGTTTTACCTTCCACGGATAGTTTGCCAGCTTCCTTAACGGCTGCTTCTGATCCGAATTGTACGAAGTCATTGTATTTAATTACTTCGGCGCGGATAAATCCTTTTTCAAAATCGGTGTGGATTACGCCGGCAGCTTGTGGTGCTGTAAATCCTTTTTCGATCGTCCAAGCTCGTACTTCTTGAACACCTGCCGTAAAGTAAGTTGCCAAGTCCAATAAGGAGTAAGCCGCTCGGATTAATTTGTGAACCCCAGATTCATCCAAACCTAGATCTTCCAAGAACATTTTACGTTCTTCATAGTCTTCAAGTTGGGCAATCTCAGATTCGATCTGTGCCGAGATAACCAATACTTCCGCATTTTCATCCTTTACAGCTTCCTTAACCTGATCAACGTAAGCATTTCCTGTGTTTACAGAAGCCTCATCTACGTTACATACATAAAGTACAGGTTTTACGGTCAATAAGGTCAAGTCATCGATAAATTCGAAATCCTCTTCAGAAATAGGAGCAGTACGAGCTGATTTACCAGATTCCAAATGAGCCTTTACTTCGGAAAGAACGTCAAAAGTTTTCTTTGCATCCTTATCACCACCAGTCTTGGCCATTTTTTCAACTTTTTGGATACGCTTTACAACGGTATCCAAATCTTTAAGCTGTAATTCCGTATCGATGATTTCCTTGTCACGTATAGGGTCAACAGAACCATCAACGTGGATCACATTGCCATCATCAAAACATCTCAAAACATGGATAATAGCATTTGTGGTACGGATATTACCCAAAAACTGATTACCTAGACCCTCACCTTTGGAAGCACCTTTCACCAAACCAGCGATATCGACGATTTCGATGGTATTAGGAACGATACGTTGCGGATTGACAAGTTCAGCTAATTTGTTCAAGCGAGCATCCGGAACTGTAATGACACCAACATTTGGTTCAATGGTACAGAACGGGAAGTTTGCAGCTTGCGCTTTAGCGTTTGATAAACAGTTAAATAAGGTTGATTTACCTACGTTTGGTAGGCCTACGATCCCACATTGTAATGCCATATTGCTATTTTGTTAAAATTGCGACAAAGATAACAAAAATGCTGATAGAATCGGGTAGGGCAGACAGAGTATTTTTCGAGAGCTTTGCTGAATGTTAAAATGTAAAAAATGACAAAAAGATGAATTTTAAAGTCTTGATTCTGAATGCTGTAGCTGTGAATTTACATTTTTTAACATTTTCGTTTTAATCCTTCCCTTCAAAATGCCTGTCAGAACATTAAACATAACCGGACGTTTGGTCCTAAAGATATAAGGAGGTTTTTATGAAAAAGTTATTCTACGCAGCATTAGTTTTTGGAGGATTGTTCTTCGTCAAACCGGCAGATGCCCAAGTAAATGTAAGCTTAAACATTGGTGTACAACCATCATGGGGACCCGTTGGCTATGACTACGCCAGGTACTATTACATGCCAGAGTTTGATATGTATTACGATGTTTCTAATCGTTACTATACCTACTACGATGGCCGTACATGGGTATCACACAGGAACATACCGAGAAGATATAGAGGTCGTGACTTTCATAGAACCTATAAAGTGGTAATCAATGAATCTAGACCTTGGAGAAACCATAGGCATTATCATGATCGCTATCATGGTTACTCAAGGAACTATTCTCAGGTTACAATCCGTGATGGCGGAAGACACCATCACCGCGCCGATAAACGCTATCGCAAAATGGAAAAAGAGCATTATAAGTACCATAAAAAAATGGATAAGCGTTGGAAAAAAGGAAGACATTACGATGATTAGCATATAATATAGGGATAAATGGGATGGGACTTCAGCTTGAAGTCCCTTTCTTATGTCGACAAATATTTTTAGCTTTGTACAAATTTTAAGAGACCCTCAAAGGCTATGTTGAAGAAGACTATCGTCGCTGGTATTGCCGCTATTTCCACACTAATCTCAGTTTACTCCTGTAATTCTATTGTAGGCTCACCGAACAGCTCTAATCCCTTGGATTCGACTGCAAATTCATTGGTTGATGCTGAATCCAAGTTACAACAGGATACCATAAAACTGATGGATATCCTGGATTCCCTTAACAAAGGGAAAATCCATTTTCCAGCTGTAGATTCCTTAAATAAAATCGAACCTAAGCAAGCTAAAAAAATGCTTAGAGATTCCATCTACCGTGAATTGAATAAGAAGGATAAGCACATCTACCTTACCTTTGATGACGGTCCGTTGATTGGCAGCTCTGCTATTGACTCCATAATCACCGCTAAGAACACCAAGATCTCGGCCTTCCTAGTAGGTAAGCATGCTGGCATGAGCAAAAGATTGAAACGTGATTTTGATCGTTACATGAACAATCCACTTGTTGAATGCTACAACCATAGCTATTCGCATGCTGCCAATAAATTCCATGTATTTTACAGCAATCCGGACCTAGCTGTCGCTGATTTCGAAAAATGTGAAACAGATTTAGGTCTGAAACATAAGATCGTTCGTATGCCAGGAAGAAATATCTGGTTGTTTGATGATGTCCGCCGTGTAGATTTAACCTCAGGAAGCCAAACCGCTGATCTACTTGGTGTCAATGGCTATAAGATCTATGGATGGGACGTAGAATGGAAAATCAATGGTTTGAGCGGTAAACCTGTTCAGTCTGTTGAAGAGATCTATGGCCGTATCCGTAATATGTTAGGGAATAAATCGACATTGAAGCCAAATAATATCGTTTTACTGATGCATGACGATATGTTCCAAAATAAAAAAGGACAGCAATTATTGAGCAATCTAATTGATAGCCTGAAGCAACACAAAGATTATAAGTTTGATTTCATAGAGAATTATCCTATAAAATATTAGTTACAGAGTGCGGAGGCTTAAACTTTTTGAGTACTTTAAAGTTTAAATTTTATGACCATATCCCAACTCTTTAAAAAAGTATTACCCTTCACCAAGCCGTATAAGAATCTTATTTTTTATACCCTTATCTTAACGGTTGTTGGGTCTTTTGCTGCGCAGGTCAATGCCTTTATCCTCAAGTATACCGTTGATACCATCAGTGACCTTCTCGTCAACAAGACACCTCTCCGAACAGGACTTTATCTATTAGGCGTTATTTCCGCCATATTACTGGGTAAGGAAATTATTTATTCCATCGTTCAGTTTGGGCAAAAATACTACGGTGAGAAATTACGCATCATGATCGCCCGCGATTTTTCTCAAGCTATTGTCGATCGAATCCTCACCTATAAAATGGCCTTCTACACTTCCAGTATCAATGAGTCCGGAAAGCTTCAAACCCGGATTGATGCGGGTATAAGCTCACTGACCCGACTGGTCCAAAACTTCTTTATCGATATCCTTCCACTCTTTGCAAATGCCATCGTCGCCTTGGTCTGTATGTTCCTTGCGAATTTCTATGTAGGCTTGGTGGGCCTGTTTATCATTCCGATCTATTTTTATGTATCCCAGTTGCAGGCCAAGAGATTATCTGGCTTTCGAAGGAACATGCGTCAGTACAGGGAAAACAAGAGTAACCAATTGATCAACCTGATTGATTCCATTACCGTAATCAAGTCCTTTGTTCGTGAGGATACCGAAGCTGAAAAGCATAAAAAGATTCAGTACGAGATGACCGAGAACCAGATGGCTACCCGGAAAACCTCCTTTATCTTTGAAAGTATAAAGGGCTTTATCGAACAGATCGGCGTGGTTATCGTCATCATCCTGACCGCTTATTTTGTATTAAACGAACAAATGTCCATTGGTGCCATTATGTTCCATATTATGTTATTCAATAACGTATCTGCCCCGATCAGGCAGCTTCACCGGATCTACGATGAGGTCAACGATGCCCTGATCTATTCCGAAAGTTTCTTTGGGATCCTGGAGGATGAAGGGCAGAAGGAATCTTCAGGCACTTATAGACCTGAAAGAATTAAAGGGCTGATCGAGATCAGGAATGTGGATTTCAGCTATCCAAATGGACACCAGGCCTTGCACAATGTCAGCATGGAGATCTGTCCAAATGTGAACACGGCATTGGTAGGATTGTCCGGTGCTGGAAAGAGTACCATCATCAATCTATTGGATAAATTCTACGAACCAAGTTCTGGAGCCATATATCTGGATGGGGTAGACCTCAGGGAATATGATACGGAATTTTTGAGGGAGAATATCGGGTTAGTTTTACAAAGGAACCATATTTTTAAAGGAAGTATTGCCGACAATATCCGTTACGGAAAGACTGAAGCCAGTATGGAAGAGGTGATTGAAGCCGCTAAGAAAGCCTCTATTCATGAGCAGGTCCTCGATCTACCAAATGGCTATGATGCTGAAGCCCATCTCCTTTCTGGTGGACAGCAGCAAAGAATCGCCATCGCTAGGATGTTCCTCAAGAATCCTCCGATTATCTTCCTGGATGAACCAACAGCCAATCTGGATGCCATTGCTACGGAACAGATCAAAAATAGCTTGGACGCCATCAAAGTGGGTAGGACAGTGATCATCGTTTCGCACAGTATTTCTCAGATCATCGATGCTGAACATATCATCGTTATGGAAAAAGGTAGAGTAGTGGAAGATGGTTCCCATGAAGAACTATTTGACCTGCATGGCGCTTATTATAAGATTTTTAGCGCGATGGCCAATAGCCTCAATATCCATAAGATCACCGAATCCATGAAAGAAGATTAGTATTTGTTAAAATTAGGCTTGTTTTTTGTTATAGGAAAATTTGGATTCTAATTATTGAGAATATTAATCTATGCTTTATCCAATCCTAAGATCATTTGTCAAACTGGGCATGAACTGGTATGTGGCAGATTGGCAATTAAAAAACTTGGAACTAGCAGCAAAGAATGAACCTGCTGTTATCGTTTCAAATCATCCCAATTCCTTTTTTGATGCCTTAGTTCTCTCGGTGCATCAATCCTCGGAAATATGTTTCCTGACCAGGGGAGATATCTTTGAAAAACCTTGGGCAAACTGGGCATTACGTAGTTTTTTTATGTTGCCTATCTATAAGAAGAATGATAGTCAGGATGCTGATATTAGCAATGGATTTACCTATGATGAATGCGTGCGGCAATTGAAAATGGGTAGAAAGCTCCTGATATTTCCGGAAGGCGTGTCGAGAAACCAAATAGAATTGAAGCCTTTCATGACCACAGGTTTAACTTCCATTATCAAACGGGCCGTTCAAATGGACGTTCCAATCCAGGTTCAACCTTATATCCTCAGCTATAATTCCTTTGATGATACGCCGAAAGCAGTTTATTTGGAAGCCTTGAATCCCATTGACTCCACAGATTATCTGAACAATTCTGAAGTGATGTGCAATGAATTGATCAAGAAGCTAAGGGAAGAAATGGATGCTAAAATGTTAAATCGTTATGTAGGAGCAAGGGATGGCATTCATCAGGAACGTGCATGGATGAAGTACCCAGCATTATTGGGCCATTATTCCCATAATTGGTACTATCAACTGGTCAAAAAGAAAATAAAGCAGAAAACGGAGAACAGTATATTCTATGATTCACTCTTGTTTGGCGTTCTGTTGTTTTCTTATCCCGTAATCGTGCTGCTGTTAAGTATTATTATAGGGAATATCTTCAGTTTTTGGTGGGGTTTTCTCGTATTTATCCTACTTCCTTTTCTATCTTATTGCTGGGTGCAATACCAACCTGTCCGGGTAGCCGAGGAAAACTTGGAAGGAAGAGTTAATAGGTTGAATCCTTAAATTTATTCACTTTAGGTTTTTTTCTGACCTTGTCCAACAGTTTTTGGCCATATTTAATGAAAAGGTAAAGGATTACTATAACCAATATTCCAGCTAGGATAGGTAAGAAGATCGCCAAGATGCTCATAATGGTAGATCCAACGGTTTCTACCGTGGAGATGATGGGATTGCCGATCCCAGCTGTTGTACCAGAGGATGCTGCCCTGGTTCCGGCAAACACCGAACTGATGGTAGCGGCGGTCCCTCCACCGGCAATCAATGCCAAGGACCATTGAATCCAACTGCTCACTTCGGTAAACTGCGTTGCGAATAATAAAGATCCAGCAACAGTTGCCAATGGTACCGTAATGCTATCCAAGATATTATCGACAAAGGGGATGTAATAGGCCAATATCTCAAATAAGGTGGCCAAACCTGTTGCGATGACAGCTGGTAAACCACCCACCCAAGCATAGCTTTCGTCCAATGGAATCCATCCCAAATAAGAGCCCAAACTCAAAAAGAAGATAGGCAGGAACACCCTAAAGCCCGTAGCAGCAGCAAGTCCAATTCCCACAAATAGCGAAATGATAAAAGGTAGAATGTCGGTCATGATCTGGTTTTAATAAATCCTGCACAAATTTCCAGCCAATTCTGATATTCAAAATAGATGGGGAGTATAATATAATGGGCTCAGATGCTCCTTGGTAATTTGGAGGTAGGGTTTGAACCAGGATGGAAGGGATGAGAGACCGTCCCTGTCATCCTTTACCGAAGGTAAAGGAACTGTACGTCAATACCATGATGGTTGTCTTTGATTTTAAAAGTTCGCATTTCTCCGAGATGCTTCGTTCCTACCAATGACAGAAAAAAACTAACCTTTATGACATTGCCCAGCGGATATGAAATATTTTTCTATCAATTCCCTGTAGAAAGAAAACAGTTTGCTCATCTTCCAATTCTGAACAATTCGTGAAGAATCTGTACGGTTCTCCTCCCACCGTCCCTGTCATCCTGTACCGAAGATAAAGGAACTGTACGCCAATACCATGAAAGTTATCCTTGATTTTGAAGGTTCGCATTTCTCCGAGATGCTTCGTTCCTCAGCATGACAGAAAGAAACTAACCTTTATGACATTGCCCAGTGGATATGAAATATTTTTCTATCAATTCCCTGTAGAAAGAAAACAGTTTGCTCATC
>NZ_DAMBMM010000020.1:0-9438 GCF_032065005.1 Sphingobacterium sp.
TCCTTCGTCGGTTTGGTTACTTTTGCACCTCAAAAGTAACGAAGAGAATTGGTATCCGTGAACTCCTTCGTCAGTTTGGTTACTTTTGGGCTTCAAAAGTAACAAAGAGAATTGGTATCCGTGAACTCCTTCGTCGGTTTGATTACTTTTGCGCCTCAAAAGTAACAGAAAGCTTATTCACTTTCTTCGCTAGCAACAGGTGCGAAACCAGCCCCATTACCGCAAAACTTGCCCCTACTGTACATACTCCTGCCCAACCGGCAAATCCCCAAGCCTGTGCCGCCAGCCATGATCCGAAAGAACCTCCGATAAAGTAAGTCACCATATAAACCGTATTCAACCTACTTGTTGCAGGTGTTTTGATGGCGAAATAATCGGATTGGTTCATGATATGTGAAGATTGCAAGCCCAGATCGATCATGATAATGCCGATCACCAAGCCCAAATAGGTATTCCCCATAAAATAGGTAAAGAACCAACTAAAAAGTAGGATAAATAGAGAAACCGTAATAATTTTATGCCTAGACCAAACTCGATTTAATCTCCCAACAAAAGCTGCTCCTAATGCTCCTGCTGCTCCAATCAAGCCAAATGTACCCGCCACGGATGGACCGACCTCAAAGGGTGGCTCTTCCAAATGAAAGGCTAAAGTGGTAAATACTGCACATAAAGAAGCGAAACTAACCGCACCTCTGAACGATGCTAATTGCAGGATAGGTTCTGATTTTGCCAGATTCCAAACAGACTTCATTAAGGAAGAATAATTCCCCTTGAAGTTAGGCTTCATTTCCGGCAACATACGGTATACAAAGATCCATGAAATCAACATCAGGACTGCGGCTCCATAGTAAATACTGCGCCAGCCCCAAATATCGCCTACTATACCGCCGATAAACCTGGAGAGTAAAATTCCCATCAACAAGCCTGACATCACCATGCCGATATTATGGGACCTATTCTCTTCATTAGACAGGTCCGCAACCATGGGTACAAATAACTGTGGTATAACGGAGGTACATCCTATCACGAAACTCGCCATGGAAATCATCCATAACTCTTTGGACATGGCCATCCAAAGCAAGGCTAAGAAAACAAATACCAGATCAATAAGTATCAACCGCTTTCTGAACAGCTTATCACCTAATGGAATGATCATCAATAATCCAAAGGCATAACCAAGCTGGGTCAAGACGGTAATCTTACTGATTGTGGATTCAGGAACCTCAAATTCTGATGCCATCTCTGCCAATAAAGGCTGATTATAATAATTATTCGCTACAACAACCCCTGATACGATTGTCATGAGCCATAACAGGGATTTTGAAAGTATAGGATTTCCGCTTTTTTCCATAGATTCTATTAATATCGTAAATCTAAAGAATCTACCCTTGGTTTGGATTTAAAACTTAAAATTTATAAATCCCATTTGAGTATACCTTCAATTATTTAAGGAACAACCCCATTTCCTTTAGCATATCCCACAGAAACCCCTTGCATCCTAATAAAGCTGTGACCCCTCAAGCGTTCAGGAAAATCCGACAAGGGTCGTCGCCTATGCCTAATTCATGGGGACCTGACAAACAAAAGGATTTTTTGACAGTCTAGATTTCCCGAAATCCATGACAATTTGGCTATTATTTTAACTATTATCAGTTGAAGAAATTTGCTATGGTCTGAGGATTGTTTGTTAATTGTCATTAAAAAATCTGGTAAATAATTTAAACTATCTGTATTTCAATGCCTTATTGATTAGTTGAAAAAAATAGTTGCTTAAACATCTAAACCATCAAACAAGTTGGTACAGAGATTGACTATTTGACCATATATGACAATAAAGTCAAACAATTAATATTGAAATCATGAAAAAATTATTACTTACATTATCTGCTGTAGCAGTATTAGGATTAGCAGCAAATGCACAAACTGAAAAAGGTAAATTTATGCTAGGTGGCCAAGTTACCTACCAAGGTCATTCTTTTAAAGATTCAGACACAAAATCAAATGAATTTAGCATTATCCCTAATGTGGGTTACTTTGTAGCAGATAATATCGCTGTAGGTACTGGTATTGGTTACTCTTGGAATGAACGCCAAAATGGTCCTGACACAAAAAATAACTTTTCTTCTTTTGTAGTTGCTCCATTTGGAAGAATGTACAGTAACAATGAAGGTCCTGTAAAATTCTTCGGTCAATTGTCCGTTCCTATGTCATGGGGTACTGAAAAATTAAATGGTGATAAAACAAGTACTACGGCAAACTATGGTGTGGAATTAGCTCCTGGTGTGGCTTACTTCCCTACTTCAAACTTAGGTATTGAATTTAAAGTAAAAGGTTTGTTCTACAACAATGGTTCTTCAACTGATGAAGCTACTGATGTAAAATCTACAGTAAATACATATGGATTGAACGTAAATTCATTGGCTCCAACTGTTGGTGTTACTTTTCACTTTTAATCGAAAATAATTATCATAGATAAAGGGATTGCCTGCTTAGGCAATCCCTTTATTGATTACAGACCATTCTAATCAAGACCTATTTGTCCATCCAGATGGGCAATGCAAATTGTTTCAATAGGTTGGCCAATTTCACTTCTTCTATCTCCGTTTTCTTTACCCAACGGATTTCCCTAAGTTCCGCATGTGGTTCTATCTTTTCAAATTGATCCACAAAATCACATTGAAAAACATAGCCACGGACCGTTTTCCCCTGTTCATTGACTGCTTGTGCTTCATGCACACCTAGGAGCTTACAGTGCTGCTCATTTAGGTTGATATGCAGTTCTTCGTGCAGTTCCCGGATCAAACTATCCACTGGCCGCTCTTCTCCTTCAATCTTACCGCCCGGAAGCTGATAATAGCTGGATCCATTCTTTTGGACGGTCAATAACTCGTCCTGTTTGTTAATGATAACTCCAACGGCAATGGTGATGTAGTTATTTAGCTTCATTTGATGAATTTGAGAATTAATTTCCAAATTTCCGAAATAATGGAATGATTTTTAGTATTCAATAGGTTGATATTGAAGTTAATCCTATTTTTGCATCAAAAATAGATTACAATCCACTAAAAAACACCAAACTAGCGAATGAAACATTACTTTTTCTGGTCCTTACTGTTTGCTTTACTAATCGTTGCATCCTGTAAGAACTCGTCAAAAACCACTAGTGCTGCTGAGAAAAGAAAGCAAGATTCCATAGAAAGAGTTAAAAAAGCTCAAGAAGAAGCGGAAAGAGCAGAAAGGGAAAGACCTCGCACTGCAGCTGACATCAAACTGGAAAAAGATCTACAATACGATAAACACTCTTTAGAGGAAACCTATCCTTACAAGGATACCACACGCCAATTCCAGATTGAAAAGATCAAGGAAAAATTGGCATTCATTGAAAATTTCCAAAGGGCTCCCCATCAGTATGGCGTCCTTCAAAACTATAAGAACCGCAATGGCGAAGCCGCCGTCGTGGAAAACTTTGTCCGAAATGCCTATAAACGTGTTTCCGACACCTTAGGCACCGAAAAATATCAGTCTGCACCGCTATACCAAGCGGAAGACAGTAAAAAACCTTCCATTTACGGCCGTGATGGATCCTTGGTAAGCCTGGAAAGTGCCGACACCTTAAAGATGGTCAAGGTCAATGGAATCTCTTTTGAAGGCACTTGGTTTGTTCCGAAAAGATATGTTAAATCTATCGGTGATTCCCTGAAAATTACCCATGTCAACATTGTGGATGTTACAAACCAAAATATTATGACCGTGGAAAGAACGGGCGAAAATGAATGGAAAATCCGCAGTATGAACCCTGCCACATCGGGTCAGCACAACCCACCCCACCAGATGGAAACACCGGTTGGAATCTTTATGGTCCAAGAACAGAAACCAAAAATGTTCTATTACGGCGATGGGACGACGACCATTGAAGGATTTGCGCCATATGCGTCCCGATTCACCAATGGAGGCTATATCCATGGTGTGCCGGTCAATAATCCCAAAGGGAAAATCGTGGAGTATTCATGGTCATTGGGTACGACACCAAGGTCACATATGTGTGTCAGAAACGCGTCATCTCATGCCAAGTTTGTTTACGACACGTCAAAACCCTTTAAATCCCTGGTGGTTGTAATAGACTAAAACCTTATTTAACACTTTGATTGTCATATTTTTCCTAGCTTTGTAAAAAGAGACTAGGAAAATGTGCTTATGAATAAACTATTGCTTATTTCATTATGGGCTATTGCGACCTCCACAATGTCAGGAGACCTAAACATCAATCCGCAAGTAAATGCTCCTAAAGAAATCACACAGACAAAAGTAGAAGTAGTAAAAGATCCAGTTAAAGAATTATATGATGAAATGAAACTGCAAGGGATCATTAAATGGGACGCCTTCGAGCAAGCTATGCAAGGTTACCAGCAATTGAACCCGAAGAACAGGAACATCATGACCATCATTGATTTCACCTTGCCTTCAACCGACAAAAGAATGTATGTTCTGGACATGAAAGCTAAAAAGCTTTTATATCACAACATTGTTTCCCATGGGAGAAACAGCGGTGAAAAATTTGCAAAATCTTTTTCTAACAAACACGGATCTTTCCAAAGTTCACTAGGGTTCTACTACGCTGAAGAAACCTATTACGGCGGAAATGGATTCTCATTGCGCCTGGATGGACTTGAAAAAGGAATCAATGATCAAGCAAGACCTAGAGCCATCGTGGTTCATGGAGCTGATTATTGCAGTACAGATATCATTAAATCAACCGGTAGATTGGGAAGAAGCTACGGCTGCCCTGCCCTACCTCGCGAATTGACCAAACCGATCATCAATACGATCAAAGGTGGAAGTCTGATGTATATCTATGCCGGAAACAAAGAATATCTGGCGTCTACAAAATTTGTAAAGAAACATCCTTTGGAACCAACCTCTACCCTGATTGCCACACAGCATGATGAAGAAACAGGTAAATCTAAAACTGTTCTGAATTAAGTATTTAGTACTAAGTACTTAGTATTTAGACGGAGGTTCCGATAAAAGATAAAGATCATGGATCCGGTTATTGAAACTGGGGTTCATGATCTTTTTTTTGATTACATTGTTTGAAACATGGAATAACGGTAAAATTTCCTAGCTTCGGGTAATGACCATGCAATGCTATTCTGGAAAATATAGCATGATTCCTTCAACAAGGAATTTCAATAATATTTTGAATTCAAATCAACCTACCAAAAGGCCTTTTTTTTGGATAGGATTTTGGCTAAAGGACCCACCTTATTCGAGACATATTCGAGAATCATTCGGGAATCTACTGGATTGAATTGGGAATTGATCCCTAACATATTTTCAATTTTCCGAATGTGTCTCGAACAAGACCAAACTGAGATCAAGATAATAAGCACGAAAAAGGCCATGATAAAATCATGGCCTTTAAATTTTAATATTTTTATAATTCAGACTAGCTGCTAAAGTATGCTCTTACATTCTTTCCTTCCATCCAGTTCATGAAGGCACGGTTTACAACCTTGTTCCCTCCCGGCGTAGGATAGTTACCAGAGAAGTACCAGTCACCTTTGTGGTTTGGACAGGCAATATGCAAATTATCCAACGTTTGGAATATCACTTCCAACTCTGCGTTCAGGTTATGGGGCTTCACGATCCTGGAGATCTCTTGCGAGATTTGATCATCGGTAAAAGGCTCATAGATTGCCTTTACATAGTTTTCAACCTGATCTTTCGGCATCGTCGTCGAAGCCAAACATTTTTGATAGACCTCATCAATGATGTGGGCCAATCCATTCTTGCGCAATAAGGCGATTGCTGCCTCAAATGCAACGAACTCTGACATCCTGGACATATCGATACCATAACAGTCCGGATAACGGATCTGAGGGGCTGAAGAAACGATCACGATCTTTTTAGGATGTAGACGGTCCAGAATGGTTAGGATACTCTGTTTTAAGGTCGTTCCCCTTACTATGGAGTCATCGATGGCAACGATGGTATCTTCATGGTCATTTACGATACCGTAAGTTGTATCGTAGACATGTTGTACCATATCTTGGCGATCAGCATCCTGCGTGATAAAGGTACGGAGTTTGGCATCTTTCACGTTCAATTTCTCGAAACGAGGTTTCAGATCCAATACTTCATTCAGTTCTTCATCCGAGATTTTATCCGTGCGGTTCAAAAGTACCTCTTTCTGGCAATCTCTGACATGCTGGTTGATTCCTTCCATCATACCGTAGTAAGATACTTCGGCAGTATTCGGGATGAAAGAGAATACCGTATTCTTGATATCGTTGTTGATGCCCTTCAATACTTGGGGGATCAATAATTTACCTAGGGATTTACGTTCCTGATAGATATCAGCATCTGACCCTCTGGAGAAATAGATCCTCTCGAACGAACAGGACATTTGTTCTACGGGTTGTCTGAACATTTCTTCAGTTACCGTTCCGTCTTTTTTAGCGATCAAGGCATGGCCTGGTTTGATCTCTTTGACAGCGGTCAAAGGAATATTGAAAGCTGTTTGTATTACTGGTCTTTCCGAAGCCACGACCAACACTTCATCGTCTTGGTAGTAGAATGCTGGACGGATACCAGCGGGGTCACGCATGACGAAAGCATCCCCATGTCCAAAAATTCCGGCGATGGTATAGCCACCATCCCAAGTCTTTGCTGAACGGGTCAATATCTTGGCAACATCGATGTTTTTCGCAATCTGGGCGGAAATCTCAATATTGGAATAACCGTCCTGTTTGAATTTATCGAAAAGCTTTTGGTTTTCTTCATCTAGAAAGTGACCGATTTTTTCCAGTACCGTAACCGTATCCGCTTGTTCCTTAGGGTGCTGTCCGAGATCGTACAGTTGCTGCAACAGTTCATCTACATTGGTCATGTTGAAGTTCCCTGCTACAACGAGATTTCTGGACATCCAGTTGTTCTGTCTAAGGAATGGATGACAGCTTTCAATACTGTTTTTACCATGTGTGCCGTAACGCAAATGGCCTAATAACACTTCGCCCGTGAAGCTCACATTGTCTTTCAACCATTGGGTGTCCTTGGACTCCTCAGGATAAGCTTTGTTAACCGCAGCGAACTTCTTCTGAACGTATTCGAAGATTTCGGCAACTGCCGAAGACCCCATGGCCCTGTACCTTGAAATATAACGGTTACCAGGCTTGACGTCGAACTTAATCGTCGCAATACCCGCTCCATCCTGGCCTCTATTGTGCTGCTTCTCCATAAGAAGGTACAATTTGTTGATGCCGTAATAGGGCGTACCGTATTTTTCTTGATAATAAGATAGGGGTTTTAGTAGTCGGATTAGTGCGATACCGCACTCGTGTTTTATAGCGTCACTCATATCTTGAATTGATGGCACAAAGGTACGGAATTTTGAAAAAATATCAGATACATCTTAATGTAAAAAATATTTCACGTTAGGATAGACAGAAGACATAAGACAAGAGAACTGGAAATTGAGAACTGGGTACTGGGGTGGGAATTCGGTATTGGTACTGGAGTGGGAATTGGTTAATGGTACCTAAGAATTGAGAACAGAAAGATGAGCAAAAATGCTAAAGGTTAAAAGGAGGCTATTTATTTTCTTTCTTCATTGATAGGCAGAGTCTCAACCGTAGGGCTGAGCTGGGCGATGCCCCGCTCCTATCCAATTATGGGTTAACAACTTTTGCAGTCGTGTATTCGATGAATTTTTCACGTCTTGAAACAAACTCAGCTTTTTCTATGCGTTGCCAAGTCATATAGCTATTGACCATGATACCGTCCGAAAGAATCGGTTCTACGGATTTTAAGTACAGGATATCACCTTCAAAATCGATCTTGCGCTCCTGGAATTGACCTTCCCAATTCGGGAATGAAGAGGTCGTAATGGAATATTGAACAATCGCATTGTTATTGTCAATCTTGTATGAACCTGCAAAAGCGATAAAACCTTTGACCTGTTCTTGGATTTCCTTTTCGTTCGCTAAATAGCGGTCATCCGAGGCATATTGACTGCGCTCTGAACTTGATATCTGGACTGACATAAAGCCATCAGCTCCATACATTAATAATCCCTTTGGAGATTGGCCCATCGGGAATATTGAATCTGCACCTTTAATAGGTACTTCTATATAGGATAGTAGTTGCCATGTGCCTACTAATTCATTTTTCAATGTTGTCATTTAGGGGTTATTGTTTGCCATTATAACGGCGATTCTTCATTAATAGTTTGTAACATTCCTTATATAGATATTTCTGTGACAAACGAAACATCTGTATATTCGGTAAACAAGTTTTAGACCAACATTGGTCCATAAAAAACAAGAAAAGCTTAATCCCTTGAATATGAACATGAATTGTTATTGTGGTTCTGAAAATAATTATGAAGATTGTTGCAAAACTGTACATCTTGACTTAAAAAATGCCGAATCAGCCGAGCAACTGATGCGGGCAAGATACAGTGCTTTCTGCCTATCCTTGGTCGATTTTCTGTATAATTCCTTCCACCCCAACAGCAGAAGGTTCCAGAAAAAGACCGAAATTGAACAGTGGAGCAAGGAAAATAAATGGGAAGGATTGGAAATCATAAAAGCCACCGAAAACACCGTAGAATTTATGGCCTTTTATATGGATCCCTTCGGTGAAAAACAGCGGCACCATGAAAAATCCAGGTTCCAAAAACTGCAGGGGACTTGGTATTATGTCGATGGCCGAATAGTTGGCTAAACATTATTATGGTTTTTGAGGGTTTTGGATTTTATTGGAATTTAGTAAATTAGTAAATAACTAAATATTTAAACTATGGGAAAGTTTGTAATTTCAACTAGGAAGAATGGGGAATTCCAGTTCAACCTAAAAGCTGCAAATGGGCAGGTCATCCTAAGCAGTGAAGGTTATACCACTAAGGCAGCTTGCGAAAACGGAATACAGTCCGTTAAGAAAAATTCGCAAGACAGTTCAAAATTTGACAAGTTAACAGCAAAGAACGGTAAGTTTTACTTCAACCTAAAAGCTGCCAACGGTCAGATCATCGGAACTAGCGAAATGTATGAAAGCGAAGCTGGCCGCAGCAACGGCATCAAATCAATCCAAGAGAACGCTCCTGACGCAAGTATTGACGATACAACAGTTTAATATTCGAAAATATTACCACTATGGAGAGCCACATTGATTGTGGCTTTTTTTTGTGAACAGATATCCGCATGCTGTCCATCTCTCCAACAAAGGAATGAGTTGAGGGATAAAGGGCTTCCTCCGGAAGGTGGATTTCTGTTTTAAAAAACAATTGGAAGGGGTGAGATATTTTTCTGTAAATTTCCTCGTTACTTTTGAAACCCAAAAGTAACCAAACCGACGAAGGAGCTCACGGATACCAATTCTCTTCATTACTTTTGAAGCCCAAAAGTAACCAAACCGACGAAGGAGCTCACGGATACCAAA
>NZ_DAMBMM010000021.1:0-7674 GCF_032065005.1 Sphingobacterium sp.
TCCGTCAGAATGACTGCAAGGCGGAAAATAAAGGTAAAGGACCTGTACGCCAATGCAACCCGTGAAGCAATACTTTTTTGTTGTTTTTAAATGAATTTGGGTTTGTTGCATTCCGAGATTCTTCCTTCGTCAGAATGACTGATAGGCGGAAAATAAAGGTAAAGGACCTGTACGCCAATGCAACCCGTAAGGCAATACTTTTTTTGTTGTTTTAAATAAATAGACAATACGGAATCAATCTTCGCTGGATGAACTGCACCCTCCCTGACCGCAATTATCCCACAAAAAAAGAGGTTGCGAAAAAAATCCGCAACCTCTTTATATATTTTTTATAGAGCCTAGAAAGGTTTACCAGGCATCTTAGGCATATTACGCATCATCTTGGCAGCCATACCTGGATTAGACATTTGCTTCATGACTTTACGCATATCCGAGAACTGCTTCATCAGTTTGTTTACTTCATCAAGGCTAGTTCCAGAACCTTTTGCAATCCTGTTCCTTCTTTTAGGATCGATTGCATCTGGATTTTCACGCTCAAACGGAGTCATGGAATCAATAATGGCTTCAATCGGTTTGAATGCATCATCGTCGATCTCGACATCCTTAATTGCTTTTCCAACTCCTGGAATCATGCCCATCAAATCCTTCATGTTACCCATTTTCTTGATCTGTTGGATCTGTGATTTAAAGTCGTTGAAATCAAATTTATTCTTACGGATTTTCTTCTGAAGTTCCGCTGCTTGTTTCTCGTCAAATTGCTGTTGAGCACGCTCTACCAAGGAAACCACGTCACCCATACCTAAGATACGGGAAGCCATACGATCAGGGTGGAAAACATCCAATGCTTCCATTTTCTCGCCTGTACCGATAAACTTGATCGGTTTGTTTACCACAGATTTAATAGAAAGAGCAGCACCACCACGGGTATCACCATCTAATTTGGTCAATACCACACCGGTGAAGTCTAAACGGTCGTTGAAAGCTTTCGCTGTGTTCACCGCATCTTGACCTGTCATGGAATCCACAACGAACAAGATCTCATGTGGCTGAGTAGCATCTTTTACCGCGGTAATCTCTTTCATCAACGCTTCGTCAATCGCCAAACGACCAGCGGTATCGATGATAACCACGTTTTGACCATTGCGCTTCGCTTCTTCAACACCGGCCACAGCGATTCCGATTGGATCTGTTGATTCACGATCAACATAAACCGGAACACCAACTTGTTGTCCCAACACCTCCAATTGATCGATCGCCGCAGGACGATATACGTCACCCGCTACCAATAAAGGTTTTTTGCCTTTAGATGCTTTTAGGAAGTTGGCCAACTTACCCGAGAAGGTCGTTTTACCAGCACCGTTCAAACCAGCAATCAAGATAATAGTCGGGTTCTTCGTAATTTCAAGCTCGGTTACCGTACCACCCATCAACTCCGTAAGCTCATCGTTCATGATCTTGGTCAACAACTGACCTGGAGAGATACTGGTCAACACATTCTCACCTAAAGCTTTTTGCTTTACATCATCGGTAAACGTTTTGGCAGTCTTGTAGTTCACATCGGCATCCAATAATGCCTTGCGAATTTCTTTCATGGTTTCCGCAACGTTGATCTCTGTAATATTACCCTGCCCCTTTAATACCTTAAAGGCCCTGTCTAATTTATCCTGTAGATTTGAAAACATCTTTTAACTTTCTAAAAATCAATACTTTGTTCCGTTAACAGTATTAAACTGAAAACTTTAGGCATAAACCTGATTTGACTTAATCCTACAAATATAGCTTTTTGCTTTTTTAATTTAAGATTTTGCCTTCAATATCCCTTATTTTTCAAGGAAAAAGAGAATAAGAATGCCTAAGCACAGAATCCCTGAGCCAATATCATTAAGTTAGGTTTTTTTATGCTGAAGTTACAATCTTGTTGGGGTACACTCAACAAACTTCAATCCTTCCAGAGGAAGTTCTTTAGCCCCTGGCTCATTTCCAGTGGCGGAAAAATGGAAAGAATGCCGATGCCTGTGCGATGGGATTGGCCTTGGAATGCTTTCAATAGATCATCCCATTAAAAGGGATGATCTATTGAAAGATATTCCCGACAACAAGGCATTCATTTATGCGCGTTGGAATGTGCGAAAGCCACCTTAAATGAGCCGAAGGTTTTTGGTTACTTTTGGGCTCCAAAAGTAACAAAGAATTTAAATTTTGTTTTTTTCTAAACTCAATGACATTGCCCTAAGCCTTAACCTGGGGAGTTGAAGGGACCCTGGCTCTAAATTCCCTATTCTATTGTCTTATTGTCTTTTGTCTAATGTCTAATCTCTACTTCCCCCTACTCCACAATTGCCTTTGCGTCCTTCAATTGAGTGGAAATATCACGGAACAATTGATCAAAGGTATCATCGATAATCACGCCATAAGACTTCAAAAACATAGGACCTATCTTTCCTCTATGATAAGCTAATCCTTCAATGGGGGAAAGCTCTCCTTTGGGATAAAAATCTGCCTGATGGAGCTTAGTGGCTACTCGCTCGAGAATCATATTGGAAATTGTCACAACATACTTACCATCTTTCACTTCTAAAAGAAAACCAGCATTTATGACCGCCCATTCTAATTTTGGATTCCTAGTGCTCACATATTTTTTTGCATTCTCGTGATTCGGCGTCACATTCACCAATCGACCGGAGAATTGATTTCCATTTCGGAAATGGTCCATTATAAAACCTTTGGCATTAATCCGCATAAAAACTTCTTCTGGACTTAGATCGGTCTCATATACTTTTTGCCAAACTAATTTATCGCTGGCATTCAACTTCAAGGTAGGAATCTCAAAAATTTCGGCTTCCTTTTTCCAGATCGTATTTCCAGCGGAATCCACTTTAATGGTCAGCACATCATTCTGGGCATAGCCAGCAAACATAAAACACATGCTCAGCATGGTAAACAGCAACTTTTTCATATGATTAGCAATTAATTAGTCTTTAAATGTAAATCTTCTTGGAAGTTTTACTAAAGCTTTTGACTGAAATTCGTGAAAAAAGTTTAACTGTCGAGAATTATTTTATTGTATTTTTTTCCCAGCAATTCCGTTCCAAAAAAGACATAAAACAAAGAAAGCCCTGATTGAAAAATCAGGGCCATATTTGTATAGGTTCTATAAACCTTAATCTCTTCTACCGAACAAGATAGATGCGTAGTACAGTAAAGTAACCAATGCTGAAAGAGCAGCAACCACATAGGTCATGGCAGCCCATTTCAAAGCATCTTTAGCACCATCATGTTCTTCAGTGCTATGGGTAATATTGGAAGCATCCAACCAAGCCAAAGCACGTTTTGAAGCATCAAATTCTACAGGTAAAGTGATAAAGCTGAACAAAGTCGTCAATGCAAGCGCAGCAACTCCAATAGCCAACACATACACATTACCAGAGAATGCCATCATGATTACCCCGATCATCAACACCCATGTGGTTAATTTTGAGGCAACACTTACGATTGGCACCATCGCAGAACGGAACTGCAACCAAGAATAGGCTGTTGCATGTTGAACCGCGTGGCCACATTCGTGGGCAGCTACGGCAGCAGCAGCAACTGAACGTCCATGATAAACATCAGGACTTAAGTTAACCGTTCTGTGTGCAGGGTTATAGTGGTCTGTCAATTGTCCCTCCACAGAAATAACCTGTACATCACTGATTCCATTCTCATTTAGCATCTTCTGTGCTATCTCCGCTCCAGAAAGCCCTGAAGACAGTGGCATCTCCGAGTATTTCTTGAACTTATTTCTGAAAGTAAACTGAACTATCCAGCTCACTACCATGATTCCGATAAAAATTATCCAGTACATATCTTAATATCTTATTTTTCTTTTTTCTATTATCCTATCAAATCTAATTCCAATAGATCTTTTACCACAAAGAAAGAAAAAATTACCGCGAAAACAAGTCGAAATGTACACAAAGAGGACAAAGTGACAGAAAACTTACCCAAGAGTTAAATAAAAACCAACTTCCGACCATTAAAAATCTGAAGGATTTCTCTAAACCTTATTCGAGTCTTATTCGAGACACATTGCTGAAATTCGGAATATGTCTCGAATGAAACCAAGTCAGCATCCAGAAGGTCATGACAAAAAAATAGGCCTGCAATTTTTGCAGACCTATTTGAAATTTATCTTGATCCTATTATTATCCTAATTGAAACATCATATTGTTTTCCTCGATCATCTTTCTCAAGTTGCTCAATGCATAACGCATTCTCCCCAAGGCCGTATTGATACTTACCTCTGTAATGTCCGCGATATCTTTAAAACTCATATCACAGAAAAGACGCATGATCAGCACTTCTTTTTGATCGTCAGGAAGCAATTGGATGATTTTCTTAAGATCTACATCACGTTGATCTTTTACCATTTTCATTTCCACGCTATCGTCCGAGAACTGCAGGATTTCAAAGATATCGAAACCATCGTTATTGACTACGTTAGGTGCTCTTTTTTCTTTTCTGAAATGGTCGATAACCATGTTATGGGCAATACGCATGACCCAAGGCAAGAACTTACCTTCATCATTGTAACGTCCAGCTTTTAGGGTATTGATAACTTTGATAAAAGTCTCTTGGAAAATATCTTCAGCTAAGTATTGATCTTTAACCTGATGGTAGATCGATGTATAGATTTTCGTTTTATAACGTTCTAACAGTACTTGCAAGGCTCTTTCTTCGCCTTTAACATACGCTTGTACCAGTTCCTGGTCACTTTTCTTATTCAATAGTTTCATAATTATGCCTCCACAAATGATGTAAGAGTTTTCTATGTCTTTGTAATATTTTAGTTTAAGCGTAGTAGTGTTTCGATAAGCGATTTGTTTAATGTTATTAGTTCAAAGAGAATTAAAATTTCCGATTAATCAAAAAATGGATTGGTATTTTAACATTTCTTCACATTAAATCCTAATAACAAAAATGGCTCCAAAGTTATCCTTTAGAGCCATCTGATTGTTATATTTTACTCAATTACTTATATAAAGGAAATTGAGCCATCATTTCTCTTACTTTTCCGTGGATACGATCTAGCGCAGCATTGTCTGAACGGTTGTTCAATGCCTCGTCGATCAATTCACCGATTTGAATGATTTCGTATTCTTTGATTCCACGAGTTGTGATTGCCGCAGTACCGAAACGAACACCTGATGTAACGAATGGTGAGCGAGAATCAAAAGGAACCATGTTTTTATTGGTTGTGATACCTGCTAAGCCTAAAACAGCTTCTGCATCTTTACCAGAGATATCTTTGTTTCTAAGGTCTACCAACATTAAGTGGTTGTCTGTACCTCCAGAGATAATATTATAGTCTCTTTCTACAAAGAACTGTGCTAAGGCAGCAGCATTTGTTTTAACTTGTTTAATGTATGTCAAGTAATCATCTGAAAGCGCTTCACCGTAGGCAATTGCTTTTGCAGCAATAGTGTGCTCCAAAGGACCACCTTGCGTTCCAGGGAATACCGCTAGATCCAATAATTGGGTAATGGTACGTGTTTCACCTTTAGGTGTTTTGATGCCCCATGGGTTTTCGAAATCCTTACCTACCATGATCATACCACCACGAGGACCACGAAGTGTCTTGTGAGTCGTTGTCGTTACGATATGACAGTGAGGAATTGGATCGTTCAATAGACCGCGAGCGATCAAACCAGCAGGGTGAGAAACGTCAGCGACAACTAGAGCACCGATTTCGTCAGCAACCTTACGGATACGGGCATAATCCCAGTCACGAGAATATGCAGACGCACCACAGATAATCACTTTTGGTTTTTCACGACGAGCAGTTTCTTCTAATTGTTCGTAGTCGATTAGACCAGTATCTTCTTTTACACCATAGAATAATGGTTGATAAAGTTTACCAGAGAAGTTTGCTGGAGAACCATGAGTCAAGTGACCACCATGGCTAAGATCGAATCCTAGGATTTTATCGCCAGGTTTTAAGATGGCAAGGAAAACAGCAGCATTTGCTTGTGCACCAGAGTGAGGTTGTACGTTCACCCATTCAGCGCCAAACAATTCTTTTGCACGGTCGATGGCAATTGTTTCAATTTTATCCACAACTTCACAACCTCCGTAGTAACGTTTTCCTGGAAGTCCTTCTGCGTATTTGTTGGTCAAAACAGAACCAGCGGCTTCCATAACCTGCTTGCTCACAAAGTTTTCTGAAGCGATAAGCTCAATACCTTCTTCTTGGCGTTTTAGCTCCTCGGCAATTAGATTAAAAATGGATTGATCTCTTTCCATATTGATATTTTTTATTGGGGGGTATTAAAATTTCAAATTTGTTGCAAATATAGATAATTACAAAGAAATGGGCTTATAATTACCTAAATTTCTCCAATGATTTTTAAGGATTGCCATTTTGTTAAGTTTTTTCTCAATTGAATAACGGACTGTTGAACCTCACAATCATAAAACGACCACATGCTGACGATAGTATTCCCGAGGGTCCCTATTCCATGAATAAGCAATTTTTCTACTGGTATATGCCCTTCATTCCCCTTCTGGTCTCTGTTTGCCGATTGTCATAATAAGGTTGCTTGTTAAAAGGAAAGCGAAAAATATGTATTTTTGTAGCTGTAAATTCAGAGGAAATTAATATGGCTTCAGATAATTTGACAGCTGTAGCTCCGGTAACTTTTACCGAAGGTGCACTAAACGAACTAAACAAACTGATCGACCAACAAGAAATTGGTGCTGATTTTGGATTGCGCATTGGCGTAGAGGGTGGAGGTTGTTCAGGGATGAGCTACATTTTGGGATTCGACCAAATCAAGGATGGCGATACAGAATATAACATTCAGGGTATGCGTGTCTTTATGAACAAAGCTCATGGGCTATATTTAGCAGGAATGGAGATCGACTTTAAAAACGGTCTTGATGCTCGCGGATTTACATTCAATAATCCAAACGCAACAAGCACTTGTGGTTGCGGAAGCAGCTTCTCTGCATAAATAAAAATATTGCCGTTAAAAGGTTTCGCCTTGTACATCGACAGTAAGTATTGAAATATCGCTAGCGAGAATACCCAAAAATCTGTTGTTTAATTTTTACACGCCTGCGCAGCAAAACTATTCAAACTGTCTATTTTGGCGAAGCCTTTTTTAATGCTTTTTCCCCTCTTAACATAACGGTGCCCTTAAGGTATACCTTTTCTCCAAAATATTCTTGAATCGTATCAAACAACCTTTGGTTTCCAGCTTCCTGTCTTTTTGACGAAAGAAGAATCTCGGAATACAGCAAACCCATATTTGTTTAAAAACAACAAAAAAGTATTGCTTCACCGGTTGCATTGGCGTACAGGTCCTTTACCTTCGGTTTCCACCTTCCTGTCATTCTGACGAAGGAAGAATCTCGGAATACAGCAAACCTATATTTGTTTAAAAACAAGAAAAAAGTATTGCTTCACGGGTTGCATTGGCGTACAGGTCCTTTACCTTCGGTTTCCACCTTCCAGTCATTCTGACGAAGGAAGAATCTCGAAATACAGCAAACCCAAATTTATTTAAAAACAACAAAAAAAGTATTGCTTCACCGGTTACATTGGCGTACAGGTCCTTTACCTTCGGTTTCCACCTTCCAGTCATTCTGACGAAGGAAGAATCTCGGAAAACAACAAACCCAAATTTATTTAAA
>NZ_DAMBMM010000022.1:0-4216 GCF_032065005.1 Sphingobacterium sp.
AATTTGGAAAAAATTTAAAATAAATTTGGAAATAGACACAGTTCATCCCGAAATCGTAAGATGAGGGAACTATTTTTTTACTCTATGCAAAAGGAGATTTTCATAAAAATATTTCATCCACGCTGTGGGTTCGCCATTACAAACATCAAATTTCTACAAAGATTCCACCCCTACTGGGGTTTGTCAATACAAATCCCTATCCTGACGCAGGAAGAATCTTGGAACTTTGCAAACCTATTTTTGTGATTTATTGCATTGGCGTACAATTCTTCTATCTTCAATAGTTTGTACTGGCGTACAGTTCCTAAATCTTCGGTTCACCCCCCCATTGTCGTCCTGACGCAGGAAGAATCTAGGAGCCGTGCAAATCTATTTTTGTGAATAATTGCATTGGCGTACAATTCTTCTATCTTCAAAAGTTTGTACTGGCGTACAGTTCCTAAATCGAAGATTTAGGATGACAGGGTCCTTTAATGGAGAACCGTACGGATTCCTCACTATTTGTTCAGAATCAAAATTCGCTAAAGAGCGATTCAGAGTGAAACGTGGAAAGCGGGCTTATGCAATAAGCCCCTACAAAATCGGCTACCTTTCCAGCGACACGATGGACACGATCTTGGCCGATCCCCTAATCCCGTACCCTGAGCTGCGTCGAAGGGCATCCTGGTTCATTTCCAGATCTTGGCCCATCCTCTCATCCCTTCCATCCTGGTTCTACCTACTTCTCTCTTTCAAGATCCCCTTACAGATATCTGCTACCAATGAAGGCCCTTCATAGATAAAACCTGTATAGACCTGGACCAAACTTGCTCCAGCATTTAATTTCTCAATGGCATCCGCAGCAGAATGTATACCACCTACCCCAATGATCGGGAAGGCTTTATTGGATTTATCTGCTAAATATTTGATCACCTCGGTCGAACGACGGGTCAATGGTTTTCCGCTGACGCCACCTGGTTCTTGCACCAACATTCGGTGACTCTGTAACCCTTCTCTAGCGATGGTCGTATTGGTTGCAATTACTCCCGCGATTTTGGTTTCCATCACGATCTCAACGATATCATCCAATTGGGTGAAGGTCAAATCAGGCGCAATCTTTAAAAGGATAGGCTTTGGGTTTGCCTTTTCCAGGTTCAATTGCTGCAATGTATTCAGGATATGCATAAGCGGTTCTTTTTCCTGAAGATCACGTAAGCCCGGTGTATTCGGGGAACTTACGTTCACCACAAAATAATCAACGTAGTCAAACAAAGCCTTGAAGCAATAGATATAGTCATTTACAGCTTCTTCATTTGGTGTAACCTTATTTTTACCGATATTTCCACCGATCAAAACACCGTTTCTTTCCTTTATGAATTTCAGTTTTCCGGCAGCTACATCAGCACCCTTATTATTGAATCCCATACGGTTGATCAAAGCATGGTCATCGACCAGCCTGAACATCCTTGGTTTATCATTTCCAGGTTGCGGCTTTGGTGTAACGGTACCGATTTCAATAAAGCCAAATCCTAGTCTAGCCATATCCTCGATGTATTCTGCGTTCTTATCGAAACCAGCTGCCAAACCAACAGGGTTCTTAAAGGTCAAGCCAAAGACCTTGGTTTCTAACCGAGGATCTTCTACACAATACAAGGATTTCAACAATGCTTTTGAACCCCATACTTTATTAAAAAATTTCAAGCCTGAAGTCACATTATGGTGTGCTTGTTCAGGGTTCATTGAGAAGAAAAATGGTTTAACTAGCTTATACATGAGTGCAAAGGTAGCCAAAGATGCAGAAATATTCATTACTTTTGCACCCGAAATGATATCTATAAATAACTTAACATTTGAAATTGGCTCTAGGGCATTGTACGATGAGGCAAACTGGCATATCAAACCAGGGGATAAAGCAGGTCTTATCGGTGCTAACGGTACCGGAAAGTCCACTTTATTGAAACTTATTGTAGGGGAATACGCACCTACCAGCGGAACCATATCCATGGCCAAAGACCTGAAATTAGGTTATTTAAATCAGGACCTGCTTTCCTATCATTCTGAAAAAAGCATTCTCCATGTCGCTATGGAAGCTTTTGAAAGACAGAATCAGTTACATACTGAAATTGAAAATCTGCTCAAGAAGTTAGAAACGGACTATTCGGATGAAATCCTGAATAAACTGAGTGATAAACAGACTGAATTTGAGGCATTGGATGGTTACAGTATCGAATTTCGTGCTCATGAAATCCTAGCTGGTCTTGGTTTCTCGGAAGAGGAACAAAAAAGACCTTTGGCCACCTTCTCTGGAGGTTGGCGAATGCGTGTCATGCTGGCCAGGATCCTCCTGCAAGCTCCTGATATCCTTTTGCTGGATGAGCCTACCAACCACTTGGACTTACCGTCCATCAAATGGTTGGAAACCTACCTACAAAGTTTTGAAGGTGCAATTGTGATTGTTTCCCATGACCGCTATTTCTTGGATAGGATTATCAATAAAACTGTGGAATCCAGAAAAGGAAAATTAACCCTTTATGCTGGAAATTACAGCTTCTATCTGGAAGAAAAATCATTGCGTGAAGAAATCCAAGGCAATCAGTATAAAAACCAACAGGCCAAGATCAAACAAGAGGAAAGGTTGATCGAAAGGTTCCGTTCGAAAGCAAGTAAGGCTAAAATGGTGCAATCACGAATCAAAGCCCTTGACCGTATGGAGAAGGTGGATGAGGTAGATGATGACAATCCTGAAGTGAACTTCAGCTTTAAATTCTCCAAACCATCAGGTCGACATGTGGTAACCATGGAAAACATTTCCAAATCTTACCCGAACGTAGAAATCCTGGAAAATACAAATGGCCTGATTGAAAAAGGTGATAAAATTGCGTTGATCGGTGCCAATGGTAAAGGTAAATCAACCCTATTGCGGATCGTAGCAGATGCAGATTCTGAATTTGAAGGCAAGAGTACTAAGGGACATAATGTTTCCCAAACCTTCTTTGCTCAGCATCAATTAGAAGCCTTGCACTTAGAAAATTCCATTTTACAGGAATTGGTAGCCTTTGCACCTAAGCATACCGAAACAGAACTACGTTCCATCTTGGGAAGTTTCCTTTTTACGGGAGATGATGTTTTCAAAAAAATCAAAGTCCTTTCCGGAGGTGAAAAATCAAGGGTGGCTTTAGCTAAGGCATTGACTGCAGATGCTAACTTCCTAGTACTCGATGAGCCGACCAACCACTTGGATATGGCTTCTGTCAATATCTTGATCCAAGCCATGCAACAATATGAGGGTACATTGATCGTGGTTTCCCACGACCGTTACTTCTTAGAGCATGTGGCCAACAAGATTTGGTTTATCGAAGACAAAGAAATCAAGGAGTATCCAGGTACCTACCAGGAATATGAGGAGTGGAACTCGAAACGTGTGATCAAACCCGAAGCAAAACAGGAAAAGAAACCGAAAGAGGAACCTAAAAAGGAGAAAGTCGCTCCTACTGAAGATACCAAAAGAATTATCCAGAAGAAAAACAAGGAACTTGCAGCCTTGGAGGAAAATATTGGAAACCAAGAAACCTTGGTTAAGCAATTGGAAACCGAGCTTGCTCAAGAGGAAATCTATTCCGATGCAGTAAAATTGCAGGAACATACCAGAAATTACAACTCTGAAAAAGCCAAATTGGAAACCCTGCAACAAGATTGGGAGACATTGGCAGAAGAGATCATGGACTTAGAAAATTAAAGTCATTTTCTTATCCTAATTCTGACCTTATTCGAGAATCATTCGAGCCATATTCGAGAAATATTCTATCCACTTTGCGAATTTTCCGAATATGTCTCGAATAAGGTTAAAACAAAATCCAGGAAATCTCCTAGCCCCCCATCCGAACCTATATCTCTTAAATGTATGCCATTAGCCCTTTATGGTTCATACCATTCATGCTAAAATAATTCATCCCCGCTGGGGATGTATGGCGGCTAGAAATATCTTCTGGTAAATAAATATGGCCCCGAATGGCTAGAAACACAGTTCTACCAGACTGTCATTGGTAGGAACGAAGCATCTCGGAGAAATGCGAACTTTTAAAATCAAAGACAACCATCATGGTATTGGCGTACAGTTCCTTTACCTTCGGTAAAGGATGACAGGGACGGTGGGAGGAAAACCGTACAGATTCTTCACTATTCGTTCAGAATTGGAAGATGAGCAAACTGTTTTCTTTCTACAGGGAATTGATAGAAA